>JAXMGQ010000034.1:0-60638 GCA_046347195.1 Steroidobacteraceae bacterium
GGCGGTCGCATCCTCGAGCTCACGGAAGAACACGGCCCCGGCATCTTCGGACTGGAGTGATGCCTTCGACCGCGGGAATCTCCGTTGGCGCTGTTTCGTAGCCCGGACACCTCGGGCCGTGTCACCGCGCTGCTGTTGCGCACCGTGCTCTACAGCGCGCTCGCGCTCGGCCTGATCGTCGTCGACAAGCGCTACGACCACCTCGGCCGGATCCGCCAGTACCTCTCGATCGTCGCCTACCCCGTGCAGGTGGCGGTGGCCAGCCCCTTCCAGGGCTGGGCCTGGTTCCGGGAGAGCGTGACCACGCGAGACACCCTGCGCGCCGACAAGGCGCGGCTCGAGCAGGAGCTGCGCATCGCGCAGTTCCGGCTGCAGCGATACGAGGCGCTCGAGGCCGAGAACGTCCGCCTCAAGGCGCTGCGCGACAACGCCGGCGGCGCATCCTCCCGCTTCGTGGTCGGGCGCATCGTGCAGGTGGATCTGGATGCCTTCCGCGAGCGCGTGCTGGTCGACAAGGGCGCGCGCGACGGGGTGTTCGTCGGCCAGGCGGTGCTGGAAGCGGGCGGGGTGTTCGGGCAGGTGGCGCGGGTGGGACAGCTCACCAGCGAGGTCATCATGATCAGCGACTCCACCCATGCCCTCCCCGTGCAGATCAACCGCAACGGACTGCGGACGGTGGCGGTGGGGAGCGGTGAATCCACGCTGTTGAAGCTGCCCTATCTCTCCACCAGCACCGATGTGGTCCGCGGCGATCTGGTGGTCACCTCGGGCCTCGGCGGCGGCTTTCCCGCCGGCTACCCGGTGGGCTACGTGATGGAGGTGAAGCGCGATCCCGCGCAGTCGCTCGCCGATGTCAGCGTACGCCCCGCCGCGCAGCTGGATCGCGCCCGTGAGCTGCTGTTCGTCTGGCTCGACAATGCGCCGGCTGCGGAACTCGGCCGCCCACCCTCGGCGAGCGCAGCTCGCCCCGCCGCGCCGAAGCCCACGTCCGCGTCCACGCCCACGTCCACGCCATCGGCAACGCTGCCGCCGGCCTCCGCGCCCGCAGAAGGCCCGCCGGCCGCGGCCGCTCCGTCCGCTGCAAGCCCGGAGCACACGCCATGATGCGCGATTCGCGCTCGCGCGCGCTGCCCATCACGCTGTCCTCGCTGATCGCGCTGGGCCTCACCATCCTGCCGTTGCCGGAGGTGCTGGATGCATTCCGTCCCGATTTCCTCGTGCTGGTGGTGCTGTACTGGGCCATCGTCTCGCCGCAGTCGGGCGGACTGGGGCTGCCCTTCGTCGCAGGTCTCGCACTGGATGTGATCCAGGGCGTGGTGCTCGGCCAGCATGCGCTCGCCCTCGTGCTGATGGCCGCCTGGGCGACCAACCTGCGCCTGCGGCTGCGCGTCTTCCCGCTGCTGCACCAGACCCTGTCGATCTTCGCCATCCTCGCCGGCTACCAGTTCATCCTGTTCTGGGTGGACGGCGCCACCGGCAATCCGGTGACCAGCTTCGGCCGCGGGCTCGCGCCGCTGACCGGCGCGCTCATCTGGCCGGTGCTGAGCGGCATCCTCGCCAACACACGAGCGGTAGGGTCGTGGTACGTCGCGTCCGCATCAAGGATCACTGGGCCGAGCAGCGCATCTTCTCGCTGCGCAGCATCGTTGCCGGCGTGATCGTCGCCACCTTGCTGCTGACCGTGGCGAGCCGCCTGTTCTACCTGCAGGTGCTGCGTCACGACTACTACGCGAGCTGTCACAGGGCAACCAGGTGCGCATCGACCCGGTGCCGCCCAGCCGCGGACTGATCCTGGACCGGCGCGGCGTCGTGCTGGCGGAGAACCTGCCGGCCTTCCAGCTCGAGCTGGAGTGCGAGCAGGTGGGCAAGGAGAAGGATGTCGAGGCCGCCCTCGGGCACCGTGGCCCTTGGCTCGAGAGGAAGACGTGCAGGGCATCCGGCGCACGGTGATGTCGCACAAGATCTACGAGAGCGTGCCGGTGAAACTGCAGCTCACCGAGGAGGAGATGGCGCGTTCGCGCTGCATCGGCACGAGTTCACCGGCGTGGACATCCGCACCCGCCTGACGCGCCATTACCCGTTCGGGCCGCTGGCGGTGCACGCCATCGGCTACGTGGGCGCCATCAGCGAATCCGACCTGGGGCGCATCGACTCCGCCGAATACGCCGGCACCACGCTGATCGGCAAGGTCGGCGTGGAAGCCTCCTACGAGCACGAACTGCACGGCAAGGCTGGCTACCGCCAGGTGCTGGTCAACGCCGCCGGCCGCCCGGTGGACCGGCAGGGCGCGTTCACCCCGCACCTGGAGACGCATCCATCCGTGGCTGGGCACGATCTCGTCCTCGGCCTCGACATGCGCGTGCAGCACGCCGCGGAGGATGGGCTGACCGGCAAGCGCGGTGCGGTGGTGGCCATCGATCCACGCAATGGCGATGTGCTGGCGCTCGCCAGCACGCCGGGCTTCGATCCCAATGGCTTCGCGCGCGGCCTGTCCACCTCGCAGTACAACGCGCTGCAGAACGACATCGACAAACCGATGCTGAACCGCGCGCTGCGCGGTGCCTACCCTTCCGGTTCCACCATCAAGCCGGCGATCGCGCTGGCCGGCCTCACCTACCACCTGGTCAATCCCGACAAGCCGCAGTTCTGTGCCGGCGTGTTCCACCTGCCCGGCAGCCGCCTGCAGTTCCGCGAGGGCAAGACCGGCCGGCACGGCAACATGGACCTCGAGCATGCCATCGCGAAATCCTGCGATGTGTACTTCTACGGCCTCGCCGCCGACATCGGCGCGCAGCGCATCGCCGACTTCCTCACCCCGTTCGGCTACGGCAGCCTCACCGGCATCGACATCGGCGGTGAGAAGCCGGGCCTGCTGCCCTCCCCCGAATGGAAGAAGAAGGCGTTCAAGCGGGCCGCCGACCAGGTGTGGTTCCCCGGCGAGACGGTCAACTTCGGCGTCGGCCAGGGATACCTGCTGGTCACGCCCGTGCAGCTCGCGCACGTCGCCTCCGTGCTCGCCGAGCGCGGCAAGAGCTATCGCCCGCGACTGGTCATGGCCGTGAAGGACACCCGCGGCCGTGAGCGGGAGATCCCGCCGACGGCGAATCCTTCCGTGCAGGGGGTCGCGCAGCCGGACTGGGACGTGGTGCTCAAGGGCATGATCGGCGCGACGCGCTACGGCACGGCCGCCTACACCGCCGGCAAGGAAGCCGCCTACACCATCGCCGGCAAGACCGGCACGGCACAGGTGTTCACCGTGTCGCGTTCCGAGCGACTCACCGACAAGGTGTCGGAGCGCCTGAAGGATCACGCCTGGTTCATCGCGTTCGCGCCCGCGGAGTCGCCGAAGATCGCGGTGGCGGTGCTGGTGGAGAACGGCGGCTTCGGATCCGCCGCGGCCGCGCCGATCGCCCGCAAGGTGATGGACGCGTGGATCCTGGGCCTGGACCCGGCCAACAAGGCCACCGGCAGTGCGCCGGCGACCCCGCCCGCCACGGGGCATCACACGTGATCTCCGACGATTTCTCCGAGAGCCGCGCGCGCCGCACGCTCACCGCGGGCGGGCGCATCCTGCGCGCGCTGCGCATGGACGGCCCGCTCACCGGCGCGCTCGCCGCCATCATCACCATCGGGTTCCTCGTCGTGTACAGCGCCTCGGGCCAGAACCTGAACGTGATGGAGCACCACGTCGCCAACCTCGGTGTGGCGGTGACGGCGATGGTCTTCCTCGCCCGCTTCGCATCGCCGCAGTACCTGCGGCTGTTCGCCCCCATCGCCTACGTGCTCGGCATCGTGCTGCTGGTCATCGTGGATTTCACCGGCCACGTCGGCAAGGGCGCGCAACGCTGGCTCGACATCGCCTTCATCCGCTTCCAGCCCTCCGAGATCATGAAGCTCGCCGTGCCGATGGTGTGCGCCTGGTACATGCACGAGCGGCCGCAGCCGCCGGCCTTCAAGGACCTGGTGATCCTCGCCCTGCTGATCGCCGTGCCCACCGCGCTGATCGTCAAGCAGCCCGACCTCGGCACGGCGCTCCTGATCGCCTCTGCCGGTCTCATCGTCGTGCTGCTCGCGGGCCTGCAGGTCAGCATCATCCTGGCCTCCATCCCGGTGCTCGCGGGAGTGGCCTGGGCCGGCTGGCATTTCATGCACGAATACCAGCGCCAGCGCGTGCTCACCTTCCTGAACCCGCAGAACGATCCCCTGGGCACGGGCTACCACATCATCCAGTCGCAGATCGCCATCGGCTCAGGAGGGGTGTTCGGCAAGGGCTACATGAACGGCAGCCAGGCGCAGCTCGAGTTCCTGCCCGAGCGCTCCACCGACTTCATCTTCGCGGTCATCGGCGAGGAGTTCGGCCTGCTGGGCCAGTTGCTGGTGCTGACGCTGTACGGGGTCATCATCGGCCGCGCGCTGTACATGGCCATGCAGGCGCAGGACACCTTCTCGCGCCTCACGGGCGGGGCCATCGCGCTGTCGTTCTTCGTCTACGTGTTCGTGAACTCCGGCATGGTCTCCGGCATCCTGCCGGTGGTCGGCGTGCCGCTGCCGCTCATCAGCTATGGCGGCACCTCGATGGTGACCCTGCTCGCGGGCTTCGGCATCCTCATGTCGCTGCACTCGCACCGCAAGCTGGTGGGCTCCTGACGGACATGCGGATCGCGGATCCCGGGCGCCTGCTGGGCGCGAGCCTGCTGGCCCTGCTGGCCTTCACCCCCGCGGTGCGGGCGATCGATGTGCATCGCCCGGAGGTGCGCCACTTCATCCGGCACATGGTGAAGCAGGACCACATCGACCGGCAGTGGCTCGTGAAGCTGCTGCGCAGCGCGCAGAGCCAGCCCGCGATCATCGACGCGATGAACCGGCCGGCCGAGAAGGCGCGCCTGTGGTACGAGTACCGGCAGATCTTCATCACCGAGAAGCGCATCCGCGATGGCGTGGATTTCTGGGTCGCGCACCGCGCCGAGCTCGAGCAGGCCGCCGCGCGGACAGGCGTCGAGCCCGAGTACATCGTGGCCATCATCGGCGTGGAGACCCAGTACGGCCGGCAGACCGGGAAATACCGCGTGCTGGATGCGCTGGCGACACTGGCCTTCGATTACCCTGAGCGCGCGGCCTTCTTCACCGACGAACTCGAGCAGTTCCTGCTCATGAGCCGCGAGGACCGCATCGATCCGATGACGGCCACGGGATCCTATGCCGGCGCCATGGGCGCGCCCCAGTTCATGCCCTCCAGCTACCGGCGATTCGGCGTGGATGGGGATGGGGACGGCCGGATCGACCTGTGGAGCGACTGGCTGGACGTGTTCACCAGCATCGGCAATTATTTCCGCGAACACGGCTGGCAAACCGGGAAGCCCCTGATGCTGGATGCCGACCTGCCGCTGCCGCTCGCACCGCCCGGTGAGGGCCGGCGCTTCAGCCTGGATTCCACCGTGGGTTCGCTGCGTGCCGCGGGCCTGGAGCTTGCGCCGGACGCGGCCGAGGACACTCCTGCCGGGCTGATCGCGGTGGACCGTCCCGACGGCACGATCTGGCGCGTGGGACTGCGCAACTTCCACGTGATCACGCGCTACAACCGCAGCTCCCTGTACGCGATGGCCGCGGCGGAACTCGCGGCCGCGGTGCGCCTGCATCTGGGCAGCGAGCGCCTGCCGGTGGCGGACGCGATCTGCGGCGCCCACGTGATCGAATGGCCGGGAGCACAGCCATGAAACGACCGGCATTTCCACTGGCGATGGCCATGCTCGGCCTGGGCGCCTGCAGCATGACGGCGCACAGGCCACCACCCCCGCCCGCGGCGGCCGAGCCCCCGCGTGCCGGCACGCCGGTTCCGGCGAACGTGCCCGCCGTGCCCGACGGCCTGCTGTCCACGCCGGATGCCATCCCGCGTTACGAACCGCGATCGCGCTATGGCAACCCGCCCTTCTACGACGTGTTCGGCAGGCGCTACTACGTCATGGCCTCGAGCCTGGGCTACCTCGAGCGCGGCGTCGCCTCCTGGTACGGGCCGGGCTTCCACGCCGAGCGCACCTCGGTCGGCGAGCCCTATGACATGTACGGCATGACGGCGGCGCACAAGACGCTCTCGCTCCCCACCTACGTGCGCGTCACCAACCTCGAGAACAACCGCAGCGTCGTGGTTCGCGTCAACGACCGCGGCCCCTTCGTCGGCAACCGCATCATCGACCTGTCCTACACGGCCGCCGCCAAGCTCGACATGCTGCGCAAGGGCACGGCCTTCGTCGAGGTCCGCGCCATCGATCCACTGGCGAATCCGATCAGCAGCGTCACCCCGCTGACCTCGGCGCTGCTGACCACGCCGGGCGCGAACCCGCCCCTGGCAGGTCCCCCGGCCATCGCCACGGCGCCACTGCCGGCCTCGGGCTCTGGCGCCGGCCCGAGCTCCGCCGCCGGCTCGGGCGCGAGTTCGAGTCCGGGCTCCGGTGCCACGCCTGTCGCAAGCGCAGCGCGTGCGGGCCTGTACGTGCAGGCCGGCGCCTTCACCAATCGTGCCAATGCCGAACGCCTGGCATCACGGCTGCGCGCAGGGTCGTACGGCTCGGTGTTCGTGCGCGAGTCGCAGGCCGGCGGCCGCACCTACTACCGGGTGCGCATCGGCCCGGTGGCGGACGTGCCCGCATTCGACCGCACCGTCAAGGCGCTCGAGCGCGCCGGGGTGCAGGATGCGCATCTGGCGCTCGAATGATTTGCGGGTAAACTGCCGCGCTCGGCCCGCAGGCTTTTCCGACAGGACTCCATCTCCATCATGATCCGCACCGCCGCACTCTTCCTGCTGCTCGCCGCGCTGCCGCCCGCCCAGGCGCAGACGCCCATCCCCTCCGCACCCAGCGTGGATGCGCGCTCCTACATCGTGGTGGACAGCCACACCGACAAGGTACTGGCCTCGAAGGAGGCGGTGGCGCGGGAGGAACCGGCGAGCCTGACCAAGCTGATGACGGCGTACATCGTTTTCCAGGAACTCGCCGCCGGAAAGCTGAAGCTGGACGAACAAGTGACCGTGAGCGAGCACGCCTGGCGCGCCGGCGGCTCGGGATCCGGCGGGTCCACCACCTTCCTCGAGGTGGGCAAGCCCGTGCCGGTGAACATCCTCATCATGGGCATGATCGTGCAGTCGGGCAACGATGCGACCATCGCGCTCGCCGAACGCATCGCCGGCACGGAGGAAACCTTCGTGCAGATGATGAACGGCAACGCGCAGCGGCTGAAGATGGTCGGCACCCACTTCGACAACAGTTCGGGGCTCCCCTCGCCGCAGCACTACACCACCGCGCGCGACATGGCGCTGCTGGCGAACGCGCTGGTGCGCGAGTATCCGCAGTACTACCGCTGGTACTCCGTACGCGAGTATGAGTACAACGGCATCAAGCAGCAGAACCGCAACGGCCTGCTCACGCGCGATCCGAGCGTGGATGGCATGAAGACCGGGCACACGGACTCGGCCGGGTACTGCCTGGTCAGCTCCGCGCTGCGCAACGGCATGCGGCTCGTCTCGGTGGTGCTCGGCTCGCACAGCATGAAGGCGCGCGAGGACGCGAGCGCGGCGCTGCTGAACTACGGCTTCACCTTCTACGACACGCGACTGCTCGCCAAGGCCGGCACCAGGCTCGGCCAGGTGAGCCTGTGGAAGGCGCAGGAATCGCCCGTTGACGTGGGCATCCAGCATGACCTGTGGGTGACGGTGCCGCGTGGCGATGTGAATGGCCTGAAGGCCGTGGTGGAAGTGCAGCCGGGCCTCATCGCGCCGCTCCGGCTCGATTCGGTCGTCGGCTCCTACAAGGTGCTCGGCGCGAACGGCAGCGCGGTGGCCAGCGAGCCGCTGCATCCGCTGAAGCCGGTGGCGCTGGGCGGCTGGTGGCGGCGCATGGTCGATTCCATCAAGCTCTGGATCGCCTAGGGCACCCCTGCATGCCGCTGCCCCAGTGCTGGCTGAACGGGCAGTTCCTGCCGCTGGAACAGGCGAAGGTCTCCCCGCTCGACCGCGCCTTCCTGTTCGCGGATGCCGTGTACGAGGTGATCCCGGTCTATGCCGGCCGCCTGTTCCGCCTGAAGGCCCACCTCGACCGGCTGCAGCACAGCCTCGAGGCCATCGACATGAAGCCACCGCTGACTCACGCGCAGTGGCTCGCCGTGCTGGACGAGCTCGTGCGCCGCAATGGCGGCGGCGACCAGTACGTCTACCTGCAGGTGACGCGGGGCGCGGAGACCGGCCGCAACCACGCCTGGCCCGACGGCCTCGCCCCGACCCTGTTCGCGTACACCAATGAGCTCGCCCCGCTCGACCGCAAGATGCTCGAGCAGGGGGTGGCCGCGATCACCGCGCCCGACATCCGCTGGGCGCGCCGGGACATCAAGTCCACCTCGCTCCTGCCCAATGTGCTGCTCAAGAAGCAGGCGGTGCGGGCCGGCGCCTTCGAGACCATCCTGCTGCAACAGGGTCATCTCACGGAAGGCTCCTCAACCACGGTTCACGTGCTGTCCGGCGAGGAGATCCGCACGCCGCCCAACGGTCGCGACATCCTGCCCGGCACCACCCGCGGCGTCGTCGAGGAACTCGCACCCGCGCTGGGACTTCGCCTCAGTTCGACGCCGGTGAGCGAGGCGGAGTTGCGCGCCGCGCAGGAGATCTGGCTGGCCTTCTCCACGCGCGGTGTGCTCGCGGTCACGACCCTCGACGGCCGACCGGTGGGAAGCGGCCGGCCGGGGCCACATTTCCAGCGCCTGCACCAGGCCTTCCTGGATCACATCGCCGCACTCGCCGGCACGGCGCCGCTGTGAGCGACCGCGCGCAGATCCGCTTCCCGGTCGAGTTCCCGATCAAGGTCATGGGACGCCAGGGAACGGACCTGGCGCGCGTCGCGCGCGTGATCATCGAACGTCACGCCGGCGAGCTGCAGCCCGAGCAGGTGCGCGAGCGGCCCAGTGCCGCCGGCAACTTCCTCTCGATCACCTTCACCATCCAGGCGCAGAGCCGCGAGCAGCTCGACGCCCTCTACCGCGAGCTCAGTGCCTGCGAGCTCGTGCTGATGGCGCTGTAGCCCAGCCTCGACACCACGCAGGGCGCGAGCGCATGCGCGACGGCCATCGCGGACGCGGGGCCGCCGAGGTCCGACAGCCTCGTCACTTCGAGCCCCCGATGGCCGCAGACGTTGATGCGGCGGAACGGCGCGAGATCATTGCCCACGTTGAAGGCCATGCCGTGGTAGCTCGCGCCGCGGCGGATGCGCAGGCCGACGCTGGCGATCTTGCGGCCCTCCACGTACACGCCCGGCGCCTCGCGGCGCGCCGTCGCCGGGATGCCGAGCTCGCCGAGGTAGTCGATCACCGACCCCTCGAGCGCCATCACCAGCTCGCGCACACCCAAGGGATGCCGGCGCAAGTCGAGGAGCGGATACACCACCAGCTGCCCCGGACCGTGATAGGTCACCTGCCCGCCGCGATCGATCTGCACCACCGGGATGTCGCCGGCATCCAGCACGTGCTCGCGCGCGGCATTCAACCCCAGCGTGAACACCGGCGGATGCTCGAGGAACCAGATTTCATCGGCGCGCGAGGCGTCGCGCTCGTCGGTGAAGCGCTGCATCTCGCGCCACACCGGTTCATAGGGCACGAGCCCCCGGAACACCAGGCGTGGCGCAGGCGTCATTCCGGGCGCCGGCGGGCCAGGCCTCCGGCGCCGAGCCCGGCATTGTTGCCCGCGAGCGCTTGCTCGGCGCGGTAGCTGGAGCGCACCAGGGGACCCGCGACGCATTCGAGGAACCCGCGCTCGAGCGCCAGCTGGCGGTATTGGTCGAACTGCTCCGGCGCGACGAAACGCTCCACCGGCAGGTGATTCATGGTGGGGCGCAGGTACTGGCCGAGGGTGAGGATGTCCACCCGCACCCGGCGCAGGTCGTCCATGCAGGTCTGGATCTCCGCGTCGGTTTCTCCCAGCCCCAGCATCAGGCTGGTCTTGGTGAGCACCGCGGGGCGATGCTGCTTGGCCGCCTCCAGCACCGCCAGCGTGCGCTCATACCCGGCCCGCGGATCGCGCACCGGATGGGTGAGCCGTTCCACCGTCTCCACGTTCTGCGCGAACACCTCCAGACCCGAATCGACGACGGTCTCGACGTCGCGCAGCACTCCCTGGAAATCCGGCGTCAGCGCCTCGACGGCCGTCTGCGGCGTGCGCCGCTTGATCGCGCGGATGGCCGCCGCATAGTGCGCGGCCCCGCCGTCGGGCAGGTCGTCGCGGTTCACCGAGGTCAGCACCACGTAGTTCAGCCGCATCAGCTCCACCGAGCGTGCAACGTTCTCCGGCTCCTGCGCATCCAGCCAGCCGCGAGGGTTGCCCGTGTCCACCGCGCAGAACCGGCAGGCCCGGGTGCACACGGCACCCATCAGCATGATGGTGGCAGTGCCCGCGTTCCAGCATTCGCCGATGTTGGGACAGCGGGCCTCCTCGCACACGGTGCTCAGGCGATGCTCGCGCACGATGCCACGCACCGACTCGAACCCGCTGCCCGCGGCCAGCGGCGCCCGCAGCCAGGCCGGCTTGCGTCCCGGTTCGAACGTGCTGCCCGCGCTGCTGCGCTTGATGCCATCCTTGATGGCCGCGAAACCCTGTGGGGTCAGGTACTTCTCGCCACTGCGCGGCGCTTCCACGACGATGGGGATGTGCTTGAGATCCGGCATGGGGCCATTATACGTCCCCCGCCTTCCGCGCACCGAAAAGCCGCTCATCCAGCTGCGCCAGCCGCTGCGGCGTGCCCACGTCCTCCCACAGGCCGGTGTGCAGCTCCGCGGTGCAGGCATTGCGCTCCATTGCCCGCAGCAGCAGGGGCTTCAGGGGGAAGGCGCCATCGGTACAGCCCTCGAACAAGTGCGCGCGGTACAGGCCGACGCCTGCAAAGGTGTAGCTCGGCTCATCCGCCGACCGCGGCCGCGCGTGCCCGTCCCGCAAGCCGAAATCACCCTGCGGATGCTGGGCGGGATTGGGCACGAACACGAGGTGCGCATCGCTCCCGGGTGGCATGCGCAGCCGCCAGAAGGCGATGTCGGTGAAGATGTCGCCATTGACGACGAGGAATGGCTCCGGCGTGAGCCACTTCAAGGCACGGAAGATGCCGCCCGCGGTCTCCAGCGCCGCAGGCGTCTCCTCGCTGTAGGTGATGGCGACGCCGAAGCGGCTGCCATCGCCGAGGTGATCCCGGATCCGCTCCCCCAGCCACGCAAGATTGATGACCAGCCGGTCGATGCCGGCGCGCGCCAACCCTTGCACGTGGTACTCGATGAGCGGCTTGCCACCGATGCGCAGCAGGGGCTTGGGCAGCGAATCCGTGAGCGGGCGCATGCGCTCGCCGCGGCCGGCGGCGAGGATCATCGCCACGCGCGGCGTCGCGCTCACGAGTGGCCCGCCGCCGTTCCCGTCGTGCGTCCCGCCGCCGCGAGCGCACGCGTCTGCGCCGCCTCGAAGCGCGGCGCGACCTCGCGTTCGAGGAAAGCGGAGAATTCCGCCAACGCGGGATACGCGGCGGCGGCCTCCCGCGTGTAGCGCAGCACCAGCGGCAGGTCATGCAGGTAACCGGGCTTGCCGTCCCGATACCACAGCCGCGCGAAGATGCCGAGCACCTTGATGTGTCGCTGCAGGCCCATCAGATCGAACCAGCGCAGGAACTGCGCCGCATCGTTCCCGGCCGCGAGGCCCGCCTCGAGCAGGGCCGCGCGGTGACCCAGGGCCCACTGCCGCACGCGCGCCGCCGGCCAACTGATGTAGCAGTCCTTCAGCAGCGAGACCAGGTCATAGGTGATCGGGCCATTCACGGCGTCCTGGAAATCCAGGATCCCGGGCGCGCCCGGCGCGCACACCATGAGGTTGCGCGAATGGTAGTCCCGGTGCACGAAGCTCACGGGCTGTTCCAGCGCGCAGGCGATGAGCGCCTCGAAGGTGTCATCCAGCACGCGGCGCTGCCCGGCATCGGGCACGAGGCCGAGATGGCGGGACAGGAACCACTCCGGCAGCAGCTCCATCTCGCGCAGGAGCATGGGGCGATCGTAGTCCGGCAGCAGCGCGGCTGCTCCTCGCCCGTGGTGCTGGATACGCACCAGCGCCGCGAGCGCATCGGCATACAAGGTCTGGATGCGGGTCTCATCGCCGGCGCGGCGTGCGGCCTCGAGCGTGGCCAGGTACTGCTCGCTGCCCAGATCGCTGAGCAGGAGCAATCCGCGATCCAGGTCCGCCGCCTCGACCCTGGGCGCATTCACGCCCACCTCGGCGAGCATGCCCGCGATGCGCAGGAACGGACGGATGTCCTCCTTGTCGGGCGGGGCATCCATGACGACATGCGTCGTGCCGGCATGGCGGATGCGGAAATAGCGCCGGAAACTGGCATCCGCGGAGGCCGGTTCGATGGCCGCGCCGGCCATGGCCAGGTCCACCCGAACCCAATCCGTCAGCAACCCCAGGCGTGCATCCACGCATCGCTCCTCGACGAAGCCGCCAATGCGGCGCCGCGAAGTATACCGACTATAATGCCGCGATTGCCCGCCCGAAGGTCGCTTAAAAAAGGCCCGTCTTGCGAATCACGCTCCGCATCGCCGCCCTCCCGCTGAGTTGCCTGTGCGCGCTTCCCGCTGCCCAGGCAGCGGGACAATGCGCGGAGCCACCGCATGCCGTCCCGGCGCCGACGCAACAGGCGACACCGTGTGTTGCGGCGCCCGCCGCGGAGGCGATCGCCGCGGATGATCATCGCATCCACATCGACACCGACAGTGCCCGCATGGGCGCCGATGGACACGCGCAGCTCGACGGTTCAGTGGTGGTGCGGCAGGACGGCCGCAGCATCGCGGCGGATTCGGTGGACTACGACGACAGCAGCGGGCACATCGAGGTCAAGGGCCAGGTGAAGTTCGAGGACCCGCAGGTGCGGGTGCGCGGCTCCACCGGCTCCTTCGACACCGCCGGCAACGCCACCATCAGCGATGCGCAGTTCGAGCTCCTCGACCGCAATGGCCGCGGCGCCGCGAAGCAGCTCTCGGTCAGCGGCCAGGGCCGCTTCGGCCTGCGCGGCGTGCGCTACACCACCTGCCCCGTGGGCGATGAGGACTGGGTGCTCAACGCCTCCTCCATCGACATCGACACCGGCAGGCAGGAAGGCGTCGGCCGCGGCGTGCGGCTGAACTTCAAGGGCGTGCCCATCCTGTACACGCCGTTCATCTCCTTTCCCGTGGGAGATGCGCGCAAGAGCGGCTTCCTGTTCCCCACCATCGGCAACTCCACCCGGAGCGGCGTGCTCATCGGCACGCCCTACTACTTCAACCTGGCGCCGAACTACGACCTCACGCTCGTCCCGGGCCTCATGTCCAAGCGCGGGGTGGAGCTGGGCGGTGAGTTCCGCTATCTCACGCAACTCGGCCACGGCACGCTCGAGGGCAACTACCTGCCATCGGATTCCGTCTCCGGCGGGGATCGTCACTACACGCACGTGCGCAGCATCAGTGACTTCCGCGACGACCTGCGGCTGGACGTGAATGCGGCCAATGTCAGCGACAGCCGCTATTTCGAGGATTTCGCACTGGGCTCCGAGGCCACCAGCGTCACCTACCTCGAGCGGCGCGCGGACCTGCTCTACCGCAACGCCGGCTGGCTGGTGCGTGCACAGCTGCAGAACTTCCAGACTATCGATCTCGCGATCGCGGACCTCGACCGGCCCTATTCGCGCGTGCCGCGCGTGCAGGCCACCGGCCAATGGCCGCTGCTGGGACGCGATTTGTCCCTGGGATTCGAGGGCGAGGCGGTGAACTTCCTGCGCGATGCCGGCGTCAACGGACTGCGCGTCGACCTCTCGCCCGAGCTGCGCTGGTCGAAGCGCGGCGCCGGCTGGTTCTTCGAGCCGGCCGCGGGCTTCCGCTTCACGCAGTATGACCTCAGGGACGAGGCGGCGGGAACGGCGAAATCCCCGACCCGCGAACTGCCGTATTTCCGCCTCGACACCGGCCTCGTGTTCGAGCGCGCCTCCGGCTCGCGCGGCCAGCGGCGCCAGACCCTCGAGCCGCAGCTCGTCTACACCTACGTGCCCTATCGCAACCAGGACGGGCTGCCGGTGTTCGACACGGGAGTGCCGGATCTCAACCTGGTGGAGCTGTTCCGCACCAACCGCTTCGTCGGCGCCGACCGCGTGGGCGATGCCAACCAGCTCAGCATCGGCATGACCACCCGCCTGTTCGACCAAGCGACGGGCGCCCAATACCTGTCGGCGACCCTGGGGCAGACCCGGTACTTCAAGCAGCCGCGCGTCACGCTGCCTGGCGAGGCGCCGCCCACCGGCAATTCCTCGGACATCGTCGGCCAGCTCATGCTGACGGCCTACAAGAACTGGAACCTCAAGCTCGAGTACCAGTGGGACCCTTCGGATTCGCTGACCCAGAAATCCGAGATCGCCGTGCAGTACCGCCCCGACAACAACCGCGTCGTCAATGTCGGATACCGCTTCCGTCGTGGGCTGCTGGAGCAGTGGGACGGCTCCTTCGGCTGGCCACTGGCCCGCAACTGGGCGGCCGTGGGACGGATGGTGTATTCCACCCGCGACCGCCAGACCATCGAGCAGGTGGCCGGCTTCGAGTACCGCAGCTGCTGCTGGCGGGTGCGGGTGGTGCAGCGCCGTTATGTCAGCAGCCGGACCGGCGAGCGCGACACCTCGATTGCATTACAATTGGAACTCACGGGCCTAAGCTCGGTCGGAGTGCCTGCGGACTCCTTCCTGGAACGCACGATCCGCGGGTATTCGAGCCGTACCGTGCAGCCCTGAGTCAAGAACCGTTCACAGGCACATCAAGCATGCATCCAACCAGACCCTTCGTCCTCAACCTCGCCGCGGCCATGCTCCTGCTGCTGGCCGGCACGCAACGCCTGGCGGCGCAGACACGCGACATCGGCTCGCACGGCGAGCTGCTCGATCGCATCGCCGCCATCGTCAACGACGGTGTGGTGCTCAAGAGCGAGCTGGACTCCCAGCTCGATTCCGTCACCAAGCGGCTGGAGGAACAGAAGGTGGAGCTGCCCTCCGCCGGCGTGCTCAAGCAGCAGGTGCTCGAGCGGCTGGTGCTGCAGGAGATCCAGCAGCAGCGCGCCGCCAAGGTGGGCCTCGCCATCCCCGATGAACAGCTCAACGGCGCGCTGCAGGAGATCGCCTCGCGCAACAAGATCCCCTTCGACAAGCTGCCCGAGGCCCTCGCCTCGCAGGGCGTCGACTACAAGCAGTACCGCGAGGCCATGCGCAAGGAGATGGTGCTCTCCACGCTCCGGCAGCGCGATGTCATCGCGCACATCAACGTCACGCCGCGCGAGCTCGACCAGTACCTGGCACGCCAGCAGAACGCGGCGACCAACGATGAGTTCAACGTCTCCCACATCCTGCTCTCGCTGCCGGCCGCGGCCACGCCGCAGCAGATCACCGACATCAGCCACAAGGCCGAGGACCTCGCGAAGCGCGCGCGTGGCGGGGAGGATTTCGGCCAGCTCGCCATCGCCAACTCGAACAGCCAGACCGCGCTCGACGGCGGCCAGCTCGGCTGGCGCAAGGGCGCGCAGATGCCGCAGTTCATCCTCGACCTCGTCACGAAGATGAAGCCGGGTGAAGTCAGCGACCCGGTGCGCACGCCCAGCGGCTACCACATCGTCAAGCTCAACGAGCGGCGCGGCGGCGAAGCACAGGTCATCGTCAACCAGATCCACGTGCGCCACATCCTCATGAAGCCGAACGAGCTGGACGATGACGAGACCGTGCGGCAGAAGCTCGCCAAGATCCGCGACCGTATCCTGAAGGGCGAGGATTTCGCCGGCATCGCCTCCACCACCTCGGAGGACCCGGGCTCCGCGCCCGATGGCGGGGATCTCGGCTGGACCGGCCCGGGCACCTTCGTCCCCGAGTTCGACAAGGCGATCGCGGACCTGAAGCCCAACGAGATCAGTGAGCCTTTCAAGAGCCGCTACGGCTGGCACATCGTGCAAATGCTGGGCACGCGCACCTACGACAGCACCGACGATGTGCGCCGCCAGCGCGCCTATGCCGCCATCCGCGAGAGCAAGGCCGACGAGGAGACCGAGCTGTGGCTGCGCCGGCTGCGTGACGAGGCCTTCGTCGAATACAAGATGTAGTGCGTACGCCGCGCATCCTCATCACCTCGGGCGAACCGGCCGGCATCGGGCCGGACATCTGCGTCACCCTCGCGCAATCCGACTGGCCCTGCGAACTGCTGGTGGCGGGCGATGAGGCCCTGCTGGCGGATGCGGCCGCCGCGCTGAACCTGCCGCTTGAATTGCGCCCTCACCGGCCGGGGGCGATAGGCGCGCCGCGCGCCGCGCGCTCCCTGCACCGCGCCGGGCTGCTCGAGGTGCTGCACGTGCCGCTGCAGGCTCCCGTGCGTCCGGGCGAGCCCGACCCGCGCAACGCGCGTTACGTGCTGGACCTGCTCGATGCCGCCTGCGATGGCTGCCGGAACGGCGAATACGATGCGATGGTGACGGCCCCGCTGCAGAAGAGCGTCATCATGGACGCGGGCATCGACTTCACGGGGCACACCGAATACCTGGCGCAGCGATGCCAGGCCCCCTTGCCGGTGATGATGCTCGCCGGTGGCGAGCTTCGCGTCGCGCTGGTCACCACGCACCTGCCGCTGGCGCAGGTGCCCACGGCCATCACCGCCGAACGGCTCGAGGCCACGCTGCGCATCGTGCACCGTGAGCTCGCGGAGCGCTTCGGCATCCCTTCGCCGCGCCTGCTGCTGCTGGGCCTCAATCCGCATGCCGGCGAAGCGGGGCACCTCGGCCGCGAGGAGATCGAGGTGATCACGCCGGTGGCCGAGCGGCTGCGGCGAGAGGGCATCGCCATCACCGGACCTGTCCCCGCCGATACGGCCTTCACCGCGGGCGCGCGCGAGGGGGCGGATGCCATCGTCGCGATGTACCACGACCAGGGGCTGCCCGTACTCAAGTATGCCGCGTTCGACACGGCGGTGAACATCACCCTCGGCCTGCCCATCATCCGCACCAGCGTCGATCACGGCACGGCGCTCAACCTCGCGCGCAGCGGCCGCGCCTCCGACGCCTCGCTTCGCAGCGCCCTGGCCTGCGCCCTTTCGCTGGTGCGCTGATGGTGGTCCGCAAGCGCTTCGGCCAGCACTTCCTCAAGGACGTGCGAGTCGTGCGACGCATCGTGGATGCCATCGCCCCCGCGGACGGCGAGCGCATCGTCGAGATCGGTCCCGGCCGCGGGGCGCTCACCTGGCCGCTGCTCGAGCGCGCCGGAAAGCTCGAGGTCATCGAGATCGACCGCGACCTGGCCGCCGCCCTGCGCGAGGATGCGCGTGGCGCGGGCCGGCTGGTCGTCCACCAGGGAGATGCGCTGCGCATGGACTTCACCGCGCTGCGTGGCGATGGACCGCCGCTGCGCATGGTGGGAAACCTGCCGTACAACATCTCCACACCGCTCCTGTTCCACCTGCTCGAGCACCGCGCGGCGATCGCCGACATGCACTTCATGCTGCAGAAGGAGGTCGTCGACCGCATCATCGCCCCTCCCGGAGGCAAGGAATACGGCCGGCTCACCGTGATGCTCTCGGTGCTCGCCACGGCCGAGCGCCTGTTCGAGGTGGGACCGGGCGCCTTCAGCCCGCCGCCCAAGGTGGTCTCCGCGGTGCTGCGGGTCCGCCCCCGTGCGTCCACGCCGGCGCCGGCCCCGGGCCATGCCGGCCTGTACCGCGTGGTCACCGCCGCCTTCTCCCAGCGGCGCAAGACCCTGCGCAACAGCCTGCACGGCCTGCTCGATGCGCAGGAACTCACCGCCTGCGGGATCGACCCGGGCTGGCGCGCCGAGGTGCTCACGCCGGCGCAGTTCGTGCTGCTGGCCGAACGCGTCGCGGCGCGCGTTGTACAATGAAGGCATGATCGCCGACCAGAACCCGCGGATCCGGGTCGATGTGGAGACTGCCTACGTGGAGGATCAGTCCGATCCCGGGGACGCTCGCTACGTGTTCTCCTACACCATCACCATCCGCAACCAGGGCCGCACCCCGGCGCGGCTCCTGACGCGGCACTGGATCATCACCGATTCGAACGGCAAGGTGCAGGAAGTGCGCGGCGATGGCGTGGTCGGTGAACAACCCTATCTGAAGCCCGGCCAGGGCTTCCGCTATTCGAGCGGCGCGGTGCTGGAGACGCCCGTGGGCTCGATGCAGGGGAGCTATCAGATGATCGCCGATGACGGCGAGCGGTTCGATGCGCCCATCGCGCCCTTCCGCCTCGCCATCCCCGGCGTGCTGAACTGACCCCACCCTTGCGCTCGTGGCCACCTACGCGATCGGCGACGTGCAGGGGTGCGATGGCGAGCTCGTCCGGCTGCTCGCACGGCTGCGCTTCCGCAGCGATCGCGACCAGCTCTGGTTCGTCGGCGACCTGGTCAATCGTGGCCCCGCCTCGCTCTCGGTGCTGCGACGGGTCCGGGCGATGGGCGTCAACGCCGTGTGCGTGCTCGGCAACCACGACCTGCACCTCGTCGCGGTCGCCTGCGGTGTGGCGCCGCTGAAGCGGGGCGATACCCTGGGACGCGTCCTGGCGGCCCGCGACCGCCATCAGCTCATCGACTGGCTCGTGGGCCTGCCCCTGATGCACGAGGACCCGGCGCGCGGCATCGCGATGGTGCATGCGGGGTTGCCGCCGCAATGGAGCATCGCCCTGGCGATGCGCTGCGCGCGGGAGGTGCAGCAGGCGCTGCGCACGGACCCCAGCCGGTTCCTGTCGTCGATGTACGGAGATGAGCCGCGCCGCTGGAGCCCGGCGCTGCGCGGCCGCGCGCGGCTGCGCTTCATCACCAACTGCCTCACGCGCCTGCGCTATCTCGCGCGGGACGCGAGCCTCGAGCTGTCCGCCAAGGATTCACCGGCGAAGACCAGGGCCACGCTCATGCCCTGGTTCGAACACCCGGCGGCCCGCTGGCGCGGCACGCGCATCCTGTTCGGCCACTGGTCCACGCTCGGATTCTTCCGCAACCGGGATGTCATCGGCCTGGATACCGGCTGCGTCTGGGGCAACCGGCTGACGGCCGTGAACCTGGACGACCCCGACCGGCCGCCCGTGTCGGTCGCCGCTCAGCGCTGAGACCGCAGCGTGCTGGCCGCGACCGGGATGGGCTTGAGCACCTCGCCACTGACGCGGTAGCTGCCGCCCTGGTGCTGGTACGGCACGCAGGCGATGTCGGACTTCAGCCCGCGCGCCGTGAGCCTGGGCAGCACCTGGCGGACGAACTCCTCCACCAGCTCGCAGTCGCCCACGTTGAGGTTGCGAAAGGCATCCTGGCGGAAGTTGAAGGATTCGTAACGCGCCTCGAAGGGACGCGCATCCTCCCCGGCCGGCGCCGCACCACCGCTCGCCGGAGCCGCCGCGGCGTCACTGGTGCCTCGTGGCACCGGCGCGTGGAAATCCAGCGACAGGCCGGGGTTCAGGCCCTGCAGGTTGATGCGGCCGATCTCGCAGCCATGCGCGATGACCTTGAGGTCGTTGCGCACACCCATGTCCAGCAGCATGGCGCGCACCTTGTCGCGCAGGCCATCGCAGGAGTAGCGCGAGGTGCGGCCGAAATAGTGGAACTCCAGCTTCTGCCGCTTCCAGACGGCAGGCGTGGACACGCCCGCAGGCTGCTCCTCGGCCGCCGGGACGGCGGTCGCGGCCGCGAGGCCAACGAACATCGACATGAGGGCTGGTGCAACCTCGCGCATACGACCTCTCGCCGCGAAATCCTCCTGGCTGTTTCGACGCGCGCCGCGCGGCGAAGTTTCATCCAGCCGCTATAATCATCGGATGGATCGAAGCCTGGCAAGCCGCACTGATGCGCAGCAGCGCGACGCGGCGGACCCGCTGGCCAGGTTCGCCGCCCGCTTCCATCATCCGCAAGGCGAGGACGGGCGACACGCCCACTACCTGTGCGGGCACTCGCTGGGTCTCGCGCCGGTCAGCGCCGCCGGCCACGTGATGAGGGAACTGGAGGATTGGGCGCGCCTGGCGGTGCAGGGTCACGAGCGGGCGCGACGGCCCTGGATCCCCTATGCCCAAGCCGCCTGCGAGCCACTCGCCGCCCTGGCCGGGGCAAGGCCGCTGGAAGTCGTCGCGATGAATTCGCTGACGGTGAACCTGCACCTGATGATGACCAGCTTCTTCAGGCCGCAAGGTTCGCGTAACCGCATCCTGATGGAGGCCGGCGCCTTCGGATCCGATCGCTACGCGGTGCTCTCGCAACTCGCCCTGCACGGCCTGAATGAGCGCGATCAACTGGTCGAACTGCGCCCGCGCGAGGAGAGCGAACCTTGCGCGAGGCGGACATGCTCGCCGCCATCGAGCGCGAGGGAGCGAACCTTGCGCTGCTGCTCCTGCCCGGCGTCCAGTACCTGACCGGCCAGGCCTTCGACCTCGGCACCCTGGTGGCCGCGGCACGCCGCGCCGGCGCCAGCGTCGGTGTGGATCTCGCGCACGCCATCGGCAACCTGCCGCTGGCGCTGCACGACTGGGACGTGGATTTCGCGGTGTGGTGCTCCTACAAGTATCTGAACGCCGGGCCCGGGGCCATCGGCGGCTGCTTCGTGCACGAGCGTCACGCCCGGCGCTTCGACCTGCCGCGGCTGGCCGGCTGGTGGGGCCATGATCCTGGCGTGCGATTCGAGATGGGCCCGCGCTTCCAGCCCATCCCGGGAGCCGACGGATGGCAGCTGTCGAACCCTCCCATCCTCGCGACCGCGCCGTTGCTGGCCTCGCTCGACATCTTCCGCGAGGCAGGGCTGCCGGCGCTGCGCACGAAATCCCTGGCGCTCACCTCGTGGCTGGAGCGCGAACTGCGCGAACGCCTGCCCGGCCGCGTGGAGATCATCACGCCATCCGAACCCTCGCAGCGCGGCGCGCAACTCAGCCTGCGCCTGCAGTGTTCGCCCGGCGAGGCCCGGCATTGCCTGCGCAAGCTCACGGCGGCCGGCGTGATCGGCGACTGGCGCGAGCCTGACATCATCCGCTGGGCGCCGGTGCCTCTGTACAACTCCTTCCTCGACTGCCACGCCGCCGTGCAGGCGCTGGCCGGCGCGCTCGGGGCATGAGCCTCGCGGGCAGCCGCATCTGCATCGCGGGGGCGGGCCCCACCGGCTCGCTGCTCGCCATCCTGCTGCGCCGGCGCGGCTTCGAGGTTGTGCTGTACGAACGCCGCCCGGACCCCCGCGGCGGCAGCTTCGATTCGGGACGATCGATCAACCTGGCGATGGCCGAGCGCGGCATCCACGCGCTGCGACGGGCGGGGGTGTTCGAGCGGCTGCGTGAGACCCTGATCCCGATGCGCGGCCGCCTGATACACGAACTCTCCGGCGCCACTTCGCTGCAGCCCTACGGCAGCCGGCCCGAGGAGGTCATTTACTCGATTTCCCGGCACCTGCTCAACGCCACGCTCATCGATGTCGCCGTGCGCGAGTACGGCGCGAGGGTGGAGTTCGAATCCGAGGTCATCGACTGCGATCCGCGCGAACGGCGCCTGCAGATCGAGGGTCACGGCGGCCGGCGCAGCGTCGGCTACGAGGTGCTGATCGCCGCGGATGGCGCGGCTTCGGCGGTGCGCAAGGCGCTCGACTCCCGCGGGCTGATCGACGCGCACATCGAGCCCCTGGACCACTCGTACAAGGAACTGACCATCCCGGCCGATGCGGCCGGCCATCACCGCCTGCTGCGCGAGGCGCTGCACATCTGGCCGCGTGGCGATTTCATGCTCATCGCCTTGCCCAATCCGGACGGGACCTTCACCGCCACCCTGTTCCACGACCGGCAGCGCTTCGCCGACCTCGCCGATCCCGCAGTCGGGGATGCCTTCCTGACCTCGCAGTTCCCCGACGCGGCCGCGCTCATGCCCGACCGGCTGGCCGAGTTCGCCTCGCATCCGGTCGGGCACCTCGCCACGGTGTATTCGCGACCCTGGCACGCCGGCCACACCCTGCTGCTGGGAGACTCGGCGCATGGCGTGGTGCCGTTCCATGGCCAGGGCATGAACTGCTGCTTCGAGGATTGCGTCGCCTTCGATGACCTGTTGCCGGCCGCGCGCGACTGGACCGCCCTGTTCGAGCAGTTCACCCGGCAGCGCAAGCCCAACACCGACGCCATCGCGCAGATGGCGATCGAGAACTACCTGGAGATGCGCGAGCGGGTGGCGGATGCCAGGTTCCAGTTGCAAAAGCGGCTGTCGCTGGAACTCGAGCGCCTGCATCCGCAGAGATTCGTCCCCCGCTATACCATGGTCAGCTTCCGGCACGACATCGGCTACGCCGAGGCCCAGCGTCGCGGGCGCGTGCAGCAGGAGATCCTGGATGAACTCACCTTGGGCCCACGCACGCTGGCCGAGGTGGACTTCGAACGCGCGGCGCGCCTCATCGAGACGAAGCTGCCGCCCATGCCTGATCCACCGGATCAGCCACGCTCGAGCGTGAGGTAGCTGAAGGGAAACGCGTGACGCTCGTCGGCGGCATGCCGCTCGCGCGCCGTTTCGCGAAACTTACTGTTCCGCCAGCCGCGGAAGAAGGCATCGCCGGCCGGAATGCGCGTGTGGACGAGGGTCAGGTGAATGCGGCGCGCCAGCGGCAGGGTGAGATCGAACACTTCACCGCCGCCGATGACCATGAGCGCCGGCGCATCCGCGGCTGCGGCCAGGGCGGCCGCCACGCCATCGACGGACTCCACTCCCGGAGCGCGAAAACGCGCGCTGCGGCTCATGACGAGGTTGCGTCGACCCGGCAATGGCCGGCCGATGGACTCGTACGTGCGCCGGCCCATCAGCAAGGGCCTGCCCATCGTCAGGGCCTTGAACCGCCGCAGGTCATCGGGCAGGTGCCAGGGAAGCTGGTTGCCGACGCCGATGACATCGTCCTCGGCGACGGCGACGACCAACTCGATGGGAGGGACGGAGCGCGCGGTTTCGGGCATGGGGGTTTATACCCGTGAGGCGCGCGCGGCGCCAGCGGCGGACTCGTGCATCCGAAGGGATCGAGCGATGCCCGCCATTTTGGACGGCGCGCCGTCATTGTTAGGCGATCCGGCATATGCGCCTGTCGCCGATCACCACCTGATGCTTTCGCCGTCGATTGAGACGTATACCATCGTGCAGGGATGATCGATCCAGGACGAGAGTTTCATGAACACTGAGCAACGTTCTCCCGGATCCGCCGGTCGTCGCCGCACCGAGCGGCGCAGGGCAGCGATCCACCACGCCGCCTACCTGACGCGCTCCTTCCCGCCCCTGCGGGTGGCGAGCGAGGAAGGGCTGTCGCTCATCGAGCACAACGCCGATACCATCCTGCAGGAAATCGGCATGGAGTTTCGCGGTGATGCGGAAGTCCTCAGCATCCTCGAGCGCGCCGGCGCGGATGTCCGGGGAGAGCGGGTCCGGTTCGAGCGCGGCATGTGCCGTTCCATCATCCAGGCGAGCGCACCCGCCGAGTTCATTCAGCACGCCCGCAATCCCGAGAGGTCCATCCGCCTCGGCGGCATGAATACGGCACTGGCGCCGGCGGGAGGGGCGCCGTTCGTCCATGACCTGGATCGTGGCCGACGCTATGCATCGCTCGAGGATCTCAACAACCTGATCAGCCTGGTGCAGACCATTCCCTGCCTGCATCATGCCGGCGGCTTCCTGGTCGCACCGATGGACAAGGACCTGTCGGAACGGCATCTGCATGCGATGGAATCGCAGTTCCTGTTCAGCGACAAGCCAGTGGTTTGCGCGGGAGCGGGGACCACGGTTGCCGAGGATTGCGTGCGCATGTCGGCCCTGGTGTTCGGCGAGGAGTTCCTCGCCCGGAATTGCGTGCTGTACGGCGCCGTCAACACGAACTCCCCGCTGGTGCTGGATGCCACGATGATGGAAGGCATGAAGGTGCTGGCGCGCGCCAACCAAGCCGTCACCGTCTCGCCCTACATCCTGTCGGGCGCCATGGGTCCGGTGGGACTGGCCGGCGCCCTCGCCCAGCAACTCGCGGAGGCCATGGCGGGACTTGCCCTCTACCAACTCCTGCGACCCGGCGCTCCCTGCACCATGGGCACTTTCATCGGTGCCGTGTCGATGCAGACGGGCGGCCCGGCCTTCGGAACACCGGAATCGATGCTGGGCAGTGCAACGGCGGTGGAGCTCGCGCGACGGCTGGGCGTACCCAGCAACAATGCCGGCGGCGCGGTGACAGCCGCGCGCATCCCCGACGCACAGGCAGCCTACGAGAGTGCACTGACCCTGCATACCAACCTGCTGTCGGGCGCGAACATCATCTGGCATTGCGCCGGCTGGCTCGAGGGGGGACTGACGACGGGTTATGAGAAGCTCATGCTGGATGCGGACCTGTGTTCTTCACTCGAGGTCCTCACCCGCGGAATCGACTTTTCCACCGAGAGCCAGGCGATGGACGCAATCCGCGAGGTGGAACCCGGCGGACACTTTCTGGCGGCCACGCATACGATGAAGCATTTTGAAACGTTGCTGTGGCGGCCGAGCATTTGGGACTCCAAGACCTATGAACAATGGTCGGATAGCGTTCACAGGACGCCGCCCAGCGTGCGAATGCGCTATGGAAGCGGCGCCTCGCCGAGGCGAACCTCCCCTGCTATCGACGCCGAAGTACGAGAGGCGCTGCGGATTACCGTACGCGTCGGGACGGAAATCGCCGCAACGCCCGTCTGAGCAGAAGCCAGACAAACCCAGCATGAAGTACAGGCATCGTAACCAGGTCGCTGAATTTCGAGTGGGTTACGCGACGTAGGATTTCGAGCCTTGAGAAGTCGAGCTTGCCAGCGACAAGGAAGATCACCATGCGGATGGTGCGGAAGGTCCCATACCCGCGCGCCTTGCGCTCGGCGGCCTGGAACAGGCCGTTGATGGCTTCAAGAAGCCGTTCGTTTGCCGTGTTTCGACCCCAGGCGAGGACCCTCGAAGTACGGTGGATCATGACGGCCACTGCCTTCATCGGCTCGACCTTCGAGCGTACCACGTTCTGCACACCACTGCTTCGAGCAGCGCACGATGTTGGCTGCCGGCGCTCATGATCTCGCGCAGCCGCTCGCGGTACTGCCAGGCACGGGCTGGTGCGGCTGCTGGTCATGTTCGCCAGCAGGGCATTGCTCGGCGCGCTGCGGCCGCCCCAACCGACTGCGGTCCTTCAGCAGTCCAACGCAACCCCTTGAGGCTCGGGTCGAGCTTCTGCTCGGCGCGGCGCATGGCGCTGATCGCGGCCGAGGTGAGCGATCACGTGGAACTTGTCGAAGGTGATCTGTGCGTTGGGAAGTCGGCTTCGACGCCTTTGATGAACGCCGGGGACATGTCGATGCCGATGGCGAACACCGCGGGCTTGCCAGCATGGGCGCGCAGGTTCGCGGCGAAGGCCTGCACGGTCTCGGCTTCGCGGCCCCTCGGCCACGAACAGCACCGGCGCCGCTCGGGGTCCGGGTCGGCATCGGCAAAGAGCGTCACGTAGCGTCGTGTCCCTTGGCGCGAGGTCTCATCGATCGCCAGGCGCCGCACCTCGCATGGAGATCGGCCGCACCAACCGGCCGCATCGACGGCCACGGCACACGGCCATGATCCGATGAACTGACTCCCCGGTGAGCGTGCGCGACACCCGTAAAGGACATCTCCCGGCTCAACAGCAGCACGAAGGCCTCAAAGAGCAGCGAGAAGCTTCGACAGCTGCTCCGCCCATGGCGGGCTCACCTGAACAACCTTCCCGTCGGGCAGCTTCACCGCGGTACTCCGCACCGAAAGCTCGCATTCGTGCTGGAAGGTCTGTACAAAGGTCCTGGCCTGGGCAGTTCGTCCGGCATGCCCGTCCATGAAGAACTGGAAGTACTACAACCCTGTTCCACGCAACAGCTCGCCTGGCTCGAAGCTCATCCTGGCGATGAACCAGGGGGAGCTGATGCCCGTGCAGACTCGAATATCTTCTCGGTGACCATCTCGACCCTTCCACTTCGATCTTCAGGAGCCTGCGCCCCAACCAGCCACGGACTTCGCCGCCTGCGGCGCCAGACCGCGCTTCTGCCTTTGCCGACAGTAGATCGAAGAGCAAAGATCAAAGATCTACCCCGAAGAAAGCTCCGGTTACCCATCATAGATTTCAATAGAAGGGCAAAAATCATCATCACTGCCATCATCGTGTCGGGGAACGGCTTCGCATCGCTGTATTAAGCTGACTTCTTTTCCGATTCGTCAGCGACTACGAGTCCCTTGCATCCAAACTCCCAGGTCTTGACCTGGTTTTGAAGCCGCACGTCGCTGACGATACCGATGCGTATATCGGAGTGAGGATGACGCTCGTCGATACGGCAGTCGACGCCGCCAGGATTCTGATCTGAATGCCGTTGAAAATCGTTGAATCCCGACTGCCCGTTACGACGGGCAACGCAATTTCCGCATCCGATGACAAAGGCGTACTCCGTTGATCGCCAGCGAAGAGCCGCCGACGCTGCAGCGGATTTATCGGGATCAAAGGTCCGCGCCACGGTCGGAAACATCGTCCTGACTTTAAAGCACCTCCACGGCGCGTAACGGCGGCAACGGAACAATGGTCCGCTCTTCGATTTGCGTGAGGAAGTTGGCGGATTTGCAGGTGCAGGCATTGGCTTTCTGGCGCTGCTGGACCGGCTGGAATCCTATCACGTTCGCCTCAAATGGGATCTCACCGACATGCCGGCGGGCTCTCGCGGGGAATGGTCGCTGGGCGACGGGGATGTCGAAATCGATGTTCCCGCGGAGGTTCTTGGATTCAGTTACTACGCAGTTGGCTCCTTGAGTAGCGTACTTGAAAGTAAACGATGGGAAATCGGCTGTACTGGCTGGCCCTACCTCCTTCGATGCGGCCTTGTTGGCGATCGGATCGCGTCCTGTACGCCACGATGTCGGTTTCCAGGACAATTCTTCCAGTTACCGCACTGCTCGCCAGAACCCATATCCCGGTACCGGCGGCAGCGCATTGGCCGGGTCCTTCCATGCCCGGCTACAACCCGCAAGTGGAGAAGCCCACCGTCGACGATCTGCAAGGATTGCCGGCTCCGCGAGACACCCACCTGGCCGGAACTTCGACGGTGAGCGGCGATACGGCTTCTGGTATTCCGAAGGCGCGGCGGCGGCTACCTCGCTCCTGTCCAGGCGCGGCGGACAGTTGTCAATGGACACCCTGACGACCATCAACGGAGATGCCCACTACACGAATCTCGACGACGAGAACTCATGGCGTGCTCAAGATCTTCGATCATCCCGGGCCAATCCATTCCACCACCAGGATCAAACCCGATCCACCAACGTCCGCCCACCCAAGCGGCCCTGACCACCACCGTCCCGGACCTCACCTTTTGCTTCAACACACCATGGTATTTGGGGAATGGTTGTACCTGTTGCAAGGAAGGGCACGAACGGGGCGCGCGGAATTTGAAGCCAGTGAAGTCGGGTGTCATCCTGCGCTTTTCTGCCATCGCTTTTCGCCCTGCCTTACCCTGAAGCGGCGCACCCTGCACACATTCGAACTGGGCTTCGCGCGTGCCTCGTTGAATGATGATCGGATCGTCCGGGGTCTGAATCCACGATCGGCGGCAGCAAAGGCAGGTGTGCGCGAGGGAGATTCCATCGTCGATGTTCGAACCTACCGTAGCGCGTCGATGCCGAAGCTGGAGTCGATCACGCTCGAATTGAATCGGAAAGGCGTTCCAATCCGCATCGCCTATCGGCCGCGTGGGCGGGTAATAGAGGGGTATCGGTGGACTCGTGACATGGCAATACACGGGCCGTCCTGCGAGTTCTGATTTCCTGCCGCAATTGACGGGTCGATGGCCTTCCGCGAAAGTCAGCGTATGCTGCTCAGCTGACGAAAGAATGCATCAGCAAGCCTCCGCTCGATCCGGCAAAAGGATTGTTCCGAACGACATTCGCAGGCCCCGGTCATACCCTCAACGAAGCCTTTGCCAACATAGAACGTGCCGGGGACATCGAACGCGTCATCCGACATCCGGACTGCAACTTGTTCGGCGCACGGGTAATCTCAAGCTCGGCGAAGGCAGCGGCCATTGATTTCCTATATCCGCGACGAGATATTCGTCACGGTGACGAATTCTGCCTACAAGGATCCACGGCTCGAGATGCTTTCCGGGGACGACCTGGTTCAATTTGTTTCGCCAAGGTTCGGTGACCTCACAATGGCCATCGGACGATCGCAGTCGCCGTGATCAGCTCCAACCCTCACCAAGCTGATCTGCATCACAGCCCCAGCATCGAGGTCGAGGAATGGACCGCTCCCAGTTCCCTGGAGAAAGCCGTAGCCATCAATGTCCAGCTCGCAGGCGCTGGCCGCGGCTCTTTGCGCGCGACCCCTCGTCGATCCGACCGCCTTGAAGGCGGTCAGAGCGAGCGACACCAGCCGAATACAGTTTAGCCAGATGCCCTGAGCGCCGAGATGTTCGACCTGGCGACCAAGGTGGTCGACAACCCCCATCAGCCTGCTGGGACTTGGTCTACGCGGAGAGCCTGGTGATGCTGCTGATCTGCGCTGCTGTCGCCAGCACCACGTCGCTTTCCGATTCGCCCGCCGAGCAGCAGCGATGGCCGCCCCGGGAAATTCGTCTGGAATACCGCGCGCCGCCTGCTGATGAACGAACTGGAGCGCCCGCCGACCATCCGCCAGGCTGTACGCCTCCGGCATGAACGAAACGACGCCGAAGCGCGGATTCAAGTCCTTGTTCGGCGAGACCATCTTCGATTTCGGTGGCCGCTGCCGGAATGCAGCGGGCCCTCACCCTGCTGCGCGAGCAGCGGATGCCGGTGGCCGAAGCGGGCGCGGCAGTCGGCTACCGCCACCAGGACTTCGTTCGCGACCGTTTCTGGCGTCACTTCGATGAGACCTGGTGATCGGCGACCGCGACCGCGAAAAGTTGATCTACTGCTGGAACACTTTGTTCCTGGGTGATCGCGATTTCGTCTCCGCCTGATGAACCTGGCAATTCCGCTGATGCTGGCAACGGCGCGAGCCCGCCGAGTATCACGGCGATGCAGCCCGCCGAAGTCTGCCTCATCCGCACTTTCGCTGATGGCAGGGATGTGCGGGTCAACGCGTGCTGCGCCGACAAGATGGGCACCGCTGTTCGCAGTATCCGCCGATCAAGAGCAGTTTTGCGTTGTCTCGCCGCCGGAAAAACTCTTGCAGTAGAAAGGCCGGATTGAGGCGAATCTCATCCTCGAACTGTTTCGTGCCGTAGGCCCAATCCAGGTTCAGGTTCATTTCATGTTGATCGACACATAGGGCGCGGTGGTCCGAACACCAATGGACCGCAGGTACGCCCCTACGACGGGGATCGAATGCGAGGCGCCGATGCCCACGCAGGATCATCCGCACCTTGCTGCGCCCGTCGATCAAGGCATCCTGGTGCGGCCGGCCCCGTCACCCTCGTATCCAGCCGCTCCACCGTCCGGTCCGGAATCAAGGTCGGTGAACACTTGCGGATCGATCTTGAGGTTCGCCCGCGCGATCGACTCCGGTGGCAGACCGACGAAGGCGTCGAGCGAAGCGATGCGGTCGCGTTCCGGGGTCGCCAGTTGCGTCCCGCGCTCCAAAGCCACCAGCAATTGCGTTTGCGCGAATTGCGCCGCGGCGTCGAATACCTGCTCCGCGGTGGAACCGAGCCGCGCGGCTACACGACCATGATGCCAGGCGGCAACCGCCAGCGTCGGTCGGGAAGCTGTAGACGAAGGCATCGAGTATCCAGCGTCCCGGCCGTCGGTCAGGTCCAACGCCGGGGAGATCATGATCACACCCGCAATGTTGAGATCTGCCACCCGGGGAGACATGACGCAAATGCGATAACCGCCATAGCTCTCGCCCATGAGGTATATCGGTGCATCGATTCGCTTGTTGTCGATGAGCCACTGGCGAATGAAGGTCTCAACCGCCTGGGCATCGTGCGGTGCCGTCCTCAGAAGCACGACAATCCTCCAGGCGTTAATGCGTGACTGAACCCCGAACCTGGCGTATCGATCAAGACGAGGTCGGCGAACTTCAACAAGGTCTGTTCGTTGTCGACCAGCTTGCGTCCGCTGCTGGCGAGGATGACCGGTTCTCGACATCCGCATTGCTCGCTCCATCGCTTCGACCCATGAATCCAAAATTCAAACTGTCGATGAGCCCTGGTCCGCCGTTGAATGCAAAGATGACCGGCCGGCTCGCATCAGGAGGAATTCGGACGTAACTGATGGCTGATACGTTCCCTGGGCTTCCGTCGTCTGGAATGCCGATCTCCGACCAACCAGCCATGGAGACCTGATGCTTGCCCGTGGCAAGAACCGCCTGCGCGGACGCAGGCGGCAAACCAGATCAAGGATGCCAGCCAGAGCCGCCCGCCTCTGCCAGCGCTGGCCCGGACACCGCCAAAAAAGCAGATGCCGCGGAGACAGGAGAGAACAAGCGGTGCAATCAGCCCGGGCAACATGTTCTTCCAGATGAATTTGGACTTGCGGACCACCGCTCAGAATGCGTGCGGCGACATTCAGACCGGTTGAACGGGGCCGGATGATTCCGATGCCATAGGGGTCAGCCGATACCCGAGGTCCGGCCGGATGCCACCCGCGCTGATGATGCCACGCTTGTTGCCGACGTTGTTCACGTAAGCCTGCACGGTCCAATGGTCGTCCCGGACCCCGGCGCGCAGATCAGCAACGGTGTAGCTGGGCAACTCAGCCCGCAGGTTGACCGGCGGCGGCGTCGAGGGAAACTGGTCGAACCGGCTTCCCGTGTAGTCGATCGAGGCGCCCACGAAACCGGTGAACCGCTCGGACAGCGCGAACTCCTGGTCGCCGGTCACGCTGGCCGTGAAGCGCGCAGAATACGGCAGGCGATCACCGCTCAACCCGTAGGCGCCTGCGGGCAGGTCCTTCTTCAGCTTGGCATCGTTGAACGACAGCGATACACCACCGCTGAAACCGTGGACCCGGCGCGACTGGATGGAAAGTTCGAGTCCCTGGCTGCGCGCCTTGCCGGCGTTGCTGAAGTACGAGAACTGGGTTGCCGCATCACGTTGTGACAACTGGATGTCGCGCCAGTCGATGAAATATGCGGCAAGGTCATAGCTGAGGGCGCGCTCGAACAGCGAACCCTTGACCCCCACCTCAAAATTTAAGGTCTTGTCGGCCTTGAACGTCGGCGGCAATCCGAACAACTCAGCGCTCGGGTTGGGTCCACCGACCCGGTATCCCGAAGCCGCGCGCGCATACCACATGAGATCTTCCGATACCTTGTACTGTGGCGTCACGAGAAAGGTGAAAGCATCGTCCTTCGAGGTCTCCGTCGGCAGAACGAAGGGGTCGGCGCCGATCAGCAGGCCCGTATCCGTCTCATCGTAGGTTTGCTTGTTGTGACTGAATCTCCCGCCCACCTGCACGTTGAACCGGTCCGTGAAGTGATAGGTGAGGTCCGCGAAGACGGCCGATTCCTTCAGGCGCAGCGGGAAATCGGACACCAGCAGGGAGCCGACCGTATTGCCATTCGCCGGATTCAGCACCGGGATGGACTGAAAAGATTGCGTCTTCTCGTCGGTGTAGAACAATCCAATCAGCCAATCGAGCTTGTCGCCAGTGGAAGCCAGCCGAAACTCCTGGCTGAACTTCTTCGTGCTGAAGTCATCGATGATGCTGGAACCGGGCACCCCGAAGATCGACTCTGCCAGGCCATAAAATCGAGGAAACTGCAGCAGCGAATAATAGCTGTGTTTGTTGTAGGCGGTAATCGAGGTGAAACTGAGCCGATCCCATCGGGCGGTAAGATTGGCGGCGTAGAGCTGGGATTTCACGCGATAGCCGCCGGTGCCACGAAGGTCATCGTGGGTCAGCCCATTGGTGATGGCCAGATCGCCCAACGTATCGATCACCGAGGTGCCATCGCTCCGCGAATCCTGCAACAAACCCGACAACCTCAAGGACACGACATCCGATATTTTCCATAGCGCCGCGACCCGACCACCGCTGACCCGCCGTGTGTTGACGTCCTTGCGGCCTTGCGCGGGGTCATCGACATAGCCCGGGTCACGCCGGCTAAAGCCACTCAGGCTGACTCCGAGGACATCATTCACCAGCGGAAATTCGACGGAACCGCGGAATGAATCGCCCGTCCCGTCCCCGTCGGCCACCTTGCTCAACCCCGCCTGGACGCGGCCCTTGAACTCCGTGAGCGAGGGGTCCCTGGTCACGTACTTCAACAATCCGCCAAGGCTGGCGGCACCATACAGCGTGCCCTGCGGCCCGCGTAGCACCTCGATTTGCGACAAGACAGCCGGGTCCAGATCGAGTGAGGTCTGCGATCCGTAGGTCAATGCGGTTCCGGAGCCGAATGGCACATCATCGACCGTGATGCCGACCGTGGAATTCGTGAGCCCACCGGTGCTGATGCCGCGCAGGGTCAGAGATGTCTGGCCATTGCCCTGATCACTGAAGCTGAATCCAGGCACTTCCCGGACGTAGTTCTCCAGTTGCACCTGGTTGCGGTCGACCAAGGAATCGGCGCTCAGCGCCGTGAGCGACATCGGCACGTCCTGCAGCCGCTCTTCGCGCTTCTGCGCGGTGACGATGATCTCATCCAGCGTCTTCTCCGCGCCCGACTCCTTGTCCGCCGTTGGCGCCGGGCTCCCGGCGAGCAGGACTGCCAGCGCCCATGAAGCCGCTCAGGATCAGCAGGCGAAAGCCGATCTTGTGATCACGCATTTGAATTCCCTTGTCGTTGGCCGATTGATCCGGCGAGTCTCCTCACCGACGCGCGGCGGAAGCTCGCCTTCGGTTCCGGACCTTACTAAACGAAATCAGGGGAGGTCTTGCGCAGTCAGGCGCCATGTCCTGGATTGGTCCATCATCAGCACTCCAGGCTGCGGATCCGCGCAGGTTTCACCGGAATAACTTCGGTACATCCGGCTCCTGCAGGAGATCGCCGCCTCGCCAGCAGCGACCAGCGCCGGCAGGGCATTCGGCTCGGCCATCGCGAGGCCTTGCGGATACTTCCGGCGGATAGGTTTCAGGATGCGCCTTGACGACTTCGGCACTTCTGCTGGCAGAAGGCATAGTCGAGACCAATGGCCACGTGGTCGGGGCCCACGAGATCCACCGCGTATCGCACGTGTCGCGATAGCGTGCCCACCGACGCACGGCTCCCCCAGGAAAACGCCGATGCCATTGATCCCCACGACCCCGCCGGTGGGCACAGGCGCGCATCAGGTCATCGCCGATGTTCCGTGCATGCGACCGGGGAGCTGGGGTTGAATGCGAGAAGATCACGGGCTGACGCGCGCGTCTCCAGCAATTCCGCGGCGCGCTGCGGGTGGCCGATATGCGAGCAGCACAGCACCATGCCCACCTCCGTTCCATCTCGTCCTTGCACCTCGCGGCATAAACACGGTCAGTCCGTTGTCCACGTCTCCGCAACTGCCCGCCAGCGCGTTGCTGCGGTTGTAGGCGAACAGCATCCATCGAACGCCCAACTCGTAGTGCACAGCGAGACCATGTTCGGATTGGCCGGAACAGGGCATCGTTGCCTTGATGTTGAAGAAGCAGACCGTTTGCAGTTCGCCAGCAACGGCCGCGCCGCGTCGATGTCGGCGACACTGGCGACGAGACTGAATTCTTCCGGATGCTGCCGAGCCAATGCCGGAAATCAGCCAGCACCTGACGGAACTGCATCGAACCCCACGTTCAGCGTCACCACGTCCACACCGATGTCGCGGAAACGACGCAGATGCGAGCGATTCCGGCTTGCCAGGCGAGACCGTGGCAGGTCCCACACCAGCGCATCCGCCAGCACCGCCTTCATGTGAACGGACCGGGCGCAAAGGCTGGGTTGCGGAAGTCGAACTCATCACATCTCCCGCTTGTTGCACTGACGACATGGAGCTGATCAACTGCGCATCCGCTTGCCATCAGGATCGAGCGGCGAGTGAGGACGCGGATAGGGACGCGGCTCCTCGAGCACGGAGACCCGCAAGCCCTCGCCGGCGATTGCGATGTCGGCATCCAGGTATCCCATGGCCAGGCTCAGTCCTGCGCAATGCCCATGGTCCGCCGGAGGTGACGAACCCCACCAGCCGATCACCCAGGGTGATGGGTCTGTAGCCCGTTGCATCGGCATCGGCCGCCTCGATGGCCAGTGCGCAATACAGGTGGCGCGCCGGCGCCGTCTCGCGATCACGCCCAGTTGCCTCACGGCTGGATGAACCTTCGCCCGGCCGCAGCTGGCGGGCGGGCTGAGCCCCGAACTGGGTGAATGCGCCGAAAATTCCCGCGACCAGATGCGCGAAGCTCTTCCAGCCGGTACTCCAGCGCGTATAGAGTCCATGGCCGTGGCCGCCCCAGGGCGCACTGCCCGAGGAATGCAACCGCGCGGCCCAGCGACGGTGGTGGTCGCGGGCGAGGACCTCGCGCATCCCAGCTCGCCCGTCATCGAGAGCCGCGCGCAGACCACCGGCGGTGATCCCATCTGTGCGCGAACGCTAACGCTCGGCGAACGGCACCTGCTCATCGACAGTTCATCGCCCTCCGCGATCGACTGCAGCTACCCCGCGCGACCGTGGCCGAATACCGCGAAGCCACCGTAACTGTCACCGATGTTCTCGACCCGGACATCGAGCCCGCCGAGTTGCTCATTGAACCAGCGCAGGTGCCAGACCGCAGATAACCGGACCCCGTGGAGCCAGTATTCGTATTCCGACAGACGCAAGAGCGTGAGATCGCCCATCAGCCTGCCGGAGGCCGCCAGCGCGGCGCGAGCTGCACGCGACCGGGTTGCGGCAACTGTCCGGCGCTCGCCGCGCGACCGCCTTTTTCCACCTCCCCCGGCCCGTCAGCCGGTACTTGGCGAAGGAGGAAATGTCGATGATGCCCGCGGTGGTCCGCGCGGCCTCTGCATTCGATGCCACCTGCGAAAACGCATTTGAACGACCGAGGCTGGGCCGCTCGGTGGCAGGAGAACCCGGCGGCGCGAAATACAGAGGCACTTCCATCCCGAAACTGACACCGAACACGGCATTGCGCGACAGAGCGCGGCATGCAAGGCGGGGAGGTGCGCGCCGGGCGACCGGGCTGGGCTGGGGACGGCGTGATGGTACATCGGGAATGGCGCGAATAAAATTGTGCGGGCCTTTTTCAGCGTGGTGGCGCCGCAAGTAGTTCTCGGAACTCGTGTTAATATCCAGTGCGAACATGATTGCCCGGGTTTCTGCATCCACTGCGCGCGTCAACTCTACGCTGCCGCCCTGCGCGACCCCGCCATGTGACCGCAGCGTACTTGTAGCGGTGGAAAGGAGGGGTGGTCGCCGGACTTGAATCTAGACGGGCGGTCCGGGGGGTGAAGGGTGAAAGGTGCCTTCCGGGTTGATGATCTTTGCGGATGCCGGCGTTCGCGAGCATCGGGGGGGAACTACACCCTCGTTCAGGGACTCACCAGTTGGGATTCATGGCCGGGCGGCAGCAGTTTGCCTCTGCCATAATCTCAGGAAGAGGTGCCGGCTGACCGCCCAAGGGGTCGCTTTCTTCGTGGGACGCCTACAGCACGCTTTTGCGCCCTGGTCGGGGTGAGGATTCTCGCCATCTGCGGGTCTGGTATCAGCGGTATTTCCAGGCGGCGCGAGCAGTTCGGGCAGACTTCCGGCCAGCAGGTAGGATGTCGCATTTGGAATTCAGCGGCAGTTCCACTCTTCGCCGGGCGTCACTTTCACGGGCCAGGGCCAGCGGTGCTGGTCGGCGTTCGGGCGGGTGGAGGCTCTGACCAGACGCGCCAGCTCTCCCGAGGGCTCAAGACCGAGACCCGCGTGTGGCGCTGATGCGCCGCGCGCACGCGCGGCCTTGGCGTACGCGTGAGTCGCACCGGACGGATCCAGATGACCCCTCCATCGGATCGAACACGGCACCCAGCAGACCCTGCGTGTCGATGAGCGGGCACAGGCGCCCGATCTCCTCGGGTCCCACGAGATGAGTATCCAGCCCCAGCACGCGATGTCGGGCCCGGGTCGGCACGCAGCGTCCCATCGCGTCTGGGTCGCCGCGACGTTCGCTTACCGGTGTAGTGCAGTCCGATGTCCGCTCCCGATTTCCAGATCGCGATAGAGGCGGCATGCGTGCTTCCAGCTTGGACATTTCGATCGCCATTCAGCGCGTGGAACTCGGCGGCATGCCAGCTCAATCTGCCATGGTTCTTGTGCTCGCACAGGCGACATCCGCGCCCCAGCAGCGCTCGCGGCCCACCACTCCGCCGCCAACGACCACTACCTGAGCATGTGATTTCCAGCACCGGAATCATAGGTCCAGGTCAGGGGATCGGGCGCGTCCTTGGTCCTTGGCAATCGCGACCGATTTGTTAGTCGATCGGGCACTGACGCCTGCTCACGTCGCCTTGCCACTGCCAGAAGCAGCGCCGCCGCCACCGCTGCAGGTGCCGCCACCGAGGTGATCGCCCCGTCCACTGCGCTTTGCGACTGAAACAGCGTGTCCGACGCGGCGCCGACGAGCGTGGGCCCGAGTCCCAGGCCCACCAAGGTATTCGTGAACGTCAACAAGGCGATGCCCGTCGCCCGGAATTGCGCGGGAACGATGTCCTGGATGACACAGAAGGCGCCGACCGCCCCCACCGTGGAGGCCAAGACCCACAAGCCAAGACCGGCCACAACCAGATTCGCCGAACCCAGGCAATGGATGGTAGCCAGCGCAGGTGAACATCGCCGCAACCACCGACACCGACAGTCGGGCAGGAGGGCTGCGCGCGGCGGCCAGGTCGGACATCCATCCGCCCAGCAGCGACCCGCCATGACCGCTACTGGGCTGCCGATTGCCAACACGATGCCCATGGATGGGTAGCCGCTTTACAGGATGCGAGCAGCGCGGGTCGGTACCCAGGACACCAGCCCGTAGTTCTCATCGACAGCAGGGCCATGGTGCCGGCGAGAAATGGCAAACGGCTTCGATTCGAGCGTGATAGGATACGGCGCCCTGCCCTGCCGGTCCTGGCCCGCTGAAGGCGCGCAGGCCGAAGGAGCCGGCCGTGACGACTGGGCGCGGCAAGCCGAGCAGGCCACCGACACCAGGACGAACTTCAGGCGGCAGCGAGTCGATCGCGGCCAGCCTCAGCGGCGGTGCTTGCCTGGCCGCGGTCAGCAGCACCTCCTCGCCTGGATCTCAAGGGGCCGCCAACCACCGTGCTCGCGATCAACGTGCCATTGGTGATGCCGCGCCGCTCCGCAGGGAATGCATCGGCAATCATGGAGAACGTGGTCGGCAACAGGACAGATTCGCCGACACCGAGCAGCATTCGGCCGAGCAGCAATTCGAACGGACGATGTGCGAGCCGCAGGTGATGGCAGTACAGCACCAGAGCACCACGCCCCCCATCAACAGAGGCCGACGTTTCCGCCGATCCGCAATACGTCCGCAGGCGACAGCCGCAAAGACGTACACAACGGTGAATGCAGGCCCTTGCAGGAATCCCACCGAGGAATCCGACAGGCCGAGATCGCCGCGGATCTGATCTACCAGCACACTGAGAATCAGCCGATCCGTGTAGGACACGAGCGCGGTGAAGACGAAGACGGCGAGCATCCACCACGCCTGGCTTCGGGGCGGATAGGACGGTGGCATTGTCACGTCGGATGTCGCCACGGCCACAGGATCGCAGGAACCTACTCGATCGTCGATCTGGAAACCACCGGAGCCGACTCCTTCAGCACCTTCGAGACGAACTCCGCGGCGTCCTTCGCGAACTCGGCGGCCGGGACGCCGTGCCCTGACTCGTACCGGTACGGTCACATGCTGCCTGTGCGCGGGGCCACGCGTGAGGCCACGCATTCCGCTCCATAGGGCGGGCAAGCCCAATCGTAGTTCCCCTGACCGATGAGCACACGGACATTCTCGTCCACGATTCGCACGAACGCCGGCAGGACGATCTCGATGCCTTCACCCACCGGTTCCTGTTTCAGGCTCTGTTGAATTTCGAGTGGGTTACGCGACGTAGGGATTGAGCTTGGAGAAGTCGAGCTTGCCAGCGACAAGGAAGATCACCATGCGGATGGTGCGGAAGGTCCCATACCCGCGCGCCCAGGGCTTGGCGGCCTGGAACAGGCGCCGTTGATGGCTTCCACAGTTGCCCGTTTGCCGTGTTTCGACTCCAGGCGGCGACCTCGAAGCTTGCGGATCATGACGGCCACTGTCACCTTCATCGGCTCGACCTTCGAGCGCATCACGTTCGTACACCACTGCTTGAGCAGCGCGCGCACGATGTCGGGCTGCTTGCGGCTTCCGCGATCTCCGCGCTGCTCGCGGTACTGCCAGGCACGGCGCTGCGCGGCTGCTGGTCATGTTCGCCAGCAGGGCATCGAGTTCTTCGCGCGCTGCGGCCGCCCCAACCGACTGCGGTCCTTCAGCAGCGTCCAACGCACCCCTTGAGGCTCGGGTCGATGCTCGGCGCGGCGCATGGCGTCGATCGCGGCCGAGGCGTGAGCGATCACGAACTTGTCGAAGGTGATCTGTGCGTTGAGTTTGCCTCGACGCCTTGATGAACGCCGGGGACATCGAGTTGATGGCGGCAATCTGGGTGGGCTTGCCAGCATGGGCGCGCGCAGGTTCGCGGCGAAGGCCTGCACGGTCTCGGCTTTCGCGGCCCTCGGCCACGAACAGGCACTTCGGCGCCGCTCGGGGTCCGGGTCGGCATCGGCAAAGAGCGTCACGTAGTCGTGTCCCTTGGCGCGAGGTCTTCATCGACGCGACCACGGACGTGACCCAGCCTTCACCACCGCCATGCATCGACGTAGCGATGGCACAGGCCATGATCCGATGAACCGACTCCCCGGTGATGCGCGCAAGGACACCCGTGAAGGACATCTCCCGGCTCAACAGCAGCACGAAGGCCTCAAAGAGCAGCGAGAAGCCCGACAGCTTGCCCGCCCACGGCGGGCTCACCTGAACAACCTTCCCGTCGGGCAGCTTCACTCGCGGTACCTCGCACCGAAAGCTCGCATTCGTGCTGGAAGAAGTTCAGGTGCCGGTAGGTCTTGGTCACGGTGTCGTGCACCGGGAAGCCGCCCGTCCGCGCCAGCGACCTCAAAGCGGCTGCCTTCGAAATCCACGCAACGTTCAGCTTCTTCTGGCTCGGCTCGAAGCTCATCCCGGCGATGAACCAGGGGGAGCTGATGCCCAGGGCAGACTCGAATATCTTCGTGACCATCTCGACCCTTCCACTTCGATCTTCAGGAGCCTGCGCCCCAACCAGCCACGGACTTCGTCGCCTGCGGCGCCAGACCGCGCTTCGCCTTGCCGAAGGTGCGCAGATCGAAGAGCAAGATCAAGATCTACCCCGAAGAAAGCTCCGGTTACCCACTCGAGATTTCCGTCAGCTCGCTCAGGCCGAATCCCCACTTCGATGGCCATCCAGTCCTGAACCTCCTGATCGGCCAACCACCCCGAAAGGACCGGCATAGTAGTTGTCCGAGACCATCCCGGCGCCCCGGTTCAACAGAGCCTGTTCTTTGAGGCTCGGATAGGCATCGCCACGCGCCATCAGGCTGGGATCCTTGGTCGCATCATAAGCGCCTGTCTGGCGGGGCCCCGTCTTGCGGGTGTCGTGAACCCGATCGACTTGCTCCTCATCGCGGCAGAAGCTCGTTCGCGAATTCTTCCTGGCTGATGTGCGAAGATTGTGCGCCTCGATGACCTCCGCCTTGAGTCCCGTGCGCCATCTGGGTTGCCAGCCACCTTTTCGGCGCTCATCGGCGGCCAGAGTGTTGCCCTTCTTGGCAATGGCAGGCAGGTATCCCATGCCCATCGCTTGGCCTCCTCGATGACTCGGGCGCGATCGGCCATCAAGTCCGCCGTCAACTTGTTGTGGACGAAGGCGACGGTCGTGAAGCCGGGAATCAACGTCGCGTAGTACGAATCGCTGCCGATCACCGACAGGATGGCGCCCTCCGCGGTGACCATGATGCCCCGGACCGGGATGCCTCGATCCATCGCCGCCTCGGCGACGAGGATGGAACGGATGCTGCCGTAGCTGCCGCCCGACAGAAACAATGGGGATTCGGAAGCGTCATAGCGCTGCAGGTACAGCCGCACGAACTCGACCAGCGAGTCGGTGTCCTGCTTGATGCCGTAGAAGAGAGAGGCATATTCCGGCTTCGTCACGCGGCTGTAGCCGGTTCCGACGGGATCCACGAGCACCAGGTCGGTGAAGGCCAGCGAGGTATCGGGATTGTCGGTGACCTGCGCCTCGCCGTCCTTTACCACGACGGTCCGCGGTCCTTCATGGCTCAAGGTGGCCGCGGCACCCGGACCACCGGGAAACACGAAGGTGATGGGTCTCGCGTGGGAACCGGCGGGACGATCCGCCACGTAGGCCACGAAATAGATATGCGCGGCTTCCTCCCGTGTCCCGTCGGTGGTCAACGGCAAGAACCCTGCGCGTGCGGTGTAATCGAGCTGGTGTCCGTTGCGGAGCTTCACGGCATGGTGCGTCGTCGTGACGGTCGCATCGGCCCCGGCCGCGGCGGATGCGGCTGGCGCGGCGGACGCAGCAAGAGACGACAGTCCCAGTACGGATGCGGCAAGAATTCCTGTCCACACTCTCATTAAGAAATTTCCTCGTTGTTCGAACGCCAAGACGTGCCGCGGCGGCGAACTCAATTCGTCGGGCGATGCGGTATCACGCTTGGAAACGCATCGCTTGGCGTGCCGCCAGACACGAATATCCGCAGATCGCTCATGAACTTCCGGAAGGCTTCCGGGTCGGCATAGACCATGTGGCCACCGGCGTAGTACGTCACGGCCACCCGGTCGGCAGGGATATTCAACTGCTGGAACATCGACACGGTTGAACCCATGGAACTGGTCGTGTCGAAGATCCCCTGCGGCACCAGCAATCGCAACGCCGTATTGGCCCGCATGACCTCGGTCAGCACCACATCCAGGGTGGGCGCAGGCGGCACCACGTAGGTCCAGCCTTCCTCGTAGCCATAGGGGTCGTGCACCACGCTGATGTATCTTCCCAGGTCGGGAACGCCGAATTCGCGCTCGAAGACATTCTTCGACGCGGCGTCGAGCCCTGAGAATGCCTTGTCCCAATCACGATCCTTGTCTTCCGGCAAACCCTCCAGCGGTTCGGTCTGCCGACCGTCGAACTGCGCGAGCGCGCGGCCCTCCGCCTTCAGCAGCTCCTTGCGCAGATTCGGAACCCTCAAGTCGTGTTCTAGAAAGTACTTCGCCGGGATGCCGGAGAATTCCGCGAGTCTTCCCGCCACGCGCCCCCGCTCCTCGCTGCCGAGCTTGTTGCCCAGGAGCAAGGCGCTGGCGTAGCCGGTGCGGGCGAAGATACGCGCCTTTTCGATGGCCTCCCCCACCGTTTGATGCTGGTTGTCGATCTTGCCGTGATACCAGGCGAGCGCCGTGGCATCGGGCAGGCGCACGATTGCCCGCATCAAATCCGGACCCCGAGGCTGCATCAACTCTGCCGGCCCGTTGTAGCGGATGGCCTGCGAGATCATCACGAGGCCCCGCAGCTGAATGGGCGTGGATGATTTTCCCAGGTCACGTGCCAGCGCGACATTGCGCAGCGTGCCGTAGCTTTCCCCGACGAGATACACCGGCGAGGACAGGCGGCCGTTGGCGGAAAGCCAATGCTGGATGATCTGGCCCACGGCGAATGAATCGCCATCGATGGAGAGGAAGAGCCGGGGCGGCGTGTCGGGCAGACGCCGGCTGAATCCCGTGTCGGGTGGATCGATGAACACGAGGTCCGCGGCATCCAGGATCGTCAGCGGATTGGGCCCGTAACGCACCGCCGGGTCCGCCATCGCTTCATCCGTGAAGGGTTCGATGCGATACGGACCCAACGCCCCGAAGAACAAGGTGGAGGACGCACCGCCGGGGCCGCCGTTGTAGATGAACAGGACGGGCCTGGTTGCCGGGCTCGCGGCATCGGCGGTCAATGCCAGCGTGAAGGCAGAAGCCGCCGGCTTGCCGTCCGGTCCCTGCACGATGGTCTCGGCCACGGTCGAGTGGTACTTGAGCTTGAGCCCTCCGAATGTGCCACGATGGCTCTTGCTGAATTTCCGCGGTCCGTCTACCGCCTGGTTGGCGAGAACGGGCCAGGAGGATGGCGAGGGAGGGCCGGGCGGCGGCACCGCACCGGCACGGTCAGTGATGCCGACGGCGATGAGCAACAACGCAACGAGTGAGCATCCGGGAATTCGAACCATGGTCCTGCCACCTGTTAGGAATTGCGATCGGATTCTGCACCGCATGTTGGGGTATCGCCCGCCAAACGGCTGGGTTGGTTTGCCGCGATCCTAGGTCCTTCGCGGGCCACCCAAACCGCCGGAAAGACCGATTTGCCTGGATTACTCGATTTGTCTACCGGATCTCCTATGCCGGATGACTGCGCGGCCGGCCGAAATGAACCATCGTTCCAGCTTCCGCGCTGGGAAACAGTGACATCGGATTCCCGGAAGATCCAGACAACCATGAAAGCCTTGAACCTGATTCTTGCCGCGATCCTCATCACGCTGATTCGGCCGCTGGCCGCCGCCGCGGGAGACCCTGTTGCGGCACCCGCCCCGCCGCACATGACGGCCGATGGATTCAGCTTTGCCGCCGGAGGAGACCTGCTGGGTTTCTACCATCCCGTCACGGCCGTCGCCGATGCCGAACTGAAGAAGATCTCGGAACTCATGAGACAGTCTGATGCGGGCTACGCCAACCGCGAAGGCAATGTCTTCGACCTCGCCACCTTCAAGGGCGCGCCTGGAGCGGAAACCGGCGGCTTCGAGCAAATGGGCGTGGGTGGAGGCCCATTGGCATCGGCATCGACGGCACCGGACATGAAACTCTTCGGCTTGAACCTGCTGTCGCTTGCCAACAACCACGCCCTCGACTGGGGCACCGATGGCATGTTCGCGACCCAGCAGGTGCTCGATGAGGCGGGAATGGTCCATGCGGGCACGGGATCGGGTCGCGCCCAGGCGCGTGCACCGGCATTTCTCGACACCCGGCGCGGACGCGTCGCCCTGGTTTCCACGGCATCGACCTTCCTGCCAGCGTTCGTCGCCGGACCAGGCAAAGGCGATCGGGGTCCGCGACCCGGCCTGAGTGCGCTGCGCAATTCACCGGTGACCTTGGTCTCCGCGGCGGAGTTTGCAACGCTGAAGACGATTGCGGAACGCCAAGGCCTGGCCATCAAGCCGAACGACCGGGAACTCACCCTGGATCCGAACAGCGCACCGTTCATCAATCAGGTCTTTCGGATTTCCGACCATGCGGGGATGGACTATGTGGTGAACGAGGAGGATCGCCACGAGATCCTTGACTCGATTCACACCGGCAAGCGATCCGCGGGCCTGGCGGCGTTCTCGATCCATGCTCACGAGACAGCTACGGGAGGCCAGGAGCACCTCGTCGATCCTGCGAGCCTCAAGCCCGCGGCATTTTTGCAGCCGCTGTTTCATGAAGCCGTGGATGCGGGCGCCGACATCGTCCTGACCACAGGCCCCCATACCCTGCGAGGGATCGAGATCTACAAGGGGCGGCCGATTTTCTATGGCCTCGGCAGCCTGTTCTTCGCCATCAAGATTCCGGGATTCAACTGGCCGCCGGAATGGTACGAGAGTGTGCTCGCGGTCAGCCGCTTTGCCGGCGGGCAGGTGAGCGAGGTTCGGCTCTACCCGCTGGTGCTGCGCCAGGAGGGGCAAGTGGCCGAACGTTCCATGATCGGATCACCCCGCCTGGCACGCGGCGCTGAGGCCCGGCGGATCCTGGGCTATCTGCAACAGCAGTCTGCTCCGTATGGAACGCATATCGACATCGTGGGCGACGTCGGGCTTATCAAGGTTGCTCCGATGCGGTGATGCAACGTCCTCTCCGCCAACAGGGCCGGCCGCCCTACCTCAAGTTATGCGTAGATTTGCGACAAAAATCCCGTTTTACGCGTAGAATTGCGACAAGAATGGCCCCCTAGCTTGGATTAGGCGGAGATTTGCGACATGGCCCTACGGTTCGCCACCGAGGACAAGACCCAGGCCCGCCAGATTCAGCGGCTCGCGGCGAGCGGGCAGCTCCGCCGGATATATGCCGGCATCTACACGGATGATCTGGTTCAACCGCTGGAGTCGATCGTCCGCCGTGAGCTTCTCGCCTTGTGCGCGCTGATCGCTCCCGGAAGCATCATTTCGCATCGTTCAGCCTTGGAGGCAGGCCGCCCTACCGCTGCGGGAAACCTCTTCCTCAGTGGAACCAATCGCCGGGACTTTGAACTACCAGGCGTAAGGCTGCGAATGGCGAAAGGCCGCGGGCCTTTGGGCTCCGATATCCGCATTCCCACCTTTGCAGGTGAGGTTTTCATTTCGAGCCAAGCTCGTGCCTTGCTTGAAAACCTAAGCTTCAGCCGCGGTGATCCAGCCGAGCGCCGCACATGGGGTGCCGGCGGAGTCGAAGATTGGCTGGCTCGGTTCATCAGCCGCGATATCGATGGTGCCACCAACAAGATCCGGGATGCCGCGCGTGCAATCGCCGGGCCGTTGGGACTGAAGAAGGAATTCCAACGTCTCGACAAGATCATTGGCGCACTGCTGGGCACTCAGCAAACGCAATTGAGTGCGCCCGCGGCGATTGCGCGCGCAGCAGGCAAGCCCTACGACGATGCGCGCATCGGCCTGTTCCAAACACTTGCCACCGAGCTTCAGGCGAACCCGCTCCTGGTGCCGAGTGTCGCGCCGAACATCGACTCCGACCTGCAAGCGTTCATCGAGACCTACTTTTCAAACTACATCGAAGGCACGGAATTCGAAATCGAGGAGGCGCACGACATAGTTTCGCGAGGCCGTCCCCTCAAGTATCGGGAAGATGACTCGCATGACATCCTGGGAACCTACCGTGCGATTTTGGCATCGAAGGCCAAGCCAGTAATTCCTCAGCGGTTCGATGAGTTCGCCAAACAGCTCCAGGCTTGGAACCGCGAAGTCATCGAGCTTCGGCAATCCCGCACTCCCGGGGAATTTAAAACCGTAGAGCAACCGCGCCGGCAACACCGTTCGTAGCGCCCGATCTCGTCACCGGAACCTTGGAGAAAGGCTACGAGATCATGATGAGCGCCACCTCGCCGGCGAACCGCGCGGCACTGGCGATGTTCGTCGTCGCTGAAGTCCACCCGTTCACGGACGGCAATGGCCGCACGGCACGTCTGGCGATGAATCTGTTCCTGACCCAGGCCGGCTTCACGCGCATCATCATTCCCACGGTGTTCCGCGACGATTACATTTCCGCGTTGAAGGCCATGTCGATCAACGCGCTGCCGACGCCTCTCGCTCGCATGCTGGGCCGAGCGGCACGCTTCAGCCGTTGGGTGAATATGACTTCGAAAGCGGCCGCGTTCAACGATTTGAAACGGTCGAACGCGCTGGGGCGGCCGGAGACGGACAAGCTTATGTTTGATGACGAGGAGTCCGCCGGAAAAAGCGCAGATCAGCGTGCCTGACCGCCTCAAAAAGCACGTCGATGAAAAACTTTGGCTCTGCTGAATTTCGAGGGTTACGCGACGTAGGGATTGAGCTTGGAGAAGTCGAGCTTGCCAGCGACAAGGAAGATCACCATGGATGGTGCGGAAGGTCCCATACCTGGGCGCGCCTTGCGTTTGGCGGCCTGGAACAGGCCGTTGATGGCTTCCAAGAAGCCGTTCGTTTGCTGTGTTTCGACTCCAGGCGAGGACCCTCGAAGTGCTTGCGGATCATGACGGCCACTGCCTTCATCGGCTCGACCTTCGAGCGCATCACGTTCGTGGCCACTGCTTGAGCAGCGCGCGCACGATGCTGGGCTGTTTATGGGCTCATGATCTCGCGCAGCCGCTCGCGGTACTGCCAGGCACGGGCGGTGCGGCTTTGGTCATGTTCGCCAGCAGGGCATCGAGCCCTCGGCGCGCTGCGGCCGCCCCAACCGACTGCGGTCCTTCAGCAGCGTCCAACGCAACCCCTTGAGGCTCGGGTCGAGCTTCTGCTCGGCGCGGCGCATGGCGTCGATCGCGGCCGAGGCGTGAGCATCACGTGGAACTGGCTGTCGAAGGGGTGATCTGTGCGCGGGGTGGTGCCGGCTTGACGCCGATGAACGCCGTGGAGCAGGTTGGCGCTGGCGTGGCGTAACGGGTTGGCAGGGCACAGAGGCGCGGCGAAGGCCTGCACGGTCTCGGCTTCCAGGCCTCGGTCACTGGAACAGCACCGGCGCCGCTCGGGGTCCGGGTCGGCATCGGCAAAGAGCGTCACGTAGTCGTCCCTTGGCGCGCGTTGAGCGTCTCATCGATCGCCAGGCGCCGCACCTCACGGAGATCGGCCGCACCAACCGCCGCATCGACGTAGCGATGGCACGGCCATGATCCGATGAACCGACTCCCCGGTGATGCGCGCGACACCCGTGAAGGACATCTCCGGCTCAACAGCACGAAGGCCTCAAAGAGCAGCGAGAAGCTCGACAGCTTGCCCGCCCACGGCGGGCTCTACCTGAACAACCTTCCCGTCGGCAGCTTCACTGCGGTACCCGCACCGGAAAGCTCGCATTCGTGCTGAAGAAGTTCAGGTGCCGGTAGTCTTGGTCACGGCAGTCAGCACCGGGTGCTGCCCGTCCGCGCCAGCGACCCCCAAAGCGGCTGCCAACTCGAAATCCACGCAAATGTTCAGCTTCTTCTGGCTCGGCTCGAAGCTCATCCCGGCGATGAACCAGGGGGAGCTGATGCCCAGGGCAGACTCGAATATCTTCTCGGTGACCATCTCGACCCCTTCCACTTCGATCTTCAGGAGCCTGCGCCCCAACCAGCCACGGACTTGCCGCCCGCGGCGCCAGACCGCGCCCCGCCTTTGCTGATGAAAGTAGATCGAAGAGCAAAGATCAAGATCTACCCCGAAGAAAGCTCCGGTTACCCACTCAGATTTCAATAGAGGCAAAACGACCTACACTCGCGATGCGGAACGGCCGCTCGTCGCGCTCTATAAGGGGAGACGGCGTGTAATAAAACCTTCATGGCCGGCGTTTTGCCGCCCAACGCCGCCAGGCGCTTGCCGGCTTGCACCCGCACGAAGACCTTGATCGCTTCACGAATGATGTCCGCCCTATCCATGCCTGGGTCGGCAGCCTCCACCGCGCTCTCGTAGAGAGCGTCATCAATGGTAACGGTCGTACGCATAACAGGCCCTGCGTCATCAATATTGATGCATTATTGTATCAATTCACAGGTCGCGGCAGCGGAACCAGCCTGTCAATGACCACCGGGCGCGCCTGGCCGGCAGCACCGTGCAGGGTACCTTCGGTGAGAAAGCACACCAACCCGCCGCGCGGCTCGATGTCGGCAACCGGGCCGGCCGTCCCGGTACATGCGCAGCTCACCACCGGCGGCGGCGTTCCATCAATCAGGGTTCATGTACAGCACGAAGGTCATGGCGCGCCGCTTCCTTCCGGTTGATCCACGTGGGCGGCGTAGCCGGAGCCCGGCGGGTAGCGCGCGTAGTGCGCCTCCACATCGAACAGGCCGAGGACAGGCGTTCGCCGAGTCCTTGTGCCGCCGCAATCGCTCGAGCCGCGCAAGCACGGCACGTTCAAGCCGGGAACAGCGGTTCGCTTCCAGCCAGTGCGGCCACGCTCTTCGAACTCGGCGCGACGAACCTTCGCGGCACCGATCGCCGCAGGCCGGAACTCCCCGCGGATGGCACGCAGGTCGGCACAGGCCCTGAGCCGCACCACCGCAGCCGGATCGACGAAGGAGTCGAGCAGCGCGAATCCAGGTTCGCCCGTCAACGCGGCCGCCATCGCATCCAGCGGCAGTTCCGCTGGCGGCTCGGCCTCAGCGGGAGCGGCGTGCGACTCTTCCACGGGAACCATTCGCTGGACGTTTCGCGGCACGCTTCGTGCGGCGCGTCGCTGCAGGTTTCGCTGCACGCTTGGCGGCAGCCCGGGTGCGTCGCTTCGCGGTACGCTTCGCCGGCCTCGCCCGCCGCTTTGGCTCCGGCCGGGACTCGAGCATCGACCCCCGGCAGCCCGCCGCCCGGCAGCAACAGGCGAAGATCTCGTCCACGTTGGCCGGATCATCCGCATCGCGCTGGATGGAATAGTCGTAGTTCAGCTCCTCGCCCGGCTGGATGGTGCGGATGGCATCGATGAACACCCGCCTTCGCTCGGTGGTGCTCTCGCAGTTGGGATCACAGCCGTGGTTGATGAAGCGCGCCGCATTGCCGCCCACCGCCGCGTCGATGACGGTGCGCTCGTCGACGGTGAACAGGAAGGTGTGGTTGTCGTTCGGGTCCTTGTCCTCGTAGCGCGTATTGGCCTTCTCGTGGCTGATGCGCTCGCCCAGGTATTCGACGATGCGCGTGCCCTTGCGGATCAGGCGCCGAGCGAACACGCCATGTCCGTGGATGGGTGAATGGCGCACTTCATACAGCGGGCCGGCGGCGACCTTGACACGTGGACTCATGCGGATTCCTGTCAGACGGCGACGGGCGCCTTGATGGGGGCATCGGCTTCGTAGCCGATGATCTCGATGTCTTCGTAGCGGTAATCGAACAGCGTCGGCGGGCGGCGCCGGAAACGCAACTGCGGCAAGGCACGCGGTGAGCGGCCGAGCTGCAGATCGGCCTGTTCGAGATGGTTCACGTACAGGTGGCAATCCCCGCCCGTCCAGATGAATTCGCCGGGCGAGAGGTCGCATTGCTGCGCGATCATCAGCGTCAGCAGCGCGTAGGAGGTACGATGTTGAAGGGCACGCCGAGGAAGGCATCGGCGCTGCGCTGGTAGAGCTGGCAGGAAAGGCCTGCCTTGCGCGACGTAGAACTGGAACAGCGCATGGCAGGGCATCAGCGCCATCCGGTCCAGTTCGCCGACGTTCCACGCACTGATGAGGATGCGTCGCGAGTCCGGGGTCTCGCGAAGCTGCCGCAGCACCTCGCCGACCTGGTCGATGTGCCGGCCATCGGCCGTGGGCCAGCTGCGCCACTGCCGGCCGTACACCGGCCCCAGCTCGCCGTGCTCATCCGCCCATTCGTCCCAGATGCTCACCCCGTTCTCGCGCAGGTAGCGCACGTTGGTGTCGCCGGAGAGGAACCACAGCAGCTCGTGCACGATGGAGCGCAGGTGCAGCTTCTTGGTCGTCAGAAGCGGAAAGCCATCGGCGAGATCGAAGCGCATCTGGTAGCCGAACACGCTCAGCGTGCCGGTGCCGGTGCGGTCCTCCTTGCGTGCGCCGGTATCGCGGATGTGACGCAGGAAATCCAGGTATTGGCGCATGAGGACCTTCAGGCGCCCACGGGTCGCAGGTTGCCGGTGGCTTCACCGCGGGCGTAGGCCCACGCCATGAACCCGGCGCCGATGAGGATCATCGGCGTGGTCAGCAGCATGCCCATGGTCAGCCAGCTCGTGCCGGCGAGGTAGCCGATGTTGGCGTCGGGCAGCCGCACCCATTCCACCGTGAAGCGCGCGAGGCCGTAGATGATGAGGAACAGCCCGGAAGGCGCGAGCCGCGGCCGCGGACGGCGTGTATACCAGAACAGGATGCAGAACAGCACGAGACCCTCGAGCAGCGCCTCGTAGAGCTGGGAGGGATGGCGCACGATGAGCTGGCCGCTGGCATCCGGCACGGCGAACCCCCAGGGCACATCGGTGGGCCTGCCCCACAGCTCGTTGTTGATGAAGTTGCCCAGGCGCCCCGCAAGCAGGCCAATACCTGGGAGCGGTGCAAGGAAGTCCATGACGTCGATGAGGGTCTTGCCCTTCAGGCGCGCGAAGACGATCGCGGCCGTGAGCACGCCCAGCAGCCCGCCGTGGAAGGACATGCCGCCGTCCCAGATGTGGAAGGCGTTGCGCCAGTCGGCGGCGATGACGTCGCGCCCGTACACCAGGCACCAGCCGATGCGGCCGCCGAGGATCACGCCGATGGCGGAGTAGAAGATGAGGTCATCGACGTCCAGCAGGGTCCAGGTGGAGCCCGGGCGCCGGGCCCGCAGGCGCGCCACCCACCAGCCGCCGACGAAGCCGATGAGGTACATGATGCCGTACCAGTGCACGCGCAGCGGTCCGATGCCGGCGATGGGACCGATGGACAGGGCGATGGGGTCGATGTGCGGATAAGTCAGCATGGGCTCAGCTCAGTGCCTCGTTCACACGGCAGAACAGCGCCTTGAGATAGCGCGTCTCCGCGATCGCCGGATGCACCGGGTGATCGGCCGACTGTCCGCCATATTCCAGGATCTGCAGGCTCCTGCCCGAGCCGCGCGCCGCCTTCGCGACGGCCGACTGGAAGTCTTCGGCGCTGACGTGCCACGAGCAGGAACAGGCCACTAGTATGCCTTCCGGCACGAGCAGGCGCATGGCGAGCTGGTTGATGCGTCGGTAGGCGGCCAGCGCAGTGACGGTGTCCTTGCGCCGCTTGGCGAAGGCCGGCGGATCCACCACCGCCACATCGAAGCGCGCCCCTTCCGCCGCCAGCGCCTCCAGCACCTCGAAGGCATCACCCATGCGGGTCTGCAACGCGACGCCGTTCAGCGCCGCATTCGCACTCGCCGCTTCCAGCGCCGCCGCCGAGGCATCCACGCACAGCGCCTGCGCGGCGCCCAGGCGCATCGCCGAGATGCCCCAGGCACCCGCATAGGAGAACACATCGAGCACCCGCGCCCCTGCGCGGACATAGGAGGACAGGCGGCGGCGATTGTCCGCCTGATCGAAGAACCAGCCGGTCTTCTGGCCGGATTCCAGCGCCACCCTGTAGCGCAGGCCATTCTCGACGACCGTGGCAGGCTCTGCGCCTGCGCCGATGGCCCAGCTCACCTCCCTTGGCAAGCCCTCCAGCGCCCTCAGCGCGCCATCATTCTTCAGGAGCACGCGCGCCGGGGCCACCACGCGCTGCAGGGCCTCGAGAATCATCGGCCACAGGCGCTGCATGCCGGCGGTGGTCAGCTGCACGACGCAGTCATCGCCGAAGCGATCGATGACGAGGCCGGGCAACGCGTCGGACTCCCCGTACACCCAGCGGTAGCAGCGGTCGGCGTACAGCCGCTCGCGCAGCGCGAGGGCCGCGCGCAACCGGCGCTCGAACCAGGCCGTGGTGGGCATCTCGTTGCTCTGCAGGAGCCGTGCGCAGATCAGCGACTGCGGATTGACGTACGCAAGGCCGAGGCCCCGGTCATTGTGCGCCAGCACCCGCACCAGCGCTCCCGGCTGGAACCGCGGCAAGGGTGTCTGCGCGCTGTCGACTTCGTTGCTGAACACCCACAGATGTCCGCTGGCAAGCCGGCGATCCTCGTTCTTCTTCAATCGCAGGACGGGGAGCTCGGCGGGCGTGGCGGGGGGCATGGGCGGAACGGGTCAGCTATAGTGGCCGGCATTCTACCGTAGCGCGTGACAGGACATGAGCAAGGCAGGCCCGAACAACCGGCTGGAGATGCAGAGCAGTCCCTATCTGCGCCAGCATGCGCACAATCCCGTGGACTGGCAGCCCTGGGACGATGCGGCGCTGGCCGAGGCGCGCGCGCGCGATGTGCCCATCCTGCTCTCGATCGGCTATTCGGCCTGTCACTGGTGCCACGTCATGGCGCACGAGTCCTTCGAGGACGAGGCGACCGCGGCGCTCATGAACCAGGCGTTCGTGAACATCAAGGTGGATCGGGAGGAGCGCCCCGACCTCGACCGGATCTACCAGCTCGCCCAGCAGATGATCACCGGGCATGGCGGCGGCTGGCCGCTGACGGTATTCCTCACTCCCGGCGATCAGGCGCCCTTCTTCGCGGGAACCTACTTTCCGCCGGAAAGCCGTCACGGCATGCCGGCCTTCCGCGACATCCTCTCGCGCGTGTCACGCTACTACACCGAGCACCGCGAGGCGCTGCGCGCGCAACGGCCGCAGGTCGAGGCCGCCCTCGCGAGCCTCATGCCACCCGCGCCCGCCGCGGACCAGGTGCTCGACCCGGCGCCCCTGGCGGCCCTGCGCAATGAGATGGGCCGCGCATTCGACGGCACCTGGGGCGGGTTCGGGCGGGCGCCGAAGTTTCCGCATGCCACCGCACTGGAGTCTTGCCTGCGGGCCTGGGCGCGCAGCCGCAACGGGCAGGAGCCGGACCTTCAGGCGCTGTACATGACGAGTCTCACGCTCACGCGCATGGCCGAGGGTGGCCTGCAGGACCAGCTCGGCGGCGGCTTCTTCCGGTATTCCACTGACGATCACTGGAGCATTCCGCACTTCGAGAAGATGCTCTACGACAACGCCCTGCTGCTGCCGCTGTACGCGCAGTCGGCGATCGCCACCGGCGAGGAGCTGTTCGCGCAAGTGGCGCGGGCGACGGCGCGGTTCCTGCTGCGGGACCTGCGTGACGCACACGGCGGATTCCAGGCTGCGCTGGATGCCGACGGACCCGGCGGGGAAGGCGCTCATTACCTGTTCACCGCGCCAGCGGTGCGCGAGGCCTTGCCGGTGGAACTGGCCGAGCCCTTCGTACGGCGTCATGGCCTGGACCGCGAGCCCAACTTCGAGGGGCGCTGGCATCTGCGGATCTGCGAACCGCTCGAGTCGCTGGCCAGTGAGACCGGGCTGACCCCGGATGCGCTGGCCGGCAGGCTCGAGGAAGCGCGACGGCGATTGTTCGACATGCGCCTCACGAGGCCCGCGCCGTCGCGCGATGACAAGGTGCTCACCGCCTGGAACGGACTCGCCATCAAGGGCCTCGCGATCGCCGCGCGCGTGCTGGGAGACCCGACGCTGGAGCAGGCCGCTACTGCTGCGGTGGACCGGTTGCGATCGCTGGCCTTCCGAGACGGACGGCTGCTCGCCTGCAGCGTCGACGGCAAGGCCTACCTGCCCGCCTACCTGGACGATCATGCCTTCCTGGCGGCAGGGCTGCTCGAGCTGCTGCAGTGCCGCTGGCGAGGCGAGGACCTCGCCTTCCTGGTGGCGCTGCTCGATCTCATGCTGGAGCACTTCGAGGACCCTTCCGGTCATGGCTTCTGTTTCACCGCCGATGACCACGAGCGGCTGCTGGTGCGCAGCCGCGGCTTCGCCGATGAGTCGGTGCCGGCCGGCAATGCGGTCGCGGCAGCGGTGTTCGACAAGGCCGGCTGCCTGCTCGGCGAACCGCGCTACCTGGCGGCGACACGGCGCACACTCATCGCCGGCTTTGCGGCCATGAACCAGGCACCGCTCGCGCACGCCGCCCTGATCAACGCCCTGGAGGATCATCTCGCCCCGCCCGAGGTGGTGATCATCCGCGGCGAGGCCGCCTCCGCCGCACAGTGGCATGAGCAGCTCTCGCACCTGTACGCGCCCTCACGAGTCCTGCTGTGCATTCCCGATGATGCAGCCGGCCTGCCCGCCTCGCTGGCCGCACGCGTGGCCAGCGGACCGGTGTGCGCCTGGCGCTGCACGCCATCGGCCTGCAGCGCGCCGTTCACCGAACTGGCGGCGCTGGTGCAGGCGCTGCAGGCTGTGGGCGAATAGGCAACCCGCTGCGACGGTGCAGTGGTCTGGTCGAAGCGCGACCTTAACTTTGACCTGCCCACGTTTCCGCGGGAACGTTCTTTGTCCGCAGGGAGAACAGCGCCGAGACGGCCAGGCCATAGTCCACACGCGTGTCGGCGAAGCTGCGCGTCGCAGCCGCCCGCGGATCGATGCCGGCGACCTCGGCTTCGGCCGCCCACACCGCCTCACCTCCCAGCTGCGGCGGATGATGAGGCACCTGCGTGCCATCCGCCAGACAAACGCAGGCGCCATCATCGAGCACCTGGATGGTCATTCCCCCTTCGTGCACCGCGCGATGGTGGTAGCGGCACAGCGTGACCAGGTTATCCAGCCGCGTCTCCCCGCCATCAGCCCAGTGACGGATGTGATGCCCATCGACATAGCGATCGTGATGGCAGCCCGGAAAGCGGCAGCCCCGGTCGCGGGCGTTGAGCGCCCGTCGGATCGCCGGCGGAATGCTGCGGGACTTGCGCCCGATGTCCAGCACATCGCCGCTCTCATCGTGGGCCAGTTCCACGAGGCTGGCATCGCAGGCCAGGCGCCGCGCGGTCTCGGCGGCAATGGAGGGCCCTTGCTCGAACTCGCAGCGGCCCGCGCAGCGCTCTTTCAGCACCTGCTCATCGACATGCACCACGATCTGCTGACGCTCAGGCCCGGACTGGGCCTTGGGACCTGCGGCCAGAAAGCCTTCCGCCACCAGCCCCAGGGCATCGGCCCGCCGTGCGCAAGGGTGCGCTGATCCATCCGCGATCTTCAGTTCCGCCGCCGGCGGACGCGGCAGGCACTCGAGCGCCGCCTCCACCGCATTGAGCACCAGGCGCCCCGTCTCGGCCGGCAGCCGAGCCTTGATCAGGATGGAGCCATCCTCCAGGTACTCATGGTACAGGGAGCGATGCCGCTGCTGGCGCTCTTCGCGGCTGAGTTCCTCGCACTCCTTGGCGCAGCGGTAGTAGCGCACGATGCGCTCCACCTGGCTCGCACTACTGTGCAGCGCCGTCATCAAGAGCGCATCCTCGTTACCCGCATCGGCGATGCGCGTGACCGCACGCACCTTGGAGTAGCTCAGTTCCCCGCGCTCCATCGAGGCGCCGATCTTCGGCAACTGCTCGAGCGCATGCGCCACCCGCAACCGCTCGCGCGCCGTGCCCAGGTCGATGCCACACTGCCAGTTCAACCAGTGCGCGCAGCTCGCGATGCCCGGCCCTGCCCAGCCGTTGCGCCGGTCGAACTCGGCGATGAGCGCGAGCCAACGGCGCTCCAGACAGTTGAGCTGGCCCGAGAGATGGATGATGTGTTCGCCGATGGTTTCAATGTTGTCCATGACGACCTTCCCTGGTCCTGATTGGATATCCAGTATAAGCGACAAAAGCCCTGTATATCAAGAAGATATCGGCTCTGAATACACTGATTTGCTGCCATCGTGATTGAGCCGGAACGGGACGCGTACCCTTAAGCCGGGATGGGCGATCGCGCGAGACGTGCAGCGGCCGCTGCGCGTCGTCGGCCCCATGCAACATAACGATGCCCACCGAGAGCAGGCGATCCAGCTCACTAAGTGGTACCGAGACACTTCCTCGCGGCATCGGCGCTTGGTACAAGCCGAACGATGGAGTGCCCGAAATGCGCACATGTGCAGGAAGACACCGTCAAATGCGCATCATGCGGCGTCTATTTCGCGAAATTGCAGAAGCCGACCACGGCTGATCTCGCTGCCGGGGGTCGCCGCGAGCCGTTTCGGGAACAGCACCTGTCGCTGGGAATCGGCGCGATCCTGATCACCGCGCTGGTGACGGCCGTCGTCGTCGCACACTACCTGCGCCCCGGCCACGCCGACGACGAGGCGACGGATGGCGTGCCGCCCCTCGCTCAGCGGCTGGGATCCAAGACCAGCCCGACCGCCGCGGCAGTGCTAGCGCCGGCTCCCTCGATCAGCGCTCGGGGCGCGTCATCGAATGGCCTGAACTCGATCGAGACGGCGCGCGATGCGACGGTGTCGATCAACACCGGCTGGGGCTCCGGAACGGGTTTCGTGCTGGATGCCGACTGTCATGTGATCACGAATCGGCATGTGGTCGAGAGCGACGGATCCCGAGTCGCGGACCAGGTCACGAGCAATCCCGAGTTGCAATCCCAGTTCGCGGCCGCTCGCCAGCAACTGCAGACCAACATCAATCAGGGGCAACGGTACATGGCCTACCTGAAGACCCAGCCCGGCACGGCGATGGAACAGCTCAAGCTCGACCGGCAGCTTCAGCTGATGCAGCAGCAACTCGCGACGCTGCAGGGAAACATCGGTCAGGCGGTCGCCGACAAGGTGCAGCAATCGGCGCGCAAAGGCTTCACCGTCAAGTTGTCCGACGGCACGACCTTCGATGCGTTGCACGCCCAGTATGCGCGCGATCATGATCTGGCGATGTTCAGACTGCCTCGCTCCGATTGCGCGCACCTGACCGCCGGGAATTCGGCTGCGTTGCGGTTCGGCGAGCGTCTGTACACGATCGGCAATCCGCTCGGTCTGGATTTCACGGTGACTTCGGGCATTTATTCAGGGAGCCGCGGCGAGGGGAACGACCGCTTCGTGCAGACCGATGCGCCGATCAACCCCGGCAACAGCGGCGGACCCCTGTTGACTGAGAGCGGCAAGGTGGTCGGCATCAACACCAAGGTCTTGCGGGGCGCGCAAGGCATCGGCTTTGCGATCCCGATCGAAGCAGTTTACGAGGAGTTCCCCGAGATCGGCGGATCGCCCGCGGACCGGGCGAACTGAAAGCGTATCCTCGTCGATGCGGGTTTCAGGACTGGTGTTGTTGGTGGAGTCGAGATGTGACGCGGTGATCGTAGGTGTGGGTTGTCTGTTGCCGCCCCTTTCGTCTGGCGGTGCCCAAGTACCCGTACCGTAATTCCGTTTCCACATCCCGCTCATCGAACCGGACTTGCAGATCGCCCGCATCCGGCTCTCGGACAGAACATCACGCCTTCACCCACGATGGGCCACGACCAAGCTGCGTCAGGCGTATCAGGCCAAAGTGCCCGTACAGGTGCGAGAGTGGATAGGTCCCGCCCCGGCGTCGCCTGTTGTCATGTTTGTGTCGTAGCCACCGGCGTAACCGCACAGCCGTGTAGTTGTCGAGCGCTCGATACGCTTTGCCAGTCGTGCCTACATTGAAGTAGTTCGCCCAGCCACGCAGCGTACGATTCAGCTGACCCACCAGCTCTGTGGTTGATCGACCCACGCCGGAGACTGTCGTCATCGCATGGATCTTTCCCACCATGCGCCGGATGCTCTTCTTCGACGGTCGCACGCCGATATAGGCGCGCCCGGTCGTTCGTTTGTACATCCGCCCGAACGTGTATCCCAAGAAGTCGAACTCGCCTTCCGGCACCTTGCAGATTCGTGTCTTATCCTCATTCACCGTCAGCTTCAGTCTGGCCATGATCTCGCGCAGCTGATGCAGGGCCTCTTCAGCCCCACCGCGCCGGCACAAGATCACCAGATCATCGGCATAGGTCACGATGTGCGAGCCGAGACGCTCATTTAACCCACGTCGCTTCCACTCCAACACGAACCGGCGCATATACAGATTCGCCAGCAGCGGTGAGATGGGAGAGCCTTGTGGGATGCCGCGCCCGCTGTCCTTGGCCTGCGTCGTTCGCCGCTTGCGACCTTGATCATCGGTTTCTTCCACGGCGCATTCCAGCCACATCTTGATCAGATGCAGCACTCGCGAGTCCACGATGCGCCGCGCAAGCGAGCGCATCAAGTCCGCGTGCGGGATACTGCCGAAGTAGTCCGCCAAGTCCGCATCGACGACCTCCGGGTGGCCGTGATACAGCGTCTGTTCCGCATCGATCACCGCTTGCTGGGCGTTGCGGCCCGCGCGATAGGCGTACTGCTCGTTGGGAAGATCAGCCTCAAGGATCGGATCCAGCACCAGCATCGCTGCCCTCATGCAGACCCGGTCTCGCACCGTCGAGATGCCTAACGGCCGTTGCTTGCCGTTGGGCTTGGGGATCAACACTCGTCTGATCGGCGCTGGTCGGTAAGTCTCCTCCTTGAGCGCCATCGCCAGTTCGCCGAGCCACTGCTGCACGCCATACGCCTCGACATCGGCAAAGTCTTGACCATCCACACCCGGCGCCCCTTTGTTGAAGCGGCACTGGGCATAGGCGTGGGCCAGGATATCTTCCCGATAAATCTTGTCGTACAGCGCGTAGAAGCGGAACCCGGCTTCCGTCTTCGCTTTCGCGTGTAACGCCGTCTGCAGTTTCTGGACACTTGCCGGAGTTGCTAGGTTGCCCAATCTCCGCTCCCTCACTACGTGTTGCGTCTGCTCTGAACCAAGGCTCCTTCCCTCCACCGGCATTACCCGGCTTCACAAGTACTATGAGCCTCTCCGACACCCCACTGCGCCCGGATCTTCCCTCGCGGGCCTCCAGTTGGCCATCCTCGACCACGCCATGGGGCTTCCCGTGTTGCGTGCGTTTTCCGTTGTGTACATGCTGCCGCCACTACCCCGGCGCAGCGACTGGGTTCCTCATCTGCTCGATCCCCCAGCCGTATCAACCTTCCCCGAAAGGGTTACCGGGTCGGTCTGCGCATCGTCCTCTTCGAGGCTTGCTCGGCGTTCACTCACGTTGCGGCCTGCACACTCGCGCTGTCACCAATTCGTGACATGCATTATCCCGAAGGCTTCAACCGTTTCGTTACCTCCACAGTTGCTCCGGTAGCTTCCGGCTGGAGCACTTGCCGGGTGGGACTCTCACCCACTGGAAAACGCCGCCTTTGCACGGCGCACACCCGGAGCCGACCTTTGAGAACGGCAGCTATGCAGAAGCCTATTTTGGGCCGGATCCAGGTTGTCGCCGCTTGGCGGCCTTCTTGATTAGGCGTCTCACAGTCGATCGGCTCCTCATCCTCGCGATCGCAGCTGGGAAAATGCGCCATGCAAGATGGCCGTCAAAAGGCGCATTTGGAATTAAGTTCATGAGCGCAATGGCGAGATTAATGTACCCAAGAAAAATGACTACCGGACCAAAGTAGAAATCCGCGATTCCTGACACGCCGCCGGCAATTGAGAAAACTATTACGACTAAGATCAGTTGAGCTCCTACACCGCCCCAACTGACAAGCGCTGCATCCCAAAGACTACCTGGGTGCTCGTACTCGCAATTTCCATGTATTAAGGCAATTCTCACTGCATTTACTTCATAACCTAAGTATCGAGCGACGGCGGCATGGCCGATTTCATGAAACGCAATGATTGCCAGGTATGAGACTAAAGCGCAAAAAGCCAGGAGCACGTTTTTCAATGCAACAACACCAATAAGCGCAGTCGCTATGACTACATGACTATGCACGTAGATCGGTGCTCCGAATATCGTCATCCGGCGAAATCGAATCCAAGTTCCTTGGATCATATGCAACCGGTTCCCGCATCTATTTGGCGATAGGATCGAGGTCAATCGAAGATTGAATGCCGCTTAGTTTAGGCAGTAAGTTTCTTCGGATGCCCATATTTCCTGATGTTCGTGCGCGCTCTGCGCCGCGTAGTCTGTAACCGGCCGAAGGGTTTGGGTCGAGTTTTGATGAGCCGCGGTTCCATCCGACCGGGCCGATTGCCGACCCTGATGTGTGCGATCAACCGAAACAAGGCGGCTGTGTCTTCAGCGACCGTCGAGAGAAATTGGCGTTGACTCCATGCCACCCAAACCTGCACCGTATGTTTGAAGCTCAGCTGCCGCGGCAGCGCACCGGCGCGTTGGGCAGCCGTTGCCATCAACATACGGATCAAATTGTAGGCGAGCGCGTAGACCCAGACTTCTTTCTCGCACATCGCCGGCGTTCTACAACTCAAGCGCTCCATGCCGAGAGTCGATTTGATGTTCCGAAGGTCAAGCTCAACGTTCCATCTGCGCAAAAACAGCTTGCCGAGCTCCCGCTTGCAGACCTGCCGAGGATTGAGGAAGCTGGTGACCAGCACTTTTTTGCCGACTCTCACCTCGCGCAGGGTCAGCGTCAGCGGATAGGCGGCGTATTGCTCTGGCGTCATCCATTCGGGCCTGACTTTCGGCTTGCTCCACTGCACCACGTGGTCGCGGGCGCCGAGCCTCTCGCCAGTTCGAAAATCCGTATGCCGCGCCCCATGCTGCTCAAACAGCACGTCCACCCCGCGAGACTGCAATTCGGCGATCAGGAAATAGCCGCAGTAATAGCTGTCGGCCAGCATCACGTCGCCTGCGACAAAGCAGTCGAGCAACTCCCGAAACAATCCGTATTCGCCCGTACCCTTGCCTTGGTACGGCCCCATGGCCACATCCTGCACCGCCCCGTTAGCCAGCGACATGACGGCCACGAGCCTTGCAATCGGAAATCCCGCTCCCTGTTCTTGCTTGCCATGCTGCGGGTAGTTCGCCTGGTTGGCTTGCGTGTCCGGCATCAGGGTGGTGGTTCCGTCGGTCAATTTCACGTGCCGACCGCGCCACAGCCAGCCATTGCAGGTGTGCTGGTTCATCAAAGCTGCGCATCGTCGAGCCAGTTGGCGAACCAGATCGGTTGGCAGTCGATCTCGCGCCTGACAATACCCGCCGGTATTCGCACTGACCGCCTTCGATCCTTGCAGCAGCTGATTGATGATTGCCTCATTCACCGCGTTGCGACAGGAACTGTCAGCACGCAGAATCTGCCCCAAGAACATCGCCAACGTCACCGTCGGGGAAAACTTGCGCTCCCGATACTCCGGCAGGAGCGATTCGAGCGTCTCCAGCAACTCAGGCCCGGTGATCAAGTTGAAAAAGTCCATCGAGCCGGCCTGCTCTCTACAACGACCAATCTTTCTGAGCTGTTGCTGGGAAATGAACTCGGCATTACGATCTCTCAAGGCTGGCCCTCTTGGTTGCGGATCTTGCTTGGTAACAACATCCTACCAATCTCGATGGCCAGCCTTCTGCTGAAATTTCAACCCGTTACACCAATCCCGCTTCCCCGCCGTGGCTTATCTAAGCGCCATTCGATTGATGATTGCCTCATTCACCGCGTTGCGACAGGAACTGTCAGCACGCAGAATCTGCCCCAA
>JAXMGQ010000035.1:0-57344 GCA_046347195.1 Steroidobacteraceae bacterium
GGTCACCTGGTAGCGGTGTCCCGGGACGACCTGGCCCGAGGCGCGATCGGCGCCACCGCTCGTTCCGGTGGGCACAGGAGCAGCCGGCCAAGCCGATCGGCGTGATAGTCGAGCGGATTACCAACCGCTTGGAGGGTGATGCGATAGCCCGCCACCAGCGCCTGGGTATACATCTTGTCGGGCTCCGGGCAACCCAGTGCAGCGTCCCGCCAGGTGACCTGCTCGACACGGACCACGGTGACCTGGTTCCTGGGCAGGCCCATGCGGCCCGCCGCATCGTCCAGGGCCGCATCGACCGGCGGCGCCGGCGCCACGGCCTCTGCTGCCTGCGTATCGGTGACGGGCGTCCCCGCACATCCGAAGGTGGCGCTCGCCAACATCACGACTTTCGCGGCGATGATCCGGAATTTGCAGCGGTCCAAGAGGTCCAAGACGTGCGCGCGGTGCATGCGACCGACACTACGGCACGATCCAACCGGAGGCCAGCGACATCCTCGCGGGATCGCCACCCTCCAGCTTCACGATGTAGCTGCCCTTGGACGCAAAGCGCTGGCCAGGGCCCAGGCTCAGGTGCGGGTAGACCGACAGCTCGAGGGAGTTGCCGAGCCGGTGCTCCATGCGCTCGAGCATGAAGTCGCGCGAGTAGGTGTCCTTGCTGTGCATCATCATCATGCCGGTGGTGGTCGCCGCGAGATAGGCATTGAACTGCAGTTGCTCGTCGACCAGGGAAATCCCGTTGTTGCCCATCCAGCGCTTGACCACCTCGAGCCTCGCGGCCCGCAGCGAGGGCGGATCCTGCGGGTAGATGAGGCGAAGTCGACCCGTCGGATCGGGCGCCAGGACGGTACGCTGCGTGCCCACCAGCGCCGAGGAGAGATACACCGCCTTCAGCGGCGATCCGGAACCGGTCAGGGATCCCGCGTGTTTCAGATCCTCCGGCCTCAACCACAACACCAGGTTCGTGCCGGGTGAATCATGCATCAGACGCTGCCAGAACGAAGAATCCGGCGCAGTCTCGATCATCCGTTCCTTCGGCTTCTGCCCCTCTTCCCATGCGCCTCGAAACGCCTCTGCGGCAGTGACACTGGCATCATCATGACGGTAGACCTGCACGATGGGGCCTGATTCGGCGTCCTCACGCAAGTACTTTGCCAGCGCCCTCGCCTCCAGGGTCACGCCTTCGGACAGGTATACGGTGTAGATATTCTGCCCGTCGACCACGGGGACCTCGGTCTGCGGAAAGATGCAGGGCAATTCCTGTCTTTCGCTGAACTCATGGATGGGACGCCAGCTTTGAGTGCCCAGCCCACCGACCAGCGCGAACACCGGTTGCCGCCGGTAAAGGGTCTCGAGTTGCGAATCCCAGCTGGTGCTCGGACCCTGCAGTTCCCATACGTCCAGCACCCATTTCTTGTACGTGCGTCCGAAGCGCACCTGCCCGGTCAGTTCACGGCGCACTTCCGCACGTTGCCCCAGGTTGCGATCGCGGAAGAAGGTTCGCAGCATCTCCACCAGTGCATGCTCGCGTGTCGCATCCGTGCCCGGCTGGATCACCGTCGCGAAGCGCACCGCATCTTCATCAACCCCTGGCGACACGGTCACGGACAACGTGTGCAGGTAGGCGCTCAGGGAGGCGAACGTCGAATCGTCCAGCGCGAAGCGAGGCATGGTCGCATCCATGTTGCCGCCGGTGATGTCGATGCCGGTACGAATGGCCCGCGCCAGCGTCGCTTCGTCGTATGCAGGCCGCGGACGACTGCCGACGAACATGGAGGTGCGCTCGCCTCGAAGCAATTGAGCGCGCGCACGCGCGGCCTCGGCAGGACTCGAGGGTGTGGTCGACGATGCAGCGGATGCCGCGGCCGGCGGCCCGTCAATGGCGCCCGCGGGCGCCCGGGGCGCAACACGATCACCGAACAATGCCGGACCGGTAATGGCCCGAACTTCGATGGTTCCCTCACTGGAGCCATAGCCGCTGCGGCGGTGGCAGGTCGCGCAGGCTGCATCCTTGCCCGACAACGTCACACCCGCCTGGCCGGCGCCGCGCAACGGCTCGCCCGTCGGCAGGATGCCGTCGAGGTACAGACGCCGGCCGGCAGCGAGCGGATCGGTCAGCGGAGCGGCATCAGGCGCCGGAACACCCGCCGAGACGGGGATGCGCAACAGACTCAACAACGCGAAAACCGGTAGCCACCTCACGTGGTTCGCCGGTCCGCGGAACCAGACTTCCTGCCCGGGGTCATCTCGTCAGGGGGCTGAAGCACTCGGTTTGCCATTCGTCACCGTCACGCCTGCCGTCGCGCGGTTCGATACAGCGCCGCGCCGATCCTTGACAGTATAAATGAACGTCTCGACACCGCTGAAGCCGCGACGCGGAACGTATGACACTGTCCCGTTCGCATGGACCCGCACGTCTCCGCCTCGATTCGGCCCGCGCACTATCCGTACGCTGGCCGGGATCAGGTCGCCGTCGATATCGCTATCGTTGGCGAGCACCGCCAATACCTGTGGCGCGTACACCGTGCGGGCACGGACCGGCACCACGAACGCATCATCGCTGGCCACCGGCGGATGTCGCGCATTGTTGGCCACGTTCACGGTGATGACCGTCGAACTGCCGCTGTTGCCCGCTGCGTCGCTGGCCACAACCTGGAGCGTATGCGCACCATTGGCCGATGCACTCACGTCCCAGGCGAAGGAATAGGGAGATGAGTCATCGCTGGCGTAGTACACGCCGTCGACCAGCAGGTCCACCTTGACCACGCCGACATTGTCGTCAGCCGCCACGTCGACGACCGCCGTGCCCGAGACGTTCGCACCGCTCCCCGGCGCAGTGATCACGACCGTTGGCGGCTTGGTGTCGAGGGGCGGCTGGTAGTCGATCGCCGCGGTGACGGCGGCCAGGGCATCGACCCGCCCGTAACCGAAGTCCGTGTCGTAGCCTGCATTGCCGAGGTCCACGGACGTACCCTCGAGCAATTCCGTGGCAGCCGCGGGCGTCAGCGCCGGATTCGCGCCGAACATCAATGCGGCCACCCCCGCCACCACCGGACTGGCCAGCGAAGTGCCGGAATCCGGCAAGAAGAGACCGTACTTCGCCGTCGTCAGGATATACGTGCCGGGGGCCGACAGGTCCACGTAGGAACCGGTGCTGGAAAAATACGCGAGCGCATCGGTTTCGTCTGTGGCCGAGACGGACAGTATGAATGGTGACTCGGTCTGCCCCTCGACGCATCCGCAGTTGCCCGAAGCAGCCACCACCAGCGCACCGTGGTTGGCGGCATATTGCGCCGCCGCGGCAATCGTGGCATTGCCGACGACTCCTTCGAAACTCAGGTTGATCACCCGCGCGCCGTGGTCGGTGGCCCAGATGATGCCGTTGGCGATGCTGGCCGTCGTGGCTGCTCCGGCGCCATCGGTGACCCGCACCGGCATCAGCGGTGCGTTGCCCGCCACGCCAGCAACACCGACGCCATTGTTGGTGAGCGCACCTGCCACGCCGGCCACTTCGGTGCCGTGACCGAAGGCATCGCCGGTGTCGCTGTTGTTGCTGTAGGTGTTGTAGCCGAGGAGCAGCTTCCCGGCGAAATCGGGCTGGGTCGCATCGATGCCGCTGTCGAGGATGGCGATGACTGCGCCGGCGCTGCCCTGACTCAGGTCCCAGGCCTGCTCGACGCCGATCTGCGGCAGGTGCCACTGGCCGAGGTACTCTGGGTCGTTGGGCGTCAGGGCAGGTGCGAATTCGAGGTTCTTCTCGACGAACTTGACCTCGGGTTGTCGCGCGAGCCGGCTCAACACCGCATCTTCCGTGCCCGCAGGCACCCGTATACGCACGATCCGCGTCCGCTGGCCGATATCCTGCAGGAACTCGGCGCCGTGCTTCGTGTAGAGCCCATGGCGCCGGGGCGCGCCGACACCGGCCCGAAAACCGACCAGCAGTTCGCCGCTCACCCAGCGTGCCGCCCTTCCGTCACGGTTCTGCCCCTGCGCATCGGCTTGGCCGGCGGCCAGGAAGATCGCCAGGCTCATCGCCAGCGCGACACCCTGAAGGCATCTCACGCCGTGGGCGAAACTCTCGGCTGGACGGGTCATCGGCACAGCGCCAAGTTGACGGCTACTGCGCCACCACCGGCCCGACGCGGACCGGCCCGAACGCAACGCTGACCGAAGTACCCGGTCGCACCGCCTGACGCATGTTCGGATACAGGACGATGAGGACCTGGTCCTTGGCGTAGCGGCCGCCCTTGAGCGCATGATGCGGCGCCATCAGGGGCGGCAGGTCACCGCTGATCAGCACCGGCGCATTGGCCGAGTTGCCCAGCAGGGTATTTGCCTTGGCCGGATCGAGCACGCGGAAGCGCGCATCGACCAGGCCACCGGAAGCGGTCACGCCGATGTGGGTGATCTGGATGCCTGCCTCGGTCTCCAGCGCAGTGGGTTCGGGCGGCGTCGGCGCCGACTGGGAGGCACGCGCCACGGCAGCCGACCCGGCTGCTGTCGCGCGAGCCCTGACGGCGACAGGCTTTGCGGCCGCCGATCCCGCCGCTCCCGACGTCGCGCAACCAGCGAAACCGAGCGATACCAGTGAGCCGATCGCCAGTATCACCCGAGGCGCGCGCATTCCCGTGAATCGCCTATGCATTCATTCACCTCACGGCAGCACGGTCAGCGAGGCGCTGGCCGGGCTCGTGTTGCTGGCGGCATTCGATGACGTCACGTCGCCGACGTTGATGGTGTCGGTCAACGAGTAACCGGCGGCATTGCCGGCATTCAGGGACAACACCACCGCAACGGTCACCGAGCAACTGCCGTTGGCCGGGATCGCATTGTTGTTGTTCACCGTGAAGGTCCGACTCTGGTTCGAACGACCCACGGTGCCACCGCAGGTGGAGACCGGGTTGGACGGAATCGACAGCGACGACCCTGTCCCGGCGGGTTGCGGCAGCGCGTCGCTCAAGCCAAGACCGGCAATCGCCACGGCATTGGGATTGGTGAAGGTGATGACGTAGGTGGTCGTCCTGCCGGCCGCATTGGCCGTGCGAGACACGCTGCCCGTGAACGCCGCCGTCACCGTCGGGGCGGGGAGCAAGACCCGGAGCGTCGCCTGCCGGGCCGCGGTGTTGCCGACCGCATCGGTCAGCAAAGCGCGCACGGTGTAGGTGCCGGCGGCCAGGCTGCTGGTGTCGATCACCACGCTGGCAGTGCCGCCATTGAGCGTGAACGCCGTGCCGCCCCCGGGCGGCGGAGTGCTACCGCCGATCCACCACACGGCGCTGGCGATGCCCGACGCATCGGACGCGCCGGTGATGTTCATCGTCACCGAGGCGGTTCCCAGCGGAACCGACGAAGGCGTCAGCGACATCGAGAAGGCCGGCGCGGTCCTGTCGATGGTGTAGGTCGCGCCATCCAGGCTGACATTGCGCGAATTCACCCAGTTGTTGCCCGCCAGGTCCGTGATGGTGGCATCGGTGCTGCCCGTACCCGGAGAGCGGAGCCTGAGCAGGATCGAGTTGGTGGAGCCATTGTAGCCCGACACCCTCACGGTCCGCGTCGCCCCGGTGCCGCTCACCGCGACCTGGATGCCGTTCGTCTGATTGGTCGAGCCATTCCTGAGGACCTGGAAGTCCTGGCCGCTCAGGCCGCTCAAGCCGCCCCCGTTGGCCGTCGCGATGGATTCCGAGAAGGTCACCGTGTAGGACACACTGTTGGCATTGGTGAGCAGCGGCCCATTGGCCGTGAAGCTCACCAGGTACGGAGCCGTGCGATCGACGATCAGGGCCGCGCCGAGCACCGCGCTCCAGTTGCCACCAGAGTCGCGCGCCTGGACGAACACCGTGTGAGTACCTTCCGACAAGGCACCGAGCGTGGCCACCGGGATGGTCGCAACCACCGTGGTCGTCGCAGAGGCAGTTGCACGAGCCATCGATGTGCCGGTTCCTGGCGCACCGACGGTGTCGATGAAGTATTCACCGTCGGCAATGGGGTTATTGCCCGTGGTCGCGTCCGTCACATTGGCGGTCACCAGCACGGGCAAAGCGCCTGCAGCGGGTGCCTTGGTATATGGCGGTGTCAGCCGCACGTTGGTGACCGTGGGCGCCCCGCGGTTTACCGTCAGCGTTCCCGTGGCGAACGCCCCCCAGGTGCCGGCACTGTCGCGTCCGTGCACGGAAATGGCGTAGTTGCCGTTCGCCAGGCCAGCGATGGTCGTCAGCGGGATGTCCGCATATCCCGTCTCGGCGGCGGCGTTGAAGGATCCGTCGCCGGCGATCATGGGAATTCCGCTGCCCGCGGCACATCCCGATGCGCAGGCCGACACGAACGCCTCGCCACCGGCGATGGTGCCTGCGCTGCTGTTCATGGTGGCGATCACCCGGACGGCAGGCGTCGAGGAGTTGTACCCCTGTACGCCGTTGGTCGGATTGGGCGAAAGGGCATTGATCACGGTGGTCGGACCACCGGCGCTGACCGTCAGGGTCGCAGTCGCGTCCGCGCCAACGTTGCCCAGCTCATCGACGCCGTGTACATACACCGTGGTCGTGGTGGCCGGCGCGGCAAAGCTGGCACTGACGCTGACATCCTGCGCAGGAACGCCGCCCAGCGTCATCGGCAGCCAGTTGTCAGGGTTGCCGCAGAATAGCGCGGTGCCGAGGCAGTATTTCGCCCCAGTGACCTTCGAACCGCCACTCGCCGCATCGCTGGCGGTAGCCCGGAGCACCACAGTGGCGCCGGACTTGCTCGGATTGGGGTTCATGGTCAGCGCGCTGCTCGTCGGGCCGACCTTGTCCAGGTTCAGCACGGCGAAGCTGTAGCCGCCCCAACCCTTGGCATCCTGGCCATGCACGTAGAACGTATGGTTACCCGGAGCCAACAGCGCCAGGGACGCGGTGGAAATGGTCGCGCCATAGGATGGCGCCGCCACGCCGGGGTCCATCTGCGTGCCGGCACCATCGACACCCTTGGAGTCGATGAAGTATTCCACCTTCGTGACGCCGTCGGCATCGGTGCTGGTGACCGAGGCCGCGAGCGCGACCGGCACATCGCCCTTGGCCGGGTTCGGCGAAACCGTCACGCCGCTCGTCGTCGGGCCGGGCATGCCCGAGCCGGTGCCGGCCTTGACGAAGGTCAGCATGCCGCCGAACTTGCTGTTGACGTCGTCGCGGTTCTGCAGATGCAGGCTTGCGTCATACAACGCGAACTGGCTGGCCGTCGTCAGCGACGGGATGGTCACCAGCACATCGCCGGTCTGGCCCGGCGCCAGTGTCTCGGCCGTCAGGGCGACATCGGCGGTGGGCAACTGGTTGCCGTCCTTGGCGATGAAGCGCTGGCGCAGCCCCAGCAGGCCCATCGAGTGGTGCCTGGCGCCGGCATTCACATAGCGGACCAGCAATGTGTGCCCCGCCGTGCTGTCGATCGGAAGCGTGGCCGGATAGGACTTGCCGTTGATCAGGTAGTACATCGGCACGCTGGGACGCCCCAGCGCGTTGCTGCCGAAGTTGCGCATGTCGAACGTCGCAGGATCCGCACTGGTGTTGAGGTCGGCATCGATCTCGCTGAGTACGACGATGGCTTCATCATCGTAAACGGACGGTGTGCCATAGGCCGTGCTCCTGCGGGAAATCAGGTCCACCGTGACGGGAGTCGTCCCGTCGCCGGCTGTCGCTGCCTGGTCGATCGTGAAATAGACGCCTGGTTCGACGGCCGTGATCCTGGTGCCATCCGGAATCCCCGCCCCCACGATGACGAGACCGTTGTCGGAGGCGAGGGAGTCCAGCGCTGCCACCGTCTGGCTGCCCGTCATCGTCGTGGCACTCACGCCGGTGCGAACCGGCGCATCCATCGTCGTCGTGGAGCGCACCACCAGCGCACCATAGAGACCCATGGCTACCTGATGCTGGGCGTTTGCAAGCGGCGCCGCCTCATACAGATAGGTGCCCGCCTTGGTTGCCGTGAAGGTGTAAGGTCTGGTGCCCGCTGGTGCGGCCCCCGTCTTGTCGGTGGGCAGGCCCTGTCCCTGGAAGGCGAGACCTGTCGCCTCTGTCAACGAGTTGTCCAGCGTGATCGTGACCACATCGCCCACGTTCACGTCGATGACGGGGCCACCCGGCGCGGTCGGCGCCGTAGCCGATGCACAATCGCCCTTCACATATCCCCACACCGGCACTGCTGGTGAGACGGATGTTCCCGCCTTGGCGCACAGCGTGACGGCCACCGGAGCGGCGGATGCCGTGCCTCCCGTCAGCAGGAATGCAGCGAGGACGGCCTTGTATCCCGCAGCCCGGATAGAGTGTTTGCGCAAGGTATTCGACATGGTGGTCCCCTAAATTCCTGCGATGTCTAGCGGGTGATCGGTACGCAGTTGGTCGGATCGACCCGCACGTAGGTGATCGGTCCGGTCAGATTCACGCCCCACGAGGTGATCTGATAGAGCGCGTGATTGTGCGAAATGATGTAGTACTCGCCGCAGGTGTTGAGCGTGGAAGCGCCCGGCGGCAAGGTGCCGCTCTCACCCAGGTACGGGCTGCCGCTGTAGAAGATGCCGAATTCCTGATTGTTCACCTGGGGCTGAACCACCGGGATCGGATTCGTGCTCGAGTTGTAGCCTTCCGCGTCCAGCCACTTGAACAGCACGTCCCAGGTCTGGCCCGGGCCGATGTTGATGGCGAACTTCTCGAAGGAGAGATCCTCGCCGGCGGCATTCGCCAGCGGCGATCCGTCACGGCCGATCACCGAGCCGTTCTGGCCATGCGGGTGGAACGGGATCTCCTCGGTTGCGACATTCAGGTATCGGATGGAGCCGGGATACGGATGGATGGCTGCATCGTACGGATGGATGCGCGCGAGCGCGCCATAAGGCTGCTCCGGGAGGAAAGGCGAGCCGTTATCCGAGATCGAATCCGGGAATCCGCGGCCGTTGATCAGCCAGTAGCGGGCCTGGTAGCCGTCGAAATCGAATGCCCCGCCTGTCTCAGCGGCCTGGTGCTGGTACGGATCGATCTCCGACAGCAGCACCATGTACTCCTCGTTGGCGGTATACGTATTGGTGCCCTGCGAGGCGAACGTGGCGTTGGTGGTGAACCTGCTGTCGGGGCGATCGAACATGTAGCCGGCTCCCAGGGTGGGTCGCACGATCAGCGCACCGAACAGACCCATGCGCACCTGCTTCTGCGGCGACGTACCGCTCTCGTAGATGTACGTGCCCGGCTTGGACGCCACGAAGCTGTAGGTGACCGAACCGCCGGGAGCCGCGGTGTTCGTCAGGGAGGTCAGCGCTGCGCCACTGCCCTGCGGCTGCGCTGGCACCCCATTGGCCAGCACGTTCTCCTGGCCGGGGAACATGATCGAGACTTCTTCCGGCAGCGAGTTGTTGAGCACCACCGTGACGGTGTCGCCCTCGTTGACGCACAGCACCGGGCCAGGGTACTGGAACGCACCGCCACCGTTGGCGTAGCTCCACATGTACATGGTGTTGCCATCCGTGAGCTGGATGTAGCCGTCGGTCGCGGTCAGCGCGAATGTCGGACTGGGGCTCGTCGACTCGGTGCAGGCAATGCCCGTGGGAGGCATGGCGGCGCGCGCAAGCGGCGCCTGCAGCAGGAAGCCGAGAGTGGTGGCGGCCACGGCCAGGCAGGGTCGGGCGGGCCTTGCGATCCGGATCACCTTGGTCAATGAACTGTGCATGGGAAGACTCCTCACGAGACGCGCCTGTCCGGTTTAGGTGTTCGGCAGCAACTGCTGGGGAAGCGTGGCGCCCGGATAGACGCGCACTTCGGTCTGGCGACCGCCATATGGAAGACCCGTGCCCGTGGCCGCGAGGTTGTTGCTGCGCTCGTACGCCCGGTCATAGAGCAGGTAGACGTCGTAACCCTGGCCCGAGGTGCCGGTGCCACCGCTGAAGGCCGGCGCCACGAAGATGGCATCGATGCTCTCGCCCGCGCCGAAGGACACCGTGCTGGCTTCGTAGCTGGTATCGGCGCCGTTGCGCGTCACGCCATCGGCCCCGACTCCACGCATCGGCGTCGCATCCTTGCCCACGACGCGCAGGCGCGGGCCATCCAGTGTCATCGCTGACTCCTTGAATCCCAGGTTCGCGAAGCGCAGCAGCACGCGATCGCCGGCATTGCAGGTCACCAATGCCGACAGCGGCTGGTACTTGAGATACTCGTATCCTGGAGTGACGGTCAGATCTCCATCGGCATCCGTGACGACCGGCATGGCGTGGATGCCCGGGGTCAGGCTCAACGGCATGTTCATCGGCGCATGCGGCGCCAGCGTGTCCGGATAGACACGTCCATTCAGCAGGCTGAAGTCGGCGCGGTAGTCGCTCCACTCCGGCAGTTGGATGTGAGCATCCGCCCAGTGCGAGTCGCCCCAGACTTCGGAGCAGAAGATGGCGAACTCACGGTCGTAGGCCGTGGACATCGGGCTGCTGGTCGGGACGCCATCGTTGTAGGCGTACCCCAGCGGAACGTACACGGAGGTGTCGGTGTTTCCGCCAAGTCGGGCAACTGGCGCGCCAACGCCGCCGCCGGTGGAATTCTGCAGCGCGCGGACGAACACCGGGCCGGTCATGCCCATGTGCACGTGCTCCACGTCCTCGACGTGGCAGTGGAACATGTAGGTGCCCGGATCCCGCGGCCGATAGACGTACTGGAACACACGTCCCGCGGTCACCGCGATCGAGCCCGTGGGCTCGCCGTCGAAGAAGGTGATGACGTTGCGGAAGCCGTGCCAATGGATGGTATGCGCGTCGAACAGGTCGGGACGCAACGCAAGGCCGAGATTCGTCAGATTGATGCGGAAGTCCCTGGGACTCGCCGGATTGTATTGATCGAGCCAGAACATCGGCGCGTTGTGCTGCGCATGGTTCTTCTGCGCCGCACGTTGGGCATCGCTCAAACCCGTGACGTTTCGGAACCCGAAGATGTAGGTCGTCAGCCCCTTGCCATCGGCGGTGTCGAGAGCGATCGGTGCCAGATCATCCGGATGGGTCTTGACTCCACCAAGAGACGCCGAGTGGATCACCGGACTCTTCGGCAGGCTGATCCATCCGTCCGTACCTCCGAAATACAGGTCGGGCGGCGGATTGACGGTCACGGCCTGTGCATTGGCCTCCGCCATGCTCAGGGGACCGAGCAGGTTCTTGAAGGGCAGCAGACCCATTCCAGCGGCGAACAGCGTGCTGCCACCCGTCAGCTTGAAGAAGTGACGGCGGCTGACGGTCTTGCCTTGTGAACGCTTATTCATCTCGAATCTCCTGTTGAGTTCCCGAGACGGGGCGGCCGCTGTACCGCCGCCCCGTCTGCGTTCAGTCCTACGGCAGGTTGCCGCCCGCAAAGTTGTCGACCCGCGCATTGACATTCTGGAGCTGGATACCGATCCTGCCGCCCCCTGTCGTCCAGGTGTTCGTTCCCGTCGTCGGCAACTGAATGCTTCCAAGGAACGTAGTCGTGGTACCGGCCGTCTTCCAGACCGACACGAGACCCGCAGAAGAGACCTTCGCGGTGAGCACATTTCCTGATGCAAACGTTCCGCTGTTGAAGGTCGCCCGCGTCGTGTACGTACCACCAGAGTTGGTCGTCGTGGCAACGACGACCTGGCCGCCGTTGCCTGTCTGGTAACGAACTCGCACGAAATTGACCGGTGAGGTCGTCGAACCACCATTCGCCTTGAGTACCAAGGCCGAACTGTTGTTGTTGCCGCTCATGGCCGTCGCGGCGCCCTGATTGACACCAAATACGACCTGATTCCAGATCGCCTGACCGCCGTCGTTCGTCTGGTTGGCCAACACCTGATTGCCGTTGACCCTGAGGTCGACATTGGTGCCTGTATTGGACTGGCTCCATGACGCGCCCAGATTGTTTGCATTGCTTCGATTGAAATTGTCGAGCAACCCCAGCGCCGGCAACGCCGGCGTACCGGTTCCGGTCAGGCTCACTGGCGAGCCGGATACCGGCACACTGGCCGTCACCGTGATCGTGCCGGCGGCTGCACCGGCGGCCGTCGGCGCATAGACCACCGCAATCGTGCAATTGGCGCCCGCGTTCAACGTCGTTGCGCAAGTGCCGCCCGCTGCGCCACTCGGGCGCGAGAACGGAGCCGTCACGGCCACGCCGATACCCGTGAGCGCTGCCGTACCGGTATTGCTCAGTGTCACCGTCTGCGATGCGCTGGTAGAACCCACCGGAACGCTGCCGAACGCCACCGAAGTCGGTGCGAGGTTTGCAATCGCAATCGCCACGAACCGCTCATCCGCACCACTGTCCGGCGCGGCGATACGAACCTGGTTGTCGATGTCGAAGCCAGGAGCCGTCACCCCCGACTTGCTTGCCGCTCCGAGGTTGACGGCCGGCGAGCCAGCCTGCAAGTGATAGTCACCCTGCAGATTCGGCGGCAGGTCGGCCGAAATCATGATGGCGCCCAGGAACGCCGGGTTGTTGCGCCAGGAATTGAAGGTCACGCCGACGTCGTACAGGCTGACGACATTCGGGTTGGCCCCGCTGTTGGTCACGCTGGGGGTGTAGGCGTGCTGCCCAGCCAAGGTGCCGTTGACTTGTTGCACGATGGAATTCGTGGGCGTCAAGTTCGCCGTCAGCAGGTCGGCCACGCCCAGATCCCAATGATCGCAACCCGGCATGGTGGTGCAGGTTGCGAGATTGAGCGGATCGTTGCCGATGCCCGCGACGTTGGTAACAGTGCGCGTACCCGCACGGTTGTCCCAGAAGACGTTGTTGAACAGCACCGGATCACTGTAGACCGGCGCATTGCTCACCATCGGCGGCTGGCCCTGGCAGGCCTGCGTCAGGTTCGGTTGGCCCGTGCGGCAGGCCATCAACAACGCACTGTTGAGCGAGCTCGACAACCCCGCCGGCGCCGGCGTGCCATCGCTGGTGATCGCCGTGGCGGTGGTGATGTTCTTCATGATCGTGTTGTTGTACACGCGCACGTTCGGGGCATCGTTGATGCTGACGCCGCCACCTTCGTGGGTCGAGATGTTGTTGGCGATGATGTTGTTGTAGACATTCATCGGGAAATTGCCCGACATCAGGAAGCGCAGACCGCCACCGTCGTCATTGGACAGGTTCGACTGGATCAGGTTGTTGTAGATGTCCACCGGACCCGAGCCGGGCGACAGCGTGTCGGTGTTCGCCGGCAGGGCGCCGGCGATCATGATGCCGCCGCCCTCATCGTACGAGCGGTTGAAGTAGATGCGGTTGTCGTTGATGCGGCCGACGTTGCCCGCGGTCGCATTGCTGAGCCCGACGACGCTGACGCCGCCGCCATACTCTGCCGAGAAGTTGCCGCAGATGTCGTTGTGCGCCACCGTGAAATTGTCGGAACCGCGGAACAGCCCGATGCCGCCCGCCTGGTTGGTGCCCGCGTTGGCGATGACGCGGTTGTAGGCGATCACCATGTTGTCGTTGTTGTTGTCGCCTGCAGCGCCAACGATATCCGGCGTGCCGACGCGGATCGTTCCGTAGGCGGCGCCGTTGTTCTGCACCACGTTGTTGGTGATCTGCAGGTTGTTGGCGTAAGCGTTGGCGAAGACCGCACCGCCCTGCGTGATCAGACCGCCCGGCTGGCCGGTGGGACCGCCGCCGGTGGCATTGATGTTGCCGGGGAAGCCTTGCTGGTCACCGCCGCGCAGATCGAATCCGTCGATGGAAGGCGCCGTGTTGGCGTTGTAGGAACCGGTGGGGAACGCTCCAGAACCATCGCTGGGCAGATAGAGAGAGATCACCGCTCCGTCATAGATCGTCTGGTTGCCGCTCCAGGTCATGGCGCCGATGGTCGTGTACCAGTCGGTAGCCACCGGGCTGTCGCCGGCGAAGGCGCCGCCATCGATGATGGAGCCGCGCACCGAGCCATCCGGACTGCCCGGGCCGACGCCCTGCAGCTTGACCCTGGCATTGATGATCAGATTCTCGTAGTAGGCGCCACGCGGGTTCTGCCGCGGATTGGCGGAGGTGTCGTTCGGGAAGACCACGACCAGGGCGCCGCGCGTCGAATTGGCCGTGGATGCGCGCACGAAGCTTGCCGCAGCATCGAGTGCGAGCTGAACCGCATGGTTTGCGGTTGCCGGCAAGGTCTCGGCGGGAGCATAGGTCCTGCCCGGGCCGACGAGGTAGAGCGCCGGATTGTAGCCGCTCGTCGTGCCCGACAGCGCATGCAGCGTCAGGCCATTGACGGTCTGCTGGCCATTGGCCACCACGATCGACAGCTGCTTCGGACCGGAGGTCGTCGTGCCGGGCACGACCACGTCGATCTGGCTGGCCGAGACCGGCGTCACCGCCGTGCCGGGAAGCGCGACGCCGTTCAGGAGCACCTGATAAGGGGCGACGAACGCCTTGCCGTAGATGGAGACCGTGCGCGCAGCGGTTGATCCGTTGAGCGTCACGTACGGGACGGACACGGCGTAGAGCTCGGGAGTCGCCGCGTCGAGCCGGCACTGAACGGGCGCAGTGGTCTGCCCACCCGGCAGTTGCACCGTCACGCCCACCTGGGTCGGAGCCAGATCCGCCGGCACCAACAGGCCCGGCAGCGCCTCGAACTCCGCCGCGATCGTGCGGAAGGTCGGGTCGTAATTCAGGTTCAGCCGTCCCGGCACACCCGGGTCATTGCCAACGTAGCGATACAGGTTGGCACACACACCCGAGGGCGTGGGGCAGTTGATGCGGTTGGTCGAGGGCAGCAGCACATCGGCCAGGCCGTTGTAATCGGCTTCGACCGTCTTCACCAGGCGATCCGTGTAGTCGTAGATGCCCACCGGCACGAACGGCATGCCGGCCTTCTCGCCAAAGGTCGACGACTTCGGATTGCTGGAGAAGTTCAGGTCATCGATGATGATGAACCAGTGCCGGCTGGGCAGCGGAACATCGGTGTAGAGGTTGAACGCCGGAGCGATCGACTTGCCGTTCGAGAGCGTCACCAGCTTCACATCGCACAGCGGCTTCTGCATGTTCTCGTAGGGCGAGGTGCCCGGACCACCGGGGAAGTTTGCGTTGCCGGTCGAGTCGACCGTGTGCAGCGCGCCCACACAGGCAGAGGGCGGCACGGCCGGCGGGATGAAGTCATCGCCATTGCCGATGTTGATGTCTTCCTCGCGGGTGACCTTGTAGATCGGCTCTCCCGTCGCCATGTCGGGCTGCGAGGCGAGATCCACCTGCACCAGGTAGTCGCGCGCGGGCAGCGGTGTGAATGCATCGGTAATGGCCGGATTCGCGTTGGAAATGCACTTCGGATCCGCTGGATCGGTCGCATCCAGGGTGTTGGGAGCGAAGCAGCCATCGCCGAAGCCATAGTTGCCATCGACGGTGACACCGTCGTTTGCCTCGAGGGATCCGGCAAAGAACTGCACGCCCATCAGCGGCGCCTCGATGCATTCCTTGTTGTCATCCAGCGGCAGCACCTGCTCATCCGTGCCGTGAACCAGAGGCGTGCCATCCACACCACGGGCCACGCATCCGTTCGGGCGATGCCAGGTCTCGCTCACATAGGTGTTGAGCAGGGGTCCGCGGGCGATCGCTTTCGACGCATCGAGCGCATAGCGCCCGCTGGCATCGCAGGAAGCCGTCGCTGCATTCGAGCCATCCGCCAGCAAGCGGACACAGGGCAGGGTCGCCGGGACCGGGAGGTACAGGTTGACAGTCAGGTCCGAGATGCTCGGCTGCCAGTCCTCGACCGCGGCATACCGCGGGTCGAGCTCGTTGCGGGTGGTGTCATAGCTGACGGTGCCGACGATGCCGCCATTGCGCGGGTCGACTCCGTTGCGGCCAGTGGCATCATAGGCATGCTTGCCCCAGTCCACTCGCCCGCCCAGGCCGATGATCGGATGCACGCTGACGTCCACGCCGGGGCCCACCAAGGTGGTCGGGTCGGGTTGGTTGTCAGCCTGGAAGGTGACACCGGTGGTGTAGTGCAGGTCGTCGTAGGCCTCCAAGACCAGGTACTGGGTCATCGGATAAGCGGCTTCGAACTTGTAGTAGCCGAACGCATCCGTGGTCGCGACGGTGCTGCCGCGATCCATCAACGAGTTCTCGCGCTTGCGCAAGGTCAGTGTGTAGCCGGCGAGGCCCTGTTCGCCGGAATCCATCACGCCGTTGCGGTTGGTATCGTTGAAGACGTAGCCCTCATAGAAGGTCCACCAGCCCGCCAGCGGCAGGATGCCCATGTCGATGGATTCGCCATCGGAGACCGTCACGTTGACGAGGTCGAGGATCTCGTTCTGCGGATCGTCCCACCACGTCAGCGTGTACGTTCCCGCGGGAACGTTCGGGATGCTGAACCTGCCGTTGGCATCGCCCTGCCCTGCCCAGACGATGCTGTCGCCATTGGTCAGATCAGTGAGCGTGACCCAGGGATTCACGATGGGCTTGTCGAGCTTGGCCCCCTGCATCCCGCCCCAGATGTCGCCAGGCATTCCACCGATGCCGCCCGTCGTGGGCACGTAGACCTTCACCGCTTCGACCGTGCCGGTGATGGTGGCCGTACCGCTCATCGTCGAATTCACCGGCGTGCCGACCGCCGATGGCGTGCCCGGCACCGGCACATAACCGAAAATGATTGCGGGGAACGGCTCGCCGGCGATCATGAACTCGGTGTCGAGGCCGGTGGAGCCTTCCATCACCCAGGCGTCCCAGTCGTGGTTGCCCTCGAGCGTGGTGGTCTGCACCCAGCCCGAACCATCAGGCGGTGTCACCGACAGCGCATAGCGGTTCGGGCCGAGATTCGGCAGCTCGACCTTGCCTTGGATGGACGCGGTATCCGGCACGTTGCCCGTGCGCGTGATGCCATCCAGGCCGTACATGGGAATTGCCGGAGAAATCGTGCCGGTCGTCTCGTCGATCGTAATGATCGGGCAGCGACCAAAGCCGCTGGCGGACGGCGTGTTCGGATTGCTCCAGTCATCCGGCGTCACGATGCCGATATCGACGCCACTGCTGACGACGTAGCACTTGCTGAGGCAGCGGCCCGAGCCGCACATCGGGTTACCGTAGACATCCGTGGTCACTTCGCCCAGGTAATCGGTGATGTGCCCCTGGAAACCGGCAAGACCACGCTCGGCGGGCACATCCGCCCCGCTGTTGACCGGCGAGACGTCTTCGAACACCGCGGCCTGGATCTGCGCATCCGGCAGCGGCCAGGGCTGCATCTCGACCAGCACTTCGTCAGCAGGGTCCGTGGTCTTCTTGCCCTCCCAGGCAACCGTGCCACCGGCGACCGTGAAATGACGGCCATCGAGCTTGTAGCCATCGGCCAGCACCGAGACCAGGTAGCGTCCGTTGGGCAGGTTGGCGATCTTCGCCGTCACATTGCTGCTGTCGCCCTGGGTGTACACCGGACTGTGACTCGCGGCGCCGGCGATCGAAGTCCATTCGCAGCTGTTCGGATATGCCGGGTTGATCGTGGTCGAATTGGGCAGGGTCGGACTGCAGACGCCCGTGGGCGAACGCGTGATGGTCTGGCCCGTGTTGTCCACGTTGACCAGGAACTTGTAGTCGGAGACGACCGTCGTGCCCTTGCAGACTTGCGTGGCAGAGGGCGCGCAGATCGCGGGCGCTGTGACCGCCGGTTCGTTGCGTGCCGCGACGACCTTCAGTGTCACCGCTTGCGCCGTCGTCATCGTGGCCAGCATCAGGAATGCCGCGATGACCCCGCTCCGGAGAAGTCGTGTGCTAACCATAAAAAGGCCTCCGTCCTGAACTTTCGGTGCGCGCAGCGCTCCAACAAAACACACCTGATACTCGAAGGCTTGGCGGGACGGCGGGCGGCATTGGGTCTTCTGGCGTCTCCACTCGTGCGTCGCGTGCGAACCCTCTTGCTACGCTTTGCAAATTGCCGACATGGGCTCTCCGGGCACAGTCGGGCGACACCTACCTTTCATGGGTACATCACAGTAGTGCGACGCCTGCGCGTGCAGGCCTGCCCGGGCGCCGCCGCATTAAGTCAAATCACGCGCGGTCTGCAGCGCAGTTGCCTGCAGCGCCAGCTCGAAGACTTCCGATCAGGGATTGGACGGATTCGGGGCTGAAGAAGGAATCGACGGCAGCACCCGGCGGCGGCCTGCGGCGGTGTTCGAAACGTGGACGAATTTCCAGCTGCAATAGCACTCCGCCTTCGCAAAGGCGGCATTGGCGAGCCGGAATCCGGCAACCTTGATTGGCTGCTGTTGCGAGCTGCTGGCCACCCCCATGATGCCGCCGTCCACGTCCCGGATCAGTTCCCAGTCCGACGCCCCGGTCATCGGGTCCGGGTACAAGCGCCGCAGGAAACGCCGTGGCACGGGTACTCGCTTGTCTTCGACGAGATCATCGAGCGACTGAGGATAAAGTCCGCCGGCCTGCACATAGCGGCCAATGGCCTGCCGGTACTGGTTGCCGGCAAACAGCAGTTGCTCTTCGCGATCACGCCGCGCCTGCAGGCTCCAGACCACCCCCACCGACGAAAGCGATATGCCGATGATCGCAACAGCGATCAGAATCCCGATGTAGGTGAAGCCGCCCTGCGCAAATGCGGGAGCGAACGATGGGGCATGCGGCCTACCACTCACGGTAAGGCACTCTGTTCAGCCCCTTGCCGCCCGACAACGAGTAGACGTCAAAGACATCCTCACCGGATTGCGGATCATCGGGCGGGCTGAGGTAGCTTCGCAGCCCCCAGGTGTCCTCGGGCGCTGCCGTCCTGTCGGAGGAGAACGGATCGCGTGGAATCCTGCGAATGAAATAGAGGGTGGCATTATCCGCCCGGCTGGCGTCCGGCACGCCCTCATGCAGCACCCTGAGATCAGCGGGATAGCCCGACTTGTCAGCGTTCTTGACGATGCGCCCCTGATCCACGGCCTCCTTGTACGCATCGATGGCCGTGCGGATCTCTCGCAGGGCTGCGCGCAACTCCGCCTCCTTCTCTCGCTGGAGGGCCAGACGGCCCAGCGGAAGCGCCGCGGTCGCAAGCAGCCCGACGATCGCAACCGTGATCACCATCTCGATCAGCGTGAAGCCTCTACGTAGCCTGATCTCAGGCATGGTGTGTCCCGGCCGGGACGCGTGGGTGTCCATTTGAAAGTGGTCCATCCGCCCCTTTCCGAGCGTTGGGATCACGATGAACTTCGGGCGCATCCGATGGCATTCGGACAAGACTGCATCGCGGTAGGTAAACCCTGTAGGTTTACCGAAGTGGGGGATAGACCCCATTGAGCAGCCGCACCGTCTCTTCGACCATGGATTTCGTGGACAGTGCAGCAAGGCTGGGCCCAATGAACGAGATCAAGCGCCGATTTCGAACACCGATCCGCATGTTCGCCACCTTCATCGTGGCATTCGCCACGGTCTCGGCAGCGGTTTTCGCACAGGCTCCGAACGCAGCGGGGCCAGCGGCTGCGGCCGATCCGCACGCGGCTCATCGCCACATGATGGCGAACAGCGAAGTCCGGCGCAGCGAGGCCGACTACGTGGTGCCGCACCTTGCCTTGGTCCGCGATGACGGCGCCAATGTGTTGCTGGACGACGAGGTCAACGACGGCAGGCCGGTCGTCGTCAGTTTCATCTTCACGACCTGCACGACGATCTGTCCGCTCACCAGTCACATACTGAGCATGTTGCAGCAGAAGCTGGTCGAGCAACATGCGAACGTCCATTTCATTTCCGTCTCCATCGACCCGGAACAGGACACACCCGCCCGCCTGCGGGAGTTTGCGTCCCGATTCGGCGCCGGGCCGAACTGGCAGCACTACACCGGCACGCTGGGCGCCAGCATCGATGCGCAGAAGGCGTTCGAGGTCTATCGGGGGGACAAGTCCACTCACGTGCCCGTCACGCTGATGAGAACATCGCCGGACGGACGGTGGGTGCGCTTCGAGGGATTTGCAACCCCCGAAGCGCTTCTGGAGGAGTTGCGCGTCAGGCGGACCGCGCAGAACGCCGCGCGCTAGTCAGCGGGACTTCAGACGACACCGACCTTCAGCTCCGGCATTCCGGACGTCGAGTCGAAATACTGCCGCTCCGCGGCGGGCCTGCCGCTGACGAGGCCATGCCTCACGGCGTACATCGTGATCGCCGCGGTGTTGTGCAACTGCAGCTTTCGCATCAGGTTCGAGCGGTGCTTTTCAACGGTCTTGACGCTCAAGTCCAGCGCGCGTGCAATCAGCTTGTTGGATTCTCCCATCGAAATCCGCCGCATCACCTCGCGCTCCCGGCTCGTGATGGCGCGAGGATCCGGCGCGGGCCTGCGAGGATCACCGCCGGCGAGATACCCCGAGAGGATCTTGTTCGCGATGGACTTGCAGAGGAACTGCTGCCCGGCCGCAACCGTGCGGATGGCCAGGATCAACTCGGCGCGATTGGCGTCCTTGAGGACATAGCCGTCGGCACCCGCGTTCACGGCCGCCCGAATGTACTCTTCGCTGTTGTGCGCGGTCAGCACGAGCTTGCGGGCCGTCGGACAGCAAGCCTTGATATCGCCCAGCAGTTCGAAGCCGCTGCGACCCGGCAGCGCAAGGTCCGTCAACACCAAGGTCGGCTGCAGTTCCTTCAAGCCCGCGAGACTCTCCTCGACACAGCCAAAATCCCCCACCACCTCGAGATCTGGCTCGATCTCTATCAGTGCCTTGAGTCCCTCACGCAAGATCGCATGGTCCTCGACCAGAACCAGTCGAGTGCGCCTTCCGGAATCCGGGACGGGTGCTCGGGCAACGTCAAGCATGTCGATCATCTGCAACGCTCCATGTCAATAAGGAATCTTCCGACATCGGCTAGGTACCATCAGGGGAGATTCGGTCGGAACTTTCTTCCACAGCTCGAATATACGGCTATCCGGTTGTCGTCGAAACGTCCTTTTCAACATAATCCGCCCGCTTATTCAGAATCATTTGCAGGAAATGCGACTCCAGGGAGGTTCGGTGCAGAAAATGTCAAACGCGCCGCCCTGGATCAGCCCTCCACCGGCCGAACCACGCCGTCCCGGAAGCTCAGCACCCGGGTCCGGGATTCCTCATCCGACCGCAACTGGGGAGACAGGATCATCGGAAACAGCGTGCCGGATTCGGTGGCAGGGACGCCATCGACCCGGTTGAACACCAGCTTATGGTCTCCCAGCGCCACTTCGTCGCCATCGCGCAGACGATGGACGGAAATCCGGCGCCCATCAACGACGATTCCGTTCTGGCTTTGAAGATCCTCGATGACCGAATACTGCCGCGTGGTCAGGATGTGGCAGTGGTGGCGGCTGATGAATTGGCTGTCGATGCGGACATCGTTGTTCGTGGCGCGTCCGATCGAGATCTTCCCAGCGGGGAGGTCGAATTCCACCAGTACCTGACCCTCCCTCATGATGCGCAAGCGGCTGGTCATGCGCTCTGCAGATGAATCGACTTCAAGGATGTCACCCACCTCTTGATCGGACCCAGGCTGGCGCGCCTTGAACTCGACCCACTGAAGCTGATCCACGGCTCCCCGAATGTCGCTCAGTGACACCCGACTGCGATTGCGATTGAACGCCAGGACCAAGGCCGCGTCAGCCAGTGTATTGATCAGTCTGGGGACCCCACCGGTGAACCGTTGAATCTCGGGGTGGCAGTCCTCATCGAGCAGCGCCTCTGCGCCTCCGCCTGCGATCTCCAGCCGATGTCGTACATACCTTCGCGTATCCCGCGGCTCGAGCGCGCCGAGCCTCAGGTGCAGGATCGTCGAAGCGAGGCGCCCTGCCGACAGCTTCAGGGAATGTTCCAGCGAGGGGCGTCCGGCCAGCAGCACGCGCAGGTTGCCGATACCGCCCGCATTGCGCCGGCTGATCTCAAGGAATTCCTGCAGCAGGTCGGGGCTCGCCAGCTCACCGCCGTCCAGAACGACGACGACGATCCGGCGAGCCGCGGCGTTTCGCTCAAGGCAGGTTTCGAATTCGTCCGACAGCGCGGCGCACTGCTCAGCCTTCGATTCTTCGCCCAATTGAGATAGCGCCGCACGGTAGAATTCTGCCACGCCGATATCGGGCAAGTTGATCTGCACCACCCTGTAGTGGTCGGCCAGACCCTGCAAGAGATCTTCCATCATCACGGTCTTGCCGACTCCAGCCTCGCCGGTCAACAGCAGGCAGCCGTCGCATTCCACCAGGCCCTGCCGCAACTGCGACTTGACCATTTCCTGCATCACGCCGAGGAAATGAAAACGCGAGTCGGCGCTCAGCCGGAAGGGCAATTCCCTGAGCTTGAAGTGATCAAGATACATGATCGCAAGCCTCGCACGTCGACCGACCGACTTCCACGCGATGCCCGGTCATCGCGTCCCGTATTTCGTCGCCACCTCGATGCCCGCGCTCTTCAGGAACTCCGTGGGCAGGATGCCGCCCGCGCTCACGATGACCGCATCGTTCGAGAACTTGACGGCCTTGCCGCGCAGGTCCACCACGACGCTCTGGTCGTCGATCTGCTGCAGCTTCGAGGCCATGAGCAGCTCGAGCCGGCCGCTCTTGGTGGCGGCCGCGATGCGCTCCCGGTTCTTCGCCTTGGCGCGATCGAAGGCCTCGCCGCGGTACGACAGCGCGACCTTGGTCTCCGGCAGCTCCGCAATGCTCGCGGCCGCTTCCAGGGCACTGTCACCACCGCCCACCACCAGCACCGTGCGACCACGGTACTGCTCCGGATCGATCAGCCGGTACACCACCTTGGGCAGTTCCTCTCCCGGCACGCCGAGCTTGCGTGGCGTGCCTCGCCGGCCGATGGCCAGCAACACGCTGCCCGCCTTGTAGGCCTTGCGCGCCGTCTTCACGATGAAGGTTCCATCCTCGCAGCGCTGGACGGTCTCGACCCGCTCCTTGTACTGCACCTTCAGCCCCACCTTGCGCTCGGCGTCCTGCCAGAACTTCAGCAGATCTTCCTTCGAGGTGTGCTTGAAGTGCATCTTGCCGACCAGGGGCAGTTCCGCCGGCGAGGTCATGACCAGCTTCGCGCGCGGATACTGGAACACGCAGCCGCCGAGCGACTCCTGTTCGACGGTGACGAAGTTGAGCTTCGCAGCAGTGGCGGCAAGCGAGGCTGCAAAGCCCGCGGGACCAGCGCCGACGATGAGCAGGTCGAGCACACCCTTTCGCTTCGGGCGGGTCCTGGCGATCACCTCCACCGCCTGACGTCCCTGCTCGAGCGCGTTGCGGATCAATCCCATGCCGCCCAGCTCACCCGCCACGAAGATGCCGGGCACGGTGGTCTCGAAGGCAGGGCTCAGCACGGGAATGTCGACACCGCGCTTCTCGGTGCCGAACACCAGCTCGATGGCGCCCACCGGACAGGCGGTCTTGCAGGCGCCGTGGCCGATGCAGTCGGTGGGACTCACCAGATGCGCCTTGCCCTGGATGAGGCCGAGCACATGATGCTCGGGCTGCTCCGGGCAGGCCTTCACGCAGGACCCGCAGCCGATGCAGGTCTTCATGTTGATGATGGGATGGAGCGAGGCGGGCTCGGTGAGCCCTGCCTGGAGTGCCTCCTGCTTGACCGCCGCGTTGAGCCTGTCCGAGCGGATGCGGCCCACCAGATACCATCCGCAGAACAGCAGGATGGGCAGGCCGTAGATCAGGTATTCCATGTTGATCATGAACTTACTAGTAACACGAGTTGACCGAATGAATCTCTACGGTGAATTACGCATCGGGCGTTGGACAGGCCAATTGCATGAAAAATTCACAAATCTGTGATGCCGGTAGCCCCTGCAAGTCGTCGGTGAGAAGCGACGCTCTTTGATTCGACGGCACCGGCGATAGAATCTGTCGAAAATGGCCACCACTGCTGAATCCCTCACGGCGCCGCCTCCCGCCAGGCGCAGAAGCCTCCCTGCATCCTTCTGGTTTGCAGTCTGCATCGTTGCATTGCTGTATTTCGGCACGCACTTCCCCATCGCCCATTACATCTCCCCGCAGCACGGGGTGGGTTATGCGCTGGGCATCATCGGCGGCAGCATGATGCTCCTGCTGCTGTTGTACCCGCTGCGCAAGCGGGTCCGCTGGCTGGGGTTCCTCGGCCGGATGCAGTTCTTCTTCCAGGCGCACATGGTCATGGGCATCCTGGGGCCCGTGCTGATCCTGTTCCATTCGAATTTCCGCACCGGCGCCACCAACAGCAACGTGGCGCTGGCCTGCATGCTGGTGGTCTCCGGCAGCGGCCTGTTCGGGCGCTACTTCTATTCGAAGATCCACCACGGCCTGTACGGCAACCGTGCGACGCTCGAGGAACTGCGCTCCGCCGCGGATCGCCTGCGCAGCCAGTCCACCTCGGTTCAGTTCCTGCCCGACCTCGTGTCCCGCCTTGCGAAGGAGGAGGAGCGGGTCATGCTCGTCTCGCGCACCTACGGACTCAACTTGTTCAGCCCGCTGGTGCTCGCGCCGATGACCTTCATCGCGCGGCTGCAGTTGCGCAACTATGTGCGGCACGAACTGACGCGCGCCTCGAAGACCTCGCTCACGCTGTCGCAGCATCGCCGCCGCCTCAACTGGCTGGCCAATGACTACGTCGCGAGGCGGCTGGGGGCCGCCAGCCGGGTGGCCACGTTCCACGCCTACGAGCGGCTGTTCTCGCTGTGGCACGTCCTGCACCTGCCGCTGTTCTTCATGCTGATCATCGCCGGCATCGTGCACGTCATCGCCGTGCACGTTTATTGAAAGTTCAGGCCGACTCCAGCACCCGGACCACGCTCGCGATGCCACGGGCCTTGGCGATGTCGCTGGCCGTGGCGCGGCTGCCATTGCGCAGCGAGGCATTCGCCCCACCCTTGAGCAACAGGCTGCACACGTCCGCATGCCCTCCCCGGCTGGCGGCGATCAGCGCAGTGTCGCCGAGGTCATTCTGGTGATTGATGTCACGCGTGGCCTTGACCAGTTTCACCACCGCATCGGCCCGTCCCGCCTCGGCCGCCATCATCAGCGCCGTGGTGCCATTGCGTGACTTCGCATCGGCGGAGGCACCGGCCTCGATGAGCCTCGCCACCACCGCGGCGTGACCTGCGGCCGCCGCGGCCATCAGCGGCGTGAGACCTTCGCGGTCCGCCTGATCGAGCGGCGGCCCTCCCTGCAACAGCAGTTCGACGACTTCCAGGCGTCCGGCGGATGCGGCGTACCACAGCACTCCGCGGCCCGCGGTATCCCGCTCCGAGGTCGATGCGCCGTGACCGAGCAGCATCACGGCCAGCTCGCCCTGGCCCTGCTGCGAGGCCCGCATGAGCGCCGTCATTCCGTCGGCATCCGCGATCGCGACGGAGGCCTTCGCGCTCAGCAGGGCGCCCGCAATGCGCGTCTGGCCGGACGAGGCGGCGACCATCAGCGGCGTGTCCTCGTTCTTCGCGTGCGTGTCCGCGGAGACTCCGGCTGCCAGCAGTTCCCGGACCATGTTCTCCGCCCCGTTGCTCACCGCCACGCTCAGCGGCGTACGACCATTGCTGCCCGGTGTGGAAGGGTCCGCGCCACGTTTCAGCAGCAGCTTCGCCACGTTGACGGCATTCGATTGCACGGCGACGAGCAACGCGCTGTCGCCGGCGGGTGAAGCGCTCCGGGCGCTCGCCCCGCCATCCAGCAGGCGCGTGACGGCGGCGGCATCGTCCCGGCTGGCCGCGATGAGGATCTCGGGCCAGCCTTTGTACAGCGCGCCGGCGCGCGAGTAGTCGGCATCCTTGGGGCCGTGCACGGCGAGCAGTTCCGCCGAGAGCGCGGGTTTCGCGCCCAGGTTGCGCAGAGCCGCAGCGGCCAGTTCATTGTCCGACTTGATGGCGAGGTCGAGCGCCGTCCACTTCTGCGCATTCAGTGCCGCGAGCGGAACGCCACCCTTCACCAACGCCGCGATCTGCTCCGGCAGGTTCGCGCGAGCGGCGTGCATCAGCGCGGTGTTGCCGGCCTGATCAGCGGCTTCGGGCTTCGCGCCGTGGGCCAGGAGCATCGTCGTCACGTCCACGCGCGGCTGCATCGCCGCCCGCATCAACGGCGTGACCCCGAAGCGGTTGGCGAGATCGGGATTGGCGTGCGCCTCGAGCAGCACCGTCACCGCCTCTCCGGCGCCCGCCCCGGCCGCGAACGACAGCGCCGGGCTGCCGAATTCATCGACGGCGTCCACGTGCACCGACTTGAGCAGGCTTCGCATCAAGGGCACATCGTCCTGTCGTGCGCTCCACAGGAACAGGTCACGCCGCAACCCTTCATCCTGCAGGGCCGCCTTGCGCTCGGGTTCCAGCGGCGCGCGACTGGCCTTCAGCGCCGCCTGCGCCGCGGCATTGCCTTCCTGGGCGGCCGTCGTGAGCCAGCGCTGCGCCTCGGGGAAACCCGCCTTGTCACCGCGATACAGCAGCGCCGACAGCGCGAAGGCGGCACCGGCGTGGTGAGCCTCGGCTGCCCGAGTCAACCAGGTCCGGGCCTCGACCGGGTCAGGCTCCTGCGTGAGGCCGTTGTACAGCGCGAGGCCGAGGAGGTACTGCGCATCGGCATTGCCTCCCTGCGCCTGGCGGCGCAGTTCCACCAGCGCCTTGGAGAACTGCTTCAGGCGCACGGCGCTTCGCGCCGGCTCCAGCGGGTCTGGCGTGGCCGTCCATGCGCGCGCACCGGTCAGCACCGACATCACCGCCATGACGATGAGAGCGGCCTGCATCCCTGTCCTGGAATAGGGGTTGATCATGTGACTTATTTAGCACGGCTGCGCCGCGCGCGGGAGTGACGTCGGTCGCCGACAGTGAAGATCCCTACGCCGACAAAAACTCGACGCAAAGGTAGGGAAACACTGTAGTTACGCCCGTTGGCTGTCTCCTGACAGAGACGCAGTTACAGATGGCGAGAGTGTGATTACACTCCCGCCGCAGATTGAACATATGGTTCAGAGTGCCGATAACCAGCGACCAGATGGCATCGGATTCAATGCGGGTAGAACAAGCAAGAACACATGGCGCGTGAACGCATAATCTGGTTCTTGAGCGGAGTCGTGGCCACCGCCGCCGCCATGGCGCTGTTTCGCCATTGGGGCACGCCCGACGCGATCAAGCTGGATGCGCGCGAGACGCAGCTCGTCGATGTCATGGGTCAGCCTGGGTCGATGACACAGGGCCCGCGATCGCCGGGCGCTGCCGGCCCGGCCGCAGCGGCAGGCGTTACCGGCGCAGGACAGATCGGCTCCGTCGCCGATGTCACCGAGAAACTGGCGAAGCGTCTGAATTCCCAGGGGGGAACCCCGGCGGACTGGGCGTTGCTCGCGCAGTCCTATGAATTCCTGGGCCGCAGCGCCGAGGCGGCCGAGGCACGCAAGCATGCCGGCATGCCTGCCACGGCGCCCGCGGCCGCATCCGCAGTGCCCGCTCCGGCCTTCAAGGTCACGCCCGAAGGCACGGCCCTGCTGGCCCAGGCGGAGAAGGCGCGCATTGCGCACGACTATCGCAAGGCGCTGGAGGCGTACGCGAAGGCCGCCGGGCTCGATGCCCTGAATGCGGATGCCTGGGCAAACTACGCGGATGCGACCGCCTCGACGCGGGGGACGCTCGCCGGCGAGCCCGCCCGGTACCTCGATCGCGCGCTGGCACTGGACCCGCGCCACCCCAAGGCGCTGTGGCTGCAGGCGAGCCTGCAGCATGAGCAGAAGCACTACTCGCAGGCGGTGGAGACCTGGCAGCGCCTGGCCGCGGTGCTGCCCGCGGATTCTCCGGATGGTCGCATCATCACCGCCAACATCGCCGAGGATCAGCGGCTGGGAGGCCTTGCTGCCGGCGGCAGCGCCGGGGTCCAGACGGGCACCGTGCAGACGGGCACGGTGCAGATCCAGGGCACCATCGAGCTCGATCCGAAGCTGCGCGCCCGTGCCTCGGCGGGTCAGGCGTTGTTCGTCTTCGCGCGCGCCAAGGATTCTCCGGGTCCGCCGGTGGCCGTGACGCGCCTCGCCGTCGGCCAGTGGCCCGTGAAGTTCACGCTGGATGATTCGCAGGCGATGATGCCGCAGCGAAAACTGTCCGATTTTCGCGCCGTCACCGTCGAGGCACGCATTTCCGCCAGCGGCCAGCCGCTGGCCCAGGCAGGAGACCTGCACGGCATCACCGGTACTCTCGATCCGAAGAGTGGCAAGCCGGTCCGGGTGGTGATCAGCGAGGTGGTCGGCTCATGAGGAGCGGACTGCGATTCTCGCCGGATCTCCAGGTTGGCAAGAGTGGCGCGGGCCCGTGCGCGCGACCCTAGGTTCCCTCCTCGCCATGGTCGTCGCAGTGGCAATGCTCGGTTCCCCCGTCCAACGGGCCTGGGGCGCGAACGTCGAGACGTTGCTGATGCCTGGCAAGCTCAGCAAGGCGCATGCCAAATACGAGGAGAGCTGTGCCAACTGTCACGACAAGTCCGACAAGTCGCGCCAGACGGCCCTGTGCCTGGACTGCCACAAGGACACCCGCGCGGACATCAACAACAAGCGCGGCTTCCACGGGCACATGGCCAACGCGGAAGGCACGGCCTGCCGCGGCTGCCACACCGAGCACAAGGGACGCGAGGCCGACATCGTGCGCTTCTCGCCCGGCGGGTTCGACCACGACGCCACCAGCTTTGCCCTCAAGGGGTCCCACGTCGGCATCGCCTGCGCCTCCTGCCACAAGAAGTCCGAACCCTACCGCAAGGCCGCGGCCGACTGCATCGCCTGCCATCGCGACAAGGACATCCACAAGAACACCCTGGGCAGCAAATGTGCCGACTGCCACGAGCCTACCGCCTGGGCCGAGGTGCATTTCGATCACGACAAGACCTCCTTCGCCCTGCACGATGCGCACACGAAGATCGCCTGCGACACCTGCCACTTCGGCCCCCGCTACAAGAACACGCCGAAGCGCTGCGTGGACTGCCACGCGCCCGACGACATCCATCGCGGCGACCGGGGCGAGGACTGCGGCAAGTGCCACACCATGGTGGACTGGAAGAGCGCGAAGTATGACCACTTGAAGGAGACCGGCTTCGCGCTGAAGGACGCACACGCCGACATCCCCTGCACGGCCTGCCACACCACCGGCAACTACAAGGACAAGATTCCCAAGGAATGCGTGGGCTGCCACAAGGCGCAGGACTCGCACGCCAGCCGACTCGGAACCGACTGTGGCTCCTGCCACACCGAGGTGCACTGGAAGCCGGTCGAGTACGATCACCTGAAGAGCGCGAAGTTCGCCCTGGTCGGCGTTCACGCCAAGCTGGGCTGCCACGACTGCCACACCGCGGAAGTGAAGAAGCAGAAACTGGGCCAGACCTGCGTGGACTGCCACCGCGCGCAGGACCCGCATGGCGGGGAACTGGGCAAGAACTGCGACCAGTGCCACGGCAACGAGACCTGGCGCGGAAAGGTGAGCTTCGACCACGACCTCACGCAGTACCCATTGCTCGGCCAACACGTGCTGGTGAGCTGTGCGCAGTGCCATGCGTCCTTGAGTTTCAAGGGCGCCTCGCAGAAGTGCGTGGACTGCCATCGCACCCAGGACGTGCACAAGGGCGGACTGGGCGCCGAGTGCCAGTCCTGCCACTCACCGAATGGCTGGAAGATCTGGGAATTCGACCACGCGAAGGAAACGCGCTTCGCGCTGACGGGCGCGCATCGCAAGCTCACCTGCAACGATTGCCACCGGGAGCCCCCGAAGAAGGTCAAATTATCGTCGGAATGCGGTGCCTGCCACGCCAAGGATGACATCCACATCGGTGAGTTCGGGCGGCAGTGCCAACGCTGTCATACCACAACCAGTTTCGCGGCGGCGAAAATCCGCTGAATGGACGTGGCGCGCACCTTCCGCATCGCCCTGCTCTCGCTGCTCTGCGCGCTGTCGTTCCACGCTCGCGCGGCGCAGATCGGTCCCACGAAGTTCGATCACCTGACCACGGGGTTCGAGCTGCTGGGCGCGCACCTGAACGTGCCCTGCGAGTCCTGCCACGTGGGCGCCATCTTCAAGGGCACGCCGCGCGACTGCGCCTCCTGCCACAGCATCGGCGCCCGCGTCTCGGCGACGGTCAAGCCGCAGAACCACGTGCTGAGCACCGACCGCTGCGATGGCTGCCACAACACGGTGGCCTGGAAGCCGGTCAGCCATTTCGATCACCAGGAGGTCCAGGGAAGCTGCGCCACCTGCCACAACGGCGTCAATGCCGAGGGCAAGTCACCGAGCCATATCGCATCGACGATGGAATGCGAGGCCTGCCACTCGGTGTTCGGCTGGAAGCCGGTGATCCGGGTCGACCACACCCAGGTCAACGGCACCTGCACCAACTGTCACGATGGCAAGACCGCCACGGGCAAGCCCGCGAATCACATTCCGACGACCGACAGCTGCGACAACTGCCACTCCACCTTCCAGTGGAAGCCGGCGAACGTCAGCCACAAGGGCGATGTCAGCAACTGCGTGGCCTGCCACAACGGCAGCATCGCGACCGGCAAGACGCAGACGCACATGGCCACCACCGACCAGTGCGCGGCCTGCCACACCGTGGTGGCCTGGAAGCCGGCGGCCAGCGTCGACCACGCGCAAGTCATCGGCTCCTGCGTTTCCTGCCATGACGGCAAGACAGCCAAGGGCAAGCCCACCAACCACCCGCAGACCGACAACAACTGCCAGAACTGCCACTCGACCACCGCCTTCAAGCCGGCGAACGTCAACCACGACGGCATCACGGACAACTGCGCGAGCTGCCACGACGGCAAGACCGCCACCGGCAAGCCCACCAACCACATCAACACCACCAACGCCTGCCAGGCCTGCCACTCGGTGCTGGTGTGGAAGCCGCAGGTGACGGTCGATCACACCCAGGTGCAGGGTGCCTGCGCCTCCTGCCACAACGGCAGCATCGCCATGGGACGCGCGGCCAACCATATCCCGGCCAGCGCCGACTGCGGTGTCTGCCACCTGTCGACGGTGGTGTTCGGTCCTGGCACGGTGATGAACCACCAGGGCATCACCAGCGGCTGCTCGGCCTGCCACGAGGGCGGCAAGAGCTGGCTGGGCGTGACCAACCTCGTCACCCGTCCCACCAAGGCGCAGGATCCGAACCACCCGACCAGCGGCGACTGTTCGCAGTGCCACGCCTCCACCGCCTCCTTCACCGTGGACGTCAGCGGCGGCAAGCCGGTCAACCACATCCCGACCTCGCAGGCCTGCACGGTCTGCCACGCCGACTCCGGCGACTACTCCATCTTCAAGATGAATCACACCGGGATCACCAGCAATTGCGCGCAGTGCCATGCCAAGGGCCTGTCCTTCGCCAACATCGTGCCCAAGGCGCCGCCGGCGAACCACATCCCGACCACCACGGCCTGCGAGGCCTGCCATTCGCCGACGGATTTCACCAGCTTCGCCGGCACGGCGATGAAGCACACCGGCATCAGCAACAATTGCCAGGCCTGCCACGAGACCGGCATGAGCTGGTTCGGGGTGACCATGGTGGACCGGCCCACCAAGACACAGGACCCCAACCACCCGGCGACCGGCGATTGCGCGCAGTGCCACACCTCCACCACCTCGTTCTCGGTGGTCACGGCCGGCAAGCCCGCGAACCACATCCCGACCACCCAGGCCTGCACGCTGTGTCATTCGAATGCGAACGACTACTCCGTGTACAAGATGGACCACACGGGGATCAGCAACGGCTGCGCGACCTGCCATGCCTCGGGCCTGTCCTTCGCCAACATCGTGCCCAAGCAGCCGCCGGCCAATCACCTCCCGGTGAGCGTGCCCTGCGAGAACTGCCACTCGCCGACCAACTTCGGCGCGTTCGGTCCGGGCACGAAGATGAGCCATAGCGGCATCACCGGCAATTGCGCCACCTGCCACGAGACCGGCATGAGCTGGTACGGCGTGACCATGGTGGACCGTCCGACCAAGGCGCAGGACGCGAGCCATCCGGCCACCGGTGAGTGCTCGAACTGTCACACCTCGACGGTGGATTTCGCCTCGGGGGTGGTCGGCGGCAACAAGCCGAGCAATCACATCCCGACCACCCAGGCCTGCACGCTGTGCCACTCGAATGCGAAGGATTACTCCATCTACAAGATGGACCACACGGGCATCACCGGCAATTGCGCCCAGTGCCACGCGGCTGGCCTGAGCTTCGCCAACATCGTGCCCAAGGCGCCGCCCAGCAATCACCTGCCGATCAACTCACTGGCCTGCGAGAACTGCCATTCGCCGACGAAGTTCAGCAGCTTCGCCGGCACCACGATGAGCCATACCGGCATCACCAGGAACTGCGCCGACTGCCACGAGACCGGCAAGAGCTTCTTCGGCGTGACCATGGTGACCCGGCCGACGGCCGCCCAGGACCCGAACCATCCGAAGACCGGCGACTGCGCGGATTGCCACAGCTCCACGGTGTCGTTCACCACGGGCCTCGCCAAGCCCTCGAACCACATCCCGACGACCCAGGCCTGCACGCTGTGTCACACCAACCCGAACAACTATGCCGTGTACACCATGAGTCACTTGGGGCTCACGAACAATTGCGCGCAGTGCCACGCCTCGGGGCTGTCCTTCGCCAACATCGTGCCCAAGGCCCCGCCCTCCAACCACATCCCGGTGACCGGCCTTGCCTGCGAGAACTGCCATTCGCCGGCGAAGTTCACGAATTTCTCCGGTGCCACGATGAGCCACGCCGGCATCGTCAGCAACTGCTCGAGCTGCCACGAGACCGGCAAGAGCTTCTTCGGCGTGACCATGGTGACGCGGCCCACCGCCGCGCAGGATCCGAACCACCCCACCAGCGGTGATTGCCACGACTGCCACTCCTCCACCGTGTCCTTCTCCAGCGGCGTCACGGTGAAGCCGACCAACCACATTCCCACCGTGCAGGCCTGCACCACCTGCCATTCGAACCAGAATGATTACTCCGTGTACACCATGAGCCACACGGGTATCACCAGCAATTGCGCGCAGTGCCACGCGGCGGGCCTGACCTTCGCCAACATCGTGCCCAAGGCCCCGCCGAGCAACCACATTCCCTTCACCGGCGCCTGCGAGACCTGTCACTCGGCCACGAAGTTCACCAACTTCGCCGGCACCAGCATGAACCACACCGGAATCACCACCGGCTGTGCGACCTGCCACGAGACGGGCAAGTCCTTCTTCGGTGTCACCATGGTGACGCGGCCCACCGCCGCGCAGGATCCGAACCATCCGACGACGGGCGCCTGCGAGAGCTGCCACGGCTCCACCGTGTCGTTCACGGCGAGTCTGCAGAAGCCCTCGAACCATATCCCGACGACCCAGGCCTGCACGCTGTGTCACACGAACGCGAACAACTACGCCGTGTACACCATGAGCCATACGGGGATCACCAGCAATTGCGCGCAGTGCCATGCGGCCGGACTGTCCTTCGCCAACATCGTGCCCAAGGCCCCGCCCTCGAACCACCTCCCGATCTCGGGCCGCGCCTGCGAGAACTGCCATTCAGCCTCGAAGTTCACCAGCTTCTCCGGCACGACCATGAGCCACACCGGCATCAGCACCGGTTGCGCGACCTGCCACGAGAAGGGCATGACCTGGTATGGCGTGACCATCGTCACCCGCCCGACCACCGCGCAAGATCCGAACCACCCACAGAGCGGGGACTGCTCGCAGTGCCACAGCTCGACCACCTCGTTCGCGCAGGGCGTGACGCAGAAGCCGGCCAACCACATCCCGACCGTGCAGGCCTGCACCACCTGCCATTCGAACCCGAATGATTATTCCGTGTACGCGATGAGCCACACGGGCATCACCAGCAATTGCGCGCAGTGCCATGCGGCCGGCCTGTCCTTCGCCAACATCGTGCCCAAGGCCCCGCCGAGCAACCACATCCCCTTCACCGGCGCCTGCGAGACCTGTCACTCGGCCACGAAGTTCACCAACTTCGCGGGCACCAGCATGAACCACAGCGGCATCACCACCGGCTGTGCGACCTGCCACGAGACCGGCAAGACCTTCTTCGGCGTCACCATGGTGACGCGGCCCACCAAGGCCCAGGACGCGAACCACCCGACCACCGGCGCCTGCGAGAGCTGTCACGGCTCCACGGTGTCGTTCACGGCGAGCCTGCAGAAGCCCACGAACCACATCCCGACCAGTCAGGCCTGCACGCTCTGCCACACGAACGCGAATGACTACTCCGTGTACACCATGAGCCATACGGGGATCACCAGCAATTGCGCGCAGTGCCACGCCGCTGGCCTGTCCTTTGCCAACATCGTGCCCAAGGCGCCACCCAGCAATCACCTCCCGATCTCGGGCCGCGCCTGCGAGAGCTGCCATTCGGCCTCGAAGTTCACCAGCTTCTCGGGCACGACCATGAGCCACACCGGCATCAGCAGCGGTTGCGCGACCTGCCACGAGAAGGGCATGAGCTGGTATGGCGTGACCATCGTCACCCGCCCGACCACCGCGCAGGATGCGAGCCATCCGCAGACCGGCGCCTGCGAGGGCTGCCACTCCTCGACCACCTCGTTCACGCAGGGCATCTCCACGAAGCCCAGCAACCACATCCCGACCTCGCAGACCTGCACGCTGTGTCATTCGAACCCGAATGACTACTCCAAGTACACGATGAGTCACTCGGGCATCACCAGCAATTGCGCGCAGTGCCATGCAGCCGGCCTGTCCTTCGCCAACATCGTGCCCAAGCAGCCGCCGAGCAACCACATCCCGATCAAGACCGTGACCTGCGAGAGCTGTCATTCGAAGTCGAACTTCACGACCTTCGGTGGCACCGGCATGACCCACACGGCCGTGTCCTCCTTCACCTGCATGACCTGCCACGAGACCGGCATGAGCTGGTATGGCGTGAAGATCAAGACCCGCCCCAATGGGCACCACACCGGTCAGGACTGCAAGGGCTGCCACGACACCAGTGACTTCGGCAACGCCAAGCCCTCGCTGACCGCGGCCAAGAAGGCGACGACCACGGGCACCGGCACGGCCGCCGCCGCGACGACGACTGCCGCCACCACCGCCAGCAAGTCCGGCGCCACGGCCACCAACACCGCGGCGACCTCGCAACCGGCCACGGCCGCCCGCTTCAACCTGGCCGCGCAGATGGCGCGGCTGGCCAACATGCGGGCCGGCGCCCGGGCCTCGGACCGGGGCCTCGCGCCCGGCGCACCGTTCGATCACACCGGGTCGCGCCGGGACTGCGCCACCTGCCACAACGGCCTGACCGCCGCCGGCAAGAGCGTACGCCACATCCCGAGCAACAACGCCTGCGACAACTGCCACACCGTGAACGCCTGGACGCCGGCGCGCTTCGAACACAGCGGCGTGGCGCTGGCCTGTGCCCAGTGTCATGACAACGTGCACGCCACCGGCAAGCCCGCGCGTCACGTGCAGACACAGGTGGCCTGCAACAACTGCCACTCCACCATGGCCTGGCTACCGGTGATCTTCCGTCACTCCGGGATCAGCGGGAACTGTGCCTCCTGCCACAACGGCAACGGCGCCTCCGGCAAGCCGCTCGCCCACATGACCTCGAGCCTGGATTGCGCCTCCTGCCACAGCGTCACGCACTGGACGCCGGTGACCTACCGCCACACCTCGCCGCGCTACCCCGGCGAGCACCGCGTCGAGCTCACCTGCGCGCAGTGCCACACCACCAACACCGACCGTGTCCCGTGGAGCAGCCCGGCCCTGGCGCCGGCCTGCGCCGCCTGCCACGAGCGCAACTACAAGCCTGCGCCGCATACCAAGTACGGCAACGTCAAGTACACGGCCGCGGAACTGCGCGACTGTACCGGCGCCTGCCACGTCTACTCGGACGACACGCTCAAGGCGATCGTCAAGCCGCGGCCTGGCCCGCATCACCAGGTGAGCAGTGGCCAGTTCTGAGCATGCCTTACACCCTCTACGGATCGGGATGAGACGGACGGCGGTGGCGCTGGCCGCCCTCGCCGTCTCGCTGGCAGCGCACGCGCAGGTCGGGCAGCGCATCGTCGACATCATCGATGCCTCGAAGCGCGACGATCACGTCAACATCACCATCCAGTTCAGCTGCACGATGCGCTATATCGCGCACAACCCGGCCACGGCGGGCTCCGAGACGCTGATCCGTTTCCGGCCCGGCCAGGACTGCGGCCTCGGGCTGATCAACACTGGCCTGAACGAGATCCCCTCCGTGGCGGGCTCGGAGGGGTTGCTGAAGAATGCGCGCCTGGAGGATGGAGCACCGGGAGAGGTGAACCTCTCGCTGCAGTGGAGCAAACCCACCACCTACGTCGTGGCCCCCACGGGCGATCAGCGAGGTTTCGTGATCCGGGTGATCCAGGAGATGCCCAAGGGGCAGATCATCATCCAGGAAGAAGTGCAGCCGAGTTCGGTGTACGCCATCAACCTGGATTCGCGCACCAAGGACTACACACCCGAGGAGATTGCCGCAGCCACCTCGCGCTTCGGTGCACCCGCCTACGTCTCGACGACCGTGCTGGACGGGGTGACCTGGTACCGGTTGCGAATCGGACCCGTGACGACGCGCAAGGACGCCGACCAGCTCCTGTCGATGGCCCAGGGCACCTATCCGCGGGCGTGGCTGGTCATCGGCGAGGAATCGGGCGAATCGGCGCCTCCCGGAGCCGGGGCCGAGCGGCCTGCCGCCGGTGCGGCCAGCGATGCGCCGCTACCGGATGATCAGCGTGCGAAGCTCATGGCCGATGCGAAGGCGGCGATGGCGAAGCGCAACTTCACCGCCGCCACTGAAAGCCTGACCGTGCTCGTCCGCCAGCCCGAATTCCCGGCGCGGGCCCAGGCCCAGGAATTGCTCGGCCTGTCGCGCGAGCGGGCCGGCCAGCTCGCCCATGCCAAGGCCGAGTACGAGGAGTACCTGCGCCGCTATCCCACCGGTCCCGCGGCGGATCGCATCCGGACCCGCCTCAAGACCCTGGCGGTGGCCGGCCGCAAGCCGCGCAACGTACGTGATACGGGTGAAGGCGAGGACCGGGGCTGGTTCTTTTCGGGTGGCGTGTCGCAACTCTACCGCCGCGACCAGAACAAGGTCACGACCTCCGGCCAGAGCTTCGACCAGACCAGCCAGAACGCCGTGATCAACTACGGCGACCTGCTGGCGCGACGGCGCGGCGAGCGTTTCGAATTCCTGAGCCGGGTCTATGCCGGCTACACGAAGAGCCTCGTCCGAAATGATGATGGCACCAGCAACAGCCAGTTCCAGGTCAATGCGGCCTTCATCGAGCTCACCGACAAGAACTGGAACCTGACCGGGCGGCTGGGAAGACAGTCGCGCGGCACGGGAGGCGTGTTCGGTTCCTTCGACGGCGCCTGGGTCGCGTATCGCATGACACCGCGCATCACGGTGAACCTGACGTATGGGTATCCCGTCGACACGGTCACCGAGTCGCCGAAGACGCAGCGGACCTTCCAGGGCATTTCCCTGGACCTCGGCACCTTCGCCCAGAGCTGGGACTTTTCCATCTACGGCGTGACGCAGAAGTTCGAGGGCGAGACCGACCGGCGCGCCGTCGGCCTCGAGACCCGGTACTTCCGCCCGGGCCGATCGCTGATCGCCCTCGTGGACTACGATACCTACTTCAAGAGCGTCAACAACTACACCCTGATCGGCAGCCTCTCGCTGCCGCGCAACTGGCTGCTCAGCGTCAATGCGGACCGGCGCAATGCGCCGCTCCTGACCATCCGCAATGCGCTCATCGGCCAGCCGGTGACGACGCTCGCGGACCTGGCGATCAATTTCACGCAAGACGAGATCAACCAGTTCGCCCGCGACCGCACCGCCCGCTCGGACGTCTATGCGATCACGCTCGCGCACCCGCTGGGAGAGCGGTATTCCATCAGCACCGATTTCTACATGACCAAGACCGACGGCACACCGGCCTCGGGCAACGTGCCCGCCTCCCCGGCCAGTGGCACGGACAGGGCGCTGCAGTTCCAGATCTTCGGCACCAGCCTGTGGAAGTCCAGCGACCTGCACGTGCTCTCGTTGCGCTATGAGAAGAGCGACACCGGCACCACCGAGTCGGTGGCGCTCAGCAGCCGCTTGCCGATCTTCCAGCAGTGGCGCATCGGGCCCCGCCTGCGCGCCGACCGCATCCACTACGACTTTGACGACACCACGCAGCTCACCCTGTCGCCCTCCCTGCGGCTCGAGCTGCTGCGCTCGCGCACGCTGTTCGAGTTCGAGCTGGGCAGTGATTTCGGTTCGCGCAACCTGCCGCTCGACAAGCAGAAAACACACAACTGGTACGTCTCGCTGGGGTATCGTCTGGGCTTCTAGTAGGGCTCATGCGGCGACACGGACGATGAGGCGACTGATCCTGGCGATGCTCCTGGCCTGCTGCGCCACCGCCGTGGCGGCGGCCGACCTCGAGCCCACCGAGTTCCTCGACGAGCGCACCGGCGCCACCGTCACGGTCACGCACGAGCCGCTGGTCTTTGCCCTGGAGCGCTCCATCTTCGCCGCCAACGCTCGCGACTACGTCAGCCTGACCGCGGCGGAGGTGGATCGCAGCGGCAGGATCCAGGTGTATCTCATCGCCTACATCTGGTCGACCATCGACCGGCGCAACCACGGTGAGCAGGCCACCCTCGCGGCGCTCCCGCTGGAGATCGCCGCCGACGGCCGGACGATCCGGCTCAACCCCATCGCACAGTATCCGAAGGACCTGCTCGACGATGCGCACCTGATGGCGCCCAAGGCCTCGCACCTGCAGCGCGCCGCCTATCTCACCACGCGCGAGGCATTGACCTTCATCGCGGCCAGCCGCCACGTGTCGGCGAGCTTCGTGCCCGCCGCCGCCGACGGCGAGGAGGAGGCGGATACCGAACGCGAGGTGTACGAGTCCTGGGGCGAGGGCCGCAAGGCACTGAAGGCCTTCGCGGACCGGCTGACCGCTTTCCAGTAGAGCTTCATGCGCCATTGCGTTCGGGCGCCGGCTGTATAACCATACAGCCTGTGCCCAGGACGATGTCCCCATGAGTGCCGCGTTGCCTGCGGCGCAAACCCTGCCCGAGACGCCGCGTTACCTGCTGGCGGTACGGGCGCTGTGTGAGTTCACCGCCAAACGCGGCGACCTGGATTTCCGCTTCACCCCCGCCCCGTCGGCCCAGGAAGGCATGGCGGGCCATGCCCTGGTCCAGGGACGTCGTCCTGCCCGATACCAACGGGAAGTGGCGCTCAGCGAGGACATCGGCCTGTTGCGCGTGCGCGGGCGGGCCGATGGTTTCGACCCCGAGGCCGTGCGCCTGGAGGAGATCAAGACCCACCGCGGTCCGCTCGAAGCGCTGCCGGCCAATCACCGTGCGCTGCATCGCGCGCAACTACGCACCTACGGTGCGCTGCTGTGCCGTGCCCGCGCCCTGGACAGGCTCGAACTGTGCCTGGTGTACTTCGACCTCACGACGCAGGAAGAGCGCGTGGTCACGGAGCTTGCGGAAGCCGCCGTGCTGCGCGAGGAGTTCGAAGCGCGCTGCCAGAGTTTCCTCGACTGGGCGGCGCGGGAACTGGCGCATCGGTCCGCGCGCGATGGCGCGTTGCAGACACTGCGCTTCCCGCATGCGCAGTTCAACGCGGGCCAGCGCTCACTCGGCGCCGCGGTGTTCCGCGCCGCACGCGATGCGCGGCCGCTGCTGGCGCAGGCGCCCACCGGCATCGGCAAGTCCATCGCCACCCTGTTCGGGATGCTGAAAGCAGCGGGCCACTGCGGGCTGGACCGCATCTTCGTGCTGACGGCCAAGACCTCGGGCCGCGGCCCGCTGCTCGCCGCGCTCCAGTCCGTGCACGAATCCACCGCCTCGCTCCCGCTGCGGGTGCTCGAGTTCGCCGCGAAGGAAGCGGCCTGCGAGCACCCGGGTCGAGCCTGCCACGGCGCGAGCTGTCCGCTCGCGCGCGGCTTCTACGATCGCCTGCCGGCGGCCCGCGGAGCGGCGCTCGCCGAACGCTGGCTGGGGCAGCCGCGCGTGCGCGAGCTCGCGCTCGAGCACCAGGTGTGCCCGTACTACCTGGCGCAGGAACTGGTGCGCTGGTGCGATGTGGTCGTGGCCGATTTCAACCATTACTTCGATGCCAGCGCACTGCTTTACGGGCTGACCCTCGCCTGCCAGTGGCGGGTCGGGCGTGCTGGTCGATGAGGCGCACAACCTGCTCGAACGTGCCCGCCAGATGTACACGGCGGTGCTCGACCCCATCGCCTTCGCGTCGGCCCGCCGCGTTGCACCGGCGGGCCTCGGCCGGGCCTTCGCGCGGCTGGCGCAGGCGTGGGCTGAACTCGAAGCCGGCCTGGTGACGGACTACCAGGCCACCGACGAGCCTGCCGATTCGCTGCTCGCGGCGGTGAAAGGCCTGGCAGGCGCGCTGGCCGAGCACCTCGGCACGACGCTGGAGGCACCGGATCCGGACCTGCAGCGATTCGCCTTCGACGCGCGGTTCTTCAGCCGCCTTTGCGAGCAGGCGGGTCCGCACGCCATGTTCGACATCACCCGCGCAGGGCCCTCGAGCCCCGAGGCACCGCTGACCCGGCTGGCGCTGCGCAACGTCATTCCCGCCCCGCACCTGGCTCCCCGCTTCGCCGCAGCGCGTGCCTGCGTGCTGTTCTCCGCCACCTTGAGCCCGCAAGGCTTCTACCGCGATACGCTGGGCTTGCCCGCGGATTGCGACACGCTGGAGGTGGGTTCACCCTTCGATCCCGGCCAGCTCGAGGTCCGCATCTCGTCACGCATCTCCACGCGATGGCGTGATCGCCCCACCTCGGTCCGTCCCATCGTCGAGCTGATGGCGCGGCAATTCCGAAAGCTTCCTGGCAACTATCTCGCGTTCTTCTCCAGCTTCGAGTACCTGCAGCGGGTGCTCGCGGAGTTCCGGGCGCGGCATCCGGCCGTCGCGGTGTGGGAGCAGCGCCCGCGGATGCCCGGGCCCGAGCGTCGCGACTTCCTGGCACGTTTCACGGCCGACAGCCGGGGCATCGGCTTCGCCGTGCTCGGCGGCGCGTTCGCGGAAGGCATCGACCTGCCGAACGAACGCCTGATCGGCGCCTTCATCGCGACCCTGGGCCTGCCGCCGGTGACGCCGATGAACGAGGAGATCTCGCGCCGGCTCGGGCAGGCCTTCGATGCCGCCTTCGAGTACACCTACCTCTACCCGGGGCTGCAGAAGGTCGTGCAGGCTGCGGGCCGCGTGATCCGCACGCCGACGGATCGCGGCATCATCCACCTCATCGACGATCGTTACCGGCGCGCCGAGGTGAAGGCCCTCTTGCCGCGGTGGTGGCGCCTGGACGCCTGATCACCGCAGCCTGAGGACCCTTCGCGCGGCGGACCGCTACTCGAGGAACCACTCCTCGCGCATCTCGCGGCACACGGGATTGCGGTCGCGCGCGACGGCGAGCCAGGCGTCGATCTTCGGCAGCTCGAAATCGAAGAAGTAGCGCATCGCCTGCAGCTTTCCCTGCACGAAATCATCGGGCTGCGCCCCCGCCTCGCGGCTGCCGATGGCGGCCATCGCCAGCTCCAGCCACATCCAGGCGATGATCATGTGACCAAAGCCCTGCATGAAGGGCGTGGCATTGGCCAGCGCCTCCTCCGGGATCCCGCTGCCCCACGCGCCGGCCGCGCCCTCCGCGACAAGGTCCAGCGCGCCGCGCAGATGGATGCCGGCCGTGGCCGTCTCGGGATGCTGCTCGGACGCTGCGATGCTGGCGCGGATGCGCCCCTGCAGCGGTGCGAAGGCGGCGCCCTGGTCCATCACCAGCTTGCGGCCGAGCAGGTCCAGCGCCTGGATGCCATGCGCACCCTCGTGGATCATGTTGAGACGGTTGTCGCGCCACAACTGCTCGACGATGAAGTCGCGCACGTAACCACAGCCGCCGTGCACCTGGATGGCGAGGCTGTTGCCCTCCAGGCACCATTCGCTGGGCCAGCTCTTGGCGATGGGCGTGAGCACCTCGAGCAGCGCCTGCGCCTCGCGCGATGGCGCGGCCTCACCCGTGTGCTGCTCGTCCACCAGCCGTGCGCAGTACAGCTCCAGCGCCAGGGCACCTTCCGCATAGGCCTTCTGCGCGAGCAGCATGCGCTTGACGTCGGCGTGCTCGATGATGCGCACGGGTGGCGAGGACGGGTCCTTCCCGCCGGGTCCCACCGGCCGCCCCTGGCGCCGCGTGCGCGCGTATTCGAGGCTGGCGAGGTAGCCGGCGTAGCCCGTGGCCGTCGCGCCGACGCCGACCGCGATGCGCGCCTCGTTCATCATGTGGAACATGCAGCGCAGCCCGTCACCGGGTGCGCCGATCCCCCAGCCGATGGCACCGGCCCCGCCCCGCACGGGGTGGCGGCCTTCGCCGAAGTTCATCAACGTGTTCGGCAGGCCGCGATAGCCCAGCTTGTGATTCAGCCCCGCGATGACCACATCGTTGCGCTCGCCACTGAGTTCACCGCTGGCGTTGACCAGGTGCTTCGGGACGATGAACAGCGAGATGCCGCGCGTGCCCGGCGGCAGGGTGCCATCGGGCCGGGGGATCTTCGCCAGCACCAGGTGCACGATGTTCTCCGACATGTCGTGCTCGCCGTTGCTGATCCACATCTTGTTCCCCGTGACGCGGTAGCGAGGGCCGAGCGGGTCGGCCTCGAAATCCGCGCCATCGGGAACGGCCCGGGTGGTGATGTCCGACAGGCTCGACCCCGCCTGGGGTTCGGACAGGCACATCGTGCCGAACCAGCGTCCGGCAAACTCCGGATGGGCGAACACCCGCCGCTGGTTGTCCGTGCCATGCGCCATGATGAGATTGGCGTTGCCGCTGGTGAGCAGCGCCCCGCCCCCCAGGCCCAGTCCGGCCGTGGCGAAGAAGAAATTGGCTGCCATCTCCACGGTGCAGGGAAGCTGCAGCCCGCCGATCTCGTAGTCCTGCGCGGCCGCCAGCATCCCGGACTCGACGTAGGCTGCCGCCGCCTCGTAGGCACAGGCCGGCAGGATCACGTGTTCACCCTCCAGCCGCGGCTCCTCGAGATCGACCGTGCGGTTGTGGGGCCGGAATTTCTCCGCGGCGATGCGTTCGCAGGTGTCCAGCACCGAGGCGAAGGTGGTGCGGGAGTGGTCCTGGAAACGCTCCCGGCTGCAGAGCCGCTCGACTGCGAGCCAGTCGTGCAGCAGGAAATCCAGTGTCCTTCGCATGCCTCAGTCCGTCCTGCGGCTCGGCGCCGCGATGAAGGAGGCGGAGCTCGAAGGCCGGGACTTCGCCGCGGCCACCTCGAGCCGCGCGATGGTGCGACGGTGGACCTCGTCCGGACCGTCCGCGATGCGCAGCGCCCGTCCGTCGGTCCACATCTCGGCCAGCGGCGTGTCGGGGCCGGTCCCCATGGCGCCGAACACCTGCATCGCCCGGTCCACGATCTCGGTCAGCATCCGCGGCACGACCGCCTTGACCAGGGACACCTCCATGCGCGCAGCCTCCGCTCCGCCCTGGTCGATGAGCCACGCGGTCTTGAGTACGAGCAGGCGCGCCTGCTCGATCTGCATGCGGGACTGGGCGATGTAGTCGGCGATCACGCCATGCTCGTGCAGGTGCCGTCCGAAGGCGGCGCGTTCACGCGCGCGTTCGACCATGAGCTCGAGCGCGAGCTCCGCCTGGCCGATGCAGCGCATGCAATGGTGGATGCGGCCTGGTCCCAGCCGGGCCTGCGCCATCACGAAGCCATCGCCCTCGCGGCCGAGCAGGTTCGCCGCCGGCACGCGCACGTTGCGCAGGAGGATCTCGCAATGCCCATGCGGATGGTGCAGGTGCATGACCGGCAGGTTGCGGATCACCGTCACTCCCGGCGCGTCCAGCGGCACCAGCACCATGCTCTGCTGCCGGTGCCGGTCGGCGGCGGGGTCGGTCTTGCCCATGACGATGAGCAACCGGCAGTTCGGGTGCGACGCATTGGTGATGTACCACTTGCGTCCATTGATGACGTAGTCGTCCTTCTCCCGGCGGATGGAGGTCTGGATGTTGGTGGCATCGGAGGAGGACACGTCCGGCTCGGTCATGCCGAACGCGCTGCGGATCCGCCCCTCGAGCAGCGGCACGAGCCAGTCCTGCCGCTGCCGGTCCGTGGCGAACAAGTGCAGCAGTTCCATGTTTCCCGTGTCGGGCGCATTGCAGTTGAACACCTCCGAGGCCCAGGGGACCCGGCCCATGATCTCCGCCAGCGGCGCATATTCCAGGTTGGTCAGGCGCGTCCCGGGCTCATCCGCCTTCAGTGCCGGGAGGAACAGGTTCCACAGCCCCCGCTCGCGCGCCAGGCGCTTGAGCTCTTCCATGAACGACACCGGATACTGGCCGGCCTGCACCTCCTCGTGCCAATCGCGCAGGCGCGGCAGGATGAGATCGTCCATGAAGCTGCGAACCTCGGTGCGCAGAGCCTGGACCTTGGGGGAATACGCGAAATCCATGGGGATCCTCACCTCTCGTGTGCAGAACGCCAGCGAGTCTACTATGCCGGCCAGGGATAGTACCTATAACGATGACGGCCAGGGGATGCGGTAGATTCCGCTACGCAGGAGGGCGATGGTGAACAAAGAAACGATACCGGGAACCTATATCTTCGACGCCGCGGCCGCGCAGCGCGGCTATGCGCTCAACAAGATGTGCTACTCGTTCAACGATGCGCGCAATCGCGAAGCCTTCGTGTCCGATGAGGAAGGCTATTGCAACCGCTTCGGCCTGGACTTAGAGCAGAAGCGGGCCATTCGCGAGCGAAGCGTGCTCGGGCTCATCGCCGCCGGTGGCAACGTCTACTACCTCGCCAAGTTCGCGGGCATCTTCGGCCTCGGCATGCAGGACATCGGCGCGCAGCAGACCGGCACCACCGTGCCGCAGTTCAAGGAGAAGCTGCGCTCCTATGCCCGCTACAACGAAGCGGTGACCCGCAAGGAGCTTCCCCATGGCTGAGCTGGTCGGCCAGATCAGCACCTCGCACGTGCCCGCGATCGGCGGCGCCATCGCCCGCAAGCTCCAGCAGGATCCCTACTGGAAGCCCTTCTTCGACGGGTTCCCGCCGCTGCGCGAATGGCTCGACCAGGTCCGGCCCGACATCGCGCTGTTCGTCTACAACGACCACGGGCTGAACTTCTTCCTGGACAAGATGCCCACCTTCGCCATCGGCGCCGCGCCCAGCTACCTTTCCGCGGATGAGGGCTGGGGCATTCCGACCATCGAGCCGGTGAAGGGCGACCCGGCGCTGTCGTGGGAGATCATCGAGGGCGTGATCGCCGATGAGTTCGACGTGACCACCTGCCAGGAAATGCTCATCGACCACGCGGTGACCATCCCCTTGCAACTGCTGTGGCCGGATCGCCCGCCGCCGGTGCGCATCGTGCCAATCTCCATCAACACCGTGCAGCACCCGCTCGCCTCTGCGGCCCGGTGCCTGAAGTTCGGCCAGGCCATCGGCCGGGCCGTGGCCCGGAGCGAGTCGGATGCGCGCGTCGTGGTCATCTCCACCGGCGGCCTCTCGCACCAGCTCGACGGTGAGCGCGCCGGCTTCATCAATCCCGAGTTCGATGCCATGTGCCTGGATGCCATGGTGGAGGACCCCGCGAGGATCGCGCGCTACTCGAACCACCAGATCGTGGAACTGTCCGGCACCCAGGGACTGGAGATCCTCAACTGGGTCGTGGGCCGCGGCATCCTCGGAGGCTCGGCCCGCGAGTTGTACCGCAATTATCACATCCCCATTTCCAACACCGCCTCGGCCGTGCAGTTGCTGGAGCGCGTCGGGGGCTGATGGCCGCAGGTCCGGTCTCGACGCGGTCTCAGGACTCCACGCGGTCGCGCCGGCACGCCGGCGGGCCAGCGCCCGAGTTCGCGCGCGGCCTTGTGGCCCGAGTGCACGGCATGGGCGATGAGCCCTGGCTGCCGGCAATCACCGATCCGTTGCACGGCAGAGGCGCCATTCTCCTCGTCCTGCCCCACCAGCGACTGGTACAGCGCATCCTCGGGCTCGCGCGAGGTCACGAGCACCAGCGCATCGGCGTCCTGGCAGCGCTGGCGATCGGAATGGATGCAGACGAGGCCGGCCCTCGAGCCATCGAACGCATCCACCGCTGTCGAGGTGATGACCTCGATGCCCTGAAGAAGCAGCTGACGGTGGGTGGCGTACTGCTCGCCCGTGTAGTGGCTCCACTCGCCGGCGACGCCGCCCGTGGTCACGTAGCACACCTGGGCGCCCTGTGCGGCCAGCATCATCGCGATCACCGGCCCGAGGTAATAATGGTCATCATCGAACAGCATCACGCGGCCGGCAGGCCGGGCGCCGGCGAAGAGGTCATCGGGCGTGAACACGCCTTCCGCGGGAAGCGAAGCGATGGGAGCCGCGTGCCAGCGGCCCACCCCGTTCCGCCGCCAGCGCGCGCCGGTCGCGATGAGCACGTGGTCGGCCCCGAGTTCAATCACCTCGTCGGCTGACAACCGGTTGCCCAGGTACAGCGACACGTTGGGCATCGAGCGGATCTGGGTCAGGCGGTAGTCCCTCACGCGCGCCCACTCCGACAATCCCGGCAGCCGGCTCTCCATCGTGACCCGGCCACCGGCCTGCCCCGAGGCATCCGCCAGCGTGACGGTGAATCCGCGCCTGCCGAGGATGTGCGCGGCCTCGAGGCCGGCGGGTCCTGCACCCACGATGAGCACCGATCCGCCCGCGCCGCGCTCGATGCGCTCCGGGTGCCAGCCGCGACGCCACTCCTCGCCCATCGTGGGATTCTGGGTGCAGCGGATCGCGGCGCCACGGAAATTGTAGGCATAGCAGACATTGCAGCCGATGCACTCGCGGATTTCCTCCAGCCGGCCCTCGCGGATCTTCGTGGGCAGGAAGGGGTCGGCGATGGAGGGGCGTGCGGCGCCGATGAGGTCGAGGACGCCCGAACGCACCTGGCGCACCATGGTGTCGGGCGAGGTGAAGCGGCCGACGCTCACCACGGGCTTCGTGGTCAGCCGCCGGATGCCGCGCACTCGCTCCTCCAGCGACCCTTCGCGCACGAAGCGCGAGGTGGCCATCTCCTCGCCGTAGTAATCGCCGACGACGAAGTCCCACAGGTCCGGCAGCTCGCCCAGGAGGCCGACCACATCATGCGCCTCGGCCGGGCTGAGATGCTGCTCGCCATGCCCGTCCGCGGAGAACCGCACGGCCACCGCACAACGGTCCCCCACGGCTTCGCGCGTCTCGCAGAGCACCTCGCGGATCAGCCGGACGCGGTTTTCGAGTGAGCCGCCGTATTCATCGCACCGGTCGTTGTGGCTGCGGGAAAGGAACTCGGAGAGCAGGTAGCCGTGCGTGGGATAGACGTAGATGATGTCGAACCCCGCCTGCTTCGCACGCTTCGCCGCCGCCACGTGCCAGCGGCGAAACTCGCGGATGTCCCGACGGTCCATGCGCTGGCATTGGACGGGCTCGTTGGGATTGGGTATCGAGCGCACGCCGATCGAGGGTAGCCGGCTCGCAAGGTTCGCCACGTAGCTGCCGCCGTGCCAAAGCTCGACCCCCGCCAGCGAACCATGCGCATGCACCTGCCCGGTCATGCCGGCAAGGTTTCGCACATCGCCCTCGTCCCACAGCGAGGCAAAGGGATGCGGCTGGTCGTCGGAGCTGGGGTGGAGCGAACAGTATTCGGTGCACACCACGCCCCAGCCGCCTTCGGCCTTGATGCCGCGCATCGCGGCAAGGGTCTGCGGCAGCGCATGTCCCATGCCCGTGCAGTGGGGAACCTGGTAGAAGCGGTTGCGCGTGACCACCGGGCCGATCTTCACCGGCTCGAACAGGACCTGGTAGCGTTCGGCGACACTCATGCCCGCGACACCCCGCAGGCAGCGCCTGCGCCGAGGAAAAGCGGTATGCTGCTGGGCCGCAGGCGTTTGTGCAACTCAACGGTCGGAAGCAGCGGGGTGGGACATGCAGCGGGAAGCGCGCATCACGCGACGGCGGCGGGCAGCGGTGGCGGATACTGCCCCGGTGGATGCAGGCCTGCACGATGCCGCCACGGCACCCTATCACCCCTTGTCCACCTCACAGGTGGAGCGGCTGATCGAGTCGGCGCTCGTGCTGCTGCGCGACTCGGGCGTGGCGTTCGAGCCGGGTTCGCGCGCCCTGGAGCACCTGCGCATCGCCGGCTGCGACATCGCCGCCGACGGCGTGGTCCGGTTCCCCGCCGCGCTGGTGCGTGCCGCGCTGGACTCCACCGCGCGCAGCGTGAAGCTCTGGAACCGCGATGGCACGCGAGCCATCGACCTGGACTGCCACCACACCTGGTTCATGCCGGGGATGACCTGCATCAAGGTGTACGACGAGCACACCGGCCTGCCCCGCGACAGCACTGCGGAGGATCTCGCCCGCGTGACACGCGTGGCCGATGCCCTGCCGAACATCGATGCGGTGTGCATCGCGTGCAAGAACGTCACCCGTTCGGACATCCACGGCGAGATCGAGGAGTTCGCCATCCTCGCCGCCAACACCACCAAGCCACTGGAGTACCTGTGCGAGACGCCGGAGGCCCTGCGAATGGTGATCGAGATGGCAGCGGCCATCCGCGGCGGCCGCGAGGCGCTGGCCGCGAAGCCCTACTTCCTTCAGCTCATCACCCCGCTGCCGCTGAACTATCACGCCATCCACACCGACCAGCTCATCGAGGCGGTGCAGGCCGGCGTCCCGGTCAGCGTCGGCACGCTGCCCATCGGCGGTGCGTCCACGCCCATCACCACCGCGGGCAGCATCATCAACAGCCTCGCCACCGATTTCGCCGCCATGGTGCTGGCGCAGCAGGTGCGGCGCGGGTCCTTCTGCATCGGCAGTTCCGATGTGTGCTTCATGGAGCCGGCCACCGGCAGCATCGGCAACACGGCACAGACCTCGCTTGCGGATCTGATCATGTGCCAGGTCCGCCGCCAACTGGAGCTGCCCTCCTTCACTGGCGCCGCGGGCTACTCCTCGGCGAGCCGATTCGATCAGGATGCGGTGGCGGAGATCACGGCCAGCCTGATGCAATGTTTCTTCAGCCGGCCGGCCACGATCGATTACTGCGGATCGCTGGACCAGGGACTGACCTATTCACTGCAGGGCCTGCTGCTGTGCGATGACCTCGCCGGGCTGTTGCGCACCATGTGGCAGGGCGTGCAGATCGACGATGACTCGCTCGCGCTGGACCTCGCCATCCGCGTCGGGCCGCGCGGCAACTACCTTGCGCAACGGCATACCGTGGCGCATTGCCGCGAGCATCTGTGGAAGAGCCGCTATCTTCGGCCCGAACATGGTGCTCAGCGGCTCGCCGGAACCTTACGCAGACCTGCACCGAGCGCATCAACCGCGACCTGCAGAAGCTCCTGCGGCACGAGCCCCCGCCGCTCGATGAGGGCCTGGCGCGCCGGCGCTGGAGATCCGCCAGCGCTTCGAAGCCTCGTTCACCCCGCCTTGATGGCCTCGAGCAGGATGTCCAGCGCCTTGAACAAATAGGCACGCGAGACGGTCAGCGAGGGCATGACGCGGATCACGTTGCCATTGCGCCCGCAGGGACGAGGATCACGCCGCCCTGGAACGCCCTGCCCAGGATCGCGCCCATCTTCTCGCCCGACAGCGGCGCCCGGCTCGCCTTGTCCTCCACCATCTCGATGCCGATCATGAGTCCCCGGCCGCGCACCTCGCCGACGCGCGGACTGTTCGCATCGCGGATCCGTTGCATCACCTCCAGCCCAAGCTGGTGCGCACGGTTGATGAGGTCCAGCGCCGGGTCCTGCAGCAGCTCGATGTTCTTCATGCACACCACCGCGGACAGGGCATTCGCCGCGAAAGTGTTCGGCTGCGACCCCGCCGGGATCTTCTTCGCCAGGTCCGCGCGCAGCACGAATCCCCCCATCGGCAGGTCACCGCCCATGCCCTTGCCGAACAGCAGGCCGTCGGGCTTCACGCCGGCGTGCTCGATGGCCCACATCTTGCCGGTGCGGCCCGCACCGCTTTGCACTTCATCGACGATGAGCAAGGCGCCGGACTTGTCGCAGGCCGCACGCAGCAGCTGGAAGAACTCCGGCGCCGGCGGCACGTAGCCACCCTCGCCCTGGAGCGATTCCACGATCACCGCCGCGACGTCGTCCGCCGCGGTGTACTTGGTGTTGAGCAGGTAATCGACGTATTCACCGGCGATGCGCTCGGCGCTCTTGTTGCTGGTGTCGAACGGGAATCGGTAGGCATAGGGGTACGGCGCATGGATCACGCCTCCCATGAACGGCCCATAGCCGCTGCGGTACTGGTTGCCGGTGGTCAGCGCGTTGGAGGCGTTCCACACGCCGTGGTAGGCCCCGTGGAAGGCGATGATCTGCTGACGGCCGGTGACCCGTTTGGCGAACTTGATGGCCGACTCGACCGCATCACTGCCGCTTTGCGTGAAGTAGGTGATGCAGTTGTCCTTGAGGCCGTCGGGCATCACCTGGGAGATGCGTTGCGCCAGCTCCGAGCGGCGCGTGTTGCTGATGTCCGAGCCGTGCATCAGCCGCTGCGCCTGCTCCGAGATGGCCTTCACCACCGCGGGGTGGCAGCGGCCGACGCTGTTCACGCCCACGCCGGCTGAGAGGTCGATGTACAGGTTGCCGTCAGGGTCCTTGACGGTGACGCCGAACCCCTGGTCGAACACCAGCGGCGCGTCTCCCCCGCCGCGCGCCATCGACTCGTAGCGGCGCGAAAGCTCGATCGCCGCCGTCGCCTTCGCGCCCGGCAGGGCATTGCTCACCATCCGAGGTGCATCCGGGTAGGAAAGCGCCTCGAGTTCCCGTTCACTGATCATGTCCACTCCTCGTCTGTGAATCGACTCCGCCGGCTGCCACACGGCTCAGCCTGCCAAACCCCGCCAAATCCGAGCGCCGCAGCATCTCGGCCATGGCCAGCCCCATGAGGGCCGCCAGCAGCACGAGCAGCGGCATGGAGCGCACCCAGGGCGAGCGGTCTCCGGCCAGCGTATCGAAGTGCCAGCAGGCGAGCGCGAGCACGATGATGAGGCCGAAGGTTGCAATGCCAGGGAATACGCGAATGCGCCATACATTGCCGGCCCGCCCCCGGAAGAACCAGGTGACCGCCGTCGAGGCGATCGCCATCAAGGCGATGATGCCCAGGGTCCCCGCCGCAGACACCCGCGCGAACATCGCGATGGGATCGACTCCGGCGAGCACGAAGCACGCGAGCAACACGATGGCACCCAGCGACTGCACCACGGAAGCCACGTGAGGACTGCGGTGCTGCGCGTGGGTATGCGAGATCCGCTGCGGCAGCAATTGCTCGCGCCCCATCGCGAACAGGTACCGGGCCACCGAATTGTGGAAGGCCAAAATGCCCGCGAAGATGCTGGTGAGGTACAGCAGGTGCATGACGAAGGCGAGCCACGGCCCTACGAACCGGGTCGCCAGCCGAAACAGGAACAGCGTCGGATCCGGCAGCGATGTCAGCGTGGGCACGAGGGTGTCAGCACCCACCGCCACCACCATGCACCAGCTCGAGAAGATGTAGAAGCCACCGATCAGCAGAAGCGATACATAGGTCGCGACGGGAATGGTTCGATCAGGATCGCGTGCCTCTTCTGCATAGATCGTGGTCGCTTCGAAGCCGATGAAGGCCGAGAAACACATGAGCAGGCCGATCCAGGGGGATCCGCTCGACACCACGGCGGGCTGGAAGGGCTCGCTGTAATGCCCTGCCGGTGAATGCAGCAGCACCGACCAGTCGAGCAGCAGCACCGCCAGGTACTCGGCGATGACCAGCACCGACAGCACCTTCGCCGACAGGTCGACCTGCCGGTATCCGAGGCCCGCGACCAGCAGCAAGGCCGCAAGGCCGTAGGTCCACCACGGCAGGCTGAGGTGAAGCTGCTCCGCCGCAAAGGTAGTGGCAGAGGCACCGAACAGCCCGAACAGCGAGAGCTGGATCATGCTGTAACTCAGCACGGCGATGACGGCACTGGCTCCTGCCGCATGGCCGCCCAGGCCACGGCCGGCGATGACGTAGAACCCGCCGGCACTCTTCACGTGCGGGACGATGGCCGTGAGTCCCGCCGCGAAGGGCAGCAGGATGGCCACGGCGATGAGGAACATGGCGGGGATCCCGGCGCCATTGCCGACCACCATCGACACCGGCACCCCGCCCGCCATGGCAACCAGCGGTCCGGCGGCCGAGACCACGAAGAAGATGACGCCGAAGACGCCGAGGGAGTCCTTGCGCAGCCCATGCGCCGCTGAATCGGCTTCCCTTTGGGTCATGGGAACAGGCGGATGCTGGCGATCGACGGCATGGGAAGCGCACTGTCGCAGAAACCACGCCCGGAGGGAACAGTTCCCGCGCACAACATCGATTCCGCAAGTGCCCTTCACCAGGGACGATCAACGGGCGCCTGCCGGATAACGATTCTCAGCAGCCTCCGTAACCTGAGTTTGAGCTAGCATGCCATCGACCATGGATGCAGATGCCGCCCCGGAACCAAGCGCATGACAGGCAAAGCGGAGGGTGGAACGCGATCAGCGGATCTCGAGGCGCTGCGCCTGCTGAACGCAGGCCGTCCTGCCGAGGCGCTGCCCTTCGCCCGTCAGGCTGCCGCCGCGGCGCGCACCTGCTCGCCCGCACACGGGCTGCAGGCCACCATCCTGCTGCGCCTGGGGCAGGCCGAAGAGGCCCGCGCGCTCGTCGCCCACGCGATGTCGATGCCGCCGGGCATCGGTGATGCCTATGATGCCCTGGCATTCGTCTGCGTCCAGCTCGGCGATCACGAAACGGCGAACCGCCTGTACCGTCGGGCGGCGGAGCGCACACCGGGCGAGGCGCGCTTCTGGTACAACCTCGCCTCGAGCGAGCGAAGCTTGGGCCGGCTGACCGAAGCCGAGTCTCACTGCGACCGCGCCATCGAGCTCGACGCCGGCCACTACCAGACCTACCTGCTGCGCTCGGAACTGCGCCGGCAGACCGAAGGGCGCAACCACATCGAGGACATGGAACGGCTGCTGGCGAACCGGCCGGCCGATGATCGCGCCTGCATGTTCCTGGGCTATGCGCTGGGCAAGGAGCTCGATGACCTGGGACTGTTCGACCGGGCGTTCGGCTGGTTCAGCCGCGGCGCTGCCGCGCGGCGCCGACACCTGGCCTACGATGTCGGCACCGACGAGCAGAAGCTGCGGCGCATCCAGGAAGTCTATGCGGCCGCGCAACCGCTCGATGAGGCGCTGCTGCGAGCATCGCGGGACTGCCTGTTCATCATCGGCCTGCCACGCTCGGGCACCACGCTCCTCGAGCGCATCCTCACCCGCCTGCCCGGCGTGCGGTCCAATGGCGAGACCGACAACTTCTCCAACGCCCTGCTGGCGGCGGCGCCCGCGGCGGGTAGCGATGTCTTCGCACGCTGTTCGGCAGCTGACGGTGGCCGCATCGCCACCCGTTACCGCGAACTCGCCGGCCTTGCCACCGGCGTGAAGGTGATCGACAAACTGCCCATGAACTACCTGTACGTGGGCGCGATCCGGCAGGCACTTCCGGGCGCCACCCTGCTGCTGGTCGAGCGCTCACCCCTGGACGCATGCTTCGCGATGTTCCGCACGCTGTTCGGCGCCGCCTATCCGTTCACTTACGAATTCGGCGAGCTGGCGCGCTACTACGCCGCGTACGCACGGCTGATACAGCACTGGCAACGGCTGTTCGGCGACTGGATGGTACGCGTGCGCTACGCTGATCTGGTGAGCGATCCGGCGCGCCAGGGCGCCGCCATCGCCCGGTCCGCCGGCCTTGCCTGGAACGACGAGGCGATCCACATCGAAAGGAATGCGGGCGTCTCGACCACCGCCAGCGCCTCGCAGATCCGCCAGCCCATCTACCAGTCCTCGGTCGGGCGATGGCGCCACTATCGTGCGCACCTTCAGCCGCTCGTGGATGCCTTGCAGGTGGCCGGCGTCACCGAGGTGGAGTCCTAGCCCTACCAGTCGTACGACACCCGCAGCGACACTTCGCGCGGCCGGTTGATGGTGTAGACGTTGGCGAGGTTGCCGAGGAACTCGACTCCACGCTGCGGGGCCCCGAGCACCGCACGCTTGTCGAACAGGTTGGACACATACGCACCGATGCGCAGGTGGGCGCTGGCCTGCAGGCTCACGCTGCCATTGACCAGCGTGTAGCCCGAAAGCTCGATGGGCGTGAAGTTGTTCGCGATGGTGCCCAGGCTGTTGAGCGAGGCGCCCCGGTAGTTCGCATTCAGCGTGTAGATGATCCGCCGCTGGCCGTCGAAGGACTGGGTGTAGGTGAGGGTGGCCGAGGCGTCGTTCTTCGTGGTGCCCGGCAGCCGGTCGCCGTCCCGGCCGACGATGCCGCAGGCGATGTACCCACCCGGCAGGCCGGTGCCATCGCCGACGGGGCGGCAGAAATCCTCGGTCAGCTTCGCATCGGTGTACGAATACCCAAGGACGAGGTTGAGTTTCGGGGTGAACAGCGGCGTGTGCAGCTCGACTTCGAAGCCCTTGGAGACGGCCTTGCTGCCGTTGACCACCACGGGCCAGGTGTTCGGGGTGGACACGCCGATCTGCGGGTCGTTCCACTTGATGTAGAAAACGTCGGCCGTGTAGCGCAGGCCATTCTCGAGCGCCCCCTTGATGCCCACCTCGAAGTTGTTCGCCTTGTCCACCTTGTAATTCAGGATCGCCGGCGGCTCCTGGTAGAAGCCGGTCAGCGGAAAGGCGTTCGTGCCCCCGCGGCGGAACCCTTGGGAGAAGGTCGCATACACGTGCTGGCGATCGGCGAATTCGTAGGAGGTGTTGAACTTGAAGATCTGGTCATTGAGCGAGGTGGAACTGGTGTTGCCGCCGGTCAGGCTGATGATGTAGCTGGTGAAGTCCTGCACCTGCTCCTGTTTCTGGTGGAAGAACCGCGCCCCGGCGGTGACCTGCCACTTCGGCAGGACATGCCAGGTGAAGTCCCCGAACAAGGCGATCTCCTTGAACACCTGCGGCGCATGCTCCACGAAGGTGTGACCGTCCGGGCTCGTGTTCACGTACAGTCCGCCGCTGGCCGCGGTCTGCGCCGTGGTTCCCGGCTCGTAGATGTCCCAGATGAGCTTGCGCGTGTCGTGCTCGTAGTAGGCTCCGGCCACGTAGTCGAAGCGCTCGCCGGGCTTCGACACCAGGCGGACTTCCTGCATGAAGCGGTGCTCGCTGTCGGTGTCCGTCATGGTCGCGACGTAGCGCGGATTGATCGGGCTGCCCGTGTAGTACGGCAGGTAGGTGGCCGGCAGGCCCAGGATCAGCACATTGGCATCGCTTCCCGTCACCGCCGAGGTATCGCCATAGGTCGTGGTGGAGGACACCGTGGCAAATCCCATGTCGTAGCTGGCATCGAGGCTGGTCATGTTCGTGTGGCGATGGAACGGCGAGAGCGTGGAGCTGACGATCTGGTAGTCGCCGCTCGAGGGCAAGGTGATGCGCGAGTCCCAGGGTGCGGGTCCCGCCCGGAAGGTGGGGTTGTCCTGGGTGCCGTTGACGCCCTTGATGAAGGAACCGTTGTACATGAGTTCGACGCGCAGGCGATCGTTCGGGCTGAACAGCAGGCCGATGCGGCCCGCGGTGATGTCGGCGTGATTCGCATCCTTCCTGTCGTAGTACACGGAAGGCGAGTTCGCGACATCGGCCGGATCCGCAAGCGTGGGCACGCCCCTGACGGGGTCTCCATCACGCGCCATGATGCCGAGCTGGTCGATGAAGCCGGCCTGGTGTTCGCGCCGTCCCGACACGCGCAGCGCGGCGACCGCGCCCAGGGGCACGTTGAGCAGCAACGACCCCATGTAGCCCGTATCGGAGGAATGACCGGTGTTCGTGCCCGCCGCCTCGACGCTGGCGCTCCATTGACCGAGCTTCGGGCTGTTCGGAATCATGCGGATCGCGCCGCCCAGCGAGCCCGCGCCGTACAGGGTGCCCTGCGGCCCCCGCAACACTTCCACGCGCTCGAGGTCGGTCGCCGGCAGGTAGCCCACCGTCGGGCTGTTGCCGAGATACGTGCCCACGGGCATCTGCTCGAACACCATGCCGGGTCGGTCGGTGTCGGAGGCGTTCAGTCCGCGCATGATCGGCACGGTGGATCCGGCGAACCGCGGGCCCCGGTCCTCGTAGTTGAATCCGGGGATCTGCTTGGCGATCTGGCCCAGGTCGTTGCTGCCGCTGCGGGCGAGCGCATCACTACCGATGGCGGAGATGTTGTAGGGAATGTCCTGGACGCTGGTCTGCCGGCGGCTGGCGGTGACCACGATCTCCTGGATGGTGGTCGCCAGATCACCGGCGGCGGCCGGCGCGGCCTGCGCCATGGCCTCCACGCTTGCGAAGATGGCGAGGCCGCCGGTGAGTGCGGCATCGATGACCGCGGTGCGACGGAGCCTTGGGTGCCTGGTTTTCATGCGCATGATCCCCCGCGATCGGTTGCCCGAAGATATTGTCCTACAGTCTTGTCGGCTATCTTGGGGCAGGAGCCGCGGAAGTGTCAACGCCGCGCGGCCGGGCCGGCGGAGGCGCCCGGCAGGACGGCATCCATCGGCAACGAGGAGGGCCCAGAACGAGAATGGTTCAGAAGGACCCGACGGTGTACATCTCGGCCGCGATCCGCCAGCCGGACGGGGTGCGTCGCCAGGCGTACATCACGCGGTAGTGCTCCGCGACGGCGGTGGGCTTGCGGGGTGCGACGTGGACATCGGCGAGCGTGGTCGCGGCATCCTCGCCTCCGGGGAAGGTCGCCACGATGCTGAAGCTGAGGTCCGCCTTCGGTCCCCACCCTTCCAGCAACGCCGCGAGGTCGGGCAGGAAGGCCGGAATACCGCGGATCGCGCGAGGCCAGCCCTCGCCGACCACCAGCAGGTCCTCGGTGTAGAACAGGCGGCTGAACTCGAGGGCATCGGCTCCCGCCCGCAAGGCATCCGCCGCCGTCTCGAGCACCGCGGCAAGGCTTTCCTGAAGATCCATGATCGGCCCTTCGCCTCAGCCCACGTAGTGTCCCGAGGAGACCCCCCCATCGGCCACCAGCACGGCGCCGGTGGTGTAGCTGGCGAAAGGCGCTGCCATCGACAGCACCGCGCCGGCGATCTCCTGCGGCGTCTGCAGCCGGTGGAGCGGTGCCCGCGTGGTGAAGAATTCACGGTAGGCCGCAGCCGCGGCCGGATCACCGTCCTGGGTCCACCCCGGGCAGACGGCATTGACCCGGATGCCATCGCCGGCCAGCTCGATCGCCATCATCCGGGTCATCTGCACGATCGCCCCGCTCGCGGTCGCATAGCCCACCGCACCGCGCGGGCCGCCGACGAGTCCGACGCTCGAGGCGACGTTCACGACGCTGCCGCGGGACTTCCTCAAGGCCGGGACACAGGCCTGAGAGAGGAAGAAGAGTTGCTTGACGTTGTCGCCCATCACTTGCTCGAAATAA
>JAXMGQ010000036.1:0-54312 GCA_046347195.1 Steroidobacteraceae bacterium
CCGGATGGCGGTGCGCGGCAGCCGCGCCTGACCGGCCGCGCCTGACCGGCCGCGATTAGCCGGCGCCGGTCTGGACGCGATTTCGACCCAGCGCCTTTGCGCGGTACAGGGCCGCATCGGCATCGGCGAGCAGGTGGTCGGCGAGGCTCTTCAGGTCGATCTCGTGGCGCGTGGGGGTCACCGTCGCAACGCCCACCGACAGGGTCAGGAACTTCTCCACCTGCGGCGTGAGCCGCACGGGCGCGGCGGCCACGGCCTCGCGGATGCGCTCGGCGAGCTTCACCGCATCGGCGGCGGCCGTATCGGGCAGCACGATGGCGAGTTCGTCCCCGCCATAGCGCGCCGCCGTGTCCATGCTCCGGATCTGTGATTCCACCCGCAGCGCAACCTCCTTCAGCGCGTTGTCGCCGGCCAGGTGGCCGTAGCTGTCGTTGATGGCCTTGAAGCGGTCGATGTCCATCATCAGGCAGGCGATGCTCGACTGCCGGCGCTGGGCGCGCGAGATCTCCTCCTTCAGGCGCTGCTGCAGGTAGCGCCGGTTGTGCCAGCCGGTGAGGAAATCGGTGATGCCCGCCCGCAGCAGGCGCGCGCGGTTGGTGGCGTTCTCCACGCAGATCGCCGCGAGCGCCCCGAGGTGGGCGAGGAAATCGGTGGCGTGATGGCGCGTGAAGCGCGCGGGATCCCGGCTGCCGAAGCACAACGCGCCGGTGACACGGTCCTTCCTCGGCAGCGGGATGAGCGCGATGCTCGACAGCTCGGTCGCACCGGTGAACAGCAGGTGATGGTCCACGCCCATGAAGGGGCCCAGCCACGGCCGGTGCAGGCCCGAGAGCTGCGGGGCTAGGCCGACCAGTGAGTCCACGAACATCACGTGCGCGATTTCCTCGGGACGATCGCCGGCTCCGCTCAGCAGGTGCCGGATCTCGTGCTGCGGATCGAGCAGCACCAGGCTCACGCGGTCGAGCCCGTAGGACTCGAGCAGGCCATCCACCATGGCGTGCAGCAACTGCGGCAGGCTGTCGGCCCGCAGCAGTGACAGCTCGCGATCCTGCGTGCGCTTCAGGAGCACGGCGTTGTGGGCGGCTTCGCTGGTGAGCGTCCGCAGCCGGTCGCGCAGCTCCTCGTTCTCCTTCGCAAGCGCGGCGGCATCGGCCGGCGGGCCGCCGCGGGAGGGGCGCGGATCCTCGATGCTCATCCGGTTCGCGCGGCCGCGCGCCCCTCGAGATAGGCGCGGCCGCGCAACATCAACGACTTGAACCCCTGCGCATCGTGCCCCTTCACCGCCGCCAGCAGCCGCCCCACCGATCCTTGCAGCGCTTCCAGCGATTCGACCCCGTATTCGTTCAGGCTCTGGATCTCGTAGTACAGCTCCGGACTCTCGGCGGCCACCTTGCCGGCGACATCGAGCTGCGAGTCGAAGGTGGTGCTCGACAGGCGCGCGAGCCGCGGCGCGGCCTCGCCGCTGTCGGCCAGCGCCGTGAAGAAGGCAATGTTGAGCGCGTGCGAGAGCCCCAGCACATAGGCGATGAGCCGGTCATGCTCGTCGAGGTCCATGACCACCCGCTCCGCCATGGTGGCCGCGAACAGTTCCTGCGCCTCGCGCAGCGCGCATCGGCATGGCCCAGGTCGATGAAGATGACGTGGCGGCCCGAGAGCAGGGCGGTGTCGGGGCCGAACATGGGATGGATGGAGATGCCGCCGCATGCCGGCGGACCGCAGCGCGGTGAAGGCCCGCCCGCAAGGGCGTCTTGAGCGAACCCAGGTCGAAGATGAGGCCGGCCGGTGCCCGCGCGGCCAGTGCGTGTAGCACCTGCAGGGCCGAGCGGCGTTGCGATCACGATGAGGTCGTGGTCCAGGAAGGTCCTCCCAGCGGGCCGCACCGAAGTCCCCGACCACCGCAGGGCAGATCGGCGATATCGTGGCCTCGAACCCCTGCGAGTCCAGGAACTCGGCGAACCAGCCGCCCATCTTGCCCGCGCCGCCGATGATCAGCGCCCGCCGGCCCGTACCTCGCCCCAGCGCCGCAACGCCGGCCTGCTCCTGGCGGGCGAGCGAGGAGTCGATCAGCTTGCGCAGGATCGACTCCGCGAGTTCAGGTGAGAACTTCAGCCGTTCGGCGGTGGCCCGTGCACGCAGCACCACTTCCCGCTCGCGCGCGAAATCACGGGTCGGATGGCCGGTGGCCCGCTTCACCTCCGCCACCTGTTCGCTCAGCGCCTGGCGCCGTGCGATCAGTTCCAGGAGCCGCGTGTCGAGGGCGGTGAGTTCGGCGCGCAGTTCATCGAGGGTCATCGTGAGGAGCGTCTCTGTCAGTATCGACGCTCCTCATCGACGACCGGCGCGACCTTCAGGGCAGGTGAAACTGGATCACCACCCCCGCATCGTCGAACCAACCGCCCCACGGCTCAGGAGCGTAGTAGCCCGGGGCATAGTAGTACGGCTCATGATAGCGCGGCGCCCAGGAGTATTCCGGCGCCCAGCCCCAGCCACGGTACCCGCGGGACGGCCAGCGGTCGCGCCGCCACCCGTCGTGCCAGCGTCCGCGGTCGTGGTCCCAGCCCCGGCGATCGTGGTCCCAGCGGCGATCGTGATCCCAGCCCCCGTCGCGTCCGTCGCGGTCCCAATGGCCACGCTCACCACCGCGCGAGCCCCAGCCGCCATGCCCGCCCCCGCCGCCGCCACGCCACTCGTGGCCGCCGCTTCCGCGCGCATCGTGCTGCCAGTGACCACCACCATGCCCGCCGCGATCATCGGCCCGCGCACCGGCTGCCCAGCCGGCACCCACCAACGCCACCGCTGCTGCCAGGATCCTGATGTTCATGGGTCTTCACCTTTGGCTTCACTTTCGACGCCCCCATCATCCCCGCCCCGGGCTGAACCAAAGCTGAATCGGCTACACTGGGCAAATGGACCTGCCCACCCAAGCCCTGCCCTCCCCCCTGCCCGAGAACCCGTTCACACTGGTCGCCCAGTGGCTCGAGGAGGCGACCCGCGACGCCGACCAACCCAATCCGAACTCGATGGTGCTGGCCAGTGTCGATGCGGAAGGCAGGCCTTCCGCGCGGGTGTTGCTGTGCAAGGAGATCCTGGTCGAGCGGGGTGGCGTGGTGTTCTACACGAACTACGAGTCCCGCAAGGGACGCGAACTCGATGGAACGGGCCACGCTGCGCTGGTGTTCCACTGGGATCATCGACACCGTCAGGTTCGCATCGAAGGCACGGTCGAACGCCTGCCGGCCTCGCAGAGCGATGACTATTTCGCGAGCCGGCCCTGGCAGAGCCGCCTGGGTGCCTGGTCCAGCAAGCAGAGCCAGCCCATCGCCTCGCTGGCCGCGTTGCACGAGCAGGTACGCGCCACCGCGCGGCACTTCGACATCGACTTCGGCGGACCCGGCTCACCCGAACCCGCCGAGGTGAAGACGGAGATTCCGCGCCCCCTGCATTGGGGCGGCTACGTGGTCCTGGCCGATGCCATCGAGTTGTGGGTGGAAGGCCGATTCCGCATCCACGAGCGGGTGCGCTGGACCCGTGCCGGTGCCCAGGGAGACTGGAGCGCCGAGCGGTTGCAGCCTTGAGCCCCGGGGTCGATTGAGCCGGCGCGATGTCATCGGCGCCGGGCAGCGTTCCGCGGAGCGACGCATGGCCTGGCGCGACAGCCTGCGCAGACTACGCATCCTGGTGCTGCTGCTCGTGTTCCTGGTGATCGCCGTGACCGCCTGGCAGGACCGGTCCCGCAGCACCTCCTGGCGCCTGCCGCTGTTCGTCGCGCTGTACCCGGTCGCCGCGGACGATTCGCCCCGCACGCGCGCGTTCATCGCCGGGTTGTCGGCAGAACGATTCACCGACATCGACCGGTTCTTCGCCCGCGAGGCGCACCGCCACGGGGTGGAACTCGCGGAGCCGCTGAAGACGCGGCTCAAGCCACCCCTGGATTCGATGCCGCCTGCCCGCTCGGGAGACGGAAGGGTGGCCACCCTGGGCTGGAGCCTTTCCCTGCGATGGTGGGCCTGGCAACGCACGCGCGCGGCGCGCGAACCGGCCGACATCCGCGTCTTCGTGATGTACCACGACCCGGCGGGTGCGGGCACGCTGCCGCATTCGACCGGCCTGTCGAAGGGATTGATCGGCCTGGTGCACGCCTTCGCGCGCGAGGACCTGGACGGTGACAATGCCGTGGTGATCGCGCACGAGATCCTGCACACCCTCGGTGCCACCGACAAATACGATCCCGGCGACGATGCGCCGCGTTTCCCCGATGGATTCGGTGACCCGCATCAGTCTCCGCTGTATCCGCAGCGGCTCGCCGAGCTGATGGGTGGCCGGCGCATGCTTTCCCCCACCCGCTGGGAGCAGCCGGCGAGCCTGGCCGAGGTCGTCATCGGCGATGCCTCGGCGCTCGAGATCCGATGGAGCGGCCATGCTCCTTGAATGCCAGGGACTGGAAGTGTCGGTACAGGCACGGGTGCTGGTGGCGGACCTCCAGCTCGCCGTGCGCGAGGGCGAGATGCTGGCGGTGCTCGGGCCCAACGGCGCGGGCAAGACCTTGCTGATGCACACCCTGGCCGGCGTGCGCGAACCCGGCCGCGGCGAGGTGCGCGTGCGCGGCCGCGCGATCGCACACTGGCCGCGGCGGGAGCTCGCGCGCCTCATCGCGCTGCTGCCGCAGACCATCGAGGACCCCTGTCCCGCCACGGTGCTCGAGACCGTGCTGCTCGGGCGCCACCCGCACATCTCGCGCTGGAAATGGGAGGGACCCGAGGACATCGACATCGCGCGCCAGGCGCTGCGGGCGGTGGGGCTCGAAGGCTACGGGCAGCGCGACGTGTTCACCCTGAGCGGTGGCGAGCGGCGCCGCACGGCCATCGCCGCCGTGCTCGCGCAGGCGCCGGCGCTGTTCCTGCTGGACGAGCCGACCAACCACCTGGACCCCAGCCACCAGCTCGAGACCCTGCAGCTCATGCGCGCCCGCGCCGATGCGGGTGCCGCCGTGCTGGTCACCGTCCACGACCCGAATCTCGCGGCCCGCTTCGCCGACCGGGTGCTGCTGATCGAGTCCGCCGGACGCTGGCGCTGCGGTGTGGTGCCCGATACGCTGACGGCGGAGAATCTCTCCCGGCTCTTCGCCACGCGTTTCGAGTGCATCGAACGCGAGAGCCGGCGGTTGTTCTTTCAGGCCTGAGCCGGACCCTGCCCCTCGAGGATCGCCAGCACCTGGGGGTGGAGCCCTGCATTGGCGGCCAGCACCGAGGTGGTCGAGAGCCCCACGGGCGCTCCCTGCAGATCGGTGAACACACCGCCAGCCTCCCGGACGATCACCACGAGCGCGGCGATGTCGAGGATGTTCACGTCCGACTCGATCACCGCGTCGATCTTGCCCGCCGCCAGCAGGTGGTAGTGCAGGAAGTCACCGTAACCGCGAATGCGACCGAGTCGTGCTACGAGCGAGCCGAGCCGCGGCCAGCGCTCATCCTTCGCCAGCGTCTTGAGGTTCCCGGTGGACAGCGCCGCCTGCTCGAATCCGGCGATCTCGCTGACCTTGAGGCGCCTGCCGTCGAGCCAGGCGCCGTTTCCGGCTTGCGCCCATGCCAGCTCGCCGTACGCCGGGGCGCTGGAAACCCCCAGTACCAGCTCGCCCCGGTGCATCAGCGCGATCTGCGTGGAGAACATGGGGTACTCGCGCACGAAGGCCTTGGTGCCGTCGATGGGATCCACCAGCCAGAGGAACTCGGCGTCCAGCGCTCGGCTGCCGGTCTCCTCGCCGTAGAACCCGTGGCCGGGAAAGCGCGACTCGAGGATCTCGCGGATCGCGCGCTCGCACTGCACATCGGCTTCGGTGACGGGGGACTTGTCCTCCTTGAGGCGAACCTCGATGTTGCGCTGGTACATCGAGCGCGCGATGCGCGCCGCCGCCGCGGCCGCATCCAGCGCGGCCTGCAATTCAGGTGAATGTGACATCGCGCCGCATGGTAACGCAGCAGGGCGCGGCGCACCCGGCGGATGCGGTAAGATCGGCTCCCGTGCCGGCTCCATCCGCCACACCCCAGCATCTGCGGCCCATTCCCCGCACCGGCGAGTTGCTGCCGGTGATCGGCTGCGGCACCTATCCCGCCTTCGATGTCCCGCCGCACAGTGCCGCCACGCGCCCGCTCGCGCAAGTCTTGGAGTCGCTGTTCGCCGGCGGCGGCCGGCTGATCGACACCTCGCCGATGTACGGGCTGGCCGAGACCGTGGTGGGCGAGCTGCTGGCCGAGAGCCCCTCGCCCGTGAAGCCCTTCCTCGCCACGAAGGTGTGGACCCGTGGCGGCAAGGCGGGCATCGCGCAGATGCAGCGCTCCTTCGATCTCCTGCAGACGGACTGCATCGACCTGCTGCAGGTCCACAACCTGCTCGACCATGCCCAGCACCTGCCCACCCTGCGCCTGTGGCAGCAGCAGGGGCGGGTTCGCTACGTGGGCATCACCCATTACACCGCCGGCAGCTATCCGCAGCTCGAGTCGGTGCTGCAGTCCGAAGCCGTGGATTTCCTGCAGATCAACTATTCCATCGCCGAACGCGGCGCGGAGCAGCGCCTGCTGCCCCTGGCCGCCGAGCGGGGCGTGGCGGTGATCGTCAACCGGCCCTTCGGCGGCGGCAATGTGCTGTCGATGCTGCGCAGCCGGGATCTGCCGGCGTTCGCCGCTGAGCTGGGCTGCCACAACTGGGCGCAGCTCCTGCTGAAGTTCGTCATCGGCCATCCTGCCGTGACCTGCGCCATCCCGAGCACCGCAGACCCTTCACACATGCTCGACAACTGCGCGGCCGGCGCGGGCGCGCTGCCGGATGAGGCGCTGCGCGAGCGCATCGCCGCGCTCCTGCCGGGCTGACACCCGCGTCACTCGAGATCGGGATAGGGACCTCGCCCCCCTTCGGCGATGAATCGATCGATCCGCGACTCAAGCACCGGCAGCGGCACGCTGCCCAGCTCGAGCACCGTGTCGTGGAATGCGCGGATGTTGAAGCGCGACCCGAGCGAGCGCTCGGCGTGCTCGCGGGCGCGCAGGATCGCGGTCTCGCCCAGGTAGTAGGACAGGGCCTGGGCGGGCCAGGAGATGTAGCGGTCCACCTCGGTCTCGATCTCGTGCGCCGAGAGCGCGGTGTAGCGATGCAGGTAGTCGATGGCCTGTTCCCGCGTCCAGCCTTGCGCGTGGATCCCTGTGTCCACGACCAGCCGTGCCGCGCGCCAGATCTGGTAACCCAGCATGCCGAACCGGTCGAGCGGTCCCGAGTACAGTCCCATCTCCACGCCGAGCTTCTCGCAATACAGCGCCCAGCCCTCGCCGAAAGCCGAAATGTAGGTCTTCTGGCGGAACTGCGGCTGCTCCTTGTGCTCCAGTGCGATGGACATCTGCCAGGCATGCCCGGGCGCCGACTCGTGCAGCGTGAGCGCGGTGAGGTTGTACAGCGGCCGGCTGGGCAGATCGTAGGTATTGAGCAGGTACACCGACGCGCCACCGCGGCCCGCGGTGTAGAAGGGCGCGAGGTCATCGGGCACCGGCTTGATCGCGAAGCGCGCCCGCGGCATGTAGCCGAAATACAGCGCCGCCTTGCCGTCGAACTGCTTGGCGATCCACGCCGCGCGCATCAGCAGGTCCGACGCGCTGACCGGCGCCTGCGCGGGGTCGGAGCGCAGGTGGGCGAGGAAGTCCTGGAAATCCCCCTGGAAACCACTCTCGCGCATGGCGGCGAGCATCTGCTCGTGGATCTTCGCGACCTCCGCCTCGCCGAAGGCATGGATCGTCGCCGGATCCTCATCCAGCGTGGTGAACTCGCGGATCTTCGCCCGATAGAAGGCCATCCCGTCCGGCAGCTCGCTCGCGCCGAGGCTCTGGCGCGCGCGCGGCACGTAGATGTCGCGCATGAAGGCGAGCACCTCGCGGTAGGCGGGCTGCGCCTGGTCGCGGATGGCCGCGATGGCCTCGGCCCGCAGCCGGTCGCGGTCCGCCGGCGCGATGCCGGGCATGTCGCGGAAAGGCTCGTACAACAGGCAATTGGCGGGGCTTGCCTCGGTGACGGCCGTGAGCGAGGACTCACGGCCCCGCAGCGTCACCTGGGGCGGCGTGAAGCCGCGTTCGAGCCCGGCACGCATGAGGACGAGCTGCTCGCGGAAATAGCGCGGAATGTCCCGCAGCTGCGAGATCCAGTTCTCGTAGTCCGCCTGCTTGCGGAAATTGCGCCTCGCCGTGTAGCCCACGTCGGTCCAGAACGTGGTGTCGGCATTGACCGGCATCTGGTAGTCACGGAATCGCTGCCCCTCCACCAGGGCCTCGATCTGCGGGCGGTAGACGTCGTAGTTGAGCTGCTGCGCGGGCGAGAGGTCCTTGCGCGCGATCGCGCGCAGCTCGCGCAGCACCTGCTCCCAGCGCACCCGCCGCGACTGCTGGGCGGCCTCATCGACCCGGGGCAGCCGGTCGCGCACCGGCCGGGTGGAATCCTCGTCATCCGGGAGCTGCTCCTCGCGCCAGCGCCACTCCGATTCGTACAGCGCCCGCAGGCGAGCATCGGCCAGTCCCGGGGCGTCGCGTCCAGGGGCGTCGGCGGCCAGGGCCGCGCCGGTGAACAGCAGAAGCACGAAGAGCGATCGGTGCAGCATGGGATCTCCGGGCCGGCAACGGTGAGACTTCCGGCGTCGCGATATTACGATGCTGCCGGTGGACGCGCACGATGTGCCATCGAGGCCACCCTCGGCGCAGCGGCACGGATGGCACGACTCAAGTCACCCTCCCGGCTGCGATATGTCACGCCGCGCACCGCGGCGCCAACAATGGTCGCGCGTTATGTGACCGGCTCGCCGCCGTGCAGCCGGCAGCCGCGTATAACTGGAGCCTCGGGACAACCCGCTTGAGGGTCGCCGGCATGAGCAAGGATCGAGCATTGCTGAAGGTACAGGCGAGGCCGGAACCACGTGCAGCGTTCCCGGCGAGCACCTGGATGCTGCTCGTGATGCTGGCACACGGCGCACAGGCGGATCCGCCGGCCACGGCCATGTCCCCGGGCGAAACCCCGGCCGGCATTCCGCGCGCCGGCGAGCCCGAGGCATCCACCACCCCGGCACGGGAAGCCGCGGCGGCCGGCACCGCGCAGGCCTTCGCCAGCGATGATGTGCTCTCGCATCACCGCCGGGCTGCGTTGATGCAGCACGATGAGGGGTGGATGCGCACGATGGCGAGCCCGCGGGCCTACCCCGCCACCTTCTCGCCCGTGCCGAGCCTTCGCTCGCTGGATTACCTGGACCAGCTCTCCCTGCCCACCCTGGGTGGCGATGGCCATGGCATCCGTGACCAGTCGCCCACCGAGCAATGGATCCGCCAGGTGCGGCGCGAGGGCATGCCCTTCGCCCGCCTGTGGCAGAGCGATGCAGCACTGTTGTCGCTGGGGCTGAACCGCAAGGGCAAGCCCGGCTTGTGGATCATCCAGAAAACGCGTTAGATCACCCCATCATCGCGTTTGGACGCGTGGGGCGGTGCGCCCCGCGCGCGATCACATGGCCGCCTCGTCCCCACTCACCCAGGCCCGCCCGGTCCTGCCGGACCGCTTCTATTACCTGAACAATTTCCAGGCGGTGCTCGACTGGCTCGAGGATCGCTACGCGGATGTGCTCGGGGCCGCGGATCTCGGCTTCATCCGCTGCTTCCGCACCCAGCCGCGTCCGGCGCGCGCCTTGCTCACACGCATGGCGATGCGCCGCTCCACGCTGTTTCGCGAAAGCTCGCTGCGATACGAGGAGATCGGCGATACGGTGACGGCGCTCGCCCCGCTGGTCGAGGCCGGCTGGGTGGAGGCGGACGCCGAACTCGATCTCGCCGAATTGTTCCGCGTGCTGCGCAAGCCCGAGCTTGCCGCGCTGTTCGCGCTGCCGCCTGCGCTCGCCCGCCTGCCGAAGCCGCAGTGGCTGGCATGGCTCGCACCAGGGGCTGCGCAGGGACGACGCGCCTCGCAATGGGGCGCGCCGGAGCGCATCCATCGCCTGAGCTGTGCCGCGCTGTGCGAACGGCTGCGGCTGACCTACTTCGGCAACTTCCGGCAGGACTGGTCGGACTTCGTGCTGGCGGACCTGGGCGTGTTCCGTTTCGAACGCATCGACTGCGGCCGCGATGCCCGTGCCTTCCAGACGACCCGGCAGGTGGAAGTGTTCCAGGCGCTGTATCGGTGCCGCGAGAACCTGCATGAGCAGGTGCCGCCGCGCGAGGTGCTCGCGCAGCTTCCGCCGGCCATCGAAGACAGCGGCTGGCTCGAGCGGCGGCGCCAGAAGCTGCTGTTTCGCATCGCGCAGCGCTTCGAATCGCAACGCGAGCCCGAGGCCGCGCTCGAGCTGTACTCCCAGTGCCGATGGCCGGGCACGAGCCTGCGCCGCGCACTGCTGGAGGAACGGGCGCAACGGCCCGGCGCGGCGCGCGCGCTCTGCGAGTCCGGGCTCGCCCTGCGCCGCGAAGGCGCCCATCACCATAGCCTGCGGCGGGTGCTGGCGCGGATCGCGCGCCGCGAGGGCGCACCGCCCGCCTCGCGCAGCATGACGCGCATCGCCACGCAGACGGTCGAGCTGCCCCCGCCGTCGACGCCGATCCGGGTCGAACAGGCGATGATTGCCCACCTGCAGGCCGAGTCACCGGACTCGCGCGTGGAGTGGGTGGAGAATGCGCTGCTCAACTCGCTGTTCGGCCTGCTGTGCTGGGAGGCCATCTTCGCCCCGCTTCCCGGCGCATTCTTCCATCCCCACCACCACGGGCCCGCGGATCTCGGCGAGGATGACTTCGTGCAACGACGCGAGCATCTTTTCTCTCGCTGTCTCGACACCCTGGAAAGCGGCGCCTACGCGAGCCTGATCCGTGACCGGTTCCGCGACCGGCAGGCAGTGCAGTCGCCCTTCGTGGCCTGGGCCGCCATCGACGAATCCTTGCTGGAGCTGGCGCTGGCCTGCATACCCGCCGCGCACCTGCGCATCGTGTTCCAGTGGATGCTGCGCGACCTGCCGGGCCATTGCGCCGGCTTTCCCGATCTCGTGCAGTTCTGGCCGTCCGGACGGCGCTACCGGATGGTGGAGATCAAGGGGCCGGGCGACCGCCTGCAGGAGAACCAGCGGCGCCTGCTCGAGCACTGCGTCGCGCAGGGGCTGCCGGTCTCGGTGCTGAACGTCCGCTGGCGGGATCCGCCCGCGGATGCGGCCGCCGGATCGGCCCATCCTTGACAGCCGGGTGCGGCCTGCCTACCGTCGACCGGCATGGGCAACCGCCTCAGCAAGATCTACACCCGCACCGGCGATGAGGGCAGCACGGGCCTGGGCGATGGCTCGCGCGTCCCGAAGGAGGATGCGCGTGTCGAGGCCTACGGCTCGGTGGACGAGGCGAACAGTTGCATCGGCGTCGTGCTGGCGGTGGCCGGCCTGCCCGAGGCGGTCCGCCGCTGCCTGATCGAGGTGCAGCACGACCTGTTCGACCTGGGCGGGGAACTGTGCATTCCCACCCATCACGCCATCAGCGCGGAATACGTCAGCCGGCTGGAGCAGCAACTCGACGCCTTCAACGAGCACCTGCCGCCGCTGAAGGAGTTCATCCTGCCGGGCGGAGGTCCTGCGACCGCCGCCGCGCACGTCGCGCGCACCGTGGTACGGCGCGCCGAACGGCGCAGCTGGTCGCTGGCTCGCGTGGAAGCCGTCTCCGCCGAGGCGCTTAAGTACCTCAATCGCCTCTCCGACCTGCTGTTCGTGATCGCGCGGGTGCTGGCGCGCCACGAGAACGGCGCCGAGACCATCTGGGACCGGAAGCGTCTGCCGCGCTGAAGCGGCTCGCCGGCAGGACCGGCGCGGATCAGGCCGCCCCGGTGATGCGGCCTGCGTCGGCGTGGATCCACTGCGAGTGCCAGAGTGCCAGTTCCTCCGCCGGCAACGGCCGGCTGAACAGGTACCCCTGGACCTGGCTTGCGCCGCGCGCCCGCAGGAAATGCCACTGCAGATCCGTCTCCACCCCTTCGGCCACGGTGGTCAGCGACAGGCTCCGCGCCATCGCCATGATCGCATCGACCAGCGGCGCCTGCCCGCCACTCGTGGCGTTGATGTCGCGCACGAACATGCGGTCGATCTTCAGCGTATCGATGGGGAAGCGCCGCAGGTAGGACAGGGACGAGTAGCCGGTGCCGAAATCATCGAGCGCGATGTTCACGCCCAGCTCCTTCAACGCGCTCACCGCCTGGGTGACCCGGCTGGAGTTCTCGATCAGCGCGCCTTCGGTGAATTCGAGTTCCAGGCTGGACGCCTCGATGCCCGCCGTGGTGAGGGCGCGCGACACCCGGCTTGCCAGCGTGCCATCGCGGAACTGCACGCCCGACACGTTCACGGCCACCTTCCAGCCCACCCGGGCGGCGCGCCAGCGGGCCGTCTGCGCACAGGCCTCGGCCAGCACCCAGTCACCGATGCCGACGATGAGCCCGCTCTGCTCGGCCAGCGGTATGAACTCATCGGGCGGCACCATCCCCCGCTGCGGATGCTGCCATCGCAGCAGCGCCTCGACGGTCTCGACCTGCAGGTCTTGCGTCGCCAGGCGCGGCTGGTAGTGCAGGCGCAACTCGCCGCGGTCCAGCGCGCGGTTCAGGTCGGCCTCCAGCGAGAGTTTCCGCGCGGCGCTGCGGCTGATCGAGGCCATGAACAGCTCGCAGCCGCCACGGCCGCTGCGCTTGGCGTGGTGCATGGCCGCGTGCGCATGCTGCAGCAGCAGCTGCGCGTCGGTCCCGTCGTCGGGGAACAGGCTGATGCCGATGGTGGCGGTCACCGGCACTTCGGTTTCACCGATCATGAAGGGCCGCGCCAGCGAGGCCTGGATGCGGCGGGCCACCAGCATCGCGGCAGGCGCATCGGGAATGCCCGGCAGGGCGAGCGCGAATTCGTTGCCACCGATGCGCGCCAGCCAGTCGACTGGGTCGGATGAGTCCAACTGCCCTTCCTGGTCGAAGGCGCGCTCGGGATCGCGCAGGCAGTGCCTCAGGCGCGTCGCGATCTCCACGATGAGGCGCTCGCCGCCGGGCTGGCCGAGCGTGTCATCGATGCGCGAGAAGTTGTCGATGTCGACGCTCATCACGGCCACGCGACGGTCACGAACCGCGGCCCAGCCGCCGAGCTGCGCGAGGATGTCCACCATCCGCTGCCGGTTCGGCAGCCGGGTCAGCGGATCATGGTAGGCGAGATAACGGACGTGGGCTTCGCTCGCCCGCAGCCGGTCCTGGGTCTGCTTGGTGCGCACCAGGAACTTCACCCGCTGCGCGAGCAGCATGGGATTGACGCCCTTGGAGGCGAAATCGGTGGCGCCGGCATTGTAGGCCCGGGCCACCGAATCCATGTCATCGAGGCTGGTCATCATCAGCACGGGCACGTGCTGGCCGCCGGGAGCCGAGCGCACCTGCTCGCACATCGCGAAGCCGTTCATGCCCGGCATCACCACATCGAGCACGATGCAGTCCGGCGAATGGGCGCGGAAGGCGGCCAGCCCGGCGAGGCCATCGCCGGCGCAGACCACGCGAAAGCCCGCGATCTCCAGCGCGCTGCGGGCGAGCAGCTGCGCGCCCGGATCATCGTCCACCACCAGCACCGTCGCGATGTCCGCCGATGGCTCGCTCATGCGGCGGTGCTCCGGCGCTCGCGTCCGAGCGCCACGCAGAAATCGGCATGCTCCTTGCGGATGCGCTGCACCAGCGCCTGGGCCTCGCCCAGCCGGCCCTGGCGCGCGAGCTGCTCGCAATCGCGGGCGACGCCGGCGAGCCGGACACCGCCGAGGTTCGCGGTGCTCGACTTGAGCGCGTGCGCGGACTGGGACAGCGAGTCCGCATTGCCCGAGGACGCGGCGGCCTCGATGCCGCCCAGCAGCTCCGGCGAGTGCTTCAGGTACAGCTCGATCATCGAGTCGAGGAGGTTCGCGCGCGGGAGCGAAGCGATGTTGCGCAGCACGCCCATGTCGATGACCGGGTTCTGCTGCCGCGACTCCTGCCGCTCGGCGGGATGGCTGCGCTGCGCGATGCGTCCCGGGTCGAGCCAGCGGCCGAGGCGCGCGGCGAGCTGCTGCTGGCTGAACGGCTTGCTGAGGAAGTCGTCCATGCCGGCGTCGATGCAGCGTTCGCGGTCACCCTCCATCGCATTGGCGGTGAGGGCGATGATGGGGATGCGCGCGGAACCGGCCACCGCCTCGCGACGGCGGATCTCCGCGGTGGCCGTGAAGCCATCCATCACCGGCATCTGGCAGTCCATCAGCACGAGGTCGCAGCCCGGGGTTCCCAGCGCCTCGATGGCGATCCAGCCGTTCTCCGCGACCAGCGTCGTGCAACCGAGGTTCTCGAGCATGCCCAGCGCCACCTCGCGGTTCACGGGATTGTCCTCGACCAGCAGCACGCGGGCGCCCCCTGCCGCGACCGGCGTGGCCGCGGAGCTGCCCGGCGATGGGTCCACGGCGCCAACGCGGGGATCCACCACCCGCCCGAGCGTCGCGAGGAGCTGCGCCTGCCGGATGGGCTTGGTCAGCACTTCCTGGAAGAGCTGCTGCGCACCCGGCACGTCCTGCGGATCACGCGAACTCAGCAGCACGAGCTTCAGGCCGCCGAGCTGCGCGTCCGCGCGGATGCGCTCGGCGAGTTCGACGCCGCTGGCGCCGGGCATCTCCTGGTCGAGCAGCACCACGTCGTAGAAGTTGCCGGCATGCTCCTGCAGGGCGGCCCAGCCGGCTTCCGCACTGCCCTGCGCGTCCACGCCCACGCCCCAGGCCAGCAGCTGCTGCTGCACGATCTCGCGGTTGGTGGCGCTGTCATCCACCAGCAATGCGTGCAGCCCGGCGAGCCGCGCCCGTGGCAGCCGGGTCTGCGTGTCCTCGTTCTGCGGCGCCGCCGGCAGCGGGATCGCGAAGCTGAAGCAGGAGCCGCGGCCCGGCGTGCTGCGCACCCCGACCTGCCCGCCCATGAGCTCGACGAGCTGCCTGACGATGGCGAGGCCGAGGCCCGTGCCGCCGTACTTGCGGGTCGTGAAGGAGTCGGCTTGGCCAAAGGCGCTGAAGATGCGCTGCTGCGCCTCCTCGCTCAGGCCGATGCCGGTGTCGCTCACCTCGAATGCCACGCGCCCGTCGGCCGCCAGGCTCACGCTCACCAGCACCTCGCCGGACTCGGTGAACTTGATGGCATTGCCGACCAGGTTGAGCAGCACCTGCCGCAGCCGAACCGGGTCGCCGCGCACCAGCGCGGGCACCGCCGGGTCGATCCGGCAGGCGAGTTCCAGGCCCTTGGACTGCGCGCGCGCCGCCAGCAGCTCGTTGGTCTCCTCGATGGTCTCGCGCAGCGCGAAATCGATGGACTCCAGTTCGAGCTTGCCGGCCTCGATCTTGGAGAAGTCGAGGATGTCGTTGAGGATCTGCAGGAGCGATTCGGCCGAACGCGAGATGGTCTCGGACAGCCGGCGCTGCCGCGGGGTGAGGTCGGTTCCCTGCAGCAACTCCGTCATGCCCATGACGCCGTTCATCGGCGTGCGGATCTCGTGGCTCATGCGCGCCAGGAACTCGCTCTTCGACAGGCTGGCCCGTTCGGCCGACTCCTTGGCCCGGGTGGCCTCGGCGATGGCCTGCTGCAGCTCACTGTTGGCGGTGGCGAGGTTCTCGGTGCGTTCGGCGACCTGCTGCTCGAGGAACTGGCGGTACTTCTCCAGGCGCGCGTCGCGCTCGCGCATGCGCGCGAGCATCTGGTTGAATCCCTCGATCAGCGAACCGATCTCATCGCGCGAGCTGCTCTCCACGCGCAGCGTGTAATCCTCCTCGAGCGAGACCCGCTTCATCGTCTTGGCGAGATTGACGATCGGGCCCGAGATCTGCTGCTGCAGCCGCGCCGCGATCAGGTAGCCCGCGATCACCGCGCCGATGATCACGCCGAGCGTGGCCCAGGCGAAGTCGCGCAGGTCCGCGTACAGCGGCGCGAGCGGGGTCTGGATGCGCACGAACCCGGCGAGTTCGCGCCCCGAACGGATCGGCACGGAGAGCGTGAAGCTCGAGGAATCGAACACCTCGGTGACGTTCACCGCATCGAAGTGCACCGGCGCGGATTGCGCGGCGAGCCCGAGTTCCTCGGCCGGGATCTCGCGCCGGTACTGCGCCAGCCGCCGGCCATCGGCGAGGAACACGTCGGCCGCATCCACGAACGGCTCGGATCGCAGGCCGAGCAGCACCTCGTAGGCCTGGCGCTCGTCCGCATGGCGCATCGCCGCCGCGGTGTTGGCGCCGACGAAGCGGGCCAGCGCGGCGGCGCGCTCACGCACCTCGGCATGGAACTGGTTCCATTCGCCGACGGCGTGCACACCGAGGGCGATCAGGAAGGCGACCGCCGCCGGAATGACGATCGCTACCCTCAGTTTTCGCTCGATCGGGAGATCTGCGAACCAACGCATCGCAGCTCCTTGGCGCGCGTTTCGTTACATGGCTTGAATCAAGGCTATCGGCAAGATTGAGCCAATCTTTGCGCCCGGGGCGTGAACCCGGTCACGCCGGCGCGGAATCGCCGAAAGGCTCGATTTCAGGCGAATTGCTGGTCGATCAGCGCGCGGATCCGCAGCCAGTCGAAGGCCGGGCCCGGATCGGTCTTGCGGCCCGGGGCGACGTCGCTGTGGCCGACCAGGCGGCGCGGGTGCAGGCTCCGGTAGGCCTCGCACAGTGCCCGCACGACGGCCGCCAGGTTGACATATTGCGGCCCGGTGTAGGGCACCTCGTCGCTGCCCTCGAGCTCGATGCCGATGGAGAAATCATTGCACCCGGAGCGCCCCTGGAAGCTCGAGCGGCCGGCGTGCCAGGCGCGGCGATTGAAGTCCACGTACTGCACCGCCTCGCCGTCGCGGCGGATCAGCAGGTGCGAGGACACGCGCAACTGCGCCACCTGGGCGAAATACGGATGCGCCTGCGGTGGCAGCTCGTTGCGGAACAGCCGGTCGATCCACGGTCCGCCGTACTCACCGGGCGGCAGGCTGATGCCGTGCAGGATGATGAGGTCGGGTTGCACGCCCGCCGGCCGCTCATCGTGGTTCGGCGAGGCCACCTGCCGCGCCGGCTGCAGCCGCCCGAGCATCGCGTCCACCTGGAATCCCGCCGCCTGCCGCACCCGTGTCCCCGCCCCGCCGCATCGCGCATCGATGCGGGGGAGCATATGCGACAATGCGCGCCCCATGCAGCCGATTTCATCCCGTTGCGCCTGACCCGACTCTATGTGCCAGGGTCCCTGCGGGTCGGGGAGGCGCTGCCGCTGCCCGCGGAAACGGGCGCCCACATCGCCAAGGTGCTGCGCGCCCGCAGCGGCGATCCGCTGGTGGTGTTCAACGGTGAAGGCCGTGAATACCACGGCGCCATCGACACGGTGCGAGGTCCTCGTGTCAGCGTGCTGCTCACCGCCGAGAGCGCCGTCAGCCGCGAATCGCCCCTCGAGGTGGTGCTGGTGCAGGCCATCCCCCGCGGCGATCGCATGGATTTCGTGGTGCAGAAGGCGACCGAACTCGGGGTCGCACGCATCGTGCCCGTGTTCGCCGAGCGCAGCGTGGTGCGACTGAACGAGCGTCAGCAGGAAAGCCGCCTGGCCCACTGGCGGGGCGTTGCGATCAGCGCCTGCGAGCAATGCGGCCGCAACCGGCTGCCCGCGATCGAGCCGCCCGTGGAACTGATCACGCACCTGGCGCGCCGTCCCGCGCCGGCGCTGCGACTGGTGCTCGATCCGGATGCCTGCGCGGCGCCGGCGCCGGCGGTGGGCTCCCCGGTGGAGATCAGCATCGGGCCGGAAGGCGGCTTCTCGGTGCAGGAGCTCGAGGCCATGCGCCTGCAGGGCTTCTCCGCGCTGCGCCTCGGCCCGCGCATCCTGCGCACCGAGACCGCGGCATTGGCGGCCCTGTGCTTCCTGCAGATGCGCCACGGAGACATGAGTCCCGACGCACCGTGCTGACGCGCCTGAAGCTGCTCTGCGTGGCCCTGTTCTGGGGTGGCACGTTCGTGTCGGCCCACGTGATGGGCGCGTTCCTGCCACCGCCGGTCAGCGCGCTGCTGCGCTTCCTGGTGGCGACGGCGTTCATGGTCGGCTTCGCGATGTTCACGGAAGGGCGCAAGGCGGCGCCGGACCGCCGGTTGCTGCTCATCACCCTGCTGCTGGGCGCGGTCGGCATCTTCGGCTACAACGCCCTGTTCTTCGCCGCCTCGAAGCTCATGCCGGCCAGCCGCACCGCTCTCATCGTCGCGACCAATCCCGTGTTCACGGCGGTGCTCAGCGCCGCGCTCATGCGCGAGCCACCGCCCGCGCGCGGCTGGGCCGGCATCGCGCTGTCCTTCCTCGGCGCCGTCATCGTCATCACGCACGGCGACCTGGCCGCGCTGCTGCAGCGGGGCATCGGTCCCGGCGAGCTGTTCATGGTGGGCGGGGTGGGCTGCTGGGCGCTGTACACCGTGCTGTCGCAAAGGCTGCTGCAGGGCGTCTCACCGCTCGTGGCCACCACCTGGTGCTCCGCCTGGGGGACGCTGCTGCTCGCGCTATTCGCGCTTCCCCACCTCGGTGGAATCGAATGGACCCGGCTCCCGGCATCCCTGTGGTGGAACCTCCTCTACATGGGGATTCCCGGCACGGGCATCGCGTACGTCTGGTTCCTGGATGGTGTCCGGCAGCTCGGCGCGCCGCGCGCCGCGGTGTTCAACAATTTCGTGCCAGTGTTCGGTGTCGCACTCTCGGCCCTGCTGCTGGGGGAGCGGCCGGCGGCCTCGACCCTCGTGGGCGGCGCCATCGTGATGACGGGCGTCATGATTACCACGCGCTCGCGACGGCTGGTCAGCCCAGAACCGAGGTCTCCTCGGCGATCATCTGCTCCAGCCGGTCGAGGTCGGGGATGAGCGGGGTCTCATTCACCATGCGGATCTGGCAGATCACCGGCGAGCGCTCGGGAAAGCTGCGGCTCGGATCGGCGCGCACGACCTCGGCGTTGACGCGCACGAGCTGCGGGAACCCCTGTGTGAGCATCCCGAAGAAGCCTGACTCGAGCTTGCCGCTGGCGGCGTGGAAGATGACGATGCGGGTGCGGCCGGTGGGCGCCGGCATGGCCTGGCCGAATGCGCCTTCGAAGGACACCACCGGGACGTTGCGACCGCCCCAGCTCACCAGGCCCGCGTACCAGGGGGGTGCGTTGGTCATCTCCGACAGCGGCTGGTAGCCGATGACCTCGGCCACGCAGGCGCGCGGCACGATCAGCCGCTCGCCCACGAGCGGCACCAGCAGGCTGTACAGTTCCTCGCGCAGTTCGGACACCTAGCCCATCCCCTGCTGCTGGAGCTGGGCCCGGCGCCGGTTCACCAGCGGCTCGATGGCATCGAGCAGCTGGTTCTCCTGGTACGGCTTGCCCAGGTAATCGTTGACGCCCAGCTCGATGGCGCGGGCGCGGTGCTTCTCGCTCACCCGCGAGGTGATCATCACGATGGGGATGTCCTTCAGGCGCGGATCGTTGCGCACGTGCGCGGCGACCTCGTAGCCGTCCATCCGCGGCATCTCGATGTCCAGCAGGATGATGTCGGGCAGGTTCTCCTGCAGGGCCGCCACCGCATCGACGCCGTCCTTCGCCGTCATGACCCGCATGCCGTTGCGTTCCAGCAGCCGCTGGGTCACGCGCCGCACGGTGATCGAATCATCGACCACCAGTGCGAAGGTGCGCCGGTCGCGCTGGTCGAGCACCACCGTCTCGGTGGGTCGCGCGCGCCACTCCGAGCGCACCAGGGCGCCCATGTCGAGGATCACCACCACGCGCCCATCGCCCAGGATGGTCGCGCCGGCGATGCCGCGGATGCCCGAGATCTGCGGCCCGACCGACTTCACGACGATCTCGCGGCTGCCGATGAGCTCGTCGGCGACCAGCGCGGTGGAATGTTCGCCGGCGCGGATCAGCACCACCGAGAGGGAGGCATCGCTCTCGGGCAGGCGCGAGACGCCGAGCCCGACGAAGGTGCCGAGCTGCTGGAAGCGGTATTTCTGCGAGCCGTAGTCGAACAGTGGCGCATCCTTGGCCAGGTGCCGCGCGACGATGTTCTTCGGCAGGCGCACCACACCCTCGACGGTGGCCAGCGGCAGCGCGTACACCTCGTCCCCCGCGCGCACGATCAGCGCCTGGCTGATGGCCAGCGTGAAGGGCAGCCGGATGGTGAAGCGGGTGCCACGGCCCGGCGTGGACTCGATGAACAGTCCGCCGCCGAGCTTCTTGACCTCGGTGGCCACCACGTCGAGGCCGACGCCACGGCCGGCGGCCTGGGTCAGGTGTCCCGCCGTGCTGAAGCCCGGCTCGAGGATGAGCTGCATGGCCTCCTCGTCGGTGAGCTTGTGGGAGGCATCCGCCAGGCCCAGGATCACCGCCTTGTCGCGGATGGCCTTGACGTCGATGCCGCCGCCATCGTCGGCGACGATGATCACCACCTCCGCGCCGTCTCGCTCCAGGCTCACCGAGATGCGTCCCACCTCGGGCTTGCCGGAGGAGATGCGCCGCGCCGGCGATTCGATGCCGTGCACCACGGCGTTGCGCAGCATGTGCTCGAGCGGCGGCACCATGCGTTCGAGCACCTGACGGTCCAGCTCGGCCGCCGCGCCCTCCACCGCCAGTTCAGCCCGCTTGCCGGTGTCGTTCGCCGACTGCCGCACCAGGCGCGTGAGCCGCTGGACGTGCCGCTGGAAGGGCACCATGCGGGTGCGCATCAGGCCGTTCTGCAGCTCGGTGATGACGCGCGACTGCTGCGTCAGCAGGTTCTGCGCCTCGCGCGTCAGCGACTCGAGCAGGCTCTGGATGCTCGCCACGTCGCTCGAGGTCTCCGCGAGCGCCCGTGAGTACTGCTGGAGCGAGGAATAGCGGTCCAGTTCCAGCGGGTCGAAGTCCGAGTGCCGCGGCTGCGCCTCCTGGTGGCGGTGCAGGACCTGCGCCTCCGTCTCGATCTCCAGCGCGCGAAGCTGTTCCTTCAGCCGCGTGACCGTGCGGGCGAGCTCGGCCAGGTTGAAGTCGATGGATCCGACCTGCTGGTCCAGCCGCGCGCGGAAGATGCTCACCTCGCCCGCATTGTTGAGCATCGTGTCGAGGAGTTCGGCGTCCACGCGCGCCATCTCGGCACGCTCGGCCGGCGCGGCCTCGCGTCCGGGCAGCACCGGAGCGGTCGACAGCTCCATCGGCGCGATGGAACTCTCGAGTTCCTCGCCCGCCCGCTCCGGACCCCTGGGCAGGGGCCGCGCATCGGGCGGCGACGCCGCGTGCAGCGGCACCACCTTCTCGGCCACCGGCGCGGGTGGAAGCGAGTACTCCAGGGCCCCGCAGGCGCCGCGTCCGGGGACGATGCCGGCGTCGCGGCCGGTGGCATCGCGGCCGGTGGCTGCGTCGCCCGCAGCTCCGGCGCCGCATCGGCCGTGACCGCGTGATCGCCGGCGGATGTGGGGTTGCGGGGGCCCGGGCCGGTTCCGGCGCACCTTGCGCTTCGGGTGCGGGCTCGCCGGTGAGCAGCGCATGGATGCGCTCGAGCAGCGCGGCGGCGGGCAGGACACGCTGGCCCTCGCTGACCAGATCGCGCATGCGCGCCAGTTCATCCACGCTCGCCTGCATGACATCGGCGGCGCTCTGGTCCGCCGGTACCGCACCGGCGTCGATCTGCACGACCAGCGTCTCGAGCTCGTGGCTCAGGTGTCCCATGGCGGTGATGCCGGCCATGCGTGCACCACCCTTGAGCGTGTGCAAGTGGCGTTGCAGGGCGGCGAAGGGCGCGCGGTCATTCCGGTCCAGGTTCCAGGCCGCCAGGGCGTTCTCCACCGACTCGAGCAGCTCGGTGGCCTCCTCGCAGTAGATGCCGGCGATCTCCGGGTCGAATTCCTCACCGCCGGCTTCCGGCGGCGCCGGGGAGACTTCCGCGGGTGCGGCGGAAGCGTCCGCGGCGATCGTGGTGGGTTCCCCCTCCAAAGCTGGCGGGACGGACGCGGGCGCCCCGGCCACGGGTTCGGCCGGGATGGCGCCTTCGGGCAGCGCAGAGGTCCCGGCTGGCGGAGCCATCGCCCCGGGGGCATCGCTCAGTGACAGCGCAGGCATGAGGGCCGAGGCATTGGCAGCCTCGGCCTCCTTCGCGAGCTGCTCATCGAGCTGCCTTTCCAGCCGGTTCAACCGCTCCACCAGGGAAGGCTGCTCGCCGAAGAAGCTGGTGGCTTCGTTGATGTTCTCGACCACGTGCTCGATCGCCGTCACCGCATCGGCGAGCGCCGCGAGCCCTGAGTCGGTGAGGCCGTGGCCGCTGTCGAACACCTTGCGCATGTACAGGTTCAAGGGCTCGGCGACGCGGATGCCGTGCCGGGCCTCCGCCATCTTCGAGCTGCCCGACAGCGTGTGGATGGCCCGGTACACGGCCTCCGGCAGGTCGTGCGGCGCGGGCTGGCCGGTGCGCTTGCCCAGGTACTCGCGGATCACGCCGAGATGGCCGGCCGTCTCCTTGCTGTAGATGTCGTGCAGCATCGGATCCATCTGCGGGCGCTTCACCTCGGCGGCGGGCGCGGCCGGAACCTCCTCGAGCGCCGGCACGAGCTGGCTGCGCTCCTCGGTCGGCGCCAGCTGCTCGGGATCCTGCCCCTGCGCACAGGCGAAGGCGCGCGCCATCAGGCCATCCACGGGCGTGGCCAGCGGGCGGCCGCTCTCGAGCTGCTCGATGAGGTGGGGTAGCTCCGCGACGGCGCTGCGCACCAGCCCCATGAGGCCGGGGGAGCGTGACAGGGTCTTGTCGATCAGCCGGTTGAGCAGGTTCTCGACGGACCAGGCGAACTCGCCGATGAGCCGCGCGCCGACCATGCGGCCGCTGCCCTTGAGCGTGTGGAAGCTGCGCCGCAGGGTGACCAGCGACTCCGCATCCATCGGGTTCTGGTCCCACAGCGGGAACACACGGCTGATCGAGGAGATCTCCTCCTTGGCTTCCTCGATGAACAGCTCGAGCAACTCCGGATCGAGATCGGTCTTGGCGATCACCGGCAAGGGTTCGGCCGGTACAGGCGCACCCGCCGCAGCGGCTGCGGCCGCGGCCACCGGCGGTGGCGATGAGCCCTCGGCGCCCGCGGGCGATGGCTCCGGCCGATCGGCATCGCCGAGCACCAGGGTCTGGGCGTAGGCGGCGGGCGTGGCGATCTCGGTCTGCGTGCCCGCGACCGTCGGCTCCACCGGCGGCGGCGGCGGGCCATCGAGCTTGACGGTGCGGCCCACGTCGAATGCCGCCGGGCGGTCGGCATCGAGCTTGGTGGTGCGCATCGGATCCGGGGTGGCGACGCCGATGACCGGCACGCGCGGCGCGGCCTCCGAACCCAGCGCCTTGATGCACATCTCGGCGTTGTCGAGCATGTACCAGGGATCGTTGCGGCCGCTCTGCAAGGTCTCCATGTAGTACTCGATGCTGACGATGGCATCGGCGATGCGCTCGAGCCGGGAGGGATCGGGCGCCGGAGCGCCGGGTTCCACCAGCGCTCGCACGTGCGTTCCGATCGCATCCATCAGCTCGACCGCGCGCCCCTTGCCCAGCATCAGGAGGCCGGCGGTGATGCCCCGCAGGAGCTGCGGCACGTTGTCCAGGCCCTGCGGCGTGAACTCGCCGGGCTTCTGGACGGCGATCGAGATCGCCTCCTTGACGCGCGCGAGATTGACGATGCACTCGCGCAGCACGGCTTCCGTGACGGCGCGGAAATCCACATCATCGCCGCCCGGCGCCGGTGATTCGGCGACGTTGCCCGGCAGGATCAGCCGCACGAGCTGGTCATCCAGGCTGTCCTCCACCGACAGGAGCGTCGCCGCCACGCGCAGCAGGCTCTCCTCGGGCGGCGTGCGGCCCTGCGCCACCGCTTCCGCGAGGCCCTGGGTCTCGCCCTGCACGCGCTCGCGCAGTTCCCCCAGGCCGAGCACGCCGAGCGTGTCGCTGATCTTCTTCAGCAGTTCGAGCTGGGGTGCGAGTTCGTCCACGTGACCGCCACCGCGGCGCACGAAGATGTCCAGCACGTCCTTGACCTTCGACAGGTCTTCCTTGATGGCCGCGGCCACCGTGTGCATGAGCTTCACGCTGGGGGCCGACAGGCTCTCGCGCTCCTGCTCGACCACATCGTCCACCGGCAGCAGTTCGCCGAGCTTGAAGGAAGCACGCACCGCGCCCACCCGCCCACCGCTGTTGGTGGCGCGCGCCACGTAGTACAGCAGGTTGTTCAGCAGGTCGATGGGCGGACTCTCGCAGTAGCGGCCCTCACCCAGCTCGTAGAGCCGCTTGATCTGCCGATCGGCATGGCCGAGCAGCCGCTTGACGGTGGCGCTGTTCTCCAGACCGTTGCTGCGCAGCGCCTCGATCACTGCGCCCGTCACCCACCACAGCTGGAACACCGGCTGCGTGGTGGCGACCTGCTCGAGCTTCTCGGCCACCTTGGCGAGGATCTCGAGGTTCTGCTCGACGCGCTCACCGCGGATGTAGCCCAGCAGCCCCACCTGGAAACGCGAGCGCAGCCGCCGCGCCCATTGCGTGACGGTCAGCGGCGCCTCGCCCGGCCGCGCCGGCTGCGGCTGCGCGGGCTGGTCGGACTTCAGGTTGAGCAGCAGCAGCGTGCCTTCCGAGAGCAGCGGACTGCCACGCACGGCACGCAGGTCGTTGAGCAGCGGCAGCAGCACCAGCGCGAGGTCGCGTCCGCCGGACATCACGCGTTCGAGGTACGTGGGCAACTGCACCATGGCGCGCATCAGCGCATCCAGCCCCTCGACCTGCGGCTTCTTCTCGCGATCCACCGCGATCAGGTGGCGCGTCACCTGCTCCATCTCCTCGGCGAGGAGCGCCGCACCGTAGACCTCGACCAGCCGCAGCACGCCACGGGACTGGTGCAGGCTCTCGGCGCACTTCTCGAGCAGCTCGATCTGCTCGGGCCGCTCGGAATAGGCCTCGAGCGCGGCGCGCGCCTCGTTCAGGGTCGTGCCCAGTTCCTTGGCGACGACGTGCAGCGTCTGGGTGCTGATGTCGGTCATGGGTCAGGCGCCGAGCCCGCTCACCTTGCGCATCTTGGCCGTGGTGGCCGTGTTGCCCGGGTTGGCCGGCTCGACGGGAAGGGTCATGGCGTTGGGCACGGCCGGGCCGCGCCGGAGGGCGCCGACTCGACCCGCGAAACCGTGACCGGGGCGCCCCGCGGCGGCTCGGTGCCCGGAGCCGGCTTGATCTGCGGCAGCCGGACCGAGGAGGTGTCGACGGCGGTGGACGTGGAGGCGCCGAAATCCGGCAGGCGGAAGCCGCTCACCGACTTGCGCAGCTGTGCGGCCAGCGCGGCCAGCTTGCCGATGGAGGTGGATGTCGCGGAAGAGCTCTCCGCCGTCTGGGTGGAGATCTCGCGCACCACCTGCATGTTCTTGGAGATGTTGCCGGAGGCCTGCGCCTGCTGGCGCGCGCTCGCGGAGATGTTCTGCACCAGGCTGGCGATCTGGTTGGAGACCTGCTCGATCTCCTCGAGCGCGGCGCCCGCGTTCTCGGCCAGCAGCGCCCCGCCCACCACGTCCGTCGTGCTGCGCTCCATGGAGACCACCGCCTCGTTGGTGTCGCTCTGGATGGTGCGCACCAGCACTTCGATCTGCTTGGTGGCATTGGCGGCCCGCTCGGCCAGCCGCTGCACCTCGTCCGCGACCACCGCGAAGCCGCGGCCGGCCTCGCCCGCCATCGAGGCCTGGATGGAGGCGTTGAGCGCGAGGATGTTGGTCTGCTCGGCGATGTCGTTGATCAGCTCGACGATGTTGCCGATCTCCTGCGAGCTCTCGCCCAGCCGCTTGATGCGCTTGCTGGTCTCCTGGATGGTCTCGCGGATCGCATTCATGCCATCGATGGTGCGGCGTACCGCATCGCCACCCTTGTGGGCGATGTCCACCGAGTGTCGCGCCACGTCCGAGCAACGCTCCGAGTTGCCGGAGACTTCCTCGATGGAAGCGGCCATGTCGGCCATGGACTCACTCGCCGCGGAGATCTGGCGCGACTGCGCGTTGGAGGCCTTGGCCATGTGGTTGGCGGCGGCCTGCGTCTGCTTGGTCGCCCCGTCGAGCTGGATCACCGTGTCGTTGATGGTCGTGACCAGGTCACGCAGCGCCTCGATGGCGTAGTTGATCGAGTCGGCGATGGCCCCGGTGATGTCCTCGGTGACCGTGGCCTGCACGGTCAGATCGCCATCGGCGAGGCTCGACAGCTCGTCCAGCAGGCGCATGATGGCCTCCTGGTTGCGCTCGTTCTCGCGCACGCGTTGTTGCGCGGTGCGGCTGGCGGAGGCGCCGCGCAGGTACAACAGGACCATCGCGCCAAGCGACAGGAGCGCCGCGCCCAGTGCCGTCAGGATCCACGGGGTGAGTCTGCCACCCGAACCGCCGGCCGCCTCGCCCGGCTGCGCGTTGAGCTTCGAGCCCAGCGCCGCCGCGATGGCGGGCAGTTCGCGCGCCGAGGCCTGCGCCTTGGACAGCGGGTCGGCGGCGGCAATGGCCTTGCGCACCGCCGCGGCGAACTGCTGGTAGCGCGCGGCCACGGCCTTCAGCCGCTGCTCGCTCTCGGCGCCCGTGAGCCGCGGAATGGCAAGCCCGGCCTCCTCGCCACCGAGCGCGCGGATCACCTGGTTGAGGAACTCGAGGCTGTCGACCAGACGCTGGGCCGCCGGAGCGGCGTTGGTCACCCCGGTGGACAGGCCATTCAGGTCCTGCTGGATCTTCTGCACGGTGAGCTCGAAGCGTTCGAGGTAGCGGCTGATGCCCTCGAGCTTCTGCGAACCCACCCCGCTCGCCAGGTCGCCCATCTCCGACAGGAGCTTGGGTGCAAGCTCGCGCACGCCGGCGCCCGCCTGCTCGATGTTCTGCACGGCCAGGCGCGCATCGGTGATGACACCGATGCGGGCCTCCAGCTTCTGCCAGCCGGGGTCGGCCAGGAGCGCCCCGTCGGTGATCTCGCCGCGCAGCGTCTTCATCCGCGCCACGGTGCGCGACAGGGAATCGAAGGCGCCGGGCTCACCGCGCAGGGCGTTCTGCGCCTCGAAAGGGATCTGCTGGGTCACGAGCGCGAGCCGCTCGCCAGCCGCGCCGGTGGAGGAGCCCGCACGGTTCAGCAGCGCGAGCATCGCGGCCACCAGCAGGCACAGCACGGTGAATCCGAACACCCAGGGCAGTGCGCGGGTGTGGGAGCCGGTTTCGTTGTTCGTCTTGTTTGCGTTCATCTGCAAGGACTCTCCAGGCGGCGCCTAATGCGCGGCCTGCTGGAATTGCTGACTCTCCACCAGGGTCTTCAGGCTCAGCACCGGCCAGATCTCCCCGCCGCGCCGGAAGGCGCCCGCGAGGTAGCGTTCGCAGCGGATCACCGTCGGAGGCCCCTCGGCATCGAACTCGCGCTCCGCGAATCGACGGAAACCCAGCACCTCGTCCACCAGGAGCCCCGCGGGGATGTCGCGATGGTTCACCACCACGACGCGCGCGTTGCGCGAGGCCGCGGTGAGACCGCTGCCGAGGAACTGGCGAAGGTCGATCATCGGCAGGAGTTGCCCGCGCACGTTGGCGAGCCCCTTGACCCAGGGCTTGGCGCCCGGCACCCGGGTGATGGCGGCCGGGAACCCCAGCACCTCGCGGGTCTCCTCGCGCGCGACCAGGAAGGTTTCTCCGCCCATGCGGAATGCCACGCCGACCCACTCGTTGCCCGGCGCCGCCTGCGGCTCAGCCTGCGTCTGCCGCGCGCGCGAGCGCTTCTCGAGCGCCTTGAGCAGCTCGAACGGACGGTCGCGCAGCGCGCGCACGTTCGTCGCGGAAGTCCCGTCGGCGGAGCTTGCCGTCATAGCGCGAGGGCAGCCTGCGCCTTCTCGACCAGGGCCTGGGCGGTGACCGGCTTGACGAGGTAATCCACCGCGCCCTGCCGCAGGCCCCATACCCGGTCGGTTTCCTGTCCCTTCGTGGTCACCATGATGATCGGGATGGCGCGGGTCTCGGGATCCGCGATCAGCGTGCGCGTGGCCTGGTAACCGTTGACGCCCGGCATGACGATGTCCATGAAGATGAGGTCGGGCTTCATCTCCCGGGCCTTCTTGATGCCCTCGGCGCCGTTCTGGGCGGAGGCCGTCTGGAAGCCGTGCTTCTCCAGCGCCTTCTGCATCACGTGCACTTCGGTGGGCGAATCATCGACGATGAGGATCAACGCCATGTGCGAACCTCGAATGGTTGTCACCTGCTCACGTGCGCCTCGATGGCGCCGAGCAGTTCGTCTTTGGTGAATGGCTTGGTCAAATAGTGCTCGGAACCGACGATCCGGCCCCGCGCCCGGTCGAACAGGCCATCCTTGCTCGACAGCATGATCACCGGGATCTGCTTGAACACCTTGTTGTGCTTGATCAGCGAGCAGGTCTGGTAGCCGTCGAGCCGCGGCATCATGATGTCGACGAAGACGATGTCTGGCTGGTGGTCGGCGATCTTCGAAAGCGCGTCGAAGCCATCGATGGCGGTGAACACCTCGCAACCCTCCTTGGTCAGCAGCGTCTCGGCCGTCCGACGGATCGTCTTGCTGTCGTCGATCACCAGGACCTTGAGTCCGGCGAGTCGGGGCTTCGGCTGGCTGACCATGCTCTCCATGAATTCATCCTCGAAGGAACCGCTTGAGGGAGCCTTCGTGTCGTGCGTATGTGCTGGAAACTCGGGGCTTTTTAACATATCCGACCCGCTGTGGCCACGGTGAGGCGCGCACATTTCGAGCCAAGTCACACTTGCCGGCGCAGCGGTGGTTCACAGTTTGCCCGAGCCGGCACCGGCGGGGTGGGGGCGCCATGCGCTAGACTTGGGGATCGACTCGCCCGCAAGGACCCTCGACCGCAAGATGCCCGCCCCCCGCCGCCTGCTCGTCGTGATGGACCCGATCGAGCACATCAAGCCCGCCAAGGACACCACGCTCGGCATGCTGCTCGCGGCACAGGCGCGGGGCTGGCCAATCCACTACTGCGAAGTCTCTCACCTCTACCTGCGCGACGGCGTCGCCTTCGCCAAGGCGGCCCCGCTACGTGTATTCGACGATTCCAGCCGCTGGTTCGAGCGCGGCGAGATCGAGGCCGTGCAGCTCGGCGCCGGCGATGTGGTGCTGATGCGCAAGGACCCGCCCTTCGACACCGAATACGTCTATTCGACCTACCTGCTGGAACGGGCGCAGATCCAGGGCGCCCTGGTGGTCAACCGCCCCCAGGGCCTGCGCGACATGAACGAGAAGGTCTACACGGCCTGGTTCCCGCAGTGCTGTGCCCCCACGCTGATCACCCGGAACATGGCCGACATGGCGCAGTTCCTGCGCGAACACGGCAGGATCGTGGTCAAACCCCTGGAGGGCATGGGCGGCAAGTCCATTTTCGTCCTCGAGCAGGGCGACAAGAACCGCAACGTGGTGTTCGAGACCCTCACCGACTACGGCCGGCGCTTCGCCATCGTGCAGCGCTACCTGCCCGAGATCCTCACCCAGGGGGACTGCCGGGTGATCCTCGTGGATGGCGAGCCCGTGCCGTATGCGCTGCAGCGCATGCCGGATGCCGCCGACAACCGCGGCAACCTGGCCGCCGGCGCCACGGCCCGTTCGCGGCCGCTGAACGACCGGGATCGCTGGCTGTGCAGCCAGATCGGCCCGCGATTGCGTGAACTCGGCATGCTGTTCGTGGGTCTGGATGTGATCGGCGAGTTCGTGACGGAGATCAACGTGACCAGTCCCACGGGCATCCGCGAGCTGAAGAAGCTGCATGGGCTGGACATCGCCGCCATGTTCATGGATGCCATCGAAAAGCGGCTGTGAACACCGAGGCCATCCCGGAGACCTTTTCGCGCCGGCTGCCGCCGGTGCACGATCGCATGCTGACCACCTGCTTCCTCGCGGCGCTGGTGCACGGCATCATCATCCTGGGCGTCTCCTTCAGCCTGCCCGACCGGGCTCCCCGGGATGAGGCCCCCAGCCTCGAGATCGTCCTGACCAGTGAGCAGGGGCCGCGCCTGAAGGACAACCCCCGCGCCCGCTACCTGGGCCAGCGCAGCCAGCATGGCTCTGGCAATACCAGCAGCAAGGAACGGGCGGCGATCCCGCGCTCCTCGCGTGTCCGCGGCGCAACCCTCGGTCTCACCGAGGGCACGGGACAAGCCGCCTTCATGCCGGGCACCGGCTCCGGCGCCGCCCGCGTGCTCGCGAGCAGCGGACCCAGTGCGCACATCCTCTACCTCGCGCGACCCATGCAGGCGGATCACCCTCGCGAGCTGCCGGAACTCCTCGAGGATCGCCCCGACGTGGGTATCGCGCCCACCGCCGAGGATGACAGCCTGCGCCTGCGGGGCGAATCCCATGGCGAGTTGTGGATCACGGCCGACACGCGCGAGTCGGATGTCGCGGTGTACCTCGACGGCTGGCGGCGCAAGGTGGAACGCGTGGGCACCCTCAACTTCCCGAGCGTCGCGCAGCGACAGGAGCTGTCGGGCACGCCCGTGGTCGAGGTGGCGATCGCCGCGAACGGACAGCTCGCCTATGCCGCCATCCGGCGCTCCAGCGGACATGCCGAGATCGACCAGTCGGCGCTGTCGATCCTGAAGCTGGCCGCGCCCTTCGATGCGTTCCCGGCGGCCCTGGCGCGCGCCCATTCCCGCATCCGCTTCGCCTACGAATGGCAGTTCATCAAGGGCGTGGCGAAAGGCTCGGCCATCATGCCCGACCCACAGGCGCCCGCGGCCACGCCATGAGCGAATCGCTCGACCTCACCAACCAGCTGCTGATCGCGATGCCCGCGCTGGGCGATCCCAATTTCTCCCACACCGTCGCCTTCGTGTGCGAGCACGGCCCGAAGGGCGCGCTCGCGCTGGTGCTCAACAAGCCCCTGCCGATGCGCCTGGGCGAGGTGTTCGCGCAGCTCGACATCGAGGCCCCGAAAGGCAAGCTGAGCGAGGAGGTCGTGCTGCGCGGCGGACCGGTGCAGACCGACCGCGGTTTCGTGGTGCACGCCGCCACCGGCCAGTGGGATTCCACGCTCAAGGTGTCCGATGCCATCCACGTCACCACCTCGCGCGACATCCTGGCGGCGATCGCGCGTGGCGAGGGCCCCTCGCCGGCCTTCGTGGTGCTGGGATATGCGGGCTGGGAGGGCGGTCAGCTCGAGGATGAGATCCGCTCCAACGCCTGGCTGACCGCACCGGCCGACCGGCGCATCATCTTCGAACTCCCCCACGAGCAGCGCTGGGCCGCGGCCGCGCGCCTGCTCGGCGTCGACATCGCACGCCTGGCCTCGCACAGCGGCAATGCCTGAGACCCGTGCGCCGGTGGGCGCGCCGGCGGGCGAGGAACCGGTTCGCGTGGTGATCGGCTTCGATTTCGGCCTGCGCCGCATCGGTGCGGCCCGCGGCGACACGCTCACCCGCCGGGCCACCCCGCTTCCCCCCCTCGACCGGACCCGCGCGGGCCCGGACTGGCAGCGCATCGACCGATACCTCGCCGACTGGCAACCGGCGCTCCTCGTGGTCGGCCTGCCGTATAATGCCGACGGCTCCGAAGGCGCACTGGCGCCGGAGGTCCGCGCCTTCGCCCGCTCACTCTCGGATCGCTTCGCCCGGCCGGTCGAGTTCATCGACGAGCGTTACTCCTCGCTCGATGCACAGGCGCGCCTCGCGAGGCAGCGCGCCGCCGGCACCCGGCGGCGGCGGGTGGGCAAGGCGGACATGGATGCCGAGGCCGCCTGCGTGATCCTGGAGAGATGGTTCGATGCTTTCGCAACTCGATGAATTCGGTGGCCTTTCGCACCTGATCACCCTGGACGGCCTGTCCCGCGAGACCCTCGGTTCCCTCCTCGACCGCGCGCAGCATTACCGCCGCTTCCCGGGGCAGAGCGCCTATGAGGGCCGGGAACTCGCCGGCATGACCGTGGCCAACCTGTTCTTCGAGCCCAGCACGCGAACGCGGGCCTCCTTCGACCTCGCCGCCCGCCGGCTCGGCGCCCACGTGCTCAACCTCGACACCCAATCGAGCTCGCGCGTGAAGGGCGAGACCATGCTCGACACCCTCTACACGCTGGAGGCCATGAACACCGACGTGTTCGTGATCCGCGATTCGGAGGCCGGCCTGCCCGAGTTCCTCATCGAGCACGTCGCTGAGCACGTCTCGGTGATCAGCGCCGGGGAGGCGCATCTGTCGCACCCCACGCAAGGGCTGCTCGATGCCCTGACCATCCGCAACCACAAGCGGCGCTTCGCCGGCCTGAAGGTGGCCATCGTCGGCGACATCCGGCACTCGCGCGTGGCGCGCTCCGCGGCGCGCATCCTGCACACGCTGGGCACCACCGACCTGCGGCTGGTGGCGCCGGAGCCTCTCCTGCCCGGTGAGGATGAGTTCAGCGGGGCGCAACGCTTCATCCGCATCGAGGATGGCATCGCGGGCGCCGATGTCGTGATGATGCTGCGCATCCAGAAGGAGCGCATGGCGCGGGCCACCGCGATGGATGACGAGGAGTACTTCCGCCATTTCGGGCTGACGACCGCAAGACTGGCGCTGGCCGCGCCCGATGCCATCGTCATGCACCCCGGGCCGATGAACCGCGGCGTGGAGATCGCCTCGGAGGTGGCCGACGGTCCCCGCTCGGTGATCCGCGAGCAGGTGAATGCCGGTGTCGCGGTGCGCATGGCCGTGCTCGCCTCCATCGCCGTGACCCTCACGCGCAAGCGCAAGCCGCTGTGAGCACCGACCCCACCCGGCCGCATCGCGGCACCATCTTCCTGGACGATGAGGCCGAGGTGCTCGGCCAGCAGGCCTTCCCCGGCGGACAGTACATCATCCGGATCCGCTCACCGCGCTGTGCGGCGGCCGCGGTGCCGGGAAGCTTCGCCCACATCACCTGCGATCCGGCCCTGCCCATGCGCCGCCCGCTGTCGATCATGCGCGCCGACGCGGCGGGCGGGGTCATCGAGATCCTGTACAAGGTCCACGGCGAGGGTCTCGCGCTGCTGGCGACGCGCCGGGCGGGGGAACGCTTGAGCGTGCTCGGCCCCATCGGCAATGGCTTCACGGCGCATGCGCAGCGCCCGCATGCGGTGCTGATCGGCGGCGGCGTGGGCATCCCGCCGCTGGTCTTCCTCGCCGAGAGCCTCGCGCAACAGCGGGCCGCGCGGCCTGCCGGCACGATGGCGCGCGACGCATCCCGGGCCATCGCCTTCTTCGGCTCGGAGCTGCCCTTTCCGTTCGCCGTACGGCCCTCGACGCTGATGGTGCCCGGCATCCCGGCCGGGGTCATCGCCTGCCACCCCGGCATCGAGCGGCTGGATGTGCCCTGCCGTCTCGCCAGCTTCGGTGGCTTCGCGGGTTGCTACGAAGGCTATGTCACCGACCTTGCGGCGCACTACCTCGCGGCGCTGGAGCCTGCCGCGCTGTCCCGGGTGGAGATCTTCGCCTGCGGACCGACGGTCATGCTCGAGGCCGTGGCGCGGCTGGCGCGGCGCTTTTCGCTCCCCGCGCAGGTCTCGCTCGAGGAGTTCATGGCCTGTGCCGTGGGCGGTTGCGCGGGCTGCGCGGTGGCGGTGGAGACCCCTTCGGGCACCGCGATGAAGCGGGTCTGCGTGGACGGCCCCGTGTTCGAGGCCCAGTCGGTGTTCAACCGAAGTTGATCTTCGCCTCGAGGTTGGTGCGCGAGTCGGCGCTGGCCAGCGCCTCCTCCATCTCGATGCGTCCCTCGCGCACCAGGTTGTAGAGCGCGGAGTCGAAGCTGAGCATGCCGCGCTCGGTGCCGGTGCGGATGGCTTCCTTCACGCCGATGACATCGCCCTTCTTGATCAGCTCCGAGACGTGCGGGGTGTTGACCATGACCTCGCAGGCGGCGCAGCGCTTGCCGGTCTTGGACAGCACCAGCCGCTGCGACAGGATGGCGCGCAGGTACTGCGAGAGGTCGAGGAAGATCTGGTTGTGCTGGTCGCGCGGGAACATGTTGATGATGCGATCCAGCGTCTCGGCACAGTTGTTCGCATGGAGCGTCGCGATGCACAGGTGGCCGGTGCCGGCCAGCGCGATGGCCGCCTCCATGGTCTCGCGGTCGCGGATCTCGCCCACCAGGATCACGTCCGGCGCGGCTCGCACCGCGCTGCGCAGTGCCCGGGCGAAGGACTTGGTGTCCAGGCCCACCTCGCGCTGGTTGATGATGGACTTCTTGTTGGTGTGCAGGAACTCGATCGGGTCCTCGATGGTGAGGATGTGGTCCGAGCTGCTCTCGTTGCGGAAGTCGATCATCGCGGCGAGCGTGGTGGACTTGCCCGCGCCGGCCGCGCCGACCATGAGGATCAGGCCGCGCTTGAGCATGGCCAGTTCCTTGAACATCTCGGGCATGCCCAGGTCGTCGAGCCGGGGCATCTCGGCGGTGATGTAGCGCAGCACCATGGCGGGGTAGCCGCGCTGGTAGAACACGTTGATGCGGAAGCGCCCGAGGCCCGATTCGGAGATGGCGAAGTCGATCTCCAGTTCCTCGTTGAAGTGCTCGATCTGCTCCTGCGTCATGAGGCCGAGCGCGGCCTGCCGGACGGTCTCGGGGGAGAGGATCTGCTTGTTCACCGGGAAGATCTTGCCCTCGATCTTGATCTTCACCGGCGCGTTGCACGTGAAGAACAGGTCGGAGGCCTTCTTCTCCACCATCAGGCGGAAGAGGGGCTTGGTGTTGAGCACCTGGGTGGGATTCGCCGACATTGCTTCAGGCCGCCTAGAAGACCTTGCCTTCCTCTTCCTCGAGGATCTCGAGGGACTGCGAGCCGTCATCCGGGCTCTTCATCTCGCGCTTGCTCTCCAGCTTGACGCGCAGCCGCAGCTCGTTCTTCGAGTCGGCGTTGCGCAGCGCATCCTCGTAGGAAATGATGCCCGCCTCGTACAGTTCGAACAAGGCCTGGTCGAAGGTCTTCATGCCCAGCCGGTTGGAGCGGGCCATGACCTCCTTGATCTTGGCCACCTCGCCCTTGAAGATGAGGTCGGCGATCAGCGGCGAATGCAGCATGATCTCCATCGCCGCGATGCGGCCGGTGCCGGATTCGCGCGGGATGAGGCGCTGGGAGATCAGCCCGCGGACGTTGAGGCTCAGGTCCATGAGGAGCTGCTCGCGCCGCTCCTCGGGGAAGAAGTTGATGATGCGGTCCAGGGCCTGGTTGGAGCTGTTGGCATGGAGCGTCGCCAGCACCAGGTGACCGGTCTCGGCGAACTGGATGCCGTATTCCATGGTCTCGCGGTCGCGGATCTCGCCGATGAGGATGACGTCGGGCGCCTGGCGCAGGGTGTTCTTGAGCGCGAGGTGCCAGCTCTCGCAGTCCACGCCCACCTCGCGATGGGTGACGACGCAGCCCTTGTGGGAGTGCACGTATTCCACCGGATCTTCGATGGTGACGATGTGGCCGCGGGTCTTCTCGTTGCGGTAGCCCACCATGGCCGCCAGCGTGGTCGACTTGCCCGAGCCGGTGCCGCCGACGATGATCACGAAGCCGCGCTTGGCCAGCACCACGTCCTTGAGGATGGGCGGCAGCTCCAGCTCGTCGAACGAGGGGATCTTGGCGTTGATGGTACGCAGCACGGCGCCGACGTGGCCCTGCTGGATGAACGCACTGACGCGGAAGCGCCCGATGCCGGGCGGGGAAATGGCGAAGTTGCACTCCTTGGTGGAGTCGAACTCCTTGGTCTGCCGGTCGTTCATGATGGCCCGCACCAGGCTCGCGGCCTGTTCGGGCGAGAGGGCCTTGTCGGACTGCGGGCGGATCTCGCCGTCGATCTTGATGGCCGGCGGAAAGCCGGCGGTGATGAACAGGTCGGAACCCTTCTTGTCGACCATGCGACGCAGCAGGTCCTGCATCAGCTTGATGGCTTGCTCACGTTCCATTGTCGCGGTCCTTTACGGTTGTGGCGGCGTGCGGACGTCCTGCCGTCAGACGCTGTCCTTGTTCTGGGCCTTGTAGCGCGCTTCCTCGCGGCTGACCACTCCCTTCTGCACCAGCTCCTGCAGGCACTGGTCGAGCGTCTGCATGCCCTGCGCCTGCCCCGTCTGGATGGCCGAGTACATCTGGGCGATCTTGCCCTCGCGGATCAGGTTGCGGATGGCCGGGGTGCCGATCATGATCTCGTGGGCTGCCACCCGGCCGCCGCCCACCTTCTTCATGAGCGTCTGGGAGATGACAGCGCGCAAGGATTCCGACAGCATCGCGCGCACCATCTCCTTCTCGGCGGCCGGGAACACATCGACGATGCGGTCGATGGTCTTGGCCGCGGAGCTGGTGTGCAGCGTGCCGAACACCAGGTGCCCGGTCTCGGCGGCGGTCAGCGCCAGGCGGATGGTCTCCAGGTCACGCATCTCGCCCACCAGCACCACGTCAGGGTCCTCGCGCAGCGCCGAACGCAGCGCCTCGCTGAAGCCCAGCGTGTCGCGGTGGACCTCGCGCTGGTTCACCAGGCACCGCTTGCTCTCGTGCACGAACTCGATGGGGTCCTCGATGGTGATGATGTGGTCGGGACGGTTGTCGTTGCAGTGGTTGACCATGCCGGCGAGCGTGGTGGACTTGCCCGAGCCGGTGGGGCCGGTGACGAGCACCAGGCCGCGCGGCAGCATGCACAGGTCCTTGAAGGTCTTCGGCGCATTCAGCTCGTCCAGCGTCAGGATGGTCGAGGGGATGTTGCGGAACACGGCGCCGGCGCCGCGGTTCTGGTTGAAGGCATTGACGCGGAAGCGGGCGAGCTTGGGGATCTCGAAGGAGAAGTCGGTCTCGAAGAATTCCTCGTACGACTTGCGCTGCTTGTCGTTCATGATGTCATACACCATGCTGTGCACTTCCTTGTGCTGCAACGGCGGCATGTTGATACGCTTCATGTCGCCGTCGACGCGAATCATGGGCGCAACGCCCGCGGACAGGTGCAGGTCCGAAGCGCCGTTCTTCACCGCGAAGGCGAGCAGCTGCGCGATATCGACAGCCATTCAAGGCTCCTGGTTCGTGTTGCCGACCGATGTAATAGAATCCTCGCGCAGTATATAAGAGGGTGTCGGCACCCAATATGTTAATTGGTCCGCAGATTTTGGCCTCGCGCCTCGCAGATGTCAGATCCCGGATGAAACGTGCGGCAGTCGACGCCGGCCGGGATCCCCTGGGCATCACGCTGGTGGCGGTGAGCAAGACCCACCCGGCAAGCCTGATCCGCGAAGCTGCCGGGTACGGCGTCACAGATTTCGGGGAGAATTACCTCCAGGAAGCCCTGCCCAAGCAGGACGAGCTCGCGCAGCTCCCCCTCACCTGGCATTTCATCGGCGCCATCCAGTCGAACAAGACACGCGACATCGCCGAGCGTTTCGCGTGGGCCCACGGCGTCGACCGGCTGCGCATCGCCCGCCGTCTGTCGGAGCAGCGTCCCTTGCATGCACCCCCGCTGAACATCTGCCTGCAGGTGGAGCTCGTGCCCGAGCCCTCCAAGGCCGGCGTGAGTCCGGCCGAGCTGCCCGGCCTCGCGGCACAGGTGGCGGCGCTGCCGCGGATCCGGCTGCGCGGACTGATGTGCATCCCGCCGCCGACCCAGGACATGGACCTGCAGTCCGCCCGCTTCGCCCAGCTCGCCGCCCTGCAGGCGCAGCTCAATGCGCAGGGCCTCGCTCTCGACACCCTGTCGATGGGCATGAGCGAGGATTTCGAGATCGCGATCCGCGCCGGCGCTACCATGGTGCGCGTCGGCTCCGCCATCTTCGGGGCACGGGGACCTGCATGCACGACATCCGCAAATTGAGCTTCATCGGTGGTGGCAACATGGCGGCGGCGCTCATCGGCGGCCTGATCCGCCGCGGCATCGCCCCGGGGCGCCTCGTCGCCTCCGATCCGAGCGAGGAACAACTCGCGCGGCTCGCCAGCCAGTTCGCCATCCGCACCGAGCACGACAATGCCAGCGCCGTCCGGGATGCCGAGGTCGTGGTCATCGCCGTGAAGCCGCAGCAGATCCGCAGCGTCTGCCAGGCGCTCGCGCCGGCGCTGAACTCCCGGCCGCTGGTGATCTCCGTGGCGGCCGGCATCCCGCACGCGGCGCTGTCGCGCTGGCTCGGCAGCGGCATCGCCGTGGTGCGTACCATGCCCAACCGCCCGGCCCTCAACGGCTTCGGCGCCACCGGCCTGTATGCGCCGCCATCGGTGGGGGCGGCGCATCGGGCGCTGGCCGAGTCCATCATGGCGGCGGTCAGCGCCACGGTCTGGGTGGACCACGAGTCGCAGATGGACACGGTCACGGCACTGTCGGGCAGCGGCCCGGCTTATTTCTTCCTGTTCATGGAGGCCCTCGAGGCCGCGGCCCGCGAACGCGGCCTGCCCGCGGAGGTGGCCCATCAGCTCACCCTGGCCACGGCCTACGGCGCGGCGCGCATGGCGCGCGAGTCCGGCGACTCGCTGGCGACGCTGCGCGAGCAGGTCACCTCGAAGGGTGGCACGACGGCCGCCGCGCTGGCCGTTCTCGATGCGCAAGGGCTTCGTGCTATCGTCGCCCACGCCGTGGCCGCTGCCGACCGGCGGTCGGCGGAGCTCGCGGCCGAGTTCGGTACCCCGTAGGGCGCACCCCAGCAAGATCCGGCCAGCAAGATCCGGTAAGGGCTCATCGATGGACGCGATTCGCTACGTGGCGGATATCCTCTCCTGGCTGCTGCTGCTGGCCTTCGTGCTGCGGCTGCTGTTCCAGTTGGTTCGTGCCGACTTCCGCGACCCGCTGGCCGATGCCGTGGTGCGCATCACCAACTGGCTGATCCTGCCCTTGCGGCGCGTCCTGCCGCCGATCCGCAAGGTCGACACCGCCACGGTGGTCGCGGTCCTGCTGATCGCGCTGGGGCGAACGGCGCTGCTGCTGTTGCTGCAGGGCTACGGATCGCTTCCCTGGCTGGTCGGGCTGCGCATGACACTGGTGGACCTGGTCGCCCTGATTCTGAAGATCTACCTGTTCGCCCTGCTCGCCTATGCGCTCATCAGCTTCATCGCCCCCGGCGGCTATTCGCCCGGCACGCGGCTGCTGACGCAGTTGTGCGAACCGGTGTTGCGTCCCGTTCGCCGCCTGATCCCGCCGATCGGCCAGATCGATTTCTCGGTGCTGTGGCTTTCCATCCTCATCAGCGCGCTGCTCCTGCTGGTGCGCTGAATCGTCCCGCGCCAAATCGTTCGGCCCTTGAAATTCAGCCTCGCGCGCGATTTCAAATCGCAAAAAATATTGCGACAACGCTAAACATCGGCTTTTTTCTGTGTTATTTTCCGCCCCGAATGAAAAATGCAGGCAAAAAAGCTTGCGAGAGACACATCAAAACCCTGTAGGAGATTGATATGGCGAAAAAGAATGCCGCCCCGACCAAGTCCGAGATCCTCGCGACCATTTCCAAGGACACCGATCTTTCCAAGAAGCAGGTGGGAGCCGTTTTCGACTCGCTCTCCACCGTCATCAAGAAGAGCCTGCGCGGTCACGGCCTGTTCACCATGCCTGGCCTCTTGAAGATGAAGGTCGTCAAGAAGCCCGCCACCAAGGCCCGCGAAGGCATCAACCCCTTCAACGGCGAGAAGATGATGTTCAAGGCGAAGCCCGCCAGCAAGAAGGTGCGCATTGCCGCCCTGAAGAACCTGAAGGAATTCGTGAACTGACGAGCGACTCGCGTTCACCCGGAGCGGCGCATCGCCGCTCCGGCTTTTCACCCCTCTCCCCGCATCTCCGCCAGCACGATATCCCGCAAGGCCAGCAGCTTGCCGTGAAAGAAGTGTCCGGCGCCCGGCACCAGGTGCAGCTTCGCCGGCGGATCGAGCCGCCCCGCCCACGCCACGACCTCGGGGGTGGGCACCACCTCGTCGGCCTCCCCCTGCACGATCACCCACGGGCACGCCGGCCGCGACAGCTCGTCGAAATCGAATCGCGACACCGCCGGCGCGACGGTGAACAGCCGCTGCGTGGTCCGTGACAGCGCCAGGCGCAGCGCGATGTAGGAGCCGAAGGAGAAGCCGGCGCTGATGAACGGCAGCCCCGGCCAGCGGGTTGCTGCCTGCGAGGCGACCGCGATCGCATCCTCCAGCTCGCCGCGGCCTTCATCGTAGGCACCGGCGCTCGCGCCCACTCCCCGGAAGTTGAAGCGCACCGTGCTGACGCCGGCCTCGTGCAATGCACGCGCCACGCTGACCACGACCTTGTTGTCCATGGTGCCGCCATACAGGGGGTGGGGATGGCACACGACGGCCACGGCGCCGGCATGGGCACCGACATCCTCGACGATGGCCTCGAGCGCCCCGGCGGGGCCCTCGATGCGGATGCGCTCGGAGATCGACCGCCGCATGGCGCGGCTAGTGGATCGACAGGAGCTCGACGTCGAACACGAGCGTCGCGCCCGGCGGGATGTCGGACCCCGCACCCGCGGAGCCATAGGCGAGATCAGCGGGAACGACCAGCCGCCGTTGCCCGCCCGCCTGCATGCCGGCCACCCCCTTGTCCCAGCCGTCGATCACCTGCCCGGCGCCGATCACGAAGGAGAACGGACGGCCGGAATCGCGCGAACTGTCGAATTGACGGCCCTTGTTGTCGGGCGCGGACGCCTCGTACAGCCAGCCGGTGTAGTGCACCTCGGCCGTCTGGCCGGCGGTGATCGCGGGTCCGGTGCCAGCCTTGAGGTCCTTGACGATGAGACTGGCGGCCCCGGCGACGGGCGCCGTCGGTGCGGGGGCCCGGTGGCAGGCGGCCAGGAGGCCGCTGGCCAGCATCAAACACAGAAGGTTCGCTCGAACGCGCATGGGTATCCCGCAGTGACCGGTTGAGAGTTGCCGGCGCAGTGTAGCACCGGCCAACTTCGACGATGCGCGGCGCGGGAGTGGATGCGGGATGGGGGGAAGCTTTCAGCGTGCGGCGATGCGCTGGACGCATCGCTGCATGCTGAAAGCGATGGCGGCGCTCAGCAGCACGCCGCCGCAGCACACCAGGAAAGGCGCGGCGCCCAGCGCAATCAACCCTAGCAAAGCGGCGGCGCCGGCGATTCCTGTTGCCACGATGGCAGCGTCGCGACGAGCATCGACCCACAGGTGGCGCAAGGCCCCCGCCACGTCATCCAGCTCATCGACGACCTGTAACATCCATTCCATCGCCATCAAGGCTAGCGACAGCGGGGCCACGAAGGCTGTGAGAAGCCTCACACCCCGGCAGTGGATGTCAAGCGGTGCCGCGAATTGTTGCGCGGCCGGCCGTGAAACGCGTACGCTAAGTTAAATGCAACGCATCCTGGTGCTGAACCCCAAGGGTGGGTCGGGCAAGACGACCATCGCCACCAACCTCGCGAGCTACTTCGCGAGCACCGGCGATCGGCCCATGCTGCTCGACAACGACCCGCAGGGCTCGAGCACGCGCTGGCTGAAGAAGCGCACCTCGGAGCAGGCAGCCATCCACGGTGTCTCGGCGATCGATCGCACCTCGCGCATGACCCGTGCATTCCAGATGCGGGTGCCGCCGGAGACCGGCCACGTCATCGTCGACACGCCGGCCGCGGTGGCGGGGCAGGACCTGCCCGAGCTCACTCGCAACGCGGATGCCATCATCGTGCCGGTGCTGCCCTCCGACATTGACATCCACGCCTGCTCGAAGTGCATCGCCGACCTGCTGCTCATCGCCAAGGTGAGGCGCGATGAGCACCGGATCGGTGTCATCGCCAACCGCGTGCGCCGGAACACCATCATCTACCAGTCGCTGCTGCGTTTCCTGGAGACCCTGCGGATCCCGGTCATCACCAGCATCCGCGACTCGCAGAACTACGTGCGGGCCGCGGAAGCGGGCGTGGGCATCCACGAGATGAAGCGTTACCTGGTCGAGGCGGATCTGCAGGAGTGGGCGCCTCTGCTCGCCTGGCTCAAGGCCAAGGAGGCGCTGATCAGGAATTCTCCGCAAGACGCGACGGATGTCCTGCCCATCCCGGCCGCGCTGCCCGAATCGGCCTGAAGGGACTTCAGCGCTTGCGGTCCTTGTCGTCCCAGTCGCCGCGCACCTTGTCGGCCCAGTTCTTGTAGCTGTGCCAGTTGTACAGGCTCTTGGTGATGGCGGCGTGCCGGCCCACTCCCTTGTGTCCGCGCATCAGCCAGGTGCTGACCGGATCGTTCGGGTCCCGGTCGCGGTTCACGCGACGGTCCACTGCGGCCAGCCGGTCCGGAATCTTGGTTTCACTCATGGATTGGTGCCTCGCTCTATGGTGAAAACGTTAAGGCCCGGCAGCCGTGTTCCGAAGGAACTGGGTCACACGCATCCAGCGGCGGAAATGGTCACCGCATGTGCTCTGCGATGCGCATCTCTGAATTCGCCGCGGTAAGTTAAATCGCTGGAAATCCAGCGATTTGAGGCGCCATGCTCCGCCTGCGAGGCGTTCTCAGGCGACCAGCCGGTAGCAGGGCTTGTACTCGACGCCGGCGATCTTCATGCGCCGCTGCGCGACGAAGGAACGCAGCAGTTCATCGAGCGGCCCCATGATCTGCGCATCGCCGGCGAGTTCGAACGGCCCGTGCCGTTCGATGGCGGCAATGCCGTATTCCTTCACGTTGCCGGCGACGATGCCGGAGAACGCGCGCCTGAGGTCGGCCGCGCGCTCGTGCACGGGCCGGTCGAGGCGAAGGTCGAGCGCGCGCATCGTGGCGTGGCTGACCTCGAAGGGTTGCTGGAACTCGAGCGGTATCTTCAGCAGCCAGTTGAAGCTGTAGGAATCGGACCTGCGGCGGCGGAACTCGCGCACCTGCTCCAACCCTTCCACCATGGCACGACCCACGCTGGGCGGGTCGTTGACGATGATGCGGTACAGCGACTGGGCCTCGGGGCCCAGCGTCCTGCCGACGAACTCGTTGATCTTCTGGAAATAATCCGCCGAGTCCGCCGGGCCCGTGAACACCACCGGGAAGGGGATCTCGCGGTTGACCGGGTCGAGCAGGATGCCCAGCAGGTACAGGATCTCCTCGGCCGTGCCCACCCCGCCCGGGAACACCACGATGCCGTGGCCGACGCGCACGAAGGCCTCCAGGCGTTTCTCGATGTCGGGCATGATCACCAGCTGGCTGACGATCGGGTTGGGCGGCTCGGCCGCGATGATGCCCGGCTCGGTGATCCCCAGGTTCCGGCCGTTGAAGATGCGCTGCTTGGAATGGCCGATGGTGGCGCCCTTCATCGGGCCCTTCATCGCGCCGGGGCCGCAGCCCGTGCACACATCCAGCCCGCGCAGGCCGATCTCGTAGCCCACGAGCTTGGTGTAGTCGTACTCGAGCCGGCGGATCGAGTGCCCGCCCCAGCACACCACCAGGTTCGGACGCATGTTGTGCTCCAGCACATGCGCATTGCGCAGGATGTGGAACACGGCATTCGTGATGCTGGCCGAGGAGTCGAGGTCGAAGCGGCCGCTTTCGAGGATCTCGTTGGCGATGAACACCACGTCGCGCAGCACCGCGAACAACTGCTCCTTGATGCCGCGGATCATCTGCCCGTCGACGAAGGCCGAGGCCGGCGCGTTCCTGATCTCGAGCTTGATGCCCCAGGCCTGCCGCACGATCTGCAGGTCGAAGTCCTTGTACTTCTCGAAGATCAGGCGGGCATCGTCGATGGGACTGCCGGAATTGAGCACCGCGAGCGCGCACTTGCGGAACAGCGGGTACATGCCGCCCTGCCCCGAGCTCAGCAGCTTCTCGATTTCCTGCTGCGACAGGTGCTCCAGGCTCCCCTTGGGGGCAACACGGGCATCGACCAAGTCGGTCGAGATGATGGAGGTTTCCACGGGAGTCCTACGGGAAGATGTCGATGGGAATATTGTCCTGCGTTCGCATCCAGACCTCCACCATGTCGGAGTTGGACAGCGCGATGCAGCCGTCGGTCCAGTCGGTCTGCTCGTAGTACAGGGGGGTGTGCTTGGGCACGTTCGGCAGGCCGTGGATCATGATGGAGCCACCGGGCGCCCAGCCGCGCCGGCGCGCGTTGCGCTCGTCCTGCTTGTTCGGATAGGAGACCTGGATGGCCAGGAAGAAATCGCTCCGGGTGTTGCGCCGGGACAGGAAGTACCGGCCCTCCGGGGTGCGGTAATCCCTCTCGCGTTCCTTCGGACCCAGCGGGTTCAGCCCCAGGGCCACCTTGTAGGCGCCGAGCAGGTCCTGGCCATGATACAGGTACAGCCGGCGTTCGGCCTTGCGCACCACCACCCGGTCCGCCGGAGTGATGTCCTCGGTCGACGCGCGGGCGGCCGGCGGCAGCACCGCCGCCGCGAGGGCTGCGGTTAACAGGACGATGATCAGCAGGCGCAGGGGCGCTTTCATGGCGCAAAAATTATACCGATTGCCTGGAATGACGAAATCCGCACCAGTTCACGGAAAAGCCGCGGCGCCACGGCGCGGCTACTCGCGGTTCGCCTCGGCCACCCGCGGCAGGTTGAGGGTGCTGCCCGGGCGCAACTCACTGAAGTCCACCCGCGGGTTGTACTGGCGGATGAGCCAGGCCGGGATGTCCGGATGCGACTGCTGGATGGTCCAAAGCGATTCGCCCTTCTTCACGGCGTAGCTTTCCGTGCCGCTGATGCGGTGGGAGGCGAAATACGCATCCTGCAGTTGCCGGTGATAGGTCCGGCGGGCGTCCTCGAAACGCGCCACCTCTGCCTTGGCCAGCGGCAGCTTCAGCTTGCGGCCCATGCTCACCGGGGAGCCGCGCTTCAGGTGGTTGATGGCGCGCAACTGGTTGATGTTGATGCCCGACCAGTCGGCATAGTGCCCGAGTGTCTCCTCGGCCTGCACGATGATGGTCTGATCCCTCGCCAGGCCGTAGTCGGCCGGATCCGCGCTCGCCGTCGGCAGCGCATCGCCGAATACCGAGGCGATATCGGCGCTGGGCGCGACCGGCGTGCTCGCGGCTGAGGCCGCCGTGCCCGCACCCGCCTCGAGTCCGGGCGGTGCGGCCACGGGGGTGCCCGGCGTGCGCGCGGTATAGGTGGCGGCAGGCTTTGCCACCGGGGCTGCCGCCGCGGCCGCCACCACCACGACCGGCGCCGGCCTGCCGGCGCGCGTATCGGGCAATGGCAGGCGCACCACCTGGCCCCGCCGCAAGGAAGGCGCAGCGCTCCAGCCATTGGCCGCCATCAGGCGGTCCAGCGAGACGCCGCTGCGCTGTGCGATGCCCTGTGGCGTATCGCCGCGCCGGCTCCGGTAGCTGACATCGCTGCGCTGGGCCAGGTAGCGCTGGTTCAGCGGGATGCGGGCGAGCGCAGCCTCGATCTGCGGCTGCTCCACCGTGCCCGGCAGGCGCAAGGCATAACCGCGTGGCACGAAGCGGGCGCCGTCCCAGATCGGCGGTCGCAACGCCGGATTCAGCGCCTTCAGCGCGCCGAGATCGACCTTGAAGGCGCCGGTGAGCGCATGGACGGGCACATAGTCGGGCAGTTCGACGGTGGTGCTCTCCGCATCGGGCTGCTTCGGGATGCGGCCGAAGTATTTCTCCGCATTGCGGTCCACCTCCAATGCGGCGAGGAAGGCGACATAGAAGTTGCGGGAGGCGAAGCCGAAGGTGGCGCCGTTGTAGCGGCGCACGATGGTGGCGATGTCGTTCGTGCCCAGGTCGGTCTGCGCCTTGAGCAGTCCGCCGGGACCGTGGTTGTAGGCGGTGATCGCCAGCGGCCAGCTTCCGAGCAGGCGATAGTTGTACAGCATCAGATTCGCCGCGCCCTCCGTCGCGGTAAACGGATCCATGCGCTCATCGACGAGGGAGTCCACGCGCATGTAGCGTCGGGCGGTGGAGGGCATGAACTGCCACAGGCCCGCGGCCCCCACCTTCGACCATGCGCCCGGATTGAACGAGGACTCGACGTGCGGGAGCGCTGCGATCTCCGCCGGCACGCCACGCTGTGCGAGGGTCCGGGCGATGTGCGACTCCCAGATCCCGGCCCGCATCAGCCCTTCGCGGAAGCGGTTGGCCTGGCCCAACTGGAAGCGGACCCCGTCCATCGCGTCCCGGAAAACCACCGGGGAAGCGGACTCGCCGAAGGCGTCGTGGATGCGCTGTTCTTCCGCATCCAGCCCCGCGGTGTCCCCGGCCGCGAACCGTGCCAGCAGTGCGCGGTAGTGCTCCTTGCGCCGGTCGATGAGCCGGCCGCGCTCGCGCGGCGAGGTGTCGGGATCAAAACCGAGCTTTTCGTAGACGACGCCCAGGTTCCGGTCATCGTGCAGCAGTCCCTGGTCGGTGCTCACCTCGGTGTAGATGCGGATCCAGAACTGCACGTCGCGCTCGAGCGCGGGCGGAGGTTCGAAGGGGGAATCAGCCAGCGCGCCGCGGGCGAGGAGCAGCGCCAGGAGACAAAAGAGATTGAGGAAAATCGGCGGCCGCACCGGGAGCAGCCGCCGGATCATCGCCATCCTCAACTCAACCGCACTTGGACTCGCCGCAGTTCAGGCAGGTCATGCAGCCGTCCATCATCACCACCGCCGCCGTGCTGCACTTGTTGCACAGCTGCGCCCCTTCCGGGAAATGCGACTTGGAAAACGCGTCGGTCTGCTTGGCGCGCGCCTCGAATTCCGCGCGCTTCTCCTCGACCAGCTTGCGCTGATGCTCGTCGAGCTCGGGGCGCTTCAGCATGCCGATGGACTGCAGGTGCCGCTCGATGACGTGGCCCAGCTCGGCGATGGTCGAGGGCATGAACTTGCCGCCCGGCTGCCAGTAGCCGCCGCGCGGATCGAACACGGCCTTGAGCTCGTCAACCAGGAAGGTCACGTCCCCACCCTTGCGGAACACGGCGGAGATGACCCGGGTCAGCGCGACGATCCACTGGAAGTGATCCAGGTTCTTGGTGTTGATGAACACCTCGAACGGACGGCGCTGCTCGTGCGCCGTGCCCTCGTTGAGGATGATGTCGTTGATGGTCACGTACATGGCGTGATCCGACACCGGCGTCTTGATCTTGTAGGTCGAGCCGATCAGGACGTCCGGACGCTCGAGCTTCTCGTGCATCCAGATGACATTGTCATCGGTATTGGGCTTCTCGACCGGCGCCGGGGCCTTGACCTCCTCGGAAGGAGGGGCCTGCACCCGGTACTTGGCAATCTTCTTGTCGATCTTGATCATGGACATGCTCAGAATTTCCCGTAATAGCCTTCTTTGAGCGCATCGAACAGGTTCGCCGCCGTGTGCAGCTCGCCGTCGTACTCGATCTGCTCGTCCCCGCGGACCTTGACTTCGCTCCCGTCCTCCAGCGTGAACACGTAGGTCGTGTTCTTCAGGTCCTGCTCCTTCACGAGCACCCCCTGGAAGGCCTCAGGGTTGAAGCGGAAGGTGGTGCAACCTTTCAGGCCCTGCTCGTAGGCGTACAGGTAGATGTCCTTGAAGTCCTCGTACTTGTAATCGGTGGGCACGTTCGCCGTCTTGGAGATGGAGGAGTCCACCCAGAGCTGCGCCGCGGCCTGGATGTCCACGTGCTCCTTCGGCCCGATGTCATCCGCGGAGACGAAGTAGTCCGGCAGCTTCTCCGACGGAGCGGTGGAATTGGGCATGGCGCGCGGATTGACGAGGTCCCGATACGCCAGCAGCTCGAAGGAGAACACGTCGATCTTCTCCTTGGACTTCTTGCCTTCGCGGATCACGTTGCGGAAGTAGTGGTGCGCGAAGGAGGGCTCGATGCCGTTGGAGGCATTGTTGGCCAGTGACAGCGAGATGGTGCCGGTGGGGGCGATGGAGGTGTGATGCGTGAAGCGCGCGCCCACCTCGGCGAGATCATCGACCAGCTCGGGAGCCGCCTCTGCCACCCGCTGCATGTAGCGGCTGTAGCGGGCATGCAGCACCCGGCCCGGGATCTTCGCGCCCACCCGCCAGCCGTCGCGCTGCATCTCGGGCCGCTTGCGCAGCATTTCCGCCGTGACCGTGAACTCCTCGGTCATGATCGGCGCCGGACCCTTCTCACGCGCAAGCTCCAGGCCCGCCTCCCAGCCGGCGATGGCCATCTCGCGCGCCACGTTCTGGGTGAAGGCCACGGATTTCTTCGAGCCGTACTTCATGCACAGCATGGTGATGGTGGAACCCAGGCCCAGGAAGCCCATGCCATGGCGGCGCTTGCGCAGGATCTCGCGGCGTTGCTGCGGCAGCGGCAGGCCGTTGATCTCCACCACGTTGTCGAGCATGCGCGTGAAGACCTTCACCACCTTGCGGTAGGTCTCCCAGTCGAAGCGGGCGTCCTCGGTGAACGGATCGACCACGAACTTGGTGAGATTCACCGAGCCCAGCAGGCAGGAGCCGTACGGCGGCAGTGGTTGCTCACCGCAGTTGTGGGCATGCAGGCCGTTGGCATCGAAGGTGTTGATGCCGGGCACCTGCACGTCGTAGACATCTTCCGTGCCCGCGGGCACCACCGACTGCACCGTGGCGACGAAGCGCTCACGGTCGATCCGCCGGCGGTATCCGGCGAGCGCGGCAGCGAGCCGCGCCGCCTTGTCGGTGTCGGCGAAGCCAACCTGCTGCGCGAACTGCTGCAGGTTCTCACCGCTGATCACCAGCTCGTGCTGGGCCAGGGTGGAGGCGATGCCGAGACGCAGCAGCATGCGCTGCGCGGCTTCGAGCAAGGTCACATCGGATTGCGACAGGCGAACCGAGCAGCCCTTGGCCTGCGAGGCCTGCACGGAGCCGTCCGCATCGAACAGGCCGCGCAGCAGGCCGCGATGGAACTCACTCGAGCTGCGCTCCATCGACGGCGTGATGGTCTTGTGGCCACTGCGAACGCCGAACTGCGCCGCGAGTTCATCGAGCCCCGCCATCCGCAGACGGTACTCACCGCGCCCATCGACGGCATTCCAGCCCTGGAAGTCGCTGCGCCGCGCGAAACCCTGCACCGACTCGAGTGCGGCGCGCATCACGCCGGCCACACCGGGGCGGGCCATGCCACCGCCCTGCACACCACCGCCCTTCCCGCCAACACCCTGGGCAGCGGCTTCACCGGGCCACACCGACAGCACGGCGCGATCACCCGCGAAGGTGCCATCGCCGATCAGCAGTCCCAGGAGATAGCCTTCGTCACGGGAATGCTGGCCCGCCCAGGACACATTGGCGCGATGATCTTGCAGCAGCACCTGGTCACCGGCTTGCAGCTCGCCGGCCGCGCACCAGTCAGTGTCACAGCTCCAGCGCGTCTGCCGGGTGACCCGGCGCACGCGATGGTCGGCGGTGAGCTTGAGGCCATGGCCTTCCGCCGTGCGAAGCTGGACGATGTCCTTGGTCGCGGTCCGGAAGAAACCCTGCTCACCGCTCGCGTGATCGACGCCATCCACACGGGCGAGGAAAGCGCGCCCGAGCAGGTCGGCAACCTGCCGCGGACCTTCGCTGGTCTGTACCCAGGTGTCGGCCGTGACGCAAGGATTGGTGGCGCGGATGTTCTCCTCCCACCAGTTGTTGTTCATCTCGTTGACCTTGTCGACGAGGATGAAGCCGGGCTCGGCGAAGTCGTAGGTGGAGGACATGATGAGGTCCCACATGCGCCGCGCCGGCAGCGTCTTGTAGACCTTGCAGGCCACGAGCCCGGTCTCGTTCACGACGTACCCTTCCGACTGCGGCCACTCCCGCCAGACGAAGCGTGAGTCGTCCTCGAGATCGACGCCTTCGGCCTCGAACTCGGCGCGGCTCACCGGGAAGGCGAGCTTCCATTCGGTGTCGCCCTTGACCGCCTGCATGAACTCGTCGGTGACCAGCAGCGAGAGATTGAACTGGCGCAGCCGCCCCGCCTCGCGCTTGGCACGGATGAACTCCAGCGCATCCGGATGACCGACATCGAAGGTGCCCATCTGCGCACCGCGCCGGCCGCCGGCCGAGGACACGGTGAAACACATCTTGTCGTAGATGTCCATGAAGGACAGGGGACCCGAGGTGTACGCGCCAGCTCCCGAGACATAGGCGCCGCGCGGACGCAAGGTGGAGAACTCGTAGCCGATGCCGCAGCCGGCCTTCAGGGTCAGGCCGGCCTCGTGCACCTTGCCCAGGATGTCATCCATGGAGTCGCGGATGGTGCCCGAGACCGTGCAGTTGATGGTGGAGGTGGCAGGCTTGTGCTCGAGAGCGCCTGCGTTCGAGGTGACGCGGCCCGCGGGGATCGCGCCGTGGCGCAGGGCCCACAGGAAGGACTCGTACCAGGTCTCGCGATCCGCATCCTGTTCCACGTCCGCCAGCGCGCGCGCCACCCGCTGATAGGTCTCGTCCATGGACCCGTCGATGGGCGTACCGTCCTTGGCCGAGAGGCGGTACTTCTTGTCCCAGATATCCAGGGAAGCTTCCTGGTACGGGATGGAATTGACTGTCTTGGTTTGAATCTTGACCACCGTGTTCATGGATCTTGATCAGCTCCTGCAGATCTTCAGGCAGTTCCAAAACAAACAGCGTGGGGGAGCGAATGCGCTGTCACCGACGCTGAGATTAGCTGACGGTGTAGCGCTGAGCGGGCGAACACTACATCTTGTGTCAGGGGCGATGAGGTTATGTCGCCCTTCGGGGAGGCGTCAAGAATTTTTTTCCCTGGATAGTATCCCGGTAAATATCATAAAATCATGCGGTTACAGAAACTCATCGGCAGATTTCCACGGCGCTGATTTGACAATAAGCGAGGCAAAAATTTGCTGGTCCAACGCTATATCTTGTGTTCGCCGGGTTTGCACACGATATGCACAGGATCTGAAGCGGTGGTCCGCTTGACAACCCTGGTCTCACCCACCCGGACGGTCTTCGGGGCCTTGTCCGGAAAGGCCTGCGTGTACACTACCGCCCGCACCCACCCTTGGAAACTTTTGCTGCCGGAACCTTGTCCGTTACGGGCACCCGACGTACACGATCTAAAGAAGGACACCGAATGCGTTTGAGCAAGATCCTGCCGCTCACCCTGGCCATCGCCCTGCTCGGCCCCGGGTTCACACCCGTCCTGTTGGCCCAGCCCGCCGCCGCCGGCGAAGCACCCGTGCCGACGCTGGCACCCATGGTCAAGCGCGTCTCGCCCTCGGTGGTGAACATCGCCACACGCGGTACCATCAAGGAACAGGGTTCGCGCAACCCGCTGCTCGATGACCCGTTCTTCCGCCGCTTCTTCCCCGATGCGCCCGACCAGGGCCCGCGCGAACGCCAGTTCCAGAGCGCCGGTTCCGGCGTCATCGTCGATGCGAAGAACGGCTACATCATCACCAACCACCACGTCATCGAGAACGCCAGCGAAATCACCATCACGCTGCTCGACAACCGCAGCTTCACCGCCAAGGTGATCGGCAGCGATGAGGGGTCCGATGTCGCCGTGCTGCAGGCCAAGCAGCCGAACCTCGTCGCCATGCCGCTCGGGGACTCCTCGAAGCTCGAGGTGGGCGATTTCGTGGTCGCCATCGGCAACCCGTTCGGATTGCAGCACACCGTCACCTCCGGCATCGTCAGCGCGCTGGGCCGCTCGGGCATCAATCCCAATCCGGACGGGTACGAGGACTTCATCCAGACCGATGCCTCGATCAACCCGGGCAACTCGGGCGGTGCGCTGGTCAACCTGCGGGGCGAACTCGAGGGCATCAATTCCGCGATCCTCTCCCGCAGCGGTGGCAACATCGGCATCGGCTTCGCCATCCCGGTGAACATGGTCAAGAGCGTGATGGACCAGCTCATCAAGTACGGCCAGGTGAAGCGCGGCGTGCTGGGCGTCAACATCTACGATGTCACCCCCGATGTCGCCAAGGAATTCGGGCTCACCGAATCCCGCGGCGCGCTGATCGCGGGCGTGGTGCAGGGCTCCGCCGCCGACAAGGCCGGCGTGAAGACCGGCGACATCATCGTCTCCATCAACGGCGTGAACACCAAGGGGGCCGGCGAACTGCGCGCCACCATCGGCATGCTGAGGGTCGGTGACAAGGTCGACATCGGCCTGCTGCGCGATGGCAAGCCGCTCAAGGTGACGGCCGTGATCAGCGAGCGGGCGGATGCGGATGCGGGCGATGGCGCGGCGGTGAACCGGGCGCTCGAGGGCGCGGATCTCGCCGATGCGGGGAACGACGTGGGCGTGGTGGTGCGGACCGTGCAGGATGGCAGTCCGGCGGCGCAGGCTGGCCTGCGCGGCAACGACATCATCGTCGCGGTCGGCCGCACGCGCGTCGCCAACCTGAAGCAGTTCCGGGAAGCGATGAAGGGCGCCAAGGTCGCCTTCCTCAACGTCAAGCGCGGCGCGGCCGTGCTGCTCATCCCGATCCGCTGAAGCAGGGGCGAAAGGCATCATGTGCAAACTCTCCATCTGCATCCTGGGCGGCACCGGCTTCGTCGGCACGCGGCTGGTATCGCGTCTGATCCGCGAAGGGCACCGGGTCACCGTGCTGACGCGCAACCGCGAGTTGCACAAGCACCTGCTGGTGCTGCCAGGGCTGACCCTGCTCGACTGCGACGTGTACGACGCGGGAGCGCTGAGCGAGCATTTCCGCGGCCAGGACGTGGTGATCAACCTCGTCGGCATCCTCAACGAGCGCTGGTTCGGCGGCGACGGATTCCGTCGCGCGCACACCGAGCTCACGCGCGGGGTCCTGCAGGCCTGCCGTTCGGCCGGCGTGGGCCGCTTGCTGCAGATGTCCTCGCTCAAGGCCGACCTGGACGCGCCAAGCCACTACCTGCGCAGCAAGGCAGAGGCGGAGAAGATCATCCGCGAGCAGGCCGGCGATGTGGACTGGACCATCTTCAAGCCCTCGGTCATCTTCGGCCCCGGCGATTCCTTCCTCAACCGCTTCGCAGCGATGCTCGCGCTCATTCCGCTGGTGTTCCCGCTGGCGCGGCCGCAGGCCCGCTTCCAGCCGGTGTTCGTGGACGATGTCATCGCCGCCATGGTGCGCTGCCTGCGCGGTGGCGCCTGCAGCCGCCAGACCTACGAGCTGGGCGGTCCCCACCAGTACACGCTGCGCCAGGTGGTCGAACTGGTCGCCTCCCTCAATCACCGCCGCCGCTGGATCATGGGGCTGCCGGATCCGCTCGGCCGCCTGCAGGCCTTCTTCATGAACTTCGTGCCGGGCCGTCCGTTCTCGAGCGACAACTACAAGTCGCTCACCGTGGACAGCGTCTGCGCGACGCAAGGGTTCTCGATGCTCGGCATCACCCCGCAGGCCATGCCCGGCGTGGCGCGGACCTACCTCGGGTCATTCGAGGACAACGCCCGGCTGTCGGAATGTCGCGGGCGCAGCGGCGGGCGCAGCGGCGAGCGCGTCGGCGAGCGCAGCGCCGGTCGCGAGGCCGCGGCGGCATCCACGCTTCAGCGCTGAGGCATCAGCCGCCGGAGCACACCTGCCGGCCACGTTCGGCGGCGGGGAGCCGGGCGAGCTCACGGGCGCGGGCGTAGAAGCGCGGCAGGTCGTGCCCCTCCTCCGCCAGCATCCGGTTCAACCCCGGCACGCAGCGACTGTAGGTTGCCGCTGCCGCCAGGTGCGCGTTGCCCATCGATGCGCTGAACCATCCCCGCAACGGCGCCTCGCTCCCCCAGGAAACGCTCAGGCCGTCATAGTCGTGCCGGAGCTGCTCGAACCGGGCGGCCTTGCGCCGTAGCATCTCCTGCGATGACAGCCGCGATGCGTACAGCCTGCCAAGATCACCCCGCGCCTGGCCCAGCAGCCGCGTGACCTCGGCGCTGCGTTGTCGCCAGCGCCGCAGTCCCGCAAGGTCGCTGGCGCGCCCGGCGGCGTTCAGCCAGCGCATCACGCCTTCCTCCTCCACGACGCTGGCCAGCGCCTCGTTGAAATCGGAGTCGCCCTTGACGTAGAGGAGCTGGTGCGTGAGCTCGTGGAACACGATCGAGGCGAGCTGCACATCGGTCCAGCCCAGCATGGTGCTGAGGATGGGATCATCGAAATGTCCCAGCGTCGAGTAGGCCGCGACGCCGCCGACGGTCACATCGAACCCCCGTGCGCGCAGCTTCGCGGCGAAACTTTCCGCCCGCCGTTGCCTGAAGTAGCCACGGTAGGCGACGCATCCGGCGACGGGGAAACACCAGCGCTTCGGCTGCACCGAGAACTGCGGGGCGGCCACCACGTTCCAGACGACGTAGGCACGATGGATGTCCGCATACTGCCGGTAACTGCCGTTGTCCGGCAGGTGCAGCTCGTGGGTGGCGAACTCGCGGATCGCCGCGACCGCGGCGAGCTGCGTGCGCACGGCCGGTGTCGTGCCAGGATCCGCGATCACGCGGTCGATGGGGCGGCGCTGCGCCATCAGCGAGGCCTGTCCACCGGCCGCCTGCAGAACATAGCAGCCGGCGGCCGGCAGACTCATCGCGAGCAGGGCGAGGGCACGGGCCCCG
>JAXMGQ010000037.1:0-52918 GCA_046347195.1 Steroidobacteraceae bacterium
GGTCACGCGCAGCATGGTGTGGCCCTGCTGCTCGCGGGTCTCGAAGCTGAGCACCGCGCTCACCGGCATCGACTGCAGCGGGCCGAGCGGCGCCTGCAGCCGCAGCAGCCGGCCGTGCATCGCGGCGATGACGCGTCCATGCTCGACCGTCCCGCCGGCCCAGCGCTCGCAGAAACAGGCGCCGGCCTCGAGGCGCAGGGAGAGATTCGCGGCCTTTCCCGACCAGGTGTGCTCGGGATTCCACCAGCGATCGACGCGCGCCAGCGCCTGGTACACCCGCGCAGGCGGCAGGCTGATCTCCCGCTGCACCGTGATCGTGAAGCCGGTATCGGCGACTGCAGTGGTCTCGGCCGAGGCCGGCGCAGCAGCGGAGACGCAAAGTCCGGCGATCAAGCCGAAGCGGAACCGTTGTGGCAATGCGTGCATCGCGTCTCCCCTTCAGGTGAAGTCGCGCCTGATCACCCGAGCGATTGCAAATACTGCAATCGCACATCGGACACATCGGGATTGTACCTACGAAAATCATCTTGTGAGCGATGCGGGAATCGGGTAATTCTCTGCCCGATGAACGAGGACTCCGACCGACGAACCGCCGCCGCTGCGCCGGGCCCGCCGCCGCCGCCCGCGGCCGACTGGGCACCAACCCCCTTGGGTCCCATCGAGGGCTGACCACGTCCGCTGGCCGGTGCCATTGCCACCGCCTGCGCGACACCCGTTCCCACGCTCATCTGCTGGAGCGAGGCGCACGTGATCTTCCATAACGCCGCCTGCGCGCCGCTCCTGGGCGCCGGCGCGAACGCAGGCTCCATCGCCGATCCACGGCGCGACCTGGATCCGGCCTTGCACCAGCTCCTGCTGCCGCTGTTCGACCAGGTGATGCACCTCGACGAGCCGCGGGCACTGCGCGGCCAGCCCTGGCCCGGAGGTGCGGCGACGACGGTCATGCTGGTGTGCACCCCGCTCCACGCCCAGGAGGGTTCGACCGCCGGCGTGTCCTGCCAGATCATCGACGCCGCCTTCGTTCGCGAGGGCGGACGCGAACGTCCTGCCCTGTCGGCGCCTCGCATCGGCGAGGATTTCCTGCAGAACCTGGCGCATGAGCTGCGCAATCCGCTGGCGCCGCTGAAGAACGGCCTGCAGATCCTCAAGCTGGCGCAGGGCGATCCGGGCATGCTCAATCGCACGCGCGAGATGATGGAGCGGCAAGTGGCGCAGATGTCGCGGCTGGTGGACGACCTGTCGGAGATCAGCCGGCTCACCCGCGGCACGATCCCGCTGGAGCGTGCCCGGGTCGAGGTCTCCGCGATCATTTACCTCGCCATCGAGGACACACGCGCGATGCTCGATGAGCGCCAGCACGAGCTGACCATCGACATCCCCGAACAGACGCTCGCGGTCACGGGCGATGTGGAGCGGCTCGGCCAGGTCATCGCCAACCTGCTGCACAACGCCTGCAAGTTCACCCCGCGCGGCGGGCGCATCCACATCCACAGCCATGCACATCGCAAGCCCACCGGTGAGGAGGAGATCATCATCGGCGTGCAGGACAACGGCATCGGCATGAGCGCGGACATGCTGCCGCGGGTATTCGACCTGTTCGTGCAGGGCGAGCGCTCCCTGGAGCGCATCACCACGGGCCTCGGCATCGGGCTTGCGCTCGCGCGGCGGCTGGTCGAGCTGCACGGCGGCAGCATCGAGGCGCGCAGCGAAGGCGCGGGACTTGGCAGCGAGCTGGTCGTGCGCCTGCCCTCGGCCGCGCCGCCACGGGTCGAGGAGACCGCGCCGCAGACCCCCGCCGCAACGCCCGTGCACGCCCGGCGACGGCGGCACATCCTGATCGCCGATGACAATCACGATGCGGCCGACACGCTGGCCACGCTCCTCTCCGGCGCGGGCAACGACGTGGACGTGGTCTACGACGGCATGACCGCGGTGGAGGCGGCCAACCGGCTCAGGCCCGACATCGTGCTGCTGGACATCGCCATGCCGCGGTTGAACGGTTACGAGGTCGCCCAGCGCATCCGTTCGCAGGTGCACGGCCGCTGCCCCATCCTCATCGCGCTCACCGGCTTCGGCCAGAACCGCGACCGCCAGAAGGTCAAGCGCATGGGTTTCGATGCGCATCTCGTGAAGCCGGTGGACTACACCGAGCTCGTGCAGCTCTGCGCGCTGCTCGAGGCGCGCTCCGAGTCGGGCAGCCTGCACTGACGCGCCGATTCCCGCCCTGCGCGCCCGCGGGCCGCGCGTTGCCGGTCAGGACTGCAGCAGACGTTGCAGGGTCTCGAGATCCGGCGGCTTCACCAAGTGATGCTCGAACCCGGCGGCCAGCGCGAGTTCCCGATCCTCGCCCTGCCCGTAGCCGGTGAGGGCGATGAAGCGCACCCCGGCGCCTTCCGGCAGCGCGCGAGCGCGCCTCGCGACCTCATAGCCGTCCATCATCGGCAGGCCGATGTCCAGCAGCATGATCTCCGGTGGGCGCGCGGCCACGGCCGCCAGGGCTCCCTCCGCACCGTAGGCCGTGTCGACCTCGTGCCCGTCGAGCCGCAGCAGCATGGCGAGCGAATCCGCGGCATCGACGTTGTCGTCCACCACCAGGATGCGGCGCGGGCGGCCGGCCGCCGCCACCGCGGGCGCGGGCATCGCAGCGGGCCCGGCCACGCGCGGCAGGCGCAGCGTGAACGTCGCACCTGTTCCGGCGCCCTCGCTCGAGGCGGACACGACCCCGCCGTGCATCTCGACCAGCCGCTTCACCAGCGATAGTCCGATGCCCATGGCCGCCCTGCGCGCGATCGAGTGTGCGCTCGCTCTGCACGAACAGGTCGAACACGTGCGGCAGCGCGGCAGCGATGCCGGGCCCATCGTCGTGCACGACGATGCGCACGTCATCCGCGATGGCCGACACCTCGAGCGAGATGCGCCCGCCGGCGTCGGTATATTTCGCAGCGTTGTGCAGCACATTGCCTAGCGCCTGCACCAGGCGCGCGCGATCACCGCGCACGTGCACCTCCGCCTCCGGGAATTTCAGCTCCAGCCGATGTCGCTTCTCCACGATCAGCGGCTCCACGGTCTCGACCGCCTGCTCGACCACGGCCCGGACCGGCAGCGTCTCTTCGTGCAGCTGGATCCTTCCCTGCGCGATGCGGGAGATGTCCAGCAGATCGTCCACCAGGCGCGAGAGCTGGTGGGTCTGCCGGTCGATCATCGCCGGGAGCGGCGCGAGCTCCGAGTCCGGCGCGATGCGCCGCATCAGCAACGAGCTGGCATTGCGGATCGGCGCCAGCGGATTGCGCAGCTCATGCGCCAGCATCGCCAGGAACAGGTCCTTCTGCCGGTCCGCCACCCGCATCGCACGCTCGTAGCGCATGCGTTCCCAGCTCAGCTCCACCAAATGGCAGACCGTCTGCAGGAATTCGACTTCGTCGGGATCGAAGCGCTCGCGCCTCGTGCTCGCGAAGGACAGGGTGCCGAGGAGCTGGCCATTGCGGGCGAGCAGCGGGTGCGAGGCATAGGAGCGCACGCCCATCCTGCGCACGAATGCGCCGAGCGGATCGCGGGCGATGCGCTGGGCATCGGCCAGCACCGGACGGCGGGTGGCGGCGGTGAGCCCGCAGAATGCCTGGTTCAGGCCGAGGCGCCGTGCATCCCGGGCATGCTCGGCGGGGATGCCGACGCTCGCCACCAGTTCGAGCGAGCCGTCCGCCTCGACCAGCCGGTAGTTGAAGCAGATGTCGATGTCGAGCGGCGGACCCAGGCGCCTGACGATGGCCTCGATGAGCGTCGCTTCGTCGTTGTCACTGGCGGCGACTAGCTGGCCGCTGAGCTCGAGCAGCATCGCCTGCCGGTCGGCATGCCCCTGCAGCGCCCGCGTCGCCAGCTTGCTCTCGGTGACATCGTGCGACACGCCCACGATGCCGGTCACCTGTCCGCGCGCATCGCGGAGCGGTGACTTGGTGGAGATGTAGTAGCGGATACCCTGCTCGCCACGCACCGCCTCCTCGAAGGACAGCGTGAAGCCATTGTGCATCACCATGCGGTCGTTCTCGTCGATCGACTGCGCCTCGCTGCGATCGGGAAAGGCTTCGGCACTGGTCCGCCCGAGGAGATCCTCCGGCACCCGCCGCATGAGCTGCGCGGCCGACGGATTGACGAAGATCTGCTTGAGCCCGGCGTCCTTGACGTAGATCGCCGCGGGCATGGTATCGGTCATGGCCTCGAGCAGCGCCGACTGCCGCTGCAACGCCTCCTCGGTGGTCTTCTTCTGCGTGATGTCGCGTGCGGTGCCTACCAGCGCCTTCGGGCGGCCGGTCTCGAGGAACACCTGGCCGGTGGCACGCACCCAGTGGACCAAGCCATCGTCCCTGCCGACGACGCGGAATTCCACCTGAAACCGGCCCTGGTCCAGCATCGAGCGAGCGGCGTCGATGATGCGGCTCGCGGCGTCGCGATCCTCGGGATGGATGCCGCGCAGGAACAGCGCCTCATCCACGGACTCCGCAGCGCCCACGCTCCAGATCGAACGCAGGGTGGCATCCCACAGCATGCTGCCGGAGTCCAGGTCCCATTCGTACACGCCGATCCCGGCGGCATCCAGCGCATCGCGCAGCCGATGCTCGCGCATCCGCCCACCCGCCTCGACGCGATCTTGCGTGGCAGGCAGCGGGGCATCGTTCGCGACGGCATCGTCGGAACCCGTACGTCGGGGGACCGGATCAGGCGGCTTCACGCGCGCTGATCATACCTTCGAGTTCAGCAGATCGGCGAATCAGGCGACGAAGCGTCGGGCGACGGACACGCTCCTTGAAAAAATTACCAGTGACGTTCCAGGCTTCGCAGCGCCTCGCAGGCTCGAGAGTCAGCTCCGGCGCGGCAGATGATCCAGCGAGACGGCACCCGCGCCCGCCACGGCCAGCCAGAAGAAGATGGCCAGGTAAGCCGTCTCATCGAATCCGGCGAGGGTTTCGAGTGAATTGACGTCCGCCCATTTCGCCGATGCGATCGCGACGATCATGGTGATGCCCAGCGCACCGGCGCTGATGCGGGTGAACAGACCCGCGATCAGCAGGAGGCCGCCCGCGAATTCGACACCCGACACGAACGGTGTCATGACGCGTGGAAAGGGAATGCCCCAGGAGATGAAATTCAGGGTGACGACCGGCAGGTTCTGCAGCTTGCCCCAGCCGCTCCACAGGAACACCCAGCCGACCACCAGCCGTGCGAACAGCGCGCCCGCCCAGGGAAAATGCGACGCCACTCTTTCCGGCCACGCGATCAGCCAATGCAAGGTACGGTTCATGCAGCCTCCTCGCGAGGCGGTGTCGCGCGAACAGCGGCGCGCGACACCGCCGCATCGTCACTTCGCCTTGGCCTTCGCGGCCTCGCAGGCCGTCTTGCCCATCTCGAGGAAGCCCTGTCCCTTGCAGGCGTTCTGCCCCTTGCAGGCGTTCTGCGCGGACTTGCAGGCCGACTGGCCCTTGCAGGCATTCACGCCTTCGCAGTGGACCTTGGCCTCATCGGCCAGGGCCGTGGCGAGCGGCGCCACCGCAAAGAACAGCGCCGCAGCGCCCGCCATGGCCGTACCGGAAATGCACTTGGACATCGACATATTGACCTCCCGTGATGGATTGCTGACGAGAGGGGCGCTTTTTCGTTCGCAAGACCCCTCGTTCCGCAACAGACCGGCGAGGAGGCTCGCTTATTGCCTAGGTTCGGGAAAGCGCCGGCTATGTCTTCCGGCGCAATCGCGGTTTGCTGCGAGGCCGCTTGGAACGCGCGACCGCGCGACCGTCATGCCTGGGTGTCAGATCCGGGATGTCGCCCCAGTCCGCGGCCAGTACTTTGCGAAGGGTTCCGACGTTCTTCTTGCCCAAGCGACTCGCCAGCACCCCTTCCAAGCGTCGCACCAACGTCGCAATGCGGTCATGGTGCGGGATCTCTTCGGCAGCAAACTCCACGATCATTGCCCGCTTGTCAGCCGGGTCTGGGCGGACTCGAAGCACATTTCGCTCCACCAGCTGATTGATGAGCAAGTGAACGGCCTGGCGGCTGACGGCGAGCTTCTGCGCCAATCGATTGGCGCGGTGCTCCCCGGCTGAAACCCAAAGCAATACCAGCATCTCCGCGCGACTTGCCAGCGTCCCACCAACCGCCGCGACATTTGCCTCTACCGCGCTCAAGAACCAGTCATATGCCCGAACCAGGTTCAGCGGTACGAGCTCACGGTCCTCAGCTTCAATGATTCTTGCCCTTGACGTCATCGATGAATTCCTTAGCCGATCCTGTTGCGCGGGAATGGGAGGATACCAAACGTCGCAGGATCACGGTTGGTGATGGGAATCCATTTCAAGGAGCGCGCCGCGTCCGTGGCGCCAGCGAACGCATCGGCTACCAGAGCCTGACTTGCAATGCGCGTGATTGATTCATGGCGGCGAGAAACGACCACATCTTCTGCAGCAGATCCTTCGCCTCCACGCCGGTCTCATCCTCGAGCCAGGCCTGCAATTCGATGGCAGCCGTCAACAAGCCATCCAGCGTTCGCTCCAGTTCAGCGACTCGCAACTCATCGGCAGAGCCTTCCGCGCATCGTATCGCCGCCAGAAGTCGGGTCCGCAGCGCTGCGGGAACAATCTCAGCCCCTTGCCTGAGAAGCGCGATCACTTGTCTGCATTCCGATGCGGGCCGGCTCGCAGCACTGTCCCAGTCCCTTCGCAGCACGCTCAGCAGGATCTTCATTCCCACGGTCATCGCCAATTCAGGACCCGGGGGCAAGCTCGATTGTTTCAGCTCCAGGCCACGAATGACCGCGTCCAGGACCGAAGGAACGTCGGGCTTCATGGCGCCACTCCCATCAACTCGAGCATCTGCGCCTCGAGAGTATCCAGAGCGACCCAGCTGACAAGGGCATTCTGTGGGTCACTGGATCGCGATCGGAGAAAGTGAAATGCTCCCCGGGTGAAAATGGCGACCAGCTTGACGCAGACGAAAAGCTGCCACCAATGAAGCGCATCCCGCTTGGCGGTCAATCCACTGGATTTCTCCCACACCCTCACGGCTTCTTCCTCCGCAATGTGCCCACCGACCATCGTGATTGCCGCGGATGGCCGCCATGCGGAGTTCAATGCCCACGCGAGATCCTCCAGGGGGTCGCCCAGATGACACATCTCCCAGTCCAGCACCGCGGAAATGCTGCCGTCAGGGAGGTATAGGCAGTTACCGAGCCTGAAATCGCCGTGAACGATACTGATTCGATCTGCGCGCGAGGGCCGATGCCGCTTCAGGTATCGAATGGCCGCAGCCGTTATCGGTGCCGCACCGATGGGATGTTCGACCAGCATGAGTTCCCACGGGGCCAGCGTATCCGACCAGGCTGAATCAGGCGTCGTCGCGGCTAGAATTCGGTCCAGACCCTTCTCGCGCGGTGAAGCTTTCGCAATCGAACCCAATACCCGGAAATGGTTGGTGATGATCTGTGAGCCCACCTCGCGGAACGGTGCATTCATGATGGATGCGATGTCGGCAACGCCCGGCATCGCGCAAGTTGCCATGAACGAAGTTCCCAAATGCGAGGCGTCACCCTCGTTGCACACGGTTGCCGGTACGGGAACTGCCGGATCGTTCTCAAACGCCTGAAACGCCGCATACTCCACGTCGCGATTGCTGGGAAGAACGGAGTCGGCAGGGTCGAGGCGCAGGATGATATCGCGCTGTCGCGCGCGCCCTTCACCACCATCCTGCGTCTCGATGGTCACCTTCCACGTTTCCCGCGAGATCCCTCCCGCCAATCGCCTCGCGTCGAGCACTCTCGCCCCTGGCCATCGGACCACATCTGCGAAGTACCTTTCGACCTTCTGTGTGAATTCCACGGACATGTGTGCGCTGTCTTGAGCCTATAGAAGCGAATATCGAATGCCCTTCGATGCCATGGCATAAATGGCCGGATTCCGGCACTCCAGAATGCCGACCGACGTTTCGCCGTTGCAGGTTGCCTTCATCAAATGATCTTCGAATCCCGCGATGCGAATCCGGGTCTCGGGGTCTTTGAGATCGAACGTCTCACCGTCGACACGTTCACCCACGTTCATTCCATGGTGAACATCGCCATTTGGCGTTCCCAATCCATTGCAACCCGTATACATCCCCGCACGCAGATAGGCTGTCTGCAGACCTATCTGTTCATAGTGCACCTCGAGCAACTCCCCCGTCGAAAGGCGATTGATCACCACGCCTCCAATCAGGTGCTTGGTGATCGGATCGAAGCGCAGCTTCTGCTCGACAGGCTCCATGGGCATTGCCCCAGGCCGCGCATCACCCAAGCCATAGAGGACTCGATCTCCCCAAATGGCAAAGTTCTTGAACTCGACCCATTGGCCCAGATGAGACGGTCCGTAAACCTGGCCGTCGAACTGGAACGGCTTGCTGTGATCGAGGGCGTGACCCCCCACATCGTCGCGGGTTCCCCAATGATGGTCACGGCTTCCGCGCGTGCGCGCCGGGTCGATTTCGAACACGGTTTCGCGGTACTTCACCGTGCCGGAAATCCGGCCGAATGTCTCGTACCCGCACCAGTTATGCAGCAACCGAAAGTCCATGACCCCGGGCGCAACAATCTCCCCCAATCGCCGAAACACCGCGCGCTTGGTGTCGCACCAGCGCAAGTCGAACGACAACCCAGTGAACAGTCCTGAGCCTCAGCCGCCATTCACGAAACGGCGCGATGAGTTCGAAAGAAAGCGGGCCCGCATGCAGATCCGAGCGATCCTGACCCATCAGCCGATGAGCACGCACGGTTGTTTGCTCGCCCCCATGATGATCATGGCAAAGGCATCGACCGTGCCGATGTTCGCGTAGGTCCCGATTCCCGTCACGATGAACATTTCACCGTCATCGCTCTGCGCCGTGAACCAGTATCGTTCGAACGCTCGCGGGTCCGTGGTCGCAACCAGGCGCAAGGGCTCGTTGGACTGATGCAATGGCAGCTCGTCGAACCGGCTGAGCGGCGAATGCTCTTTCAGGTCACTCATGGTTTCCGCCCCAGGCCCGCGCGTTATTCGAATTGTCAAGAATATTGACTGACGATAAGAAGTCAACAGGTGCTGGCATGATTCATAAATGACAAGTTTCTTGACAATCATCCGCGGAGCTACCTATCATGCGGCCCGGGTTAGAGGGGAGTGAAGCGACCATGAAAAGACCGCATGCCATTGCATTCGTAGCCGTCGGCGTCAGCCTGTGTCCCGTGAGCGGGTATTCGGCCTCGCCATCCACCGAAGGCGAGTCGGCTCAGGCCCTGCCGGAATTGATCGTAACGGCGCAAAAGCGCGAGGAGTCGATCAACGATGTGCCGATCGCGATCGCTGCACTGACGGCGGAAGACCTGCGCACCCGCAATGTCGCCGAGCCCGCCGATCTGGCGCGCGTCGTGCCAGGGTTCAACGTGCAGGAATCGATTTATGGTGCGCCGGTCTTCTACATCCGGGGCGTCGGGTTCTCGGATCCATCTCCGACGGTTACACCCGCGGTTACCGTCTACACCGACCAGGTCGCGCTTCCCTACTCCGTCATGGCGAAAGGTGCGAGTCTGGATCTCGAGCGGGTGGAGATCCTGAAGGGCCCCCAAGGTACCTTGTTCGGCCAGAACGCGACGGGCGGCGCGGTCAACTACGTCGCGGCGAAGCCCACGGATCACTTCGAATCGGCGGCCAGCGTCGGGTTCGGTCGATTCTCGGCGGCGGACGTGTCCGCCTATGTCAGCGGTCCGATTACGGACACCATTGCGGCGCGATTTGCAGCCTCATACGAATCCCAGGGCAACTGGCGTACAGCGCAACGCGGCCCTCCGACAAGCGGGCGCTGAAGGACTTCCTGAACAGTCGCCTGACCCTCGCCGCCAAACCCATCGATGCGCCTCGCTCACCTTGACTGCGTCGCTGTGGCGGGACCAATCCGATACGAACGCAGCCCAGCTGGCTCTTGTTGCACCGCAGATTCCGTTTCCGCCGATCATTGCGGGACTGCAGGCGGCCGGCTACACGCCGACGAACGCCCGCGTCGCAGACTGGGATCCGGGTTCCCCAAAAAAGCGGGATGACCGGCTCTATCAAATCTCGTTGCGTGGTGATTACACGATGGGCGGCGGTGTCCAACTGACGTCCATTACTGCGTATTCCAACATGCAGATGCGCCGCGACCCCGCTGACGTCGATGCAACGGCGTTTCCGAACGGATTCGTCTACTCGGACGCCGCCATCAATGTCTTTTCGCAGGAACTGCGAGTCTCCGGAGCGGCGAAACAGTGGCACTGGATGCTCGGGGGCAGTTATCAGCGGACGAATTCGACCACCAGCAGCAACGCCAATCTGAACTCGACCAACGCGCTGGGTCTATACGATCAAGCCGCCGAGCCGGACAATCAGGCAATCGGTACCTCGGCAGCTTTTGGCAGCCTCGAATTTCTGGCAACGGATGCCATTCGAGCGCGCGCATCGGTTCGGTATACGAAGGACAACAACACTCACCAGGGGTGCCTGGCCGATGGCGGCAACGGGAAGCTCCCGTTCGCGTTTGGTCAGCTCATATTTCCTGCCCTTGGCGGTGTTCCGACCAATATTCCCCCGGGCGGATGCGTGACACTCGACGACGCCACCAAGCGCGTCATCACCCCCATGCCAACGCAGTTGCTCGATGAGAGTAACGTGTCCTGGCGCGTTGGCCTGGATTGGAAGCCCGCTCCGGGTGCGCTGCTGTATGCGTCGATCGCAAAGGGCTACAAGGCGGGTGCCTTTGCGCAAATCCCCTCAGTCTTCGAAAGTCAGCAACAACCGGTAACGCAAGAGTCCGTGCTCGACTACGAAATCGGACTGAAAATGGATCTGTTGGATCGTCGGGCGCACATCGATTTCTCGACCTTCTACTACGACTACAAGAACAAGCAACTACAAGGCTACGTCAATATCCCACCGTTTGGCGCGTTGCCGACGCTGGTCAATATCCCTTCGTCGCGGGTCATCGGCGCCGAGGCGACGCTGACCGCGAATCTGACCAACAACCTACGGGTGCAACTGGCCGGGACCGTTCTCGACACGAAAGTCCAGAAAAATCCTTCAAACCCGTTGGATCCGTTCGGTGCCCCGACATCCTTCATCGGTGAATCATTCCCGAACACACCCAAGTATCAGGCCAACGCAGACATCGAGCAGACGTTTCCGATTTCCGGTAATGCGAACATTTTCCTGGGCGGAGACATTCGCTACCGCAGTTCTGCTTCAGGGGCGTTCGGCAGCACCTCCTCCGCCCGCGCAAGTGAGGTCACGACCTTGGTCTCGTATGGTCTGGTCGACGTGCGCGCTGGTTTGCGCCTGGCGCATCCTGACTTTTCCGTGGAACTCTGGGGCGACAACCTCACCAACAAGTACTACTACGTCTCCACCCTGCAGTACATCGACACCCTGGTGCGCTATGCAGGTCAGCCCCGTAGCTACGGAATTCGCCTCCGGTACCAGTTTTGAGCCGGCGTGGCACGCATCAAGAGAGAATCGCTTCAGGAGCCGACCGTGCCTGACCTCCCACCGTCCGAGATGCTGCCGGCGACGCTCCATGCGGAAGCCTCGCGGGAGTTTCCGCAGGCGATTAGCGTGCACCCCTCCAATACCGAGGATGTACGGCAGCTCATTCGGTGGGCATCGGAGCGCAAGCGCCCGCTCGTGCCGATCAGTTCCGCGGCCGGCGCCCGCCGGCGCGGCGACAGCAACCCGAGCCAGGGCGCGATCGTTTGCGACCTCTCGCGAATGAAGACGGTGCCTCACGTCGATGGAAAGACTCGCATTGCCGTCGTCGAGCCTGGCGTGACCTATGATGAACTCGATACCGCCTTGCGGCCTCACGGGCTCAGAAGTTACCGGCCGTTTCTACCCCGCAAGGGCAAGTCGGTGCTGGGCGCGTGCCTCGAACGCGAGGCGACACTGTGTCCTTACGAGCATTGGGACGCGCCAGATCCGATTGGCGCCATGGAAATCGTCTTCGGCAACGGTGATGTGTATCGAACCGGCGGCGCGTCGCTCAAGGACTCCCGTGAAGAGCTCTGGGCCAGGGGAAACCGCTTCATGGCCGGAATGGGGCCGGGTGCAACCGATTTCGGCCGGGTCATTCTCGGCGCTCAGGGTGCATTCGGTATCGTGACATGGGCAGTGATGCACACGGAATGGATTCCCGCCATCGAGCGGGCATTCTTCATTCCGTCGGATGATCTGCAATCACTTTGCCAGTTTGTCGCGAAATGGTGCTGGCGCCGGCTTCAGGGCGCCATGTTCATCTTGAGCGCAAAGCAGCTCGAAGCGCTCACCGGCGTATCGGGAACGACGGAGTGGGTTGCCTTCGGCAATCTCGGCGTACCCGACTTTCGGCCCGAGGCGCGGCTGGCGTACGAATGGGACTACGTGGTCAAGGACGCAAGCCGCCTCGCATTGTCGCCGACGGACCATTTCGGCGGGATCACGGCTACGGCTTTCAAGGAAAAACTGTACGGACCAGCTTCCGAGTGTTGGAAAACACAGGCCTTCGGGACGTACGAGGAGATCATCGTCACGTGTCAGCTGGATCAGGCCCCCACCCTGGCATCGATCATCGACGAGGAATCGCTCGTCGGTATCTACCTCCAGCCTCAGGTCCAGGGTGTCACCGCCCACATGGAATTCACCCTGCAGCGACCGCCCCAGGCAGATCAAACCGAGTGGAACGTACACCTCAAGAACCTGGCAGGTCGCCTGGTCGACGCGGGAGCATTCATCGCCCGTCCCTATGGCAATTGGGGTCAAGTCGCCTTCGAACGCGATGCGAACAGCGCCTGGTTGCTCGAAACCGCCCGCAATTTGTTCGATCCACACGGCGTTCTCGGCTCCGGTCGACTCTGTTTCGCGGCACGGTAAGCGGAGTTTCAACACATGACGAGCTTGAGCGATCGTCGCTACGCAATGGAACGTTGCACGAAGTGCCACAGTTGCAAGCAATTCCGTTGCTGGAAAGCGGTGCCTACTCTGGCATTTGTCCCAGCCAGACTTTGGAGTGTTCTACGCCTACACCGCCGCCGGCAAGCAGGCGGCCGCATACGCCCTTGCCGAAGGACGTATCGGCCATGGCGAGGCGTCAGCCGCAACGTCTTCGCCTGTTCTTTGTGCGGTGCATGCCAGACGGCATGCACTCTGAATCACGAAGGCGTCGATCCGCTGGATACGCTGTACGCCTTGCGCGCCAGGCTGGCTGAGGACGGCCAGTCGCCACCTGAGCACACCCACATGCTCGACTCCCTTCGGCTGCATGGCAATCCGTTCGAAAGCCACGCGGCGAGCGCATGGTCTGGGCGAGGGACCTGGGCATCAGAACTGCAACACGCCGAACCAAGGTGCTGCTGCACGTGTTGGAGCAACCTCGCGTACCGGACTCCGGACGAAGCCCGCGCCGTGGTTCGCCTGCTGCAGGCCGCAGGTGTCGATTTCGCCATCATGCTCGATGACGAACCGGAGTTCGGTGGGCTACCCTTTGACCTGGCTACCCAACCTGCAGGTCGCGCGACCTGAGCCGGAAAGCACCGGATCAACTCGCGGCCATCGAACCGAAAGGATCGTGGTGTGCGGCGCGGACACGGCAGCCATCCGCGGAATTCATCCGCGACTGGGATTGGCCGCGCCTTCGGTAGAAACGCTACATATCACGGAATTCCTGGCCGAGCTCGCAAAGGCGGGAAGGCTGACCTTTTCCGGTCGGCGTGGAGAGCGCCTTGCATACCACGACCCATGCAAGCTCGGACGCCTTAGCGAACCCTCACGAAGCGTGGCATGGCCGCATCCGTACCGTGCTCAATTCGATCGACATCACTGAGCCGCCCAAGAAGTTGCCTACCGGCAACGGCGGCATTTATGAGGCTCCGCGCACGCTGCTGGCTCTGGCCGGTTTCGAAATGGTGGAATTCGAGAGAAGGCGGGAGCTCTCCTATTGCTGCGGCGCCGCGGGTGGCGCGAAAGAGGCCTTTCCTGGATTTGCCGACAAGGCGGCACAATCGAGGCGCAACGAGGCTGGCAGCGTCGGCGCGACGGCCATCGCGACCGCTTGTGGTTCCTGCCTTTCGCATCTGAATGCGGCAGGAGCCTCGATTCCGGCCTTGGGCCTCTACAGCCTTCTCGCGCAATCGCTCAGCAAGAAGGAGAACTGAGACATGGCACTTTCGAGTGAAGCTCGTGCCGACCTCGTTGCTGCGGTCGGCGAGGAATATGTCGCTACCGACCCCTCGATCCTGATGTCGCACGCCTGGAATAACAATATTCTGGGGAGCGATATTGGCGCCGAACAAACTGTCCATACATCCGCCTTCAGCGATCGTGATGCCCAGATGGAAACGGCGTCGAGGAGGTGCAGCGCATCGTCCAGGCCTGCAACCGCCACGGCCTGCGCTTGCTTTTCAACCGGCTGGATGACACCCCCGTCGAGCCCCAACTCGGTCTACATCGACCTCGCCCGGATGAACCGCATCATCAAGTTCGATGTCGAGAACCAGATGGCGGTGATAGAACCCGGGGTAACGGCCGGGGTTCTGCAGGCGGAAGCGCTCAAGCATGGGCTCACCTCGCATGTGGTGGGTGCCGGCCCGACTCACTCGCCGCTCGCCTCCGCCGCAGCCTTTCACGGCATGGGAATCAGCGGCGCAACCACCGGAATCAATGGACGCAACTTGCTGTCGACCGAATGGGTGACACCGGACGGCCGAATCGTACGACTCGGTTCGGCGGGCCAGACCGACCGCTGGTTTTCGAGCGACGGCCCAGGACCTGGCTGGCGTGGCATGATACGCGGCGTCATCGGCACGACCGGCTCGCTCGGTGTCTTCACGCGAATCGGCTACAAGCTCTACCCCTGGGCAGAAGGCCCGCTCAGATCCACCGGTTCGTTGCCACAGGTCGGCATGGAGCTCCGCTCGACCTCGGCTCTTTACCAGTTGCGCTGGGATCGCTGGGAGGATGCTGCGCAGGCTGCGCATGACATGCTCCGCGCCGCGATCGTGTTCAGCTTCGTACGAATGCCGGTCGAAGCCATGGGAGGGTTGCTCACGGCCTCCAGCACGGAATACGGAATGCGATCGCTGGCGGGCACGCTGCCGGAAGCCGCCAGGCTCGAGAACCGCATTCAATGGACTGTCCTGACCCTTGCCGATTCGAACGCACAAGCCGAATACCAGGCGCAGGTCATGCACGATATCATCCAACGCACTCACGGAAGCGCGCTCGCACTCACGGAAAGCGAGCGCGGCGTCATGGCACGCAATCTGGCGACGTCCTGCTATGTACAGCGGGCCATCCGCCCGAATCTCATCGTGACCATGTTCGGCATCATGGACAGCTTCTCCTTGCTTCCGCGAGTGATCGAAAGAGCGCAATCCCTCGAAGAATCTGATCGCGCCAAAGGCCTGTTTTCCAAGCCCGGCCCGGAAAGCTCCTGGGTATGGCCCACCGAGGGGCGCTACATGTGGCTGGAAAATACGCCGCTATTCAATATCCGCAATCCCAAGGGCATGGCCGCGGCTGTTCGCTACATGCTGCGGGCATCGTTTAGCATGGTGAAAAAGCCGCTCGGCACGAACGGCTTTCTGGCCGGTCCGCTATATGACCTCTTTGGCCCCTATTATCACAACATCAATCGATATCTGCGAAGAATCAAGAACACGCTGGATCCGAACGGCCTGGGAGAGACTGGCTATTACGTCACGGCAAAGATGAACCCCGTGACTGAGAGGGTCGTACCCAAACTCATGAACCTGTTGTTCTCACGCCTTGGGGCGCCGATATTGAAAGTGGTGACCGACCTCAAAGCGGCGAGCCGGAAAAATTGAACATCGCGGGATACCCGACCACCCGATTTGAGGGCTTTGACTGAAGAATCATGCTGGACTAGTATCCAATTCCAAAATCGACTGCCGCGCGACTGGCGCGCATCAATGTGAATCGACCCAAATCATCGGAATGACTGAACCCAAGCACGCGAAACGCTCCAAAAAGGTTCCACGAATTAACCACCGCACGGTTGTTGGACGCCGGCGTCGCGCCAAGACTGAAGAGAAGATCATCCGCAGCGCGCTTGCGGTGTTCGCGCGTAAAGGCACCCATGCCGTCATCGATGATTTCATCAAGGCGGCAGGCATTGCGCGTGGCACGTTCTACATTTACTTCCGCAGCACCGAGCAGCTGCTCGAAGCGGTCAGGTTGTTGTTGACCGACGAGCACAACCGCGTCGTTGAGGAAGCACTCGTTGGGATTGACGATCCCATCACACGCCTTGGCACCGGGATACGGTTGTGGATGTGGCGCGCCGAGCATGATCACGCCTGGGCCGGCTTCGTAGCGCGCGTTCGCCTGCACGGCACGAAGTCGCTCGAGGCGCCCATGAACGACCTGCGGCACGCGAAACGCCTGGGCCAGGTCAATGTTCCGAGCCCTCTGGCGGCGATGCACCTGATGGAAGGTGCCGGCACGAGCGCGTTGCACGGGTTTCTCGCCGGTCGGCCCGTCAAGGGCTACGGGGATGCGATGACAACCGTGATCCTGCAGGGACTGGGTGTTGACGCAGACACCATCCGGACGATCTTGTCGCGGCCTTTACCGAAGATGAAGGCTCTGCCGCGGCACGAGGAACTGCCCGACTAGAATCGCTTGCAAACGCGCATCTCAGAGAAGCATGAGCTCAGGATTGGCGAGCAGGTCCGACATCTTGCGATTGAACCTGGCCACCGGCTCTCCATCGAGGGCTCGATGATCGAAGCTCAGGCTACAAGGCAACATCGTGCGCACCGCGACTTGACCATCCACGATGACGGGCTTGTCGATCGGCGAACTCGGCTGGAAGTTGAGGACTTGCGGTTGATTGAGAAGCGGGGTGGATATGCACCACTGCCCCGGCATGAATCCGGCGCTGCTCGACAGTGTCACCGTGCCACCGCTCATGTCATCAGCGACGAGCTTGCTCAGCGCCTTGGCGCGGTCCACCAGCGATTTGATGTCCCGATCGATGTCGAAAATGCCCTTTTGCTCCACATTGCGTACGACCGGCACGACGAGTCCGGACTCGTATTCGGTCTTTCCGGGCAACGCCACCGCGATGCCGATATTCACGTTGTCCCACACCACAATTTCCTGATCCTGCAGTGTGGAGTTGCAGATCGGCACGTGGCGTACCGCAATCGAGAGCGCCTTCGCATACAGTGAGATCATCGAGATCCGCGTCTGCAATTCCTGCTCACGGGCGAGCATCGTGGCGCGCGCCGCCATGAGCCGGGTGACGTCGACCTCGAAAAAGACGTAGGTATGCGCCGCCGTGGTTTTCGAGCGCAGCATCCGATCAGCGATCGCCTTGCGTACCCCGGTCAGGGGAATCTTCGCCCGCACCCGCATGGCCGAAACCTCACCCTTTGCCACCCCACCAAGTGCAACGGATGTTGCGGCAACGGCACTCTCGACATCGCGCCGAACGATCCGGCCGCCCGGGCCGCTACCGGTCACGCTCGATAGCGACAGCCCATGCTCAGCGGCAACCTTCTTGGCGAGCCCCGAGACGCGAATCCGTTCGCTGCAGGCAACGGCGGATTCCGGGGCCGTCGGCAACGCCACGGCGGCCGCTGCGTCGCCCGGACCCAGCGTTGCCGGGTTGGCCGTGCTTGCCTCTCGTGGGGCACCGCTCAGCAGCGCGCGGTATTCCGCCTCGGAGTCCGCGATCTTGCCGATCACGTTCTCCACCGGAATCGAATCGCCCGCCTCGGCCAATCGGTGCAGCCAGCCGGCATAGGGGGACGGCAGATCGGTGACGACCTTTTCCGTCTCGATGGACAGGAGCGGCCCCTCACGAGCGACCTGCTCGCCCTCCCCCACGACCCATTCCACGATGGTGCCGGCGGACATTCCCATCGCCAGCTGCGGCATCAAGACATCACGGATCATGCGGCCTCCTCGTTCTAGCGGCACACGTCGCGAATGCCGGCTTCTATCCGTTCGAGCGTCGGCATCGTGTAGGCATCGATGTAGCCACCTGGAACAGGCATGTTCGGATGGCAAACGCGCTTGACCGGAGCGTCGAGCAGGTCGTAGCCGTGTTCCATCATCTGGGCACAGATCTCGGCGGCAAACCCGCCACGCTCGTAATCCTCGTCGACCACGACCAATCGCGTGGTCTTCTCCACCGACCGGAGCAGACACGGTAGATCGAATGGCTCGAAGCTCCTGGCATCGAGCACTTCCACGCTGATCTGCCCTGCGAGCGTTTCGGCGACCTTCAATGCGTTCTGGACCTGCAAACCGCTGGCGAGCACGGTCACGTCCTTGCCGGCGCGCTTTACGTCCGCCGCGCCCAACGGCACGATGTAATCCTCGGCGGGCACATGACCCTTGTTATTCATCATGGTCGTGTGCCAGAGAAAAAACACCGGATTGTTGTCCCGGATCGCTGCCTTGAGCAGCCCTTTCGCATCATAGGGGTCGACGGCATGCACACCTTGATGCCAGGATGATGAATGAGGTCGCCGTAGGGCAGAATTGCGTGCTCGTTGGCCACGCGCCGCCCCACCCCGCAGGTGCCGATCAGCGTCATGGGCAGCGGATGCTTGCTACCGTGCAGGAAGCGATACTGGCTTGCCTGCATGAACACCTCGAACCGGCGTAATAGGCAAAGCCGGTGCATACATGAAATCGAGCACCGGTCGTAGACCCTCTTGTGCAGCCCCGAACGCCGTGCCAACCCCGCCGCCAGGCTCGGATAAGGGTGAGTCCCAGACCCGCTTGGGACCAAACTCATCGTACAGCTCCTTGGTGTGCGGGAACGTACCCGCGATCAGATCAATGCCGAGCGTAAAGACGCGCTCGTCGCGGCGCATTTCCTCGGCCGCGCCTCATGCATGGCCTCGCACAAGGTCAGTTCCCGGATTAAACACCATGCCATCAACAACGTGTGACACCTTCCGTCTCTCATGGCGCGTAGACGCCGGCCAGCAATTCGGCAACCGGTGGAGTGGCCTTCGACTCTGATCGGCCCATGCTTCGATCTCGTCGGCCTCCTTGTCTGCCGTCGCCTGATACGATCGATGTCCTTTGCGTGCAGCGCATGCTCATTGACGGCGCGAAGCGGCGAGCTTCAATGGATCGCATTGGTCACGCCACTGCTGCATCTTGGCAGCGTCGCGCGGCTTGGCCTGTCATTGTTGAGGCCTCCGACGTTGTGTTCCTGCACTCGGAGAGTCTTCAGTTCGACGAAGAACGGACCTTGCCGAGCGTGTATGCGCGATCGCCGTCAGCGCTGCTTCACCGCAGGCGAAAAGATCCTGTCCATCCACGATCATCGACGGGATCGCGTAGCCGGCGGCCAGCTTGGAAATATCGCTGACCGGAAACAGATGCTCGAGCAGGCTGTGTTGTGCGATGCCGTTGTTCTCGCACCAGAAGATCACGGGCAGCTTCCAGTTGGCGCACATCAACAGGCCCTCGTGCGCCCGGCCTTCCTGGTAGGAACCATCCCCTGAACAGTTCATGACCACCTGGTTCGTCCCCTTGTACCTGGCGGCAAAGCCATAGCCGATGCACGGCGGGAAATTGGCCCCGATGTTGGCGGACCAGCCGAAGATGTGATGTTCGGGATAGGAGACGTGGAAGCTGGAGCGGCCCTTGGCACATCCACCGACACGACCCATGTGCTCGGCCACATAAGTGCGTACATCAACCCCTTTGGACAGCATGTGCGCGATACCATGCGCCCGATAGTGCGGGTTCATGGCATCGTCTTGACGCAGGAACGTCCCCGCTGCGACACCGGGGGCAAGGGCGATCCCGCCCTCGTGGTAGAAGCCAACCATCTTTCCGGCCCGGATGATGCGCATCATCAACCGATCCAGGGTGACTGACCGAACCAGGTTGGTGTACAGGGTAATCTTCTGCTGCTGACTCAGTGTCATGAGTTCCTCGTGGGCGGACCCTTGCGGATATAGATCGACTTTTCCTCCTGAAAGAACTGAATACCGGTGCTGCCCGCCTCCGGCAGACCGAATCCAGATTCCTTGACCCCGCCGAAGCTCTGCTGCGGTTCCTTGTAAGCCGAATGCACGTTGACGTGGGTCAGGCCCACTTCGGAGTGCTCCACGAAATGCAATGCGCGTTCGAGATCCGCATCGCGCAGCACGACCATCGGGTTCTTTCCGCCCATCTCCAGCTGCGTGCGCGCAAAATTCTTCGCTGCTTCCAAGGCAATGCGCGCTCGCCCTCCCCGATCTGAAAATCAAGCTCGAGCGCTGCCGCATCGATCTCGGTGAGCGATTCGGCGAGCAGCTTGCCGTTCTCAGCGGTAATGGTTGCGGCAATCTCGTCCCGCCACTCACGCATCAGCGCTGCGGCCCGGCGCAGCACGCGCGCCCGCTCCGCGATGGATGTGCGTCGCCAGTCCGTGAAGGCTCGCCAGGCCCCCTCCACCGCCCGGGAGACCTCGGCCGCCGTGCTCAAGGGATAGCGGCTGACCTCCCGGCGAAGATCCGCCGGATCTTGAACGCCATAGGTTCGGGCAGACTCCGAGTCGCACCAACATCCATCCAGATAGTTTTGGCCGTTCAGCTGCATATTCGGATCAATCTTCGCCCCGGAAGACCTCTAGGACTTCAAGCCCTCTTTGCGGTTGCCGGGGACACGATCAAGCACCGCAGCAGCGGAAGAATCGGCGTGGATCGCCTCCTTCTGCGTCAGGTGCGAGAACATCTGCAAGCCGAAGCCTCCATCGAGGTTATCCAGGATTCTCTTCTTCCATGGTCGACGAATGATCTGCGTGGTGATGCGGCGCGTCGTACGGGCCTGCTTCATGATCTGATCCGCCAATTCCCACGCGCGCTCCAGCAAACGTGCACGAGGGACGACTTCATTGACCATGCCGTATTCGAGGGCTTTCCTCGCGTCGATAAGCTCCCCCGTGAGCAGCGCGTAGGCTGCGCGCTTCGTGCCCAACAGTTCCTGAAAGCAGCTGTGAATGCCGTCCCCCGGGACAGCGCCGAGGGGGAAGTGCAAATCGAAAATGACGGCATCCTCGCTGCAGATCGTCAGATCGCACATGAGGGCGATCTCGGAGTGGAATCCCGGGCCGTTGAGAACGCCGATCGTGGGAATCTCCAGCTCGTTGACCAGCGATGCGACGTTGTTGCGTCCATCCTTGTACGCATATTCATACGACCAGTATTCCAGATCCTCCTTCTCGAGCTTGAAGCCCGCCGGGTCAACGTTCATCATGAAGTTCGCGCCCGTACCGGTGTAGATCATGACCTCGTTCTTCGGATCGGCGCCGATGGTCTTGAAAAGCTGGCCCACTGCGCGATGGTTCTGCACGCTCAGTTGTACGGGCCCACCCTTGGTATGCGCTTCCGCCAGGATCACGCCATCCGCACGCCGTGTGAGCTTGTAGTGATCCTTGAAGAGCGTCTGATAGTTCTCGAAACTCGGTGTCGGAATGAAATCCTGAAGCGACATGGCAACTCCTCTGTTACGCGACCGCCCTGACCAGCCCGGCGGCAGCAAGCAGCAAGGCGGCAAGGAACACCAGATCTGCGAGCCCCATCACCGCCCGGATTTTTGCGAGGGCACCCACCGACCACACCACCGTGGCGGCCATCAGCGCCAATGCCAATGCGCGCACCAGCCCCGGAGCAAGCGCCAGATGCGGCGTCAACAGTGCAACACAGATGCAGACTACCGAGAACAGAAACGCATGCGCATGCACCGTCACCCCGGAACGAAACGCGCTGTGTTCGCGGTGATACTCGAGGAGTTGACCGCTCCCGGCGAGGACTTCCAGGCGCTGCATCCACTTCTCCTGCCGCACTCCCATGACCAGGCCGAGCACCGCCGCCGCGCACATCCAGCACAATCCAAACGCCGCAAGTACCGTATTCATTGGCGATGAAGCCTAGGTGAGGCCAGATTCCTGGCGCGTGATGACCGCGATGCCACTCCAGTCCGACTGTTCCATCCCCTGCTCGATGGCGCGGAGCATCTTGCGCTCGACGACCTTGGCGATTTCAAAGGTCAACCCCAGTCTTTGCCGACGCGCTCCAGCATCAGCCGCACGTCTTTCAAGCCTGCTTTGAGGCAAAGCCACCCTCGCCCAGTACTTGCGATCCTTGAGCTTGCTCGCATAGGCCTTCAATGCCGGGTGGGCGAATGCATCAAGGAAGAAGTCCTTGATGATGTCCGCATCGATTCCGCACTTTTCCCCGAAGGTGTAGATCTCGCCCATGAGCTCGATGATCGAGACGGCGGTATAGTTCACGCACAACTTCATCGAGTTGGCACGACCCGGCGGACCGGCGAGCGGCACCACTCTCGCCGCGCATAGGCCTGACAGACCGGCGTAACCGCAGCGATCGCCTGCGCATCACCCCCGAGAAAGGTGATGAGTTGGCCCGCGGCAGCACTGTCGGGCCGCCCCGCCACCGGTCCGGAGACAAAGCGCGTCCCACTCTGCCGGTGCAGCTCGTCGAGCTCATCCGCGCACTCGGTGAGATCGTCGTGACGCACAGGTGCACAGCGCCTGCAGGCATTGCTGCGATGATTCCGGCCGGCCCGCGCACGATATCCAGCACCGATCGGTCATCCATCAGACTCGTGACGACAACCTCCGCATCAGTGGCGCCTTCCTTGACGGACGCAGCCGCTTTGGCGCCCGCCTCCACCAGCGGTGCCACCTTGTTGGCCGACCGATTCCATACCGTCAAGGTGTGCCCAGCCTGCAATATCCGTCTTGCCATGGCTGAACCCATGTTGCCCAGCCGAATAGGGTTACTCTCACGGTCCAGTCCTCGATGCGGCTCAGGCCGCCGATGCGGCCTTGCCGGACACCAGCATCATGGTGCCGACATAGACACTCTCACCCAGATCAGCAGTCGCGCTCACCTCGCCGTGACCATCCTTTGAAGCAATAACCGTATAGGAGCCGGAGCCGCACCCAAGCGCATCGAACTTGAACTCACCGAAAATGTCGGTCTCGGTAGTCGCAATCACCTTTGCCCCCTGACGCAGCCGCACCTGCGCACCTGCCACGCAGTCGAACTGGCCGGCGCGTGTCTCGAGAACCTTGCCACCGATGAAGGCCCCCAGAAATCGATGAAGATTCTTGTAGAAGACGCGCGGAAGCGTGCGTTCCTCAGGCTTCAGAACCTCGAGTTGCTCGTTTCTCACCAGAGCCTGCATTTCCGCCGGCTCGTTTGCGACGACGCTCATGGCCTGAGTGGGGCAGGCCTGCGCGCCCCGAGTCGTCTTCCAGCCGCTGTCGAGCAGATGAGCGTCGAAGGTCCACTTTTGTGGCAGTTGCAGCTCCTCGTTCCACCAAATGGCCCCGTAAGGACAGGAGGAGACGAGATCGCGGCGTCCTTTCGCATGCGTGGGTGATATCAGCACGATGCCATCATCCCGCTTGGTGATGGCCGGACCATTGGCCGCCTTGACGCAAGGGGCGGCATCACAGTGATTGCACATGGTCGGCAGGAATGCCGCGTCCACCATCGGTGCGCGGCCGCGAACTTTTCGCTCGATGCGGATCCAGTGATGCCCCTGCGCAGGTTCCGGCGCCGCATATCCGGGAAACTCGTTGCCGATGTGCTCGTCCTTGGTGGCCAACACGCAGTTGTAGCAACCCTGGCACTTGGCGACATCGATGATCAGATTCCAGCCTTTAGCCATGGCGCGCCACACCTCGCTTGACGAACGAACTATTCATAATGACAGTCATGTCTTATATGAGAATACTACCGACGAAGCACCGCCACAAGGCTGCGCTCGCGGGTTTGCAGCGCATTTTTCGGCACCTCGGTTGCGGGTGATTACCATTGGGATGCATCAATCTCCATGATTCGCCCCGCCCCGTCGCACACCGAATGGGCCATGCCGGGGGCCAGGACCAGGACGTGGTCGGCGAAGAAGCGCGCCGTGTTGAGCTTCATCTCGAGCCTCGAACGCCCCGTGGAACCTGTCGCCAGTTGCTGAGCTGCCGCCTCGGCCGCCCTTCCCATCAGCCACCCACCCGCCACCACGCCGAAGAGCTTGAGCAGGGGTACCGCCCCCACTGCGGTGCAGCGTGGCTGATTCGAGAAGTTGGCGAGCACGTGATCGACGGCGCGCCCGAGTGCCGCGATACCCGCTTGCAACGCGCCACCGATCACGGGGAGGTCCTCATGAGCTGTTTCAACGAGCCGGCAGGCCAGCGCCTGCATCTCCTGCATGAGCTTCCCGACCGCTGCTCCCTGGTCATGGGCAATCTTTCGGCCCATGAGGTCGTTGGCCTGAATACCAGTCGTACCCTCGTAGATGGCGGTGATTCGCACGTCTCGCAGGTACTGTGCGGCGCCGGTTCCCTCGACGTAGCCGACGCCGCCATGTATCTGGATGCCGATCGAGGCGATCTCGATCGCCGTTTCGGTGCACCAGCCCTTGATCACCGGCGTGAGCAGGCCCACGAGTGCGGCATTTCGGGCACGCTCCTCAGGGTCCGGATGCTGATCCGCCTGGTCATGGGCCCCCGCGACGAAGTAGGCGAGCGCCCGCATCGCCTCGATCTGGCACCTCATCAGCATGAGCATGCGTCGAACGTCCGGATGTTCGATGATGCGTACCGAGTTCTTGCCGCCGGCGATGTCGCGGCCCTGCACCGCTCGAGAGCATATGCGCTGGCTTGCTGGTAGGCGCGCTCGGCGACCGCGAGGGGGGGGGGGGGGGGGGGGGATTCCCTTGAATGGCGCTGACGAGCCGGGCGTCATTCATCATGATGAACATGCACTCGAGCCCCGGTTGAGCTCGCCGACACGGTAGCCAACCGCACGGCCCCTCTCGCCGAACGCCATGACGCAGGTCGGGCATGCATGAATGCCCAACTTGTGCTCGATCGAGGTGCATACCAGATCGTTGCGCTCCCCGAGGGAGCCATCGGCGTTGACCAGGAACTTGGGCACCACGAACATCGAGATGCCCTTCGTCCCCTCCGGCGCGCCGGGCACCCGCGCGAGCACGAGGTGCACGATGTTTTCCGTGAGGTCGTGCTCTCCGTACGTGATGAAGATCTTCTGTCCTTTGATGAGGTAAGTGCCATCGGGCTGCGGCTCGGCACGAGTTTGAATGGCCGCCAGATCCGAGCCCGCCTGCGGCTCGGTCAGGTTCATGGATCCCGTCCACTCGCCGCTGACCATGCGCGGCAGGAAGAGCTGCTTGAGCTGCGTCGAGGCACATAGGGTCAACGCCTCGATCGCCCCGGCGCCGAGCGCTGGGCTGAGGCCAAATGCCATGTTCGCACCGCTCCACATCTCGCGCACTGCCGCGGTCACGACCCGCGGCACGCTCAGGCCCCCGAATTCCGCGGCACTCCCCAGACTCGCCCAGCCGTTGGCCGCGAACGCCTCGTAGGCCGCTCGAAATCCTTCGGGCATGCGTACCTGCCCATCCATCCACGTCGCACCTTGCACGTCACCGCTCTGATTGAGCGGCGCAAGCACGTCGCCGGCAAACTTTCCCGCCTCCTCGAGCATCGATTCGATGGTCTCGAGCCCAAGATCTTCAAACCCTGGAAGCTCCACGACCTGCTCGATACCGACGATCTCGCGCAGAACGAACCACATATCCGTGAGCGGGGCGTTATATGCACTCATGAGTCTTCAGGGAAGTAACGCGATCTTGCCGCTCGAATGCCGTCCCTCGATCCAGCGATGCGCATCGCCCGCCGCTTCCAGCGCAAAGACTCGGGTGCAGCCCGTCAGCGGCTCGGTTGCGAGCCATTCGTGCAGAAATTCCGTCGCGGCAGCAAAGGCCGGCGTACCGAACACGTTGTAGATGGAGAAGACCTTGATCGTCAGTGAGCGATGCATGACGCGGGCCGGATCGATCGATTCCCGTCCACCGGCGTAGCCATTGATCATCCAGCGCCCGAAGATGCGAATCGCGGCCGGGTCCGTCAGCAGTGTGGGTCCGGCGACGCTGTTGAAGCAGACGTCCACGCCGGCTCCTGAGGTGATGCGCAGGACTTCCTCTACATAGTCCGCCTCGCGCGTACTGATGCAGTGATCGGCGCCCAGGCCAAGACAGTAGTCGGCCTTCTCCTGCGCACTCACGAGCGCGATCACCTTGTTGCGCCCACGACGCTTGGCGATCTGCAGGATCAGACTACCGATGCCACCGGCGGCGGCATGTACGAGAAGGGTCTCACCGGGTTGGACTTGCGCGAAGAAGTAGTAGCACAGATAGGCCACTCGAAGATTGGTGTTGCAGGCGATGCCCTGCAGGAAGTCCGCCCGATCCGGCAAGGCCACCAGATCGGCCGCTTTCGCGAGCGCATACTCCGCGTAGCCGCGGTGTGCATGTTGGCCATGACCCGATCACCGGCCTTCCAGCCGCCGACCCGTGGGCCGACTTCCTCGATGACCCCGGCCACCTCGCGTCCCGGAGTGAACGGCAGGCTGGGCGGCAGGTTTACATAGTCGCCGCGCCGCATTTGAGTATCCGCATACACCACGCCCGCCGCGCCAACCCGAATCAGGACCTCACCGTCATCCGGGCGCGGACACGGCAAATCGGCCATCACCAGGTTCTCAGCTGATCCATAGGCCTTGAGCTGAACGGCACGCATGGCGCGATCCGCTAAGCCGCCAGCTCGCTGGGTTTCCAGGACTCGATGTTGATCAGGCAGGAATTGGCACCCATGCCCTCGGTGTTGCGCGCGAGAGGACGCTTTGGCGTGAGCACGTTGACGCAGCCGCCAAGATCGACGACCCGGTCGCCGTCCTGCTGCGGCTCGAACATCCCGCTGGCCTGGTACGCCATCACGACCCCGGGAAGCACCAGGGCTGATACGTCGGCGGCACAGATCACCGAACCGCGCTGATTGAACAAGCGCACGAGGTCCGACTGCTTGATGCCGCGCGCCGCGGCATCATCCGGGTGGATTCTTGCCAGCAGGTAGTACCGCCCGCCGATGCGCATCCGGTGCTCCTCGATATCGCAGGTCGCGCCCTTGCCATCGTTATAAGTGTGGAAACTGTAGCGCGAGTGTGGCGAGATCAACTGCAAGGGATAGTCTTTCACCTTGTCGAGCGTTCCGAGCCCTTCCCACGAAGGAATATAGCGATTGAGCGGTCCACGTTCCGGATTGTCCGCATCGTTTCGCTTCAGGCTTTCAGGTATGAACTCGATTTTGCCGCTTGCGGTCTCCACGCCCTTGCCGAACTCCTCCGCATACTGTGAGGGCAGAGGCAGCGCTTCAGGGGCATCCTTGCGCCGGCCTTCTGCGTACCAACGAAAGTTGGTCGCGTCGCGCGTGACTTCCGAATCCGGTGCAACGACGTAATAGCCGCGCTTGAGGAATTCATCCCAGCTGATATGCGCGGGTAGATCGGTGGAATCGAACACCCGCTTGCACCAGTCGAGCTCGCTGCAGCCCTCCGAGAACACGGCACCAAGTCCCAGGCGGGTCAGAATGTCGAGAAAGATCTGGTAGTCGGACTTCGACTCGCCCAGTGGCTCGATGCACTTGTGCTGCATGAGGATCACACGGTGGTTGAGCTGCCACTGCAGGTGATGCACGTATCCGGCGCAGTTGGACCACTCGCCGATATCCCAGCGCTCGAGGGACGTACACGCCGGCAGTATGATGTCGGCGAACTGCGCCTCGCCTTCATTCCAGATCGATTGGTTGACGACGAATTCCAGGGACGGATGGCGATACATTTGCGCAAATCGCGAGGAATCCACGATCGTCCCGAAGGAGGACCCTCCGTAGCGATAGAGCATATGAATCTTCGAGAACCCTGGCATCGGATACTCGAACGGCGCGAACTGGGCCTCCATCGAGGAGCCGTCCCAGAGATATCCGGTCGCCTTCCCCTCGATGATGGCCTCCGGCAGGCGCTGCCGGGGTACGAGTTGCTTGACGGGATTCATCGACAGTACGTGGGGCATGCGCAGGTAGTTGTTGACGGCCGCAGCCGACCACTGCAGCTCACCGGAGATCCCACCCTCGGCGTAACCGGGAAAATAGAAACCGAGGTCAACCGGCGTGCCTTGCTGCAGATTGCCGAAATTGATGCCCGGCTTTCCCCAACCCTGCATGGCCATCATCATGATCAGATTGCGCGACCACTGCGCGCCGCCCGCTCCCCGACAAGCGCCGCCGAAGCCGGTCCCCCCGCTGCCCGGCGCCAGGTATACCTTCTTCTTCCCCCACGCGCGCGCCAGCGCACGCACCTCGTAAGCCGGTACCCCCGTCTCGGTTTCCTGCCACTCGGGTGTCTTGGCGACCCCATCGGTCGCACCGATCAGGTAGTCACGCCACTGTGCAAAGCCCGTGGTGCGCGTCTCGACATACTCCTGGTCGTAAAGGTTCTCGGTCACCCACACGTACATGACGGCCTGGGCGAGTGCTGAGTCCGTGCCCGGGCGAATCGGGAGCCACTTGCCGCCAAACAGCTGCGCAGTCGTGGTGAGATTGGGCGTGATGTGCACGAACTTGATCCCGAGATCCCGGGCCCAGGAGCGGCGCTGTGTGCCCTCTGAGCCACCGTAGGCGCCCGGCACCGCATCAGGATCGCCGGACCAGAACACGATCATCTCGCATTCTTTCAGGCAATCCTCCACCGTACCGTAGGCACCCACCGCACCGATGCGCATGCTGTTGCCGAAGTGATGCACGGCGCCCCAATACCAGCCTTCCCAGCTATCGGGATTCAGGTGTACGCGGGTAAAACCTATCGAGTTTCCGAAGCGCGCAAGCGCGCTCAGGTAATACCCGACGTTTCCCCATTGATGATGCGAGCTGTGATAGAGCGCGATCGCCCCCGGTCCGTGCTCGCGCTTCATGCGCTTGATCTCACCGCACACGATCTCGAGCGCTTCGTCCCAGCTGATCGGCACATAGCCGGACTTGCCTCGATTCTGCGGGTTCCGTTCCCCCTTGGGATCGAAGTCCACACGCTTCATGGGGCGAAGCAACCGCTTTTCCGAATACACCAGCGACTTCATCGACAAGGCAAACGGACTCACCGTCGCCTGCCGGCGCGGCGTGAAGGACTGCCCGCGCGCCCTGATGGTCCAACCAGCTGCATCCTCGGAATCCAGGTCGATCGGCGTCGTGCGCAGGATCTTGCCGTCCTTGACATATACGAATATCGGGCCGCCGTTCGTGGTACTGGTGTAACGGCGCGTGCCGTCGGGCATTCGCGTGCCGAACTCGCTCTTGGCCGTGCCGATCATGTTCAGTAGTTGCATGAACCACACGGCCAGCTCATCACGCCCGTTGACGACCGCCTTGAAGTTCTTCACCGCATGAACGATCTGGGCCATATCCTGCTTGCCCGGCGGCTTGAGAAACTCCCCTGCCGTGGCCAAGTCCTTGAACACCATGGCAACGTCAGGTTTCGGATGGACTCCCGCGGCGGAGCGAACAGTCCCGTTCTTGAAGATGAAATAGCGGCCGAGGCTGCCGTCCTTGAGTTGCATCTGCGCAACGGCGTCGTGTCGCGACATGAACTGCCGCAGCAACGGACTCTTCCTGGCCGAGGCCCGCAGCATCACCGGGATGGCCGCCAGCGTAATTCGCAACATGACTCGTTTCATGCGCACCTCTTCACGTTCCGAACTTGATTGTCATGTTGACCACTTGTGTCACTTTGTCAATCGGGCGTAACATTACGCCATCTGCGATGAGCTGACAATCACCGCATTCGATTCATGCACCAGCGCCACCTCCCCGCCCAGGCTCAGCAAAGGTCCGAACACGGGATATGTATTCTCACCTCAGCGAAATGCTCGATTTCAGCGCCGTTTGTTTCGCCGACAAGAACGCGGTGATCTGTGTCGACCGGACCTTGACGTTCAGGGAACTCGGGGCGCTCGCTGCGAACTTCGCAGCCAACATTCGCTCACGGGGCATTGCTCCGGGTGATGTGGTCACGATATGGATCGAAAACGGCTGGCGCTGGATAGCAGCGTATTACGGCACGCTCAAACTGGGTGCGATCGTCAATCCGATCAATGTCCTGATGTCCCCGAGCGAGGTGGACTACATCGCAGATGATTGCCATGCCAAGGCGATCATCGGAACGCCAGTCGGCCTGCGCGCACTCGCGCCGAAACCCGGCGTCACGCTGATCGATTCCGAACAAGGGCTCGACGCACTCTTCCTGCCACCTGGAGATTCTGCGTCCGTTCCGAGCGCCCAGCCGGCGCCGCACTCTCCCGCGACCATCGCCTACACATCCGGTACGACGGGGCACCCGAAGGGCGCCGTGCTCAGCCATCGGGCGATAATCCTGGACGCCTTGATGACCTCGCTCATGCACGGCCGCACGAGCGCGGATATCGTGGTCTCCGCGCTGCCGTGTACCCACGTGTACGGCAACATCGTGCTGAACGCGGCAGTTGCCTGTGGGATGACGCTGGTGCTGTTCCCGCGTTTCGATGAGGACGCTGTCGTTGACGCCATCGCCCGGTACGGGGCGACGTTATTCGAGGGCGTGCCTACCATGTATATGCGATTGCTCAATCACACGGCCCTTGGGCGCGCCAACCTTCGCACTTTGCAGCGTTGCACGGTCGGCGGTCAGACGATGCCGGTCTCGACGATGCAGGAAGTCGAAGCTCGCTTCGGCGTCCCCTTGCTCGAACTGTGGGGCATGACCGAGATTGCCGGCCTGGGCACGACGCACCCGTTCAATGCTCCGAGACGACTTGGGTCGATAGGGGTGCCGTTGCCGATGTATGAGGCGGCAATCGCGTCCATCGAGGATCCAACACGCCGTCTGCCGCCAGGCGAGGTCGGAGAGTTCCTGATTCGAGGACCGTCTCTCATGGACGGTTACCTTGGAAATGCCGAGGCAACGAAGCAGGCCTTCACGTCGGACGGCTACCTGCGGACGGGCGATCTTGCCCACCAGGATCGCGACGGCTATTACTTCATCGTCGACCGAATGAAGGAAATGATCCTTACCGCGGGATACAACGTTTACCCGGCGGAACTCGAGCGCGTGATTGCCTTGCATCCGGCCGTCGCCATGGTGGCCGTCGGAAAGATTCCGGATGAAATCAAGGGCGAGCGCGCCAAGGCTTACGTCGTCCTGCGCGCAGGCATGACGGCGACCGCCGATTCGATCATTCAGCACTGCCACGGCCAACTGGCCGCGTACAAGGTACCTCGCCACGTGGCCTTCGTGGATGATTTGCCGAAAACCAGCACCGGGAAGATCCTTCGGCGACAACTGCATCTGCTGGATACGGCGCCGAAAAGCCCAAGCAATTGACCCCAACTCGAAGAGGATGCCAACGTGATGGACTTCAATGACCGCTACTCGATGACGATTGACGGAAAATCCATGTCCTCCCAGGGCACACTGCCAGCGTACAACCCGGCGACGCGCTCGGTCATCGCACAGGTTCCCGACGCGACGCAAGAGAATCTGAATCAGGCGGTTGATGCCGCTCGCAAGGCCTTCAGGGCGTGGAGCGGCACCACGCCTGCCGAGCGCGCCCGGGCGGTAAATGCCATCGCCGACGTGATCGAGAAAAATGCTGATGCGTTCATGGCACTGCTGACCAGGGAGCAGGGCAAACCGCACGCCGGCGCCGAATGGGAGGTCCTCGGCTCCGTATACTGGCTGCGGGAAATCGCCAAGCAGTCGCTGCCGGCCGAGGTGATCCAGGATAGCGACGATCGCCGCGTGATCACTCAGTTTACGCCGCTCGGAGTGGTCGGTGCGATCGTCCCGTGGAACTTCCCGATCCTGCTGGCGGTATGGAAAATTGCCCCGGCGCTGATGGCCGGCAACACGATTATCGTCAAGCCCTCGCCCTTCACACCTTTGTGCACCTTGAAGCTTGGCGAGGCATGCAAGGAGGTGCTGCCTGCCGGTGTTTTCAACGTGGTTTCCGGTGGGGATGAACTCGGCAAGTGGATGACCACGCACGAAGGCATCGACAAGATCGCGTTCACCGGCCACACGGAAACCGGCAAGGCGGTCATGCGCTCTGCCGCCGGAACGCTCAAGCGCATCACCCTGGAGCTGGGAGGCAATGACCCGGCGATCGTGCTGGCGGATGTCGACGCCAAGGCGATCGCCCCAATGCTGTTCTGGGCGGCATTCCAGAACAATGCCCAGTTCTGCAACGCCACCAAGCGGCTGTATGTGCACGAGAACGTATACGATGAAGTGCTGCGTGAGCTCGTTGCATTTTCGAAGACCCAGAAAGTCGGGGACGGTGCCGAAGCAGGCACCGCGCTGGGTCCCATCCAGAACCTCCCTCAATACGAGAAGGTGGCGGAGTACTTCGACGACTGCGAGAAGAATGGCTATCGATTCGCCCTTGGCGGCAAGATCGACAGAAACGCGAAGGGCTGGTTCGTCCCGGTAACCTCGTCGACAACCCTCCGGAGAACTCTCGAATCGTCGCCGAGGAACCGTTCGGTCCGATTCTGCCCATTCTGAAGTGGAAAGACGAGGCGGATGTCATTCGACGTGCAAACGACACCATCTATGGGCTCGGCGCTTCAGTATGGAGCAGGATCTCGCTGCAGTTCAGCGTATTGGTGAACGACTCGACGCGGGCACGGTCTGGCTCAACGAGATCCACCAGTACGCGCCGGACAAGCGTTTGGAGGACATAAGCAATCCGGTATCGGTTGCGAGAATTCCCTGCACGGACTGATGGAATACACGAACTGGCGAACGATCACCCTCAACAAGAAGGTGGAGTTCGGACGCGGGTCGGTTACACGGGCGGCATGAGATTCGCGTACGGATACATGCCACATCCCATCATCGACGTTCACACCCATCCGTTGCTGCCGACCTACCGGCGGCGGCGGCTGGACAGCGATCAGTTCGGCGGACCCACCGACCTGATCCTTGGCAAGGAATGTCGCCAATCGGCTCGCGCGATGAACAAGGAACTCGCCGAGATCGTCGCCCGCGCGCCGAAGCGCATCGGCGCCTCCGCGGTCGTGCCGTTGGACGACATGGATGCAGCGCTCGCCGAGACGGCCTACGCGCTGGACGTGCTCGGTCTGGACGGCATCGGGGCGCCGACCCATTTTGATCTCCCGTGATGGATTGCTGACAGGAGGGGGCATCTGCGATACGCAAAGCCCCATCTTCCGCCATAGACCGGGGAGGAGGCTCGCCTATTGCAGGTTCTTTGAATCTGCTGCGGCCGGATTGCGAATGGAAGCCTGGAACTTCCGGATCAGGATCGGAATGCACCAGCATTCCAGTCAGAGGTGGTCCTTATCCAATGTTGTATGAGTCGCGCCCTCTGGCGCGGGTCCAAGCACCTCGACACGAGATGAACTGGCACGAAAGTTTTCAGGATACAAGGCCAGATTCAACCCATGTCCGTGCTGCGACGGAAAACGAATGCCATCGAATCCGGCATCTTTGACGAAGCGGCCGAAAATCTGGCACGTCGACGGTATGCCGAAGGCTTGAGGCTCGAGACGCCATTCTGAAGGTGGTGCCAACAGCCAATTCCGCAACTCCATGGCACTCCGCAACATCCGCCTCGGTGGTAGTCGTGCTCTTCGAATAGCCTCCTTCGTCGCGCGCGAGATATCAAAGTCCTTGATGATTGCAACAAATGCCTGAATCGACTCGGCCGTGCTCAAATCCAATATCTGCTCCAATTGCCCGGACAAGAGAAACGTCGTGAAGGAGGATTCGCGCCGCAATGCAAACTCGCCTAAGGAAAGGCGGTTCGTCTTTGAGGACAAACGACCTCCGAAGTACTCGGAATAGGCCGTTTCTACGTTCTCTGCGACGTACAGCGCGCGAAAGGATTGGCCTCGCGCTCGATCGAGATCCATGCCGATGTTGAATCGGCCGCCGATGCCATTCAAGCTGCCGACACCAGATAGCGGCGTCTGGCTCCAACGCCAATCGACGACACGGGTCCATCCTCGAAGCTCGAGCGCAATGCCAGGATGCGATCGTAGTGCGGCACAAAGATCTTCATGGCGACTTACGCGTTGCCGTTCGAGATCAAAGTAAACGCGGTCACAGAGAGCCTGAACTTCATCTCCGCGAGCCGCCCACTCATGGAGATCGCCTTGCGTAAACGAGTCCAGAAGAACGGCGCGTCGCGCGTGTTTCGACGTACGTCGACTCTTTTTCATCGAAAACTGGCCGGAAGAAAACGCACGACCATCAACGCGCGGATGTAACGGACTCCGCTTGACGAGCATCCACTACAAAATTCAGGAGTCGTTTGTATCGGCCAATACGTATCATTTGTCGAGGCGAGACGTTCCCGAGTACGGGATTTGGAAGTTCGAACCAAAGCCCCACCTTCTGCTCATCGCCCCCGAAGAATTCGGCGATGAGATTCGCGATATTGGCGATCTCGCGCAATCGCTCCGCCAACGGCTCAGGGATATTGGAGTCATAGCGCACCGAAGCTTTCGCGACGCCAGCGAGCTTGCCAAGTTCAGCCTTGCTCAGTTTGGCAAAGCCCGCAATTCGCCTGTAGTCGGGGCGCCCTCCGCGATAAAAATGCAGCAGATCCTGTTGCGCAACGTGGTCAATCAAGGAAGCAGCCGAGCGAGCTGCGGTAGCGGATCCGTTCATAGCCGCAATTATTACACGTTTTCGTCAAGAAATGACCATGAATAGACCACACTGAACCACTGCATGCGAACTCACGTAGTCAACTCCGCGGAAGAGAGGTGCTTGCATTCAACTTATTGAATATGCTCATGTGCGCCGAGCTACTCCGAGACCTGCATTGGCTGGCCGACATCCGGATACCGCGCCATCAGCGCACGCGTCACGCCATTGGTCCAGCCGAAGCCGTCCTGCGTGGGGTATTCACCCCCGCCGCCGGGCAGCGACTCGACGACGTCGTATTTCTCCAGCAGCTTTCCCGTGGCGTGGTACACCCGTGACACCGTCGCCAGCCAGCGCTGCGCGATGTCCTTGGCCAGCTCGTCTTCGTGCGCCTCGCTCAGCCCTCGTACGGCGATCCACTGCAGCGGCGCCCAGCCGTTGGGGGAATCCCACTGCTGGCCGGTGCGCACTGGCGTCGCAAGCAGCCCGCCGCGCGCGAGCAGCAGCGCCTTGACCGTGGCCGCAACCTCCCGCGCCTGGCTGTCGTCGGCGATGCCGACGAACAGCGGGTAGAGCATGGCAGCGCTCGGCCGGTCCAGGCGCAGCCGCCGCCGCCACTGATAATCGCTGTATCGATGCCGCGCCGGGTCCCACAGATAGCGGTCGATGGCACGATGACGGTGTTCCGCGCGTTCATGGAACTCACGCGCGCAAGGAGCATCCCATTGCCGCGCACAGCCGTCACTGATGGCGCGCTCCAGGCCATACAGCAGAGAGTTCAGGTCCACGGGGATGATCGCCGTGATCTCGATGCTGGCCAAGTCCTTCGGGTCGCGCTGCCAGCAGGAGCTGAAATCCCAGCCGCTCTCGGCGGCCGAGCGTAGCTCGCGGTACAGTTCGGCCTTGGGCCGCCGCGCCGCTGCCGGTGCGGCGTCCTCGGCATAGGATTCATCACGCGGCGTATCGAGTGCGTCGGTAGCGGTTGAGCAGCTCGCCGTCGGGCATACGCACACGTGCTCGCGCGCAGCACCCAGACCAAGCCCCTGCGCGCCCCGCATCCAGAATGCGTATTCGGCGCGCAATGCCGCGAGCTGCGCGGCATATCCTTCCGAAGGATCGGCTGCGCCGAGCCCGCCATCAGGTAGAACACCGGGGGTTGCGAGCGCGAGAGATAGTAGGTCCGCGATCCGTTGGGGATGTGACCGTAGCGCTGGATCAGATCGGCGAAGTTCGCCACCAACCCTCGCAAGGGCGCTCTCGCCATCCTGCATCAGCGAGCATGAGTGAGAATACGAGTCCAAGTAGTAGATCTCGCGGAAGCGGCTTCACCCGGCACCACGAAGGGTACGGCAGCGGCAGTTGCGAGGAATGATCCGACACCTGGAGCGGCGGCCGCGCCAGCCGCGGCCAGGCTGCCCCGGATGTGCTCGAGCAGTGACGCGGCGGCGAAACCAGCTCAGGTTCGCCCACCCCGGGTGATGCCGGCAGCCGAAGACCGGCTGGCCACGAACCGCTTCAGTGCCGGACCCGTCGCCGGCCGCAGCGGGTGGTACTCCGCCATGATCTGCGCGGCGGGGCGCAGCGGTACGGCGTCGGCGAAGCTCTTGCTGTCCGGGAACGGGTGCGCCAGCTCCACCTGCGCATACAGCGGTCGAAGATCTGTGCCGGGGAACGTGGATCGGCCGCCTCGCGCGTCTCGCGTGCCGATGCCGTACCGAGCGCGATCGACGCGATGAGAAACACGATCAGTCTCGAGGCAATCCATTGGTTCACGGTCCGCCTCCTCTGCATCGAATCCGGCGATGGACGCGGCCATCCGCATCGGATCGCCTCGCCGGGTCAGGCGATCGGCAGCCGGATCTCGAAGCGCGAACCCTTGCCGGTTCCCTCGCTCTGGCAGCTCACGCTGCCGCCGTGCAGTTCGATGAGCCGCCGCACCAGCGCAAGGCCGATCCCTAAGCCACCTTCGGCCCGATGCAGGGTGCTCGCGCTCTGCGAGAACAGCTCGAAGATGCGCGGCAGGAACTCCGGCGCGATGCCAGCGCCATCGTCAGAGACCGCGACGCAGGCCTTCCCTGCATCGGTGCCCAGGGACAGTGCGATGTGCCCGCCACTGTCGGTGTACTTGGCGGCGTTGGTCAACAGGTTGACCAGGCATTGCACCAGCCGCGTCGCATCCCCGTCGACCAGGATCTCCCCGGTGGGCACCGAACTGACGAGTTCGTGGCGCCGCTCGCGCATCAGCGGCGTCACGGACTCGATGGCCATGTCGATGAGCGGGCCGAGGGCGACGCGCTCGATCCGCAGCTCGATCTGCCCTTGGGTGATGCGCGAGATGTCGAGCAGGTCCTCCACCAGCCGGGAGAGCACGCCGACCTGCCGGGTGATCACCTCCGCCGCGCTCTGCTGGCGCCCGTCCGCGGGCGCGACACGCCGCAGCAGCTCGGCTGCGCTGCGCAGCGGCGCCAGCGGGTTGCGCAGCTCGTGCGCGAGCATCGCGAGGAACTCGTCCTTCTGGCGATCCGCCGCCTCCAGCGCGCGCTGGATGCTCTTCAACGCCGACACATCGACGTGCGATGCGATCGCACCGCGCACCCGTCCGTCGGGATGGAACAGCGGTGCTGCGCTCACCAGCAGGTTGAGCACGCGTCCGTCGGGAAAATGCAGGTCCAGCTCCACATCGCGCTGCTCGGTGCCCGTGCGGGCGGCCCGTTGCAGCGGCAGTTCCTCCGGCGGCACCACCTGCCCATCGCGCACCGCGTGGAACCTGCCGACCGGCCCGTCGGCGCCGCTCAGCGAGGCATTCTGGTGGACGCCGAGGCCCAGCATCTGCGCCAGCCGTGGCGAGGGCGTGATCTCGTTGGCGAGCGGGTCGCGCGCGATGCCGTGCCGACGCCGATGGGAATGAGATCCAGCGTGGTCTGCAGTTCCTCCTGCTGCCGGCGGACTTCCCGGAAGGCCAGCACGCGCTCGGTGATGTCGCGGAAATAGCAGATGACCACGGGCTGGCCGTGGTGCAGCGTGCGATGGATGCGCCACTTGTAGTGCTCGACGCGGTGCCGGTCGCGCCGCTCCTCGCTGTGCTCGCCGTGCTCGAAGGCCTCGGTCTCGAGCGTGTGGCGGAACCGCTGCAGCAGGTAGGACGCGTAGGGTTCGGGCCAGAGCGTGCGGATGAGCTCGGAGAAATCCCGCCCGATCCAGCCCGTGTCCCCGAACACCGCGCACGCGAGCGGATTCGCCGCCACCAGGCGAAATCCCGCGTCGACGACGTACATGCCGATCGGCGCGAGATCGAATACGTCCTGCAGCAGTGGCTCGTCCAGCATCCGGACTGGCACGTATATCACAATGCCCGAGGGCGGGAACCCCTGTCGCCACGAGGCCACTAACGAGCCAAGGGGGTGAGCTTTAGTTTTTCGCAACCACCCCCATCTTCCAGTTCGGGCACAACGGGACAGGTGGATTCCATGAGACAACGGGTCGATCAAGGCTGGATGTGGGCGGATGCCTGCGCGCTGGTCGAGCAGGCCGAGAGCCTGCATCGGCGCTTCTTCCGGCTGCTTGCCACGCCCGCCGCGCAGCCGGCCTGGGAGCCGCCGGTCAACGTGTTCCACTCGAACGGAGAATGGAACCTCGTGGCCGCCCTGCCCGGCGCCGATGCCGACAATGTGAGCATCGAGATCACGCCCACGGGCATCGAGATCACCGCCTTCGCGGCGCCCCCGGCCCTGCCCCGCCCCATGGCGATCGAGCGGCTGGAGGTCCCCTACGGCACGATGCGGCGTCGCATCAACCTGCCGCCCGGTCATTACGCGCTCAGCGAGCGTCGCCTGAGCAATGGCTGCCTGTATCTGCGCTTGACGGAGGTCCGCTGATGAACGATCCACGGAAGTCCAGGCCGCGCCCCCGACCACCCCGCCGGAGGATGTGCTGCTGATCGTGCCCGTGCGAAACGTGGTGCTGTTCCCCGGCGTGGTGCTGCCGATCAGCATCGGCCGCGACAAGTCACTGGCCGCGGCCCAGGAGGCCGTTCGCACCCAGCGCAAGATCGGCCTGCTGCTGCAGACCGACCCGGCCATCGACGATCCGGCCCCGGACCAGCTGCATCGGGTCGGCACGGTGGCGGCCATCGTCCGCTTCATCACCGCGCCCGATGGCACCCACCACCTCATCTGCCAGGGGGAACGGCGTTTCCGCGTGCTCGACTACGTCAGCCAGGAGCCCTTCCTCGTGGCCCGCGTGGAATTCCACTCCGATCCCGTCGCGCTCGACCGCGAGACCGAGGGACGCGGCATCAGCCTGAAGGAGAAGTCGCTCGAGGCGCTCTCCCTCCTGCCGCAGGCCCCGGCCGAACTCGCCAATGCGCTGCAGGGCATCGAGTCCGTCTCGGCGCTCGCTGACGTCGTCTCGAGCTTCATGGACATCAAGAGCTCGGAGAAGCAGGAGCTGCTCGCCACCTTCGACCTGAAGACTCGGCTGGACCGCGTGCTGTCGCTGGTTTCCCGGCGCATCGAGGCGTTGAAGGTATCGCGCCAGATCGACGAGCGGACCAAGGAGGCCCTCGACGAGCGCCAGAAGGAGATCATCCTTCGCGAGCGCCTGCGGCAGATCAAGGAGGAACTCGGCGAAGGCGAAGGCGCATCCGCGGAGTTGTCGGACCTGAAGAAATCGATCATCGAGGCTCGCATGCCCACCGATGTCGAGGAACAGGCGCTGAAGGAACTGGCGCGGCTGGACCGGATCCCGGATGCTTCCGGCGAATATTCCATGGTGCGCAACTACCTGGACTGGCTCATCGCGATGCCCTGGTCGAAGCTCGACCCGGAGCAGCACGACATCGGGCGGGCCCGGGCCATTCTCGATGATGACCACCATGGCCTCGAGAAGATCAAGCGCCGCATCCTCGAATTCCTCGCGGTGCGCAAGCTGAACCCTCAGGGACGAAGCCCCATCCTGTGCTTCGTCGGTCCGCCGGGCGTGGGCAAGACCTCGCTGGGTCAGAGCATCGCCAAGGCGCTGGGCCTGAAGTTCCAGCGGGTCTCGCTCGGCGGCGTGCACGACGAGGCGGAGATCCGCGGCCACCGGCGCACCTACATCGGCGCACTGCCCGGCAACATCGCGCAGGCGGTGCGCAAGGCCGGGACGCGCAACCCGGTGCTGATGCTGGACGAGGTGGACAAGCTGTCCGCGAGCTACCAGGGCGACCCCTCCTCGGCGCTCCTCGAGGTGCTCGACCCGGAGCAGAACAACACCTTCCGGGACAACTTCCTCGCCGTGCCCTTCGACCTGTCGAAGGTGCTGTTCATCGCCACGGCGAACGTGCTGGAGAACGTCCCGCCGCCGCTGCGTGATCGCATGGAGATCATCGAGCTGACCGGCTACACCGAGGAGGAGAAGCTGCAGATCGCGCGACGCTTCCTGCTGCGACGACAGCTCGAGGCCAATGGCCTGAAGGACGGCCAGGTGAACCTCAGCGACGATGCGCTGCGCTCGCTGATCAGCGATTACACGCGCGAGGCCGGGGTGCGGAGCCTGGAGCGGCAGATCGGCGCCGTGCTGCGCAATGCCGCCGTCAGGATCGCCGACGGCAGCACCACGCAGGTGCAGGTCGATCCGGCCGACGTGATCCGCATCCTCGGCAAGCCGCGATTCGAGAACGAGCTGGCCCTGCGCACCTCGGTTCCGGGCGTGGCCACGGGGCTCGCCTGGACGCCGGTGGGCGGTGACATCCTGTTCATCGAGTCCAGCCGCGTCGCCGGCACCGGCAAGCTGATGCTCACCGGACAGCTCGGCGATGTGATGAAGGAGAGCGCGCAGGCCGCGGTGACGCTGGTCAAGTCGCTCGCCGACCGCCTGCACATCGACCTCGCTTCCTTGAGCTCCTCCGACCTGCACATCCATCTGCCCGCAGGCGCCACCCCCAAGGATGGCCCCAGCGCGGGCGTGGCCCTGGTCGCCTCGCTGGCCTCGCTCCTCACGCAGCGCACGGTTCGCTCGGACGTGGCGATGACCGGGGAGATCAGCCTGCGCGGGCTGGTGCTGCCGGTGGGCGGCATCAAGGAGAAATGCATCGCGGCCGCGCGCGCCGGGATCCGCACCGTGCTGCTGCCCGCGCGCAACCGCCGGGACTTCGACGATATTCCGGAAAGCGTGCGCAACACCCTGCAGTTCATCTGGGTGGAGCGCGTGGAAGAGGTGCTCGAGCACGCCCTCCAGGGCGCAGCGGCGACACGCGCGGCCGCCTGAAGCTGGCCGCGGACGGCCGGTCAGCCGGTTGCGCTGCCCGGCCCCGTGGCGTCGGCGGGGGAGAGTGGAAGGAAGGGCATGCCAAAGAGCTGCTCGCCCTCCTCCAGCCGCGGAGCCTGCACGAGTTCCGCCAGCGCGCGCCGCTCGGCGGGCGAGGCTTCCCATTCGCAGTCGTGGCAGGGGCTGTACAGCACGATGGGTGCGTGCCGGCGCAAGGCTTCCGCCACGCGCTCGCGGATCAGCGGGATGGCCTCGCATTCACCACAGATGCGGCACGCGGGCTCGAAGTAGAGCATCTCGGTCAGCATGGTCGCGCTGGCTCGTAGCGCGGCATCGCGATGATCGCGCCTGACGGTCCGAAGCATGCGGTTCGATGCCATGGGGAAGATGATATGTCGAGCGGCGATCCTCGAACTGTAGGACGACGGCGCAAGTTGCCCGTGCATCGCGATGACAAGGAATTGCGCGGGGCGTCGTCGAACACCGACGGCTTTTGCCACGGCCGCGCAAGACCGTGCAGCAGGCCGGCGCCAAGGCCCGGAAGATCACCCACCGCGGCTCTGCGGATGCCCCGGTGCATTCGTCCCCGCCGGCCATCCGCAGTCCGCTTGGGACTTCTACTGATTGAGCGCAGCGCCGCAGAGCGATAAAAACACGGCAGGTTCCCTCAACGAGAGTCGTCCGAATGAATTCTGCCCATTTCCATGCCCTGCTGTGGATCGACCACAGCGAGGCCAAGGTTTTCCACTTCAATGCCGATGCGTCCGAGCAGGAGCGCATCAAGAGCTCGCACCCTCACCAGCACCTGCATCACAAGGCGAATTCACGCGCCGGCGGGCATGCCCCTATCGACAAGGCCTTCTTCGAGAACACGGCCAAGGCCCTGGCGGCCGTGGGCGCGCTGCTCGTGACCGGCCCCGGCGGCGCCAAGACGGAGTTCGTCAACTGGCTGAAGTCCCACCACCCGGCGATCGCGGGCCGGATCTCGGCGGTCGAGACACTGGATCATCCGAGCGATGGCGCACTGCTTGCGCTGGCGCGCAAGTTCTTCAAGGCCGACGATCGCATGCACGTCTGAACGGTGCGGTTCAGGCGCGCCGCCACCGCGTCTGCCCGTCCGGCCTGTCCTCGATGAGGATGCCGGCCGACTTGAGTTCATCGCGGATGGCATCGCCCCGGGCGAAGTCGCGCGCCTTGCGCGCGGCGCGACGCTCCTCCAGGAGCGACTCGATCTGCGCATCCGGCATACCCGCAGGCTCGGCGCCGCGCTTGAGATAGGCATCGGGGTCCTGCTGCAACAGTCCGAGCACGGCGCCCAGCGAACGCAAGGTAGCGGCCAGGGCCGCGGCCTCGGCGGCGCGCCCGGCTGACTTGGCCGCGTTGAGCTCGCGTACCGCGGCCTGGAGCACCGCCAGTGCCTCCGGGGTGTTGAAGTCATCGTCCATCGCCTCGCGGAAGCCTGCCACGACCTGGGCCAGGGGCGCGCCTTGCGCCGGCACGCCCTGCAGCGCGCGATACAGCCCGAGCAGCGTCTCGTCAGCCTGCTGAAGCTGGGCCAGCGAGTAGTTGATCGGGCCGCGATAGTGGCTGCTCAACAGGAACAGGCGCATCACCTCGGGATCCCGCAAGGTGGGCAGGACCTCGCGCACGGTGAAGAAGTTGTGCAGCGACTTCGACATCTTCTCGTCGTTGACCCGCACGAAGCCGTTGTGCATCCACAGGTTGACGAAGGGCGTGTCGCAGGCGCCGCAGGACTGCGCGATCTCGTTCTCGTGATGCGGGAACTTCAGGTCCATGCCGCCGCCATGGATGTCGAAATGCTCGCCCAGGACCTTCATCGACATCGCCGAGCACTCGATGTGCCAGCCGGGCCGTCCCGCCCCCCAGGGGGACTGCCACGACGGCTCGCCTGGCTTGGAGGGTTTCCACAGCACGAAATCGAGCGGGTCCTGCTTGTCCTCGTCCACCTGCACGCGCGCGCCCGCACGCAGGTCCTCGATGTTCTTGCCCGACAGCGTGCCGTACCCCGGGAACCGCCGCACCGAGTACAGCACCTCGCCATCGGGGGCCACGTAGGCCATGCCCTTCGCGAGCAACAGTTGCGTCAGCCGGATGATCTCGTCGATGTAATGCGTCGCGCGAGGTTCGATGTCGGGACGCGCGAGTCCGAGCCGCGCGCAGTCCTCGTCCATGGCATCGATGTAGCGTTGCGCGAGCGCATCCCAGCGCTCGCCGTTCTGCGCCGCCCTGGCGATGATTTTGTCGTCGATGTCGGTGATGTTGCGCACGTAGGTGACGGCGAAGCCCGCATAGCGCAGGTACCGCTGCACCAGGTCGAACACCGTGAGCATGCGCGCATGGCCGAGGTGGATGTAGTCGTACACGGTCATGCCGCAGACGTACATGCGCACCTGGCCGGGGCGGATCGGCACGAAGTCCTGCTTGCGGCCGGTGAGGGAGTTATGGATTCTGAGCATGGAGCTGCAACCGTGAACGCGCGAGGGAGGGGGACATGAGCTTCAGGAGGGGCGCCAGCTCCGGGCCGTGCTGCTGTCCGGTGAGCGCGACCCGCAGCGGCAGGAACAGCGCGGCGCCGCTCCGTCCCGTGGCCTTGCGGACCGCCATCGTCATGCCCTTCCAGTCACCGCCGGCCTCCTCATATGCCCGCAGCGCCGCCGAGAAGAACGCGGGGCCGGCCTCCCGCACGACCTGCCGGGCCGCATCGTCCAGCGGCGGCAGATCGCCGAACGCGGCGGCGGCCCAGGCGGTGGCATCGGCCGGCAGCACGACATTGTGGCGGACCAGTTCGGCGAAGGCGCTGGCATCGGCCGCATCGCGGGGAAGGGTCACCGCGGCAGCGAGCCAGCCGGTGAGCGAGTCGGCGGTTGCGCGCGCGATGCTGACCTTCTGCCAGTGGATGAGCTGCGCCTCGTCGAAGCGCGCCGGCGCCCGGCCCAGGTGATCCGGCCGGAAGTGCGCCGGCATCTGCCCCAACGGAAGAAAGTCCTCCACGTCCGAGGCATGGCCCAGGTGGAACAGGTGATTGAGCAGGGCCTCGGGCCGGAAGCCGCGCTCGCGGAATTCCCGCACGCTGGTGCTGCCATGGCGCTTGGACAAGGGACTCCCGTCGGCACCGACCAGCAGTCCCACGTGGCCGTAGAGCGGCCGGCGCAGGCCGAGCGCATCCAGCAACATGAGCTGGCGCGGCGTGTTGGTCAGGTGGTCATCGCCACGCAGGACGTGCGTGATGCCCATCGCCGCATCGTCGACGGCGTTGCAGAAGTAGAACGCCGCGGTGCCATCCTCGCGGCGCACGATGAAATCGCCGATGTCGGCGGCGACGAATCGCTGTGGCCCGTGCACCAGGTCGACGAACTCGATGGTCACCCCGGGGGGCACGCGGAAGCGCAGCGTGGGGCGCAGGCCCTGCCCTGCCTTTTGCGCGCGCTGCGCGCTGCCGAGCTCGCGGCAGGTACCGGCATAGCGCGGCGGCTGTCCCGACATGCGCTGGAGCTTGCGCGACAGCTCCAGTTCCTCGGGTGTGCAGTAGCAGGGATAGGCGTGCCCTTCGTACTCCAGGCGATCGAACAACTCCGCGTAGAAGCCTCCCCGCTCGGACTGCAGATACGGCGCGCCCGGCCCGCCGACCCCGGGACCTTCGTCCCAGTCGATCCCCAGCCAGCGCAGGTCCTCGAACAGTTCCTCACGATATCGAGGCTGGCTGCGCTCGATGTCGGTGTCCTCGATGCGCAGCACGAACCGGCCCGCGGACTTGCGCGCCCACAGGTGGCTGAACAGGGCCGTGCGGGCATTGCCCAGGTGGAGCGATCCCGTTGGTGATGGCGCAAAGCGGGTGTGGACATGCAATGACATGACCTGCCATTGTACCCATTCGGTTAGAATCCCGGAGCATGAAGCACCTCCTCCCCTGCCTTGCACTTGCGCTGCTGCTCGGCCCTGCATGCCGGGCGGATGAGCCGGCCGCCCCCGCCCGCCCGGACACCACGGTCGCGAATTCTCGCGTGCGCGTGCAGACCTCCGCCGGCGCATTCGTGATCGAGCTCAACGGTGAGCGCGCACCGCTCACCGTGACCGACTTCCTCAAGTACGTCGATGAAGGGCATTACAGCGGCACGCTGTTCCACCGCGTGATCCCCAGCTTCGTCATCCAGGGTGGCGGGTACGATGCGAACTACCAGTTGAAGCCCGCCCCGCGCAAGGTCGTCAACGAATCGGGCAACGGCCTGTCGAACCAGCGGGGCACCGTGGGCCTGGCGCGCACCGGGGATCCGCACGGGGGCGACTGCCAGTTCTACGTCAACCTCGCCGACAACGCGGCGCTGGACCCGAACAGCAGCCGCTGGGGGTATGCCGTGTTCGGCCGCGTGGTCGAGGGCATGGAGGTCGTCGACCAGATCGGCAACGTCGCGACCGGCGCACGCGGTCCGTTCAAGGAGGACGTTCCCGTCAAGCCCATCATCATCCAGAAGATCGAGCGCATCGCCGGCACCCCATGATCCGCGGCTTCCCCGGAAGCGCGCACCGCCGAGGCCTTCCCGACGTGACCACGCTGTTCATTTCGGACCTGCACGTGGATGCATCGCACCCGCAGATCACGCAGCGGCTGACCGGCTTCCTCGCGGGCGAAGCACGCAGCGCCGAGGCGCTGTACATCCTGGGCGACCTGTTCGAGTCCTGGGTCGGCGATGACGATGCCGATGCGGACCAGCTTCGCGTCATCGAAGCCCTGCGCTCGCTGACGGCGGGAGGTGTGCCCTGCTTCGTCATGCACGGCAACCGCGATTTCCTGCTGGGCGAGCGGTTCTGCGCGGCGAGCGGCGCAAGTCTCCTGCCCGACCCGGTGCTGATGAGCCTGCAGGGTGAACGCGTGCTGGTGATGCACGGCGATGCGCTGTGCACCGACGATGCCTCCTACCAGCGGCTGCGCGCAACGGTGCGCGATGCCGATTGGCAGCGCCGCTTCCTCGCCCTGCCGGTGCCAGCCCGTCGCACGCTCGCGCAGGCCGCGCGGGAAGGCAGCAAGGCCCACCTTGCGGGCCTGGCGGAGATGATCGCCGATGTCAACCAGTCGAGCGTGGAGACGGCGCTGCGCGCGAGCGGGGTGGATATCCTGCTCCACGGCCATACGCATCGGCCGGCCGTGCACCGCTTCGAGCTCGACGGGCGCATGCGCAGCCGCATCGTGCTGGGCGACTGGTACGGGCAGGGAAGCGTGCTGCGGTGGGGCCCGCGCGGCTACGAGCTGGGAGGGCTCGCGGCCTGAACCCCCGCTCCGGGCGCCGGCGGCCCGGAATGGAAACGGAACAGCTCGTCCACCCCCTCCACGAGTTCGGCCTCGCGTGCGGCGAATGCCTCCACCCGGGCTGCCAGGTCCAGTCCGTGACGGCTGGCGGTGCGCGCGGCGAGGTCGATGTACAGCCCCTGGTGCCGTCGTTCGGAGGCGCACAGCGAGGCGAACAGCTCGCCCACGGGTCCCGGCAGGCGCGGCGCCAGCGCCTCGAAGCGCTCGCAGGAGCGTGCCTCGATGAATGCCCCGCACACCAGCAGGTCGAGTTCGCGCCGGGGCTCCTCGCGCGCCACCAGCTTGCGCAGGCGTTCGGCGTAGCGGCCGGGTCCCAGCCGCCGGGGCTCGACCCCGAGTTCCCGCATGAGCCTGATCACCTGCTCGTAGTGCCTGAGCTCCTCGCGGGCGAGCTTCGAGAGCGCGTGGGTCAGGTGCAGGTCCTCGGCGTAGGCGAACATCAGCGACAACGCCGTGGAGGCCGCCTTCTTCTCGCAGTTGGCGTGATCGATGAGCAGCGTGGCGGTCTCGCGTTGCGCCCAGTCGAGCCAGGCACGCGGCGTCGCCACGCGCAGCAGGGGCGGCGCATCCTTCACGGCGAGGCGTTCAGACGGTCGATGGCCTCGAGCAGCTCGCGCGCGCTCTGGAAGCGCTCGGCCGGGGACTTCGCGAGCAGGCGCTGCAGGATGGGCTCGTAGCGCTGCAGCTCGGGCGCGATGGGCGGCAATGCCGCCTTCTTGTGCTTGTAGATGACCTCCATGGCGGAGGTGCCGAGATAGGGCTTCTTGCCCACCAGCATCTCGTAGAAGATGACGCCCAGCCCGTACAGATCGCTCCGCTCGTCCACCTCCTCGGCATGGCCCTGCTCCGGGCTCATGTAGTAGGGCGTGCCGAAGATCTCGCGGGCACCGGTCAGCTCGGCGGAGGTGTCGGCCGCCTTGGCGAGTCCGAAGTCGATCAGGCAGGGCGAACCATCCCCGCGCAGCATGATGTTGGCCGGCTTCAGGTCCCGGTGCAGCACGCCGACGGAGTGGATGGCCTCGAGCGCGCTTGCGATCTTCTGCACGTACCACAGCGCCGTGTTGGGCGAGATCGGCGCCTTCATCCGCTGGCGCAGGTCGCCGAAGGCGAAATGCTCCATCGCGATGAAGGCATGGTCATCGGCGATGCCGAGGTCGTAGATGCGAACGATGTTGGCGTGCTTCAGGCCCGCCACGATCTCGTACTCCTGCAGGAAGCGGTCGAAGCCGATGCTGCGCTCCGACACGTCGGGCACCTGGCTGAATACCTTGAGCACCACCACCCGCCCGGCCCGCTCGCTCTCGGCGAGGTACACGCTGCACATGCCGCCGGCGCCGAGCTTCTTGAGGCAGCGGTGACCGCGGATGGTCAGGTCCCCGAAGCGATAGCGCTTGTCGGTCCCGGCCCTGCCGCGCCGGCCGGCGAGCTGCAGCCGGTGCTCGTGCGCCGCGCGCTGCAGGGCGCCGATGAGCTGCTGGCGGTCGATCTTGCGCCCGCACAGCCGCTGCACGCCGGGGAGCGTGCGCGCGGCGGGCGATGGCGGCTCGTCCAGGTGCACGTGCACGATCGGCGCGAACTCTTCCCGCTGGGCATAATCCGCCAGCAGGCTCTCCACCCGCTCCGCGCGCGAATGCTCGCCGACCACGACGACGGCATCGTAGCCGGCCGCCGCGAAGCCCTTGGGGTATGGAGGGTCCTCGTCGAGCCGGAACTCCACGACGCCGGCGTCCGGCCACTCGATCTCGACGTGCTTGCGGATCAGCAGGCGGTGCTCCTCGCTCACCGCGATCACGAGGAAGCGCTGGCTCACGGTCGCGCGCCTCGTGCGATGGCCGGCGCGGGCGCCGGCACCCTAGAGGACGCGGATGGCCTTGGTGCCACGGGGCGCATCGTCACGACGCTGCTGACGCGCCTCGTCGGAACGCTCCCGTTGCAGGCGGGCGAGGTAGTCGGGCGTCACATCGCCGGTGACGTACTCGCCGGAGAAGCACGAGGTGTCGAATTCCTGGATCTTGGCATTGTCGTGCTGGACGGCCTTCACGAGGTCATCGAGTTCCTGGTAGATGAGCCAGTCCGCGCCGATCAGCCGCGTGACCTCCTCGTCCGTGCGGTCCGCGGCGACCAACTCCGACGTCGCCGGCATGTCGATGCCATAGACGTTCGGGAAACGCACCGGCGGCGCCGCCGAGGCGAAGTACACCTTGCGGGCGCCCGCCTCGCGCGCCATGTCGATGATCTGCGCCGAGGTGGTGCCGCGCACGATGGAATCGTCCACCAGCAGCACGTTCTTGCCGCGGAACTCGAGGTCGATGGCGTTGAGCTTGCTGCGCACCGACTTGGAGCGCTGCTCCTGCCCCGGCATGATGAAGGTGCGGCCGATGTAGCGGTTCTTGATGAACCCTTCCCGGTATTTCACGCCCAGGATCTGCGCCACCTGCACGGCGCTCGTCCGGCTCGTGTCGGGGATGGGGATCACGACGTCGATGTCGTGCGCGGGCCGCTCGCGCAGGATCCTGTCGGCCAGGCGTTCGCCCATGCGCAGGCGCGCCTTGTAGACGGAGATGCGGTCGATGATGGAGTCCGGCCGCGCGAAGTACACGTATTCGAAGATGCAGGGCGTGTGGTGCGTGGCGGCCACGCACTGCTGCGCGTAGAAGCGGCCCTGCTCGTCGATGAACACGGCCTCGCCGGGAGCCACGTCGCGCACCATCTCGAAGCCGAGCATGTCCAGCGCCACGCTCTCCGAGGCCAGCATCCACTCCGGGCCCTTCTTGGTCTCGCGCCTGCCGAGCACCAGCGGACGGATGCCGTTCGGATCCCGGAACCCCAGCAGGCCATGTCCGATGACCAGCGCCGCGACGGCATAGCCGCCACGGCAGCGGCGATACACGGCGTTCACCGCCGCGAACACGTCGGCCGCGGTGATGCGCGGGGTGCCCACGCGCTGCAGTTCCGAGGCGAGCACGTTCAGCAGCACCTCGGAGTCCGAGCGGGTGTTCAAATGACGGCGGTCCTCGCGGATCAGCACCTCGGTGAGATCACGCGCATTGGTGAGGTTGCCGTTGTGGGCGAGGCAGATGCCGTAGGGGGAATTGACGTAGAAGGGCTGGGCCTCGTGCGCGCTGTCGCAGCCGGCGGTGGGATAGCGCACGTGACCGATGCCGCTGTTGCCCCGGAGCTGCAGCATGTGGTGCTGCTGGAAGACATCCCGGACCAGGCCGGCATCCTTGCGCATGAACAGCTCGCCCGCCTCGCTGGTCATGATGCCGGCGGCGTCCTGGCCCCGATGCTGCAGCACCGTCAGCGCGTCGTAGATGCGCTGGTTGACCGGAGAGGTCCCGACGATTCCGACGATTCCGCACATGGCCTGACGCTCCCGCGGCGCTCGCGCGCCGCTATCGAACCTTGACGCCCGTGAGCCGTTCGAGCGTCGCCCACGGCTCGCCCTTCTCGCCCACCATGGCCCTCAGCCAGTCCCCGACGGTCTCGCCGTAGGGAATCAGCTTCGACTGGTCCCACCAGTCCTCCCGGTTCAGGTGCAGCAACTCGCAGCCGATGATGCCGATGCCCACGAGCACGAGGCCCCGCACGAAGCCGAAGAACACACCGATGATGCGATCCAGCAGTCCGAGGCCGATGCTGCGCATGAAGAACTGCAATATGAGGCTGGTAAGCGTCCCTGCAAGGACCACGAGCACGAACACCACGGCCCGACCGACCCATGGCCTCACCTGCGGCCCGGCCAGCAGGCCTCCCAGGTGGGGCTCCACCAGCGGCCCGAACTTCCAGGCGATCCAGAAGCCGGCGACCCAGAACACCAGCGAGACGGCCTCGCGGATGAAACCGCGCATGAAACCCACGAGGGTGGAGATCAGCACGATCAGGATGATGAGGAAGTCCGCCAAGGTCACTGCATCGGCCCTGCCGTAGGTGAGGCTTGCCCGCGCGTATTCTACCCAAAGCTCGACGGACGACGCGGCAGATTGAGGCCTGGGGCGCCGCCGCCAGGCCAGTGTGTGACCTGCGTCAAGGCGCGACGATGCTCACGGCCTGTCCCTGGGTGCGCAGCCGTGCCGCGGCATGCTCGGCGGCGGTCCTGTCCGGGAACGGCCCGGCACGGACACGGTGCTTTCCGCCGACGCTGGTCACATAGACCCGGATGCCCTTGCCTCGCAGCGCCTGCGCCAGCTTCTCGGCATTGGGACGATTGGCGAAACTTCCCAGTTGCACCGACCAGCCACCCTTCGTGCCGATGGGTGCGACGGTGGACGGCAGTGGCGTGGCCGCCGGCTTCGCGGGCGCCGATGCCGGCAGTGGCGCCGGGTCACCCCGCGCGCTGCGTGAGGCCGGCTTGAGTTCGGGACCCGTGTCGGCCGGTTCGGGCGGTGGCGGACGCGATGTGGGCAGCGGCTGGATACGGGCATCCGGCGCTGCCGGATCGGCGCCCGACGGCGGGAGGGGACCACGCGGCGCACCGCTTTGCGCCGCGGATGGCGGGGCCGACGCCCCCGCAGCCGGCACCGATGACATCTCCACGGCCGCGGCTCCGGCGGGACGATCGAGTTGCACGGTGTAGTGCCGGACCGTGGCCGGCGAATTGCCCGGTGTTTCATCCGCCGCGGGCGCAGCACCTGCCGGTCCCTGCCGCGCGGGCCCCGACAGGAGTTCCGGAATGAGCAGCACGGCCAGGAACACGAGGATGGCGGCGCCGACCAGGCGCTCTTTCAGGCGGCGATCCATGTCATCCGCAGTTCATTGGAACGGGTGCGCATTATAGGCTGGGAATCGCGACGGCGGGCACGAGCGAATGCTTCTCGAGCCAGTCCAGTACCGGACCGACGCTGTGGAACGAACCGAATGCCACGATGCGGTCCTGCGGCCGTGCGGCGGCACGGGCAGCCGCGCCGGCCTCGGCGAGACTCCCGCCAGGACTGAAGCGACCCGGGATGACCGGGCCCACCCGTTGCGCGAGCTGCGCATCGGCGAGTCCGCGCGGACCCGTGGTGCCCGCCAGCCACCAGTGATCGAAGCTCGAGGCCAGCGCCCGCACCACCGAGAGCGCGTCCTTGTCGGCGAGCACGCCGCACACCGCGAAGGTGCGTCCCTCGCAGGGCAAGGCGCGCAGGTTGTCCGCGAGCACGGCCGCGGCGGCCGGGTTGTGCGCCACGTCCAGGATCCAGCGGGGTTCACGACCGGGCGCTGGATCGATGACCTGGAATCGCCCGGGGAGGAAGCTGCGCGTGAGACCCGCGGCGATGGCCGTCGCCGTCACCGGCAGGCGAAGCTGCAGCTCCTCTAGGGCCGCGATGGCCGTCGCCGCATTGTCGAGCTGCTTCGCGCCGAACAGCCTCGGCACCGGCAGCGATGCGAGCTGCCAGCGCGGACCGCGGTAGCCCCAGGTGCCGGCGCGGGCCGGTGCGTGGCTGAACTCCAGCCCAGCCGCTTGAGCACGGCACCGCGCTCGCGCGCGATCCGGCCGACGCTGTCGGGCATCGACTCGCTGCCCAGCACGGCGGGGCGGCCAGCGCGGAAGATGCCGGCCTTCTCCGCGCCGATCGCCTCGAGCGTGTCGCCGAGGAATTCCTGGTGATCGAGGCCGATGCTCACCACCACCGCGACATCCGGATCGACGATGTTCACCGCATCGAGCCGGCCGCCCAGTCCCACTTCCAGCACCCAGGCATCGAGCTGCGCCTGCTCGAAGGTGAGGAGCGCCGCCAGCGTGTTGTACTCGAAGAAGGTGAGGCCGATGTCACCGCGCGCCGCCTCGATGCGTTCGAAGGCCGCCACCAGGCTCGCCTCGCTCACGTAGCCGTCGCGCACGCGCAGCCGCTCGCGGTAGTCGCGCAGGTGGGGAGAGGTGAACAGGCCGGCCGACAGCCCCGCCGCCTGCAGGATGGCGTGGACATAGGCCGCGGTGGAACCCTTGCCATTGGTGCCCGCGACGGTGATGACCGGCACCTTCGGACCGGACCAGCCGAGCCGCCCCAGCACCGCCCCGAGCCGTTCCAGCCCGAGATCGATGACACGCGGATGGGCCCGCTCCTGGAAGACGAGCCATTCGGCCAGATCGCGCAAGCGTCAACCCTGGACCGGGGCGGGCTCTTTGCCGGTGAACATGCGCAGCATCGCGCCGATGCGATCGCGAAGTTCGCGCCGGTCCATGATCATGTCGAGCGCACCGTGGTCGAGCAGGAATTCGCTGCGCTGGAAACCCTCAGGCAGCGTCTCCCGCACGGTCTGCTGGATGACCCGGGGGCCGGCGAACCCGATCAGCGCGCGCGGTTCGCCGATGTTGATGTCGCCCAGCATGGCAAGGCTCGCCGACACCCCGCCGGTGGTCGGGTCGGTGAGCACCGAGATGTAGGGGAGCCTTGCCTCGGAAAGCCGCTTGAGAGCCGCACTGGTCTTCGCCATCTGCAGCAGCGAAAACAGGGCTTCCTGCATGCGCGCGCCACCGCTCGCCGAGAAGCACACCAGCGGGGTGCGGTGCTCGAGGCAATGATCGACGGCGCGCAGGAACTTCTCGCCGACCACCGAGCCCATCGAGCCCCCGAGGAAACGGAACTCGAACGCGCAGGCCACTACCGGCAGCTCCACGAGCTTTCCGGCCATGACGATCAGCGCGTCGCGCTCGCCGGTCTGCTTCTGCGTCTGGGTCAGCCGGTCGCGATAGCGCTTGGTGTCCTTGAACTTGAGCGGGTCTTCCGGCTCGATCCTGGCGGCAAGCTCGGTGGTGG
>JAXMGQ010000038.1:0-51381 GCA_046347195.1 Steroidobacteraceae bacterium
CGGATTCAACGCAGCCAACGAAAGGGTAAGAGAACGGGAAGAGCGGGCTGACACTGTGGGTAAGTTATTGACATGACAGCGGAACGAGGATTGGCTCAATGCCTCACCACCCCCGGCTGAAACCCTAAATCCCCCATCTGCCACAGAGTGAATGACCACAGGTCCGCGAGGTACTCCTGCTGCTGCGCACGGCTCGACCCGATGCCATGCCCGGCATCGTAATCCACCCGCAACAACACCGGCCGGCCGCTGCTGGTCGCTGCCTGGACCCGCGCCGCCATCTTCGCCATCTGCCACGGCGCCACGCGCGGGTCATTGGCGCCGGTGGTGAACAGCACCGCGGGATAGGGCACTCCATCGCGGACTTGCGCATAGGCACTCGTGAGATAGAGCGCATGGAAGCCGGCTTCCGTGGTCACCGAGCCCATTTCCGAGATATTGGGTGGCCCGTTGGGCTCCGTTTCCGAGCGCAGCGTGTCCGACATGCCCACCTCATCCAGGATCACGCCGAACAGATCCGGCCGCCACACCATCGCGCCGCCCACGGTGATGCCGCCAGCACTCCCGCCATCGCCGGCCAGATACCTGGTCGAGGTGTAGCGCCGATCGATCAACGCCTGTGCGCAGGAGATGAAATCCAGCACCGTATTCAGCTTCAACTGCAGCCGGCCTTGCTGATGCCAGTCCTCGCCCAGCTCTCCACCCCCGCGGACGTGCGCGATCGCGAGTATCCCACCGCGTTCCAGCCAGCCGAGCGCCGTCGGGTCGAACCCTGGCTCGAGACTGACCCCATAGCTGCCGTATCCCGTCAGGATCGTGGGGTGCGATCCATCCATCGCAAGATCCTTGCGATGCAGGATCGACAATGGAATCCGCGTGCCGTCGTGGCCGGTCACCATCGTCTCCGTCGCGCCAAAGGCTGAAGTGTCGAGCATGGAGGGCGCCAGAAGTCCCGAGTTGCGGACTTGATGGGAATCGGCCTCGAGCTGAAAGACTTCCGGTGACTGCAGCCAACCCTGCAGCTTGAACAGGATGCCGGAAGTCTGCGGATCGGCGATCGCATCGCCGATGCGTCCCTCGAACGGCGTGTCGACCACCTGGGATTGCTTGCCATCCCAACTCAACTGCACGAGGTGGGAGCTGGTTCCATCGAGCCGGCGGACATACAACCCGTCACGCGCCATCGAGAAACTGGTGAGCACGCCTTCGGATTCGGGCACGAGCACGGTCGGATGCGCCACATCCGGATGCTGGGCCGAGGTTGCCAGCAGCCGGAATCGCGGTGCTCCCCGCGAGGAAAGCCAATACAGCTGATCACCGTGAGGAACGATGCTGTTGATCTCCTCCTCGACACCGGCCAGGCGCTGCCAATGAGTCTGCGGTCCCGCGACCGCATCGAGAGGCGCAAGGTAGAGAGTCGACGGGTTGTTGTCCTGGTTGTGGTTGGCAATCGCCACGGCGTAGGCGGAATCCGGTGCGCACAGAATGTAGGCCATCTGCCCCTCTGGCACCTCGACACCAGCGGAGACCCCTCGACCGAACACCGCGGGGTCAGCGGCTCCATCCGCGCTCTGCCCGAGCCGATGCAGGTAGGTGCGTGCGTTGTACAAGCGCTCGGCGGGCGGGGTGGTGGGCAGCACCGGTGCATAGCGCGTATAGAAGAAGGAGCGATTGTCGGGCCGCCAGCTCACGATGCTGTCATTGGTGCGTGGGATGCTCTCGGCATCGGCCTTTCCACCATCGACTTCGATGACGTGCAGCACGCTCTCCTCGGAGCCGCCGGCGGACAACCCATACGCGACCCGTCTCCCATCCCAGGACGGGAAGTAGAAGTCCAGCGCGTAGTGCGTGCCGCGTCGAGCCAGCTTCGCAGGATCCACCAGCACATGCTCCTTGCCCTTGAGGCCGTCCCGGTAGACGAGCTTGCCGATTGGTGAGCCCGGCTCATCCAGCATGTAGAAGACCCGATCCCCTCGCTTGGTAAGGTAATAGATGAGCCGGCTGGCGTTATCGAGCTCCCGTATCCGCTTCAGCAAACCGGCGCGCCCCGGCAACGCGTCGAGCTGCCCGCGTGTGAAGTCGGCCTGCGCTTTCATCCAGTTCTGGACGATTGGATCGTCCAGCTTCTCCATGTATCGGTATGGATCGACGACCTCCGTACCGAAGTAGTTGATGGTCACGGGATGCACCGGCGCCATTGGTGGCCGGTCGGCCGGAGGGGCTTGCGTCGCCGCGATCGCAGCGCGACTCAAGAGGAAGACTGCGGCAAGAGTCAGGATCGAGCTACGCATATCATCGCTCCCTGATTGTCATTGTCCGTGGATTATGCCGGAGTACAATCCGTACCGTCATGCCTACTGCTGCGGAGATCGCTGATTTCCTCGAGCGCGAATTCCCGCAGACGAAATGCACCGTCGAGGCGGTCGGTCATCGCTGCGCGACGGTCAGGCACGAAGTGGGTACCGCAGAGCTGCGACCAGGCGGCACCGTCGCAGGTCCGGTGCTCATGGCGGTGGCTGACGTTGCGCTGTACGTTGCCATTTTGGGCGAGATAGGCATCGTCCCGCTCACGGTCACCACCAGCCTGAGCATCAATTTCCTGCGCAAGCCCTCGGCCGAGGCGGCCATCGTGGGCGTGTGCCGCCTGCTCAAATTGGGCAAATCCCTGGCCATCGGCGAGGTCAACCTGTACTCGGAAGGACAGGACGATCCCGTTGCTCACGTGGTCGGCACTTACTCGATTCCACCGTCGGCGCGCGGCGCAAAGCCGGGGAATTGATCGTCGGCTGCTCGATGTCGATCGTAAATTGCCGATGCTATCTTCCAACGTCTACCTGTGGGATAGTGAATTTGTACGGTCGACGCAATGAGATCTCAGGGGAGCCAATGGGATGAGTGACGCAACCGCACGCCCGATCGACTACCTGAACCCCGACATACCGGCGGGTCTCGCCACCGTGCGCATGCCGGTGGTGGACGGCACGAGCACCACTCTTCAAGGCTATGGACAGCTCTTCGACGATCCGGCTGCCTGCCGTGTGGAGATCGTTCGCTGGCGGGCGCAGGGCACTCGCCCTATCGATGCCGATACCGGCGATCACGGCGGAACAACCGAAGGCACGTTCATCAGCGAATGGCAGGGGGACGTGCTGTTCGGGCGGAACTCCGCGGTCGATGGACACTACATTCTTGGGTACGGGACCGCGCCGGAACGCGCGCGTACCGATCACGCCACGCCGCCTTCGCGGATACTGCTGTGGCACGCCAACTATCATCCGGACGGCGGGCAGCTGTTCTTTCCGCTGGACCGGCGTCCCTTCTACGTGCCGCTGGCATTGCCGGGCGATGATGTGAAGCCAGAGAGTTTCACGTGCTTTCGGTTCGATGGCTCGCAGGGCGTCTACATCCACCCGAATATCTGGCACGAGGGCGTGTTCTCGCTCGATGGGACGCAGCGCTTCTTCGACAAGCAAGGCGCCGTCCACGCACGCGTTTCGGTCGACTTCGCGCGTGAGTTCAACTGCCTGCTCGAAGCACCCATCGCGCGCAACTGAGCGAAAAGCCCATGAGGAGCTTCGGCAAGATCAAGACGTACTCGCGACCGTCGTGACGAACGTCGAGCCGCGGGCCGCGACGGGCGCAGCGACCACGCGGGCGCTGCGCATCGCACAGTCGCGCACCGTGGCGCTGCTGTTCCTGGGCTACGCAGCCTGTTATTTCTGCCGCTCCAACCTGTCGGTGGCGACACCGCTCCTGGTCGAGGAACTCGTCCGGCGCGGCGTCAGCCACGCGGACGCCCTCGTCAGCATGGGTTCGTTGGCTTCCGGGGGCGTGCTCGCCTACGCGTTGGGGAAATGGTTCCTCACCGGCCTGGGCGACTACTGGGGCGGGAAACCGAATCTGCTCATCGCCACCGCCGGCGGCGCGGCCTTCACGCTGTTGTTCGCCTCGAGCTCGGCGATGCCGATATTCATGCTCGCCTGGATCGGCAACCGGCTGACGCAGTCGATCGGCTGGTCGGCACTGGTCAAGGTGTCATCCAAGTGGTTCAGCTATTCCCGTTACGGCATGATCGCCGGAATCCTGAGCTGCAGTTCCTTCATCGGCGATGCCGCCGCGCGCGAGAGCATGGGGGCTCTGCTCGAGCATGGAGTCGGCTGGCGCGGCCTGTTCATATTCGCCGCAAGTGTCGCTGGCATCATGTTTCTCGCCAATCTGCTGTTTCTGAGAGAATCGCGCGTCGACGAGGGCTTCCCGGAAGCGCTGGCGAATCCGCATAACGTCTTTGCCGGTGCGACATCGGCGCCGATGAATTTCGTTGAGCGCGCAATGCAGTTGTTGCGCAGCCGCGAGTTTCTGATGGTATGCCTGTTGAATCTCGCCGCCACCATGGTGCGCGAGACCTTCAACACCTGGACTCCAGTGTATCTAGAGGATTTTCTGGGTTACGGCGTGAGTCGCGCCGCCACGCTGTCAGCAATATTTCCCGGAGTCGGCGCCGTCTCGGTGCTGTTCGTCGGCTGGCTGAGCGACAAACTGGGGGCGAATACCCGCGCGGTACTGCTAAGCGTCGGTCTTGCCGCAACCGCCGCGGCGCTCCTCCTGCTTGCCTCGCTCCGGCCCGCCGCGGGCGAGGGGTTCATGGCGGTGGCCGTGATCGGCATGGTCGCTTTCTGCCTGCTCGGACCCTATTGTCTTCTGCCCGGCGCGTTCGCGCTCGACTTCGGCGGCAAGCAGGCCGGAGCCGCAGCCTCCGGACTCGTCGACGGCACCGGATATATCGGCGGCGTACTCGCGGGCACTGTCATGGCCAAACTCGCGATAACCTTTGGCTGGGGCGGCGTCTTCAGCACGCTCGCCGCCGTCTGTGCGCTCGCAGCGCTTGGTGCGTGGTACTTGTATCGCCTGAATGTTTCGTCCGGCACGCGTCGACGCAGCGCCGGCGCAAAGGGCGACGAAGATCAAGCATCCACTGGTGGCGACGCTCGCTGACGTGGCAGGATGCAAGCATGAAAATGTCGATCATCGGCGCCTCAGCCGGCGTGGGTCTGGAAGTAGTCAAGCGTGCATTGGAACGTGGGCATTCGGTGACCACCCTGTCGCGGCGCCACGCCTCCCCTCATCGTGCTGACCGGCTTCGGCGCCGGTGACAGCTGGAACTACAACTCCTGCCTGATGAAGCTGATGTTCAATCTGCTGCTGAAGGCGATACATGCGGACAAGAGCGCGATGGAGCGTTTCGTCGCCACGAACTATCAACAGTGGGAAATGGTTCGGCCCGGTCGGCTGACGAACGGACCAATGACCGGGCACTATCGTGTCCTGCCCGATTTGACTCGGGGCATGAAGGTGGGCGCCATCTCACGGGCCGATGTCGCGCACTTCATGGTCTCGGAGGCGGAGAAGCCTTTGCACCTTGGTGGCTATCCCGCGCTCACTATATTAAGGCGGCTACGGCTACTGGAGCCGCGTTCACGGCCGTTGGCGCCTATTCAGATTTGATTCCCAGACGGTCGGCAGAGGCGCGCAGGCCTCCCAGCACAGCCTCCGCCAGCCCATGCGGGAAGTCATTTGGAAGCAAGCGTTTCACCGCGGCGATGACGGGCGCGGTGCGCTCGACCAGCTCGTCCATCATCTGGGCGATTTCACGGCCCAAGCCGCAGCGTCGTGCGGACTGCTCGAAGTGCCGCGGCAAGATGCGATACCAGCTGTAGTGCAGCTCCTTGCTGCCGCGAACCCCCATGGCCATCTTCGCCTTTTGCGGTGACAGGGTGCCGGCCTTCGTGCCCAGGGCATGATGAGCTGACAGCACGTCATAGCGCGGCGTCAGCCGGTAGCTGCCGCCGGCATGGAGGAAGAGACTGAAATTCTTCGCATGCCCGTCGACGGCGCAAAACATCCAGAACAGGATCTGCGTGCGGAAGAAGTCGCGTCGATCTTCCTCTGCCACTTCGGAGCCGAGGAGGGTGTTCATGATCGCTTCGATGCCCGGGCCGCCGTCGGTCTGGTACTTCTGCGTCGGCGCGACGCCGAGGGCCTGGCAGAAATCTTCCTGCGGCAGCCGGATGATCCATGCCCTGTCTGCCGACAGCCGTCGATCGAAGCGCTCGACCACCAGGACCTTCTGGCTTCCGAACTGCGCCATCGAGCATTGGGCCGTCGGGACGCCGTACGCCTTCAGGATCTGCGCGCACAGCCATTCATTCTCGACGGATGTACGCAGATCGACACCGCTTGGAAGCATTCCGAGCGGGAGTTTCAGGATATGCGTGGATGGCGTGGCGCCATGAGGACGGCACCAGCGACCCTCATGGAATAGCAGCGCGGTCTTCTCCTGCGCGCCGGCGATGGAGAGGCGGAAATCATCGTCCAGCTCGGGCGCGCCGAACGTTGCGGTTCCCGATGTCTTCAGTAGCAGCTGTTCGATTTCATCGTCGCTGATCGGCGAGGCGTTGATCGTGCGCACATCAGGCGCCGGTTCCCGATCGACCGTGAGCTGCAGCGCGCCCACGCAATCGCGCCCGATCTTCTCCAGCAGGTCGAATGCGCCGTCCGACTGCGCGCCCACATGCTGGACGATTCGTCGCCGGATCGTTCCGCTCTCGGGCAGCAGGTTCTCGAAGTAGCGTTCGACCGCTGGGCCCTTGTAGGCGGCGCTCTCCGTGAGCGGCATCGACAGCGACAACGGTCGCGCGCTACGCGAGGCGAGCCACTCACGGGCGTAGATGAACTCCTGCGGCCTGCCGGCGGGACTGATCCACTCACCGACGTACTCGCCATTCATCCACGCGTGCAGCGACCGGGTCTTCGACGGTCGCGCCACTTACCACTCCTGGTCGGTACGGGTGGCCGAGGCCTTTTCCCGGACGACCAGTTCCAGGCCCAGAACCGAGAGCACCTTGTATAAAGTCTCGACGGTGGTCGAGGGTGTATGGATCTCAAGCGTGGAGACGGTGTCTTGCTTGATGCCCGACTTGCCGCCGACCTCGGCCTGCGAAAGCTTCAACTTGGTCCGGCGCGATCGAAGGGTATGGCCGAGCTGTTGGGGTGTTCGGGCGATGGTTTCCAAGGCGCTCTCCCGCTATCCAGAATTCACCCTTTATAGAGGGTTGAATTAATATATCCCCTTTAGAGGGTGAAATCAATTTATCCCCTATGGAGGGTAGAGTGAACGACACCACGAGGGCATGCTTCGCTGGATTGGCGGGTGCCGAAGCAGATGTCCTCTACGACAAAAACGCCGCCGATATCAAGTTGATCTCCGCCGCTGCGATTTGCAGCCGCCTCGCCTCGTCTCTCCAACCTGCGACGGCGGCACGTACTTCGTCCAAGATCTTCCGCGCACTCGCGCCGTCGAGTCCGTAGTACTCATGCGTGGAGAGCACGGCTTTGATGTCAGGCTGCGGGCTGGTCTCGTCCAGGTTCAACACGTGCTCCGCCTTGTCGATGCTTGGGTTGACGTCGAAGGCAGGCGCGAGGCGCCATCCGTTTCGCATCAGCAAGAAGCCATGGTTGCGCAGGTGATCGTCCCGATTGCCGATCGCCACATAGAACACGACGCGGCGAAACAACTGTGCCTGATCTGATTCGACGAACGCAGGATCGCCCCGCAGGCGTAGAAACTGTGCGAGCTCGATGTAGCTCGTGCCCTCACTTCGCTCCTTGCCCAGCATCGTCATCGCCGAGGCATAGAAACGCCGTTGACCGGTTACGCGATCGAAGCGTTGCACACAGAATGTGTGGAAATCGCTGAACTTGGCTCGTCGCGCGTCGGGCACCTCGATGCCGGCGCGCTTGGCAAGTTGATGAGCCAGATACTCCCAGGAACCGACGTCGCGGTCATCCTCGCGCGCGGGAAACTTGGCGATCCAGGTAGAGCCATCCGTATCGGTGAAATTGGCCTTGGGGCGAGCCCCGCCGAGTGAGGCGCCCGGGGCGAGCAGCACCGCAAGCCACTGTTGCAGGCGATGCAGGTCGTCGATTCGGCGGCCAGACAATTCGCGTGCCACGGACTCCAACTCGCGCAAGGAGGTGACAGGCGGGGCAGCCAGCGCATCGTCGGCGAGGAATCGCGCCGTTTCGGGGTCGCGGAAACGCAGGGCGCCCTGGCGTGCCGCATCCTGAACGCCGAGCAGGTAGTCCCAGGCATGCAGCGTCCTTGGCCGGCGATTCGCCTCTCGAGCTTCGAGCGCTTCGCGTCGCTGCATCAATGTCTGGCCCCAGCGGTCGGGAGCGGAATCCAGGAATATCCCGAAGTTGCCGGTCTCGGGATTGGGGAAATAAGGCGCATCATCGAGCGTCAACACCGGATCGATGGCAATCGCCTCGGATCGTGCGAGCCAGCTACGATCATAGTGGAAGCGAATCTGGCCACGGTCCTCGTGCAGTGTGCCCACACGCGCGAGGGGCGCGATGTCCGCATCGATCCAGACTTCGACGGCGCGCGTCATGGCAAAGTGCCCTGCTAGAGCGCCAGGTCCTGCAGTCGCCGGCCGAGGACGTCATCCGCGGCAACCCGCTCGAGATCCTTCTCCAGCCCCAGCACCGCAAGGACGCGCGCGTAGGTGCCCAGGGTGACGGCGGGATTGCCCTTTTCCACGTTGTACAGCGTCGTACGCGAAATACCTGAACGGATCGCAACCGTGGCTACCGAGAACTTTCGACGCTTTCGGGCCAGGCGCAAGCGCTCGCCAAGCGCGGCAAGCATGCGTCGCTCAGAGGGGAAGCCCAAGGGTGGTTTTCGCGGCATGTTCGCTATTATAGACAATAAGGCAAAGAAAAGCCCAGAATAAAGAACATGCTGGGTCTTCTGGAACTTCGAACGTTGCTATAGGCAGCCGCTGGGGCACTATCGCAACTTGCGATTGCACGGACAGTATATTATGCTTTCCAAGGCTATTTAAACATCTTTATATGACTTCAAAAGCATATGGCAAACAAGAACCTACTCCTGCAGGCTCCCCCCTATGCCATTGAACAAGCTCTCAAGGGGCTGGGCGAAAATCTGCGCCTGGCTCGCAGCCGGCGAAGGCTCACCATCGCGGACGTCGCCGAGAAGATAGGCACCGGACCGCGCGCCGTCATGGAGGCGGAAAAAGGAAAGACGTCGACGGCCGCGGGCGTGTACGCCGCCCTCCTGTGGGCCTATGACTTGCTTGGCCCGTGGCGGGAACTCGCCAACCCTGCGACCGACGAACAAGGACTCGTGCTCTCCTCGTCGAATGCCAAGACGCGAGTGCGCAGGAGCCGGAGGCTGAGCGGTGATTTCTAAAGAGTCTCGCACCGAGTGCTTCGTTTACATCACGTTACCTGATGAGACATCGCCGGTGACAGCGGGAAAGTTCGCGCTCAATACGAACACGCGGGGTGATGCGGTCGGCCAATTCGTGTATCGCAGAAAATACCTGGATGACCCGCGCGCGGTCGAGATCGATCCGGTCGAACTCAAGCTCTCCGAACGTACCTACGAAACGGCGCTCCTGGGTGGCGTCTTTGGGGCGCTGCGAGATGCGAGTCCGGACTATTGGGGTCGCCGCGTCATCGAGAAGCGCACCGGAAAAGCGCAGCTCGGCGAACTCGATTATCTGCTGGAGTCCCCGGACGATCGCGCCGGCGCGCTCGGGATTGGCCTCAATACCGAGCCGCCGGCCCCGCGCCGAACCTTCAACCAGACAATCGACTTGGAGAAGTTGCAGGCGCTGGCCGACGCGCTGATCAAGGGCCAATTGCCCATTGATCCTCCGGCGCAGCAGGTACAAGACCTGTTGCTGCTCGGCACCTCCATGGGCGGCGCACGTCCCAAGGCCGTTGTCGAGGACGCAGACGGACTGTGGGTGGCGAAGTTCAATCGGACGGATGATCGCTGGAACAACGCTCGCGTCGAGCACGCCATGCTGCGGCTCGCGCGCGCATGCGGGCTCATCACCGCGGAGAGCAGGCTCAAGACGGTGGGCGGGAAGGATGTCTTGCTGGTCAAGCGATTCGATCGCGACAAGACGGCGAACGGCTACATGCGCGCGCGCATGATCAGCGCACTGACAGTCCTGCGTGCCGACGAAGTGCCTCAAGTTCGCCGCCACTGGTCTTACGTGATCCTGGTCGAAGAGCTGCGCCGCATCGTCGCGGAACCGAAGAAGGACGCGAAGGAGCTTTTCCGCCGCATCTGCTTCAATGCGCTCATCTCGAACATCGACGATCACCCCAGGAACCATGCGTTCATCGCCAGGGAAAACTGGAAGCTCTCACCTGCGTATGACCTCACGCCGTCAATGCCCGTGAGCCAGGAGCGCCGGGATCTTGCGCTCGAATGCGGCGATCAAGGGCGCTATGCCAATGCGAAGAACATTCTGTCGCAGCACACCAGATTCTTGCTCGAACGCGACGAAGCGGAGAGCATCGTCAACGACATGAAGCAACAGGTCGAAGCCACCTGGTACGAGACTGTGCGCGCCAGCGGTGTGTCCGAAGAAGACGCCGAGGCCATCAGTGGCGCTTTCGTGTACCCGGGGTTTTCGCTTTGAGTGCCTTGAAGCAAGCTTGTGATTCGTTCGTTCAGGAATGGCCGTGGGAGCCAACGTCAGCTACAGGCCTATCGCGTTGAAATTGCCCGAGTAACGCTCTGGCCCGCACGGTTGTATAATGGCGCTTAGACGTCTAGACGAGATACGAGGAACGAGTATGGATCAGCCGGTAAGGTGGACCGTCCGGGTTTCCAAGGACACGGATGTGGCGGTGCGCATGCTATTGGCCCAACGCGGCTTGAAGAAGGGAGATCTCGCCAGGTTCATCGAGGAAGCTGTGCGCTGGCGGGTCTTTGATGAAACCTTGCGCGAGACACGAGCCCGCAACGCACATATTCCGGCCGAAGAGATGGAAAGTGCGATCGACGAAGCGTTAGCTGCCGTACGCGCGGAGCGCTTCGGCACCCGGCGCTGATGCGAGCCGTCCTTGATTCGAACCTCATCATCAGTGCGCTGATCAACGGGGCGGGAGTCCCTGCACGCGTGCTGGAAGCGTGGCGTCGTGGACGTTTCGCCCTGGTGCTCTCGGAAGATCAACTCGAGGAATTGCGGCGCGTCACGCGGTATGAACGGCTGCGGCCCTTGATCACCGCTGCAGCCGCAGGCGTCCTGCTCAACGAATTGCGCGCCCATGCGCAAATGCTGGCAGATCTTCCGCACGTCGATCGTTCCCCCGATCCAGCCGATAATTTCCTGCTCGCCATGGCGCAGGCGGGGGAGGCCGATGTCCTCGTCACCGGCGATAAGCACGATCTACTGCCGCTTGGGACCTTTCAGCGCACACGCATCATCACCGCGCGACAATTCCTGACGCAGCTCGGCGGCAAAACGAAGCGATCGCCGAAGCGCAAGGTTGCAGCGGCCCGCCGCAGAAAGCGCAAGACATCGCGGTAGGGGAGGGGTAGCGAACCGCATGGCAGTTCATCCGCGTTTCGCCGCTGCGCTGTTTGCGCTGCTGCGCGATCAGGGATGGGCGGTCGAGAACCCAAACGCCATCCGCTACGAGTATGTGCTCCCTGACGGCACCAAGGCCGATTACGTTCTCAAATAGTTCGTTCAGGAACGATCGCTATCAGCAGGAGTCACCTTAGGGGCGCGCCTCAAGTACTTCAAAAGATCCTTGGGCTTTGCTGTTCCTGCGCGATTTCCAAGAAACACTTCCGCAGTCTGCAGCGTGCCCACTTTTTCCGCGACAGCAGCTGCGATGAACTGATTGAGCGAAACGCCATCTGCCTTCGCAAGCTCGGCCGCAGCTGTCTTGACGGAATTCGGCAGCTTCAGCGGGTATGTACTCTTGCTCATAGTCGTAGCTCCTTGAGGGCCTCGCCCGGCGTAAGAGTGGCGATACCGAATCGTCGTGCGCCTGCCTGAAAGTCAATGACATTGTGAGTGACGATCGCCTTGGCGCTGCCGTTCACGGCCGCCTCCAGTACCAATTCGTCAGCTGGATCGCGAAGCTGAGGTCGCCAAAGAAAATTGACCTCGACGGGTTCTGCCGCGCTTGCCAATGCCGCAAGAAACCCTTCCACGTCCGAGGGTTTCATTCCCGTTGCGAGCTGCTGCTCTGGGCGCAGCAGAACCGCTTCATACTCGAGAAACAAGGCTGTCGTGGCCAGCGGGATGCAACGCTCCTCAGCCACCGCAGTCAAGAGCTGATTGCTGGCCCCAAGCCGGCTTCGCAGTCCGGCAACGATGACCGATGTATCCAGCACTAACCGCACTTGTGAATTCTATGTGACATCCCATGGGATGTCTAGTCTGGTACGTGATGGCCGCCCTGGCCGCCCTGGCCGTCCAGTGATCATCGTGCGGCCACTCTCTTGTCGACCGTCACGGTCGCACAGTAGAAAGCGGGATTCAGTGCGCACGGCGCGCTCGACGATGAGCGCGGTCAATTGGGATCTGGACAAGACAGCATCAGATGCCAGAAAACGTCACTCGATATTCTGCACCTGCTCCCTCATCTGCTCGATCAACACCTTCATGTCCACCGCTGCGCGCGTGGTCTCGAGATCCTGTGACTTCGACGACAAGGTGTTGACCTCCCGATTCAGCTCCTGCATCAGGAAATCCAGCCGCCGTCCCGCAGCCTCGTTCCCACCGAAGGTCTTTCGCACCTCGATCAGGTGTCCGCGCAGCCGGTCGAGCTCCTCGTCCACGTCCAGCCGTTGGGCGATCATCACCAGTTCCTGCTCGAGCCGTTGGTGGTCCACTTCCTTCACCAGCGCGGCGATGCGCTCCTCGAGCTTCGCGCGGATGCGTGCGCGCACTTCCGGCAGGCGCTGCTCGACGCGCTGGGACAGTTCCATCATCTGCTGCGCGCGCTGCTCCAGCGCATCGCGCAGCCGGCCGCCCTCGCTGTCGCGAAAGCGGGCGAGATCGGCGAGCGCGGACTCGAGCAATTCCACCGCGGCCGACTGCAGGATCTCGGCATCGCGGCTGGTGTCGCGCACGATCCCCGGCCAGCGCAGCACGTCAACCATATCGATGCGCGCCCGGTCTCCGGCGCGCTCAGCGGTTTGCCGCAGGGTTCGCATCAGGGATTCCAGCAACCCGGCGTCAACCTCGAGGGCGCTGGCGGCCACGGCTGGGCGGAAATACAGCCCGCATTCGATCTTGCCGCGTCGAACCGACTTGCCGATGAGCTGCCGGAACATGGATTCGAAGGCCCGGAAGTCCTCGGGCAGCCGGAAGCTCATCTCCAGGTACCGGTGGTTGACCGTCTTCAGTTCCCAGGTGATCTGTCCCCACGGAAAGGTGCGCTCCTGGCGTGCGAACCCGGTCATGCTGCGAATCATCGTTGCCTCTTTAGTCGATCCTTTGACGCATGCCGCGTTGACTCGCCCTGCTTTGGGGCGATAATCGTCGCGCCAGCGATTTTCCAGTGTAGCAGAGCCCCCGGAGCCGCCTTTGCAGATCGAAACCGCCGATGTGAGCCTCATCGGGCACCGCGAGGAGAACCAGGACCGGGTGGCCGTGGCTTCGGCGGACAATGCGGCGCTGCTCGTGGTCATCGACGGCATGGGGGGTCATGCCGAGGGTGCGCGTGCGGCCGAGACGGCTCGTGCCACGCTGCTCGAGACCTTCTGGCAGGTGCCGCACCCGGTGTTCGATCCCCTGGGTTTCCTGCACCTGGCGCTGGGCCGGGCCCACGAAGAAGTGGTCAAGCTGGGAGTGAACCTGCCGGTCGAGACGCGCCCGCGTGCTACTTGTGCCATCTGCCTGGTGCAGGATGCCGCGGCCTACTGGGCGCACATCGGTGATTCGCGCATCTACCAGATCCGCCAGACCCAGGTGCATCAGCGCACCCGTGACCACAGTCATGTCGAGGTGCTGCTGCGCGAAGGGTTGATCCGCGAGGAAGAGGTGCAGAACCACCCGATGAGAAATTATGTCGAATGCTGCCTGGGTGGGGACTCCGCCATCCCGGAGATGAGCATCTCCGCGCGCCGCAAGCTCAAGCAGGGTGACCTCTTGCTGCTGTGCTCGGACGGCATGTGGGCCAACCTCAAGGACCAGGATTTCGCGGAGTTCGCCGGCCCGCCGGGCAAGCCCTTGCGCGACTCCCTGCGCGAGCTGGGCGAGCGTGCCGTCGAGGCCTCGGCTCCCTACAGCGACAACACCAGCGGCGCGGCGCTGCGCTGGCTGGGTCCGTGAAGCGTCCCAGCGGGCGCGCGCCCGACGAACTGCGCGCGGTGAGCTTCGAGCGTCACTTCACCCGTCACGCGGAAGGCTCCGTGCTGGTCAGCTTCGGGGACACGCGCGTGCTGTGCACCGCCAGTGTCGAGGAGTCGGTGCCGGGCTTCCTGCGCGGTGCGGGCCAGGGCTGGGTGACGGCCGAGTACGGCATGCTGCCGCGGGCCACCCACACCCGCAGCGCGCGCGAGGCGGCGCGGGGCAAGCAGACGGGCCGCACCCAGGAAATCCAGCGTCTCATCGGCCGTGCATTGCGCGCCGTGGTGGACCTCAAAGCCCTGGGCGAGCGCACCGTCACCATCGACTGCGACGTGCTGCAGGCCGATGGCGGCACGCGCACGGCTTCCATCACCGGCGGCTTCGTCGCGCTGTGCGATGCGGTGGATGCCCTGCAGCGCAAGCGCCAGCTCGCCTCCAACCCGCTGCATGGGCAGGTGGCCGCGGTGTCGGTGGGCATCTACGACGGTGTGCCGGTGCTCGACCTGGACTATGCCGAGGATTCCAACGCCGAGACCGACATGAACGTGGTCATGAACTCCGGTGGTGGCTTCATCGAGGTGCAGGGCACGGCCGAAGGCCACGCCTTCCGGCGCCACGAGCTCGATGGCCTGCTCGATCTCGCCGCGAAGGGCATCAGTGTCCTGCATGCGGCGCAGCTCGCCGCGCGCCAGGGCTGAGCGCGCCGGCGGGGCTCGCCATGCGCGTGGTGGTCGCCACCGGCAATGCCGGCAAGCTGCGTGAACTTGCCGCACTCCTCGAAGGTCTCGATCTCCAGTTGGTCGCACAAACCGACCTGGGAGTGGCGAGCATCGAGGAGACCGGTTCGACCTTTGCGCAGAACGCCTTGCTCAAGGCCCGCCATGCAGCGCGCTGCACCGGGCTTGCCGCCATCGCGGATGATTCCGGGCTGGAGGTGGACGCCCGGCGGCGCACCGGGACTGTACTCGGCGGCTACGCGGGCCGGTGCGGACGATGCGGCGAACAACGCCAGGCTCATCCAGGCGCTTGCTGGAGTGCCGCCCGAAGGGCGCAGCGCCCGTTATCGCTGCGTGCTCGCCTTCGTTCGCGACGCGCAAGACCCGGTGCCGCTGGTCGCCGAGGGCGCCTGGGAGGGATGCATCGTCGATGAACCCCGCGGCAGCGGCGGATTCGGCTACGACCCGCACTTCTGGCTCCCGGATCGCCAGCATACCGCGGCGGAGCTGCCGGCGGCGGAGAAGAACCGCATCAGCCATCGCGGCATCGCCATGCGGTGCTTGCGCGAAGCGCTGGAGCGGCGCGCGTGAGACCGCCTCTCGCCTTGTACGTGCACATGCCCTGGTGCGTGCGCAAGTGCCCATACTGCGATTTCAACTCGCATCCGCTCAAGGGCTCGCGGCCCGACGCCGGCTACATCGATGCATTGCTCGCCGATGCCGCGCGCGAGGCGCCGCTGGTCGAGGGCCGGCGTATCGAGACGATCTTCTTCGGTGGCGGCACGCCCAGCTTGTTCACGCCGGCGGACTTCCAGCGGCTGCTGCAGGGCCTGCGCGCCTTCATCGACATCGCTGCCGACGCCGAGATCACGATGGAGGCGAACCCGGGCGCGGTGGAGCGGGGCGCGTTCGCCGGCTACGCCGCCGCGGGGATCAACCGCGTGTCGCTGGGGGCGCAGAGTTTTTCCGCGGCGGCGCTGCAGCGCCTGGGCCGGATCCACGCTCCCGAAGACACCGATCGTGCGGTGAGTGAGCTGCGTGCCGCGGGCCTTCGCAACTTCAATCTCGATCTCATGTATGCGCTGCCGGAGCAGCGGGTCGAGGAGGCGCTGGCCGACCTGCGCCACGCGCTGCAGCTCGGGCCTTCGCACCTGTCGCATTACCAGCTGACGCTCGAGCCTGGCACGGCCTTCGCCGCACGGCCGCCCACGTTGCCGGCCGAGGATGAATCCTTCGCCATGCAGTGCGAATCGCTCTCGCTGCTGGCCGGCGCGGGCTTCGAGCAGTACGAGGTGTCGGCACACGCTCGCGGTGGTGCGCGCTGCCGCCACAACCTCAACTACTGGCGCTTCGGCGACTACCTCGGCATCGGCGCCGGCGCGCACGGCAAGCTCACGCTCGAGGATCGCGCCAGTGGCGAGACCCACATCCTGCGCACCGCGAAGCCCCGCCAGCCGCGTGAATACCTGCGCGAGGCCCTGGCGATGGGCGAAGGGAGCGATCAGCCCTTTGGCGAGCGCCGGGTGGTGCCCTCGCCGGAACTTCCCTTTGAATTCATGCTCAATGTGTTGCGACTGCCGGCCGGTTTCAGCGAGGCGGAGTTCGAGTCGGGGACCGGCCTGCCGGTGGAGCGGATCACCGCCCCGCTGGCGAGGGCCGAGGCGCGGGGTTTGCTGCGCCGGGTGGGGCAGGGATGGCAGCCGACGACCCTGGGAATGCGCTTCCTGAACGATCTGCAGGCGGAATTCCTCTCATGAGCTTATTCACACCGATTGTGACCACCCGTGAAAGGGGATACCTACAGTACATTGCGCCAGCTATATGTAAGGTGCGCTTTGCAACTTGATGATCTGAAAAGGAAAAGTGACCTGTTTATTTTTTGACCATGTTCACAATTATGCAGAAATCCCGCAGCAGCAGCAGGGGGGCCTGGTTGAAATCCACAGAGTTATCCACAGTATTTGTGGACAAATTTGCGCACTCGCGCGCCGTGGCCGGCATGCCTCGGACGCAGGGCCAAAAAGCTTGTGATGGGGCAGTGTGCGGGCTAAACTGCGCGCCCTTTTTCTGTTCGACATCGACGCGGGCGTGGCCGTTGGCGGGTGAAGAGCCCGTAGCTTGCGGATTCTGCTCAACACATTTGCGAAAGGCTGATCATGAAATCCGACATTCATCCCGAGTACAAGGCCATCAAGGTGACCTGTACCTGCGGCAACACCTTCGAGACGCGCTCCACGGTGGGGCACGACCTCAACATCGAAGTCTGCTCGAACTGCCATCCCTTCTACACCGGCAAGCAGAAGATGGTCGACTCCGGCGGCCGCGTGGACAAGTTCCGCAAGAAGTACGGCGCCACCGCGCGCTGAAGGCGCGCGCTTCGGTCGTGGCGGGGTTGCCATGCGAAGCCTGATGCGCTCGGCCTTCGCAACCGGTCTCCTCGCCGGCTCGCTCCTGCTCGGAAGTTGCGCACGCAACCCCGTGACCGGCGCCCACGATGTCACCTTCGTCTCCGAGAAGGGTGAGATCGAAGAGGGCCGGCGCGCGCACGAGCAGGTCATCCGCATCTACGGCGTCTATGAGGACCAGGCGCTGCAGGACTACGTCAACGGCGTGGGCCAGCGCCTGGCCAAGCTCAGCCACCGGCCCGAGCTTGCGTTCCACTTCACCGTCATCGACAGCGACGAGATCAACGCCTTCGCGATCCCGGGCGGATATGTCTACATCACCCGCGGCATCATGGCTTACCTCAACTCGGAGGCCGAGCTCGCGGGCGTCATCGGCCACGAGATCGGCCATGTCACGGCGCGCCACTCCGTGAAGCAGCAGAGCCAGAGTGTGCTCACCAACATCCTCGGCATGGGCGCGGCCATCTTCACCGGCAGCGGGGCGGTCGCGGACCTGGCCAACATCGGCGGTGAGGCGCTGCTGCGCGGCTATGGGCGCGAGATGGAACTGCAGGCCGACGGCCTGGGCGCCGAGTACATCGCCCGCGCGGGCTACGACCCGCAGGCGATGATCTGGGTGGTCGGGACCCTGAAGAACCAGGAAAGCTTCGAGCGCGAAAGGGCCAAGGCCGAAGGACGCGACCCGAACATCTACCACGGCGTGTTCGCCACCCACCCCGACAACGATACCCGCCTGCAGCAGGCCGTACTCGCCTCGGGCAAGGCCGGGGCACAGCTCAACGGCACGCAGGGCGTCGTGGACCGCGACGACTACATGAAGCACATCGACGGCCTGCCCTTCGGCAGCAGCCGCCAGCAGGGCATGGTGCGCGACAACCGCTTCTACCACGCCGACCTGGGCATCACGATGGCCTTTCCGCGCGGCTGGCTGGTGCAGAACGAGCGCGAGCAGCTCCTGTCGGTGTCGCGTTCCAAGGACGCGGTCATCCGCATGACCACCGACACGCTCAAGGACAACGAGACCCCCCAGGACTACCTGCGCCGGGCACTCAAGGGCAGCTCGAACTCGCTGGACCGCGGCGAGATCATGAACCTTGCCGGTGGCTTGCAGGGCTATACCGGCGTGGTGCGCAGCGCGAGCACGCCCTTCGGCAACACCCCGATGCGGGTCGGCGCCATCGCCATGGGCAAGTCGGTGTACGTGTTCCTCGCGGCCAGCCGCTCGAGCACCGATGGCCTGCCGGCCTCGGACCGGGTGTTCGTGTCGGTGATGGAGACCTTCCGCAAGATGCGCACGGCCGAGTTCCCCCTGGCCGAGCCGTACCGGCTGAAGATCCAGAAGGCCAACGACGACACCCGCATCGCCGAGGTGGCGAAGAGCGTGCCGATCACGGAATACCCGGTCCAGCAGCTGCGCCTGATCAACGATCTGTACCCGAACAAGGAGCCGAAGTCCGGCTCCAGCTTCAAGACCATCGAATAGCGGCGTGACGGTGCGCACCTTGCGGTTATTACGGCCTTGATTTTGTCCTTGGGCCCATGCAAACCTGCGGGTAATCAATACGAAGCACATCGATGGGCGATGGGACGATCATGAGCACGAAATACGAGCTGAAGAACCTGGCCACCGGCAAGACCTCGCAGATGGAGGCCAGATCGGGAACGATCGGTCCCGATGTGATCAACATCGCCAACCTGAACAAGGACCAGGGGGTCTTCACCTTCGATCCGGGCTTCATGGCCACGGCCAGCACCGAGAGCAAGATCACCTACATCGACGGCGATGCCGGGGTGCTCCTGCATCGTGGCTACCCCATCGAGCAGCTCGCGGAGAAGTCCAGCTTCCTGGAGGTGGCGAACCTGCTCATCTACGGCGAGCTCCCCACCAAGGACCAGCTCTCCGCGTTCCTGAACTCCATCATGCGCCACACGATGGTGAACGAGCAGCTCCTGCGGTTCTTCCAGGGCTTCCACCACAACGCGCACCCCATGGCCATGGTCTCGGCCGTGGTCGCCTCGATGGCGGCCTTCTACCACGACACCACGGACATCAACGACGCCCGGCACCGCGAGATCTTCGCCCACCGCATCATCGCGAAGCTCCCGACACTCGCCGCCGCCGCCTACAAGCACTCGCTCGGCCAACCCTTCGTGTACCCGCGCAACGACCTGCGCTACTGCTCGAACATGATCAACATGTTCTTCGCGGTGCCCTGCGAGCCGTACATGATCGACCCGGTCGCGGCCGAGGCACTCGACCTGCTGTTCATCCTGCACGCCGACCACGAGCAGAACGCCAGCACCTCGACGGTGCGCCTCGCCGGCAGCACCGGCGCGAACCCCTACGCCGCCATCTCGGCAGGCGTCTCGGCCCTGTGGGGCCCGGCGCACGGCGGCGCCAACGAAGCCGTGCTCGAGATGCTCGATGAGATCGGCAGCGTCGCCAACGTCCCGAAGTTCCTTGCCCGCGTGAAGGACAAGAACGACAACGTGCGGCTCATGGGCTTCGGCCACCGCGTCTACAAGAACTTCGATCCGCGCGCCAAGATCATCCGCGGCATGTGCTACCGCGTGCTCGAGAAGCTCGGCCGCCAGAACGACCCGCTGTTCGAACTCGCCCTGAAGCTCGAGGAGATCGCCCTCAAGGACGAGTACTTCGTCGCCCGCAAGCTCTACCCGAACGTGGACTTCTACTCCGGCATCATCTACAGCGCGCTGGGGATCCCCCGCTCGATGTTCACGGTGATGTTCGCCATCGCCCGCACGGCAGGTTGGGTGGCGCATTGGCAGGAGATGGTGTCGGATCCGGGCATGAAGATCGGGCGGCCAAGGCAGCTCTATACCGGGCCCAAACAACGCGACTACGCCCGGATTACGGATCGCTGATCTTTCTGGCTCTATCACGCGGTGCCGGCTTCTCGCTGGGGAGCAGGCGCTTGCTTGGCGCGTGGGCGCGCGGTGAAATCCCCGTCTTGTCCGCTGCGGCGGCCAGCGCACCTGGCGTCACCAGGGCATCCATCGAAGCAGCTCAGCGCCGCCAAGCGACAAGACGGCCGCGCTCACGCGCCAAACAAGCGCCTGCTCCCCAGCGAGAAGCCTGCGGCGGTGGTTGGGCCAGGAAGATCAGCGAGCGCGTCCTGGCTCAGGAGTTGCAGAGCCCGGTGGAGCAGCCGGCGTGAAGTTACGACGCGGTGTCGACCGCAGCTTGGCACTGAGTTGCAGACCGAACTCACCCGCTGATTGGCGGGAGCGTTGGACTTGTCCACGATGCCGGCAACCCCCTTCCCCGCCAACGCCACGAGGCTCGCCTGGTGGCTGAGCAGGGGAACTGTGTTTGGCGCGTGTGAGCGCGGCCGTCTTGCCGCGCTTGGCGGCGCTGAGCTGCTTCGATGGATGCCCTGGTAAGGCCAGGTGCGCTAGCCGCCATAGCGGCAAGACGGCCGCGCGCCCACGCGCCAAACACAGTTCCCCTGCTCAGCTACCAGGCGAGTCGCCCTGACGCTGGACGAGGAAGTGAGTTACCCCGCGTCGATCAACTCCAACACTTCCCGAACATCAGCCCGTCGCATTGGCTTCCCATCCACCGGCGAATAAGGCGACTGCCGGATCCCATCCACCGGAAAGACCGTGGCTTCCACCAGCCATTCCTCGGCATGGAACCGCAGTGCCGGGTAGTTGAGCGTGCGCTCCGCGTCCATGCGCACGCGCCGTTCGTGCACTTCGTGCGGCACGCCGATGTCGAGCAGCTTCAGGGCGACGGATTCGGCCGGTTCGGCGAACACGTGCAGGCTGATCTCGCTGTGGCCGGTGGCGGTGCCGGCGAGCACGGGGCCCACGAGCCGGGGCTGGAACTCGCGCAGCATCTGCATGGCGGCGAGCGCCGTGCGGCGCTGTTCCTTCAGCGTCTGGTCGTGGCGGGTGCCGCCGAACAGCCGCTGGTAGTCGCGCAGAGCGGCTTCGATTTCGGTGTTCCGGGGCAGCACCGCGGCATCATCCACCCCGAGGCGTTCGGCGGCCTTGCGCTTGGCCTGCAGGAAGTCTTCGATTCCCTGCTGTGCCATGACGCGGGCGGCTTCCTGTGCCAGCGCGCGGCGCAGGTCATCGGCTCGCTGCGAGAATTTCCTGGGCATGTCGCACGCGCCTCCATCCGGCTAGAACAGCGGCTTGTCGCTGTCGTTGTTCTGGTTCTGATCCGTCGGACCTTCATAGGTTTCCGCGCGTGGCAGATTCCCCTCGATGAAGGTCTCCATGATGCCGTTGGGATTGTCGGCGCTGGCGAGCAGTCCCGTCTCGGGCGCGATGCGCACCGTCACCAGGCCGTCCGGAACCGGTGCGGCGTGCTGGGGTGCTCCGGCCAGTGCCTCGTGCATGAAATACACCCAGGTGGGCACCGCGACGCGCGCGCCTTCCTCGCCATCGCCCAGCGAGCGTTCCTGGTCGAAGCCCACCCACACGGTGGCCACGAGGTCGGCGTTGAAGCCGGAGAACCAGGCGTCCATGTGGTCATTGGTGGTTCCGGTCTTGCCGGCGATGTCCGGACGGTTCAGCGACAGGGCGCGCCGGCCGGTACCGCGCTTGATCACATCGGCCATCATGTCCGACAGCAGCCAGGCCACCTGCGGCCGGATGGCCTGGGGCGCGAGTTCCTTGTTGTCGAGGTGGGGCTTTTCATCCGCGTTGCCCATCATCGCCTTCAGCGCCGCCGGCACATCGTCCTCGACGGCGCGCTCGGGGGCCTTGGATTCGTTCAGGCACCTGAAGCAGGCGAACTTCGGCTGTGCTTCGGAGAGCGCCTTGCCCGTGGGATCCTCGACGCGCTCGACGTAGTAGGACTTCACGCGAAAGCCGCCATTGGCAAAGGGCGAATACGCGGTGGCGAGCTGGAGCGGGGTGAGCGTGCCCGTGCCCAGCGCGAGCGTGAGGTTGTTCGGCAGTTGCGCCTTGTCGAAGCCGAAGCGTGGCATGTAGTTGAGCGTGTAGGTGCCGCCCATCTCGCGCATCAGCCGTACCGAGACGAGGTTGCGCGAGCGAACCAACGCCTCGCGCAGGCGAGTCGGGCCGTAGAACTTGTTGGTGCTGTTGCCGGGGCGCCATTCCTTGTCGCTGTTCGGATCGTCGTAGACGATGGGCGCATCGAGGATCACGCTCGCCGGCGTGAACCCCTTGTCCAGCGCCGCGGCGTAGACGAAGGGCTTGAAGGCCGAGCCGGGCTGGCGGCGTGCCTGCGTCGCGCGGTTGAACTTGCTCTGGAAGAAGTCGAATCCGCCGACGATGGCGGCCACCGCGCCGTCCTTCGGGTCCACTGCCACCAGCGCGCTCTGCGCCTCCGGGACCTGCACGAACTGCAGGGACTCCGCGCTGTTGCCGACGGTGTAGATGACATCGCCGCGCTTCAGGACTTCCGCGGGCGAAGCCGGTGCGCGATCGACCTTCGCGTCGGGCAACTCGCGACGGGCCCAGGTCATCTTCTCCCACGGCAGCACCGCGAACCCCAGGCCGCGCACGTAGAGTCGCGCGGTCTTGGCCTGCACGTCACGCACCAGCGCCGGGCGCAGGCCGCCAACGTAAGGGTAGTCCTCGAGCGCGGTCTCGAAGTCCTCAGGAAGCGTGCCGCGGGGAACCTCGACCTTCGCGGCCGGGCCGCGATAGCCGTGGCGGCGGTCGTATTCCAGCAGGCCGGTGCGCAAGGCGACAGTGGCGGCGCGCTGCAGCCGGCTGTCGATGGTGGTGTAGATCTTGTAGCCGGCCGTGTAGACCGAATCCCCGTAGCGGCTCAGCATCTCCGCGCGCGCCATCTCGGCGACGTACGGCGCATCCACTTCCACCGACGGGCCGTGCAGGCGCGACTCGATGGCCGCCGAGTTGGCGGTGGCGTGCTCGGCCGGGGTGATGTAGCCCAGGTCCAGCATGCGCCGCAGCACGTAGGTGCGGCGGTTGCGGGCGCCCTCGATGCTGGCCACTGGATTCCAGCGGGAAGGCGCCTGGGGGATGCCCGCCAGGATGGCCATCTCGCTGACGGTGAGCTGGTCCAGGGTCTTGCCGAAGTACACCTCCGCCGCCGCCGCCACCCCGTAGGCGCGCTGGCCCAGGAAAGTCTTGTTGGCGAACAGGGTGAAGATCTGCTCCTTGCTGAATTCGGTCTCCATGAGCAGCGAGAGGTAGACCTCGCTGACCTTGCGCTTCAGGTTGCGCTTGGAGTCCAGGAAGGTATCCCGGGCCACCTGCTGGGTGATGGTGCTGCCCCCCTGGCGGACCTCACCCGCCCGCAAGTTTGTCAGCATGGCGCGCAAAATCCCTTGCCAATCAATGCCATGGTGACTGAAGAAGCGGTCGTCCTCGGCGGCCAGAAAGGCCTGGACCAGCTTCCTGGGGATCTGCTCGTAGCTGACCGGGATGCGCCGCTGCTCGCCGATGGCGGCGATCAGCCGTCCGTCCCGGGTGTAGATGCGCAGGGGCACCTGCAGGGGGACATCCAGCAGGGTGTCCACATCGGGCAGGGCGGGCTTCAAATAGGCATAGGCGCAGACATTGGCGAAGACTGCCAAGGAGATCACGCCGACCAGGATTACGCAGATTCGAGATATGAGAACTAGGTAACGTCGGGACACAGCGAGGGGCTCTAACTTAATGCGCCTGGAACGGGGGTTTCATATTACCGCCCCCGTGCCTGGGGTGTGATGGATAAGCGATTTAACAGTTTCTTGCTATTTGTCGCACCACGTTATTTAATCTGGCGCGTCTGATTCCGCCCTAACGTACTGACCGTAAAGGAAAACCTAGTGTGGTCATTCGGTAAACGATATCGCCCCCTGCTGGGTCTGGATATCACGACGTCCTCCGTCAAGCTCATCGAGCTGACGATGTCCGGCGGGCAGTACCGCGTGGAGTCCTATGCCGCGGAACCGACGCCCCACAATGCCATCAACGAGAAGGCCATCGTCGATGCCGAGGCCGTGGGCGAGGCCATCCGCCGCGCTGTAAAACGTTCCGGTGCGCGGGCCCGCGAGGCTGCCATCGCCATCAGCGGTGAGGCAGCAATTACCAAGGTCATCCAGATGCCCAAGAGTCTCGGCGAGAACGAGCTCGAGGGGCAGGTGGAGATGCAGGCCGACCAGTACATCCCCTTCCCGATGGAGGAAGTCAGCTACGACTTCCAGGTCATCGGCCCTTCCGAGCGTGACCCCGAGATGATGGACGTGTTGCTGGTGGCGACCCGCACCGAGAACGTCGAGCAGCGCCAGGCCGCGGTGCGCGCCTCGGGCCTTTCCGCCCGCATCGTCGATGTCGAAGCCTTTGCGCTGGAGAACGCCTGCAGCCTGATGCGCCACCAGATGCCCGACGGCGGCGCCGACCGCACCGTTGCGGTGGTGGACTTCGGTGCGAGCAGCACCACGTTCTCCGTGCTCAAGGACCTGAAGGTCGTGTACACGCGCGATTTCGCCTTCGGCGGGCAGCAGCTCACCGAGGAGATCATGCGCACCTACGGCCTGTCCATGGAGGAAGCCGGTCGCGCCAAGAAGGAAGGCGGCCTGCCGAGCAACTACCAGCCCGAGGTGCTCGACCCCTTCATCGACGACATGACGCAGCAGGTCAGCCGCTCGCTGCAGTTCTATCTCGCCTCCGGCAGTGGCCGCGCGCAGCCGGACCAGATCCTGGTGTGCGGTGGCTGTGCGAACATCCCCGGCGTGGCGGAAGTCATCTCCAGCCGCGTGGGCATCACCGCCGAGCGCGGTGATCCGCTCGGCAACATGAAGGTTTCCTCCAAGGCCAAGGCGCAGGCGGTGAACCGCGATGCGACGGCCCTGCTCACGGCGTGCGGCCTCGCGCTGCGCAGTTTCGATTAAGGGGCACTATGCCGCGTATCAACCTACTTCCGTGGCGCGAACAGGAACGCAAGGACCGTCGCCGCCAGTTCGCGGTCGCCGCGGGCGGCGCGATGCTGGCCGCCGCCGTCGTCGTCGTCTGCGGCAAGCTCATGTACTCGAGCTGGATCGATTCGCAGACGGCCAAGAACGTCTATCTCAAGAAGGAGATCGGCAAGCTCGACGAGCAGATCACCGACATCCTCGACCTCGAGAACCGCAAGCAGCGCCTGAACGCGCGCATGGACATCATCGAGAAGCTGCAGCGCAGCCGGCCCGAGGTGGTCCACCTGTTCGATGAGGTCGTGAAGACCGTGCCGGATGGCGTCTACCTCACCGGCATCAAGCAGACGGGCAAGAAGCTCGAGATCCACGGTGTCGCGCAGTCGAGCACTCGCGTGTCGACCTTCATGCGCAGCATCGACACCTCGCAGTGGCTCACGAACCCCGTGCTCGAGGTGGTCGAGACGGCGCAGAATTCACCCACCGGCGGCTCCAGCTTCACGCTGTACGCGGAAGCCGTGGGCGTCGACCTGGATGCGCCCGATTCGAACACGAAGAAGGTGGCCGCCAAATGAATCTACTCGACCAGCTCAAGACGCTCGACCCGAAGGACGTGGGGCGCTGGCCGCTGCCGGTGCGCGCGTTCTTCATCACCCTCATCTTCGCCGCCGCCGGCGCCTTCGGGTGGTACCTGTTCGTCTGGGACCAGGACCGCCCCGTGCTGCTCAAGGCCGAGGCCGAGGAGCAGGACCTGCGCTCGCAGTTCGAGACCAAGCAGCAGCGCGCCGCCAACCTGGAGGCGTACAAGGCGCAGCTCGCGGAGATGGAGAAGTCCTTCGGCGCCATGCTCCGCCAGCTCCCCGGCAAGACCGAGGTGCCCAACCTGCTGGTCGACATCTCGCAGACCGGTCTTGCGGCCGGCCTCGACGAGAAGCTGTTCCAGCCCTCGAGCGAACAGAGCAAGGGCTTCTACGCCGAGCTGCCGATCAAGATCCGCCTCGTCGGTTCTTTCCACGAGTTCGGCACCTTCGTCAGCGGCATCGCGGCGCTGCCGCGCATCGTCACGCTGCACGACATCGAGATCAAGCCGGTGGAGAAGAGCAACTTCGACAACCTGACCATGGAACTGACGGCGAAGACCTATCGCTACCTGGATGACGAGAGCGGCGGTGGTGGCGGTGAGCAGAAGGCCGCCCGCAAGAAAGTGGGGTCGACCACATGAGCCGGACGATGCGATTGCTGGCGCTGGGCGCCGTCGTGATCATGGGCGTGAACCTCGCTGCCTGCGGCGGCGGACGCTCGGAGCTCGAGGAATGGGTGGCCACCACCAAGAAGCGCCCGGGTGGCAAGATCGAGCCCGTGCGCGAGGTCAAGCCCTACGAGACCTTCGTGTACGAGGACGGCACCAAGCGCTCGCCCTTCCAGCCGCAGGGCGCCAACACCACCAACGGCCAGCCGAACCTGCGGCCCAACGTGCGCCGCAACCGCGAATTCCTCGAGGGCATCTCCCTCGACACCCTGAAGATGGTGGGGACGATGCGCGTGGGCAACAGCTTCTTCGGACTCGTGCAGTCCAAGGACGGTCTGGTGCACAAGGTGCAACCCGGCAACTACATGGGCCAGAACGATGGGAAGATCTCCGAGATCACGCCCAGCAAAATCAGCCTGACCGAGATCGTGCCGGACGGTCTGGGCGGCTATATCGAGCGACCGGCCTCATTGGCGCTGACCGAATGAAGGCATTAGGGAGAGGATCAATGACAACGATGTTCAAGAGGGCGGCGAAACTGGGTGTACTGGCTTTGGTCGCGGCATTCGCGATCGCGCCGGCAGCCCGTGCGGCCGATCCGGTCAAGCTCGAGAAGGTCGACGTGCAGACCCTCCCCGGCAACCAGGTACAGCTCAAGCTGCAGCTCAACGGCCCGGCGCCACAACCCCTGCCCTTCACCATCGACAAGCCGGCGCGCATCGCGTTCGACCTGCCGAACACGGCGTTGGCACTGCCCTCCCGCCGCATCGACGTGCGCTCCGGCGGAGTCGACACCGTGCTCGCCGCGGAGGCCAATGGCCGCACCCGCCTGGTCGTGAACGTGGATTCGCTCATGCCCTACACCACTGCGGTGGACGGCAACGCCATCACCATCACCCTGGGCACGCAGCCCGGTGATTCGGTCTCGCAGGCCGCCGCGCGCAACACCGCCGCCGCCGGCGTCGAGCGTGCCATCAAGACCATCGACTTCCGCCGCGGAGGCGATGGCACGGGCCGCGTGATCGTGCAGCTCACCGATCCGCGCACCCCGGTCAACCTGCGCCAGGAAGGCAACCAGATCGTCGTCGACTTCGCCGGCGCGCTGATGCCGAAGAACCTGCTGCGCCGCTACGACGTGCAGGACTTCGCCACCCCGGTGCAGACGGTGGATGCGCTGCGCGTGGACAACAGCTCGCGCCTGGTCATCGCGGCCACGGGTGAGTTCGAGCAGCTCGCCTACCAGTCCGACAACCAGTACACCATCGAGGTGAAGGCCGCCGCCAAGCGCGGTGTGCTCGACGACAAGAAGGAATACACCGGCGAGCGCCTGACCCTGAACTTCCAGGACATCGACGTGCGCTCGGTGCTGCAGCTCCTGGCCGACACCAGCGGCCAGAACATCGTGGTCAGCGACTCGGTGACGGGCAACCTCACCCTGCGCCTGCAGAACGTCCCCTGGGACCAGGCGCTGGACATCGTGCTGCGCACCAAGGGCCTGGACAAGCGCCGCCAGGACAACGTCATCATCATCGGACCGACCGAGGAACTCGCGGCCCGCGAGAAGGCCGAACTCGCCGCCCGCAAGGACCTCGCCGAGCTCTCGCCGCTCCGCACCGAGTTCATGCAGGTGAACTACGCGAAGGTCGCGGACCTGGCGAAGCTCATCAAGACTGCCGGTGGCAAGGACTCGATGCTCTCGCCGCGCGGCACGATCTCGATCGACGAGCGCACCAACACGCTGCTGGTGCAGGACACCGCCGACCGCCTCACCGACATCCGCCGTCTCGTGCAGACCCTCGATGTGCCGGTGAAGCAGGTACTGATCGAGGCGCGCATCGTCATCGTCAACGACGACTTCGAGCGTGACCTCGGCGTGCGCGCCGGCCTCACCTCGGTCCGCACCAATGGCAACAACGGCCTGTTCGCGGTCACCGGTTCCGGTGGCGTGAACGGCACCGACACCATCATCAACTCCGGTACCTCGAACCTCAACAGCACCGGATCGCCGTTCCCGGTGAAGGTGCCGACGGTGGACAACCGCTACCAGGTCAACCTGCCGATCTCGAACCCGGCCGGACGCCTGGCCATGTCATTGCTCGGCTCGAACTACATCGTCGACCTCGAGCTGACGGCGGCGCAGAACGAAGGCCGCGGCGAGATCGTCTCCGCACCGCGTGTGATCACCGCGAACCAGAAGGAAGCGAGCATCGCGCAGGGCGTGGAAATCCCGTACCAGGAATCCGCCTCCAGCGGCGCCACCACCACGCAGTTCAAGAAGGCGGTGCTGTCGCTGAAGGTGACCCCGCTGATCACGCCGGACAGCCGCGTGATCCTCGACCTCAACATCAGCAAGGACTCGGTGGGTCAGCTCGTGCAGAGCGCCACCGGCGGCACGGTGCCTTCGATCGACACTCGCCAGATCATCACGCAGGTGCTGGTCAACGACGGACAGACCGTGGTGCTCGGGGGAATCCTCGAGACTACCAAGACGGATTCGCAGAACAAGGTGCCGCTGCTTGGCGACATCCCCGTTCTCGGACACCTCTTCAAGAGCACCACGAACGTCAACAAGAAGACCGAGTTGTTGATCTTCATCACACCGAAGATCCTGCGCGAAGGTTCCAATCTTTATTGAGGCGATGCCTGGATCGCATTGCAGCTGATTGAGGGATTCAATTTATGCGTAAATTCAAGATCGTTGCCTGGCTGAGCGCCGCTCTCCTGGCGGCTTGCGGCGGCGGGAATACGATTACGGGCACGAAGGGCCCAACGGGTGGTCCGAGCACGGTCAGTTCACTCACCGTGTCCTCCAGTGCTGCGTCGATCGCTGCCGACGGCAGCGATTCCGCCACGATCACGGCGGTGGCCAAGGATGCAAACAACAACCTGGTAAAGGACGCGACGGTCTCGTTTAACGCCAGCGCGGGTGGGCTGGCAGTTACCCAGGCAACGACGGATGCAAATGGGCGGGCCACGGCAACGTTGAATGCTGGTGGCGCCTCGGCTGGTACTTCGATCACCGTGACCGCCTCTACCGGCGGTGTCTCAGGGACGACGACCGTGAATGTCGTGAATACTCAACAGACATTGTCGCTCACGACCAGCGCTCCGCAGATCCCTTCGGACAGTTCGAAGAAGGCGACTATCAAGGCGCTGATGAGAGACGCCAGCAACAATGCACTGGCCGGTGTGACGGTCAGTTTCGCTGCTACATCGGGCAACCTCATCATTACCAATGCCACGACGGATGCGACGGGCGTTGCCTCCGCGACATTGGATGCCGGCGGATCACCGATCAATCGTACGATCACGGTCACGGCGAACAGTGGAAGCGCAACGGCCAAAGTCACCGTCGACGTCACGGGGACGGCCTTGTCGATTACCGGCCCGGTCAGTCTCGTCCAGGGTGCTCAAGGCGTGTTCAATATCACGCTGATTGACTCGGGGACAAACGGCATCTCTGGAAGCACGGTTACGCTCACCAGCACCAATGGAAATACTCTCAGTGCCCAGAGCGTGACCACCGATAGTCTCGGACATGCTTCGGTCACGCTCACGGGTTCCAAGGGCGGCAACGATTCCGTAGTCGCGTCGGCACTTGGCCTGACCGCACAGCAATCTTTGGTGGTCAGCACGAACAGCTTCGCGATCACCGCTCCGGTTGCGGCAGCCAAGGTCAACTTGGGGGCGGTGCAGCCCGTAACCGTCCATTGGACTTCAGGCGGCGCCAATATTGCCGACGGCACCGTCGTTCAGTTTTCGACGACTCGAGGCACATTGAGTGCCCCGAGTGCGACGACCAGCGGCGGCAATGCCCAGGTGACGATCACATCAGCCGTCGCCGGTCCTGCGGTGATTTCTGCGTCGGGAACCGGAGTCTCTACTCAGGTGACCATTGACTTCATCTCCGTGACGCCGGCCAGCATCGCGGTCCAAGCCAGTCCTTCAACGATTCCCACCGCGGGACAGAGCACGATCTCCGCAATCGTTCGCGATGCGCAGAACAACCTCGTAGAAGGACAGACCATCGATTTTTCGACCATCAACGACGTAACCGGCGGCTCATTGTCGCCGGCAGTGGCTCTCACGGATTCGCAGGGGCGCGCTCAGACGGTCTATACGGCAAGCCCGACAGCGAGCGCCAGCAGTGGCGTCACCGTGCAGGCAGTTGTTCGTGGCACCAGTCCGGTCATTTCGGGAACTGCCGACCTGACGGTAGGTGGCAAGACCGTCAAGTTGGCATTGGGCACCGGCAACGTGATTGGCGCGAATGCTGCAGACACGGCATTCATCGTCCCGTACTTTGTGCAGGCGATCGATTCAGGCGGCAACGCGGTTCCCAACATCCAGATCACATTGACGATACATTCACTCAACTACGGTAAGGGAACTTACTATTGGGACGGTGTGCTCTGGACGCAGACCCGTGATGCGACCGTCGCAAATCCGGTTCCAGGTGTTACCGTTTGCCCGAACGAGGACGCGAATTTCAATGGCGTGCTCGACCCAGGTGAGGACGGGCTACCCGGTGATGCCGGGCTGCCGACCTTCAACGCATTCGGAAACAAGAATGGGCTCATTGAGTCTGGCGATGTAGCAACGGTATCGCCGGGTGTCGTTACGACGGACGCCAGCGGATTCGCGGACCTTAATGTCACCTACCCGCAGGACCATGCGCAGTGGATCCAGGCGCAGCTGACGGCAACGGCAACAGTGACTGGCACCCAGGCGTCGGATACTACGATCTTCTGGTTGCCGATGTCGGCCGACAAGGTAAACAAGCAGACGGTCAGGCCTCCAGGCATGCCAAGTCCCTATGGCATCGCGCAAGTTTGCACGAATCCAAATTAGCGGGTTGGATCCCGAAAGAAGCAACGTTTGAACACTGAGCCGCCGATTGGCGGCTCAGTTTTTGTCCGGTCGTCCCGCCCGCTGTTATCCTGAAATTCGGGATGAACGCCGGCACCCCCAACATCTTCCTCATCGGCCCCATGGGCTCGGGCAAGACCGCCGTGGGCCGGTACCTGTCGAAGATGCTGCGGCTCACCTTCATCGACAGCGATGCCGAGATCGAGAAGCGCACCGGGGTCGATATCCCCTTCATCTTCGAGAAGGAGGGGGAGGCGGGCTTCAGGGCGCGGGAGTCCGAGGTACTGGACGAGCTGACGCAGATGCCGGGTGTCGTGCTGGCGACCGGGGGAGGGGCCATCATCCGGCCCGAGAACCGGCGCTGGCTGTCCGGGCGGGGGACCGTCGTGTACCTCAGGACCTCGGTGGAGCAGCAGCTCCGGCGCACCCGCCATGGTCACCATCGCCCGCTGCTGAATCACCCCGATCCTGAAGGCCGCCTGCGGGAGCTCATGGGGCAGCGAGCGGCGCTGTACGAGGAGATCGCGGCCGTCACCGTGAACACCGACGAGCGCAAGGCGCAGGCGGTGGCGCATGAGATCCAGCGGGCGATCCGCACGATCGCGAGTACAGGATCGGCTCGTCCCTGATCCGGCGAGTTCGCCTGGTTGTGACGGCCCTGCGCATGCCATATACTTCGGTATATGGCAGCGCCGAAGCTCATGCGCACGCCCCGGCGCACCGCGCGGGTGGGAAAGAACAACCGGGTTCAGGTGGTCACCATTCCGCTGGAGTTCCGCTTTCCGGACGGGGTCAAGGAAGTTTTCATCAGCAAGCGGGGTGATGACATCATCCTCTCGCCACGCCCGCAGGATTGGCATGAATTCCTCCAGTCGGACCTTCGCGTGGATGAGACCTTCATGCAGGACGTGGCAGACCTGCCGGTGCAGCAGCGGGACCCGTCTTGAGCAGGCTGTACCTGCTCGACACGGACATCTGTGCATTCATCCTCAGGCGGTCCCCGGAGCGCCTGCTGGAGCGCGTGCAGTCCGTGCCGCTGGATCAGCAATGCATTTCCATGATGACGCTCGCCGAGCTCCTGTTCGGTGTGGAGAAGTCGAACCGCAAGAAGGCAAATCGTGCCGCGGTGGAAGCGTTGGTACAGCACCTGGCAGTACTGGACTGGTCGCGTGCGACGGCGGAGTGCTATGCCGGCATCCGGGTCGACCTTGAACGCAGAGGCCAGATGATCGGCGCGAGCGACTTGATGATTGCCGCCCACGCGCTCAGCGTGGGTGCTACTCTCGTCACCAACAATGTGCGGGACTTCCGCCGCGTGAAGTCCCTGGTCGTCGAAAACTGGACCGAATGAGCGACGCAGTCTCCTGATGCAAACCATAAGCGTCGACCTTGGTCACACCCGCTACCCGATCCACATCGGCTCAGGGCTCCTGGCGGACCCGGCCGTCTGGAGCCGGGGCATCGCGGGCGATGCCATCCTCATCGTCAGCAGCAACACCATCGCACCCCTGTTCCTCGACCGCCTGAAGACCGGGCTCGCGGGCCGGCGCGTCTCGCAGTGCATCCTGCCCGATGGCGAGCAGCACAAGTCCCTGTCCACCGCGGGCTGGGTCATCGATGCCCTGGTGGGCAACAAGATCCACCGTGATGGGCTGGTCATCGCCCTAGGGGGTGGCGTGGTGGGCGATGTCTCGGGCTTCGCGGCGGCCTGCTACCAGCGCGGCATCGCCTTCGCGCAGGCCCCGACCACGCTGCTTGCGCAGGTGGACTCCTCGGTGGGCGGCAAGACCGGGGTGAACCATCCGGGTGGCAAGAACCTCATCGGCGCCTTCCACCAGCCCATCGCCGTCGTGACCGACACCGACACCCTGAAGTCGCTTCCCGAGCGCGAGCTGCGCGCCGGCCTTGCCGAGGTCATCAAGTACGGCTGTGTCTGGGACCCGATGTTCTTCGACTGGCTGATGCTGAAGATGCCGGCTTTGCTCGCGCGCGACCCCGAGGCGCTGTCCTATGCCATCGCGCGTTCCTGCGAGATCAAGGCCAAGGTGGTCGGCCAGGATGAGCGGGAGCAGGGCGTGCGCGCCATCCTCAACTTCGGCCACACCTTCGGCCACGCGATCGAGGCGGCCACGCACTACAAGCAGTTCCTGCACGGCGAGGCCGTGGCCATGGGCATGGTGATGGCGGCGGACCTGTCGAAGCGCCTGAACATGATAGACGCCGAGTCGACCACGCGCGTGCGCGAACTGGTGGCCTCGGCGGGCCTGCCGGTGGCGCCGCCGCGCATCGGCGCGGAAAAGGCGCTCGAACTCATGAAGATGGACAAGAAGGTGCTGGCGGGCAATGTGCGCCTCGTGCTGCTCGAGAAGCTGGGTCGGGCGGTGGTGATCGCGCACTACGAGCAGGAGGCCCTGACTGCGACGTTGCGTGAGCACCTGGGATGAGGAACCTGGCGCCCTACGCCGCGCTCGATGACCAATCCCGCGGCCGGCGCCACGCCGAACCCAAGCCGGCCTACCGGTCCGAGTTCCAGCGGGATCGCGACCGCATCGTTCATTCCACCGCGTTCCGGCGCCTGGTCTACAAGACGCAGGTGTTCGTCAATCACGAAGGCGACCTGTACCGCACGCGGCTCACGCATTCGCTGGAGGTGGCGCAGATCGCGCGCACCATCGCGCGCGCACTGCGGCTGAACGAGGAGCTGTCCGAGGCCATCTGCCTCGCGCACGATGTCGGCCACACGCCCTTCGGCCATGCGGGGCAGGACGCGCTGCACGAATGCATGCGTGACCTGGGCGGCTTCGAGCACAACCTGCAATCCTTGCGCATCGTGGATGAGCTCGAGGAGCAGTACGCGGACTTCACGGGGCTCAACCTGTCGTTCGAGTGCCGGGAGGGCATCCTCAAGCATTGCTCGGCGGCGAATGCGAAGCTGCTGGGCGATGTGGGGGAGCGGTTCCTGAAGCGCGAGCAGCCCGGCCTCGAGGCGCAGCTCGCGAACTTCGCCGACGAGATCGCCTACAACAACCACGACATCGACGATGGCATCCGCGCAGGGCTCATCACGGTGGACGAGCTCGGCGAGGTGCCGCTGTTCGCGCGCTTCCACGGCGAGGTGCGCGGGCTGTACCCGAACTTGAGCGGCCGGCGGCTGGTATACGAGATCGTGCGCCGCATGATCAACCTGCTGGTGAGCGACCTCATCACGGCCTCAGGGCAGCGCATCGAGGCGGCCGCGGTGAACAGCATCGACGAGGTGCGGCGGCAGCCGTCCCCGCTGGTGGGCTTCTCCACGGATGTGGTCGAACACAACCGCCAGCTCAAGCGGTTCCTGCGCGACAACGTGTACAAGCACTACAAGGTGCAGCGCATGACCTCGAAGGCCCGTCGCGTGCTGGCCTCGCTGTTCAACGCCTTCCTCGATGATCCGGGCCTGCTGCCCGATGAGCACCGCGCGGCGGCATTGCGGGGAGAGGAGCGCGCCGGCCGGGCCGGCCGCGCCCGCGCCGTTGCCGATTACATTGCCGGGATGACGGACCGCTACGCCATCCTCGAACATCGACGACTCTTCGACCCTTCCGAGCGAACATGACCCAGCCGCTGACCAATGACCTGTTCCTGCGCGCCCTGCTGCGCGAGCCCACGCCCCGGCGTCCGATCTGGGTGATGCGGCAGGCGGGACGCTACCTGCCCGAGTACCGCGCCACGCGCCAGAAGGCGGGAAGCTTCCTGAAGCTGTGCATGACACCCGAGTACGCCTGCGAGGTCACGCTGCAGCCCATCGACCGCTACGCGCTCGATGCCTCCATCCTGTTCTCCGACATCCTGACCATTCCGCATGCCATGAACCTGGGGCTCGAGTTCGAGACCGGCGAGGGACCCACCTTCGCGCGCCCGGTGCGCACGCCTGCGGACATCGACAAGCTCGGCGTGCCGGATCCGGAAGAGGACCTGAAGTACGTCATGGACGCGGTGCGGCTGATCCGTCGCGAGCTGCGCGGCCGCGTGCCGCTGATCGGTTTTGCCGGCAGCCCCTGGACCGTGGGCACCTACATGGTCGAGGGCAGCGGCAGCAAGACCTTCGAGCGCGTCAAGCGCCTGATGTACGAATCCCCGCGTGAGCTGCATCGCCTGCTCGATGTCCTCACGCGCGCCACCATCGCCTACCTGAACGCGCAGATCGCCGCCGGCGCGCAGGCCGCCATGCTGTTCGACACCTGGGGCGGCATCCTCACCCCCGCGCAGTACGAGGAGTTCTCGCTGCGCTATCTCGCGCAGATCGTCGCCGCGCTGACGAAGCAGGCCGATGGCCGCCGCGTGCCCAACATCGTGTTCACCAAGGGCGGCGGGCCGTGGCTTCACAAGATCGCTGCCATCGGCTGCGATGCGGCCGGTGTCGACTGGTGCACCGATCTGTCCACCGCTCGCGCGGCCGTACAGGGCAAGGTGGCGCTGCAGGGCAATCTCGACCCGGCCGCGCTGTTCGCGCCGCCCGAGGTGCTGCGCGCCGAGGCGCGGCGGGTGCTGGATTCCTACGGAAAAGGACCCGGCCACGTGTTCAACCTGGGGCATGGCATTACGCCCGGCGTGAACCCCGAGCAGGTGAGCGTGCTCATCGACGAGGTGCATCGCTACGCGACGGACTGATGCATCGAGGTAGCGTTCGGGCGTCCTGTTCACGGAGGTCAGGCGGTGCTGGAGCAGTATCTCGGGTTCCTGGTCACGGAGATCCGTCCGTACCTCTTCTCGCGTGAGCGCAAGCCGGTGGCTCAGCAGTGGCGCGAGGCAAGAGCGCTTCGAGCGAAATACCGCTGCTTTCCCTATCACTACCTCAAGCACCGATTGTACGAGCGCTCGGCGCGGACGGATTTCCTTGATTACCTGCCGGCCCGCCTCGTCCGGCACTTCCGCCGACTGCACAATCCGCGCTCACAGATGCACCTGCTGAACGACAAGCAGGAGACCACCCGCATCGTCGGTAGCGCGGGCATCCGCTGCGTGGAAACGCTGCTCAGCATACAGGCAGACGGAACGATCCGGCGTGGTGACGGAGCGAATGCGGAGCCAGGGGCGGCAGCCGAAGTCCTGCGCCGCCAGGGCGGCGATTTGTTCGTCAAGCCCATCGACTCCCGCGCCGGGCTGGGCGCATTCAGGATCGCTGCCGCAAGTATCGACACGGCGTGGGTCGGGTCGATGCGCAACGTCCTGATCCAGCCGGCTCTTCGCAACCATCCCCTCATCGACTCCCTGTATGCCGGCTCGCTGAACACCCTGCGGATGGTGACTTTCGTGGAGGAGGGTCGGTGCGTCCTCATCGCCTGCTGCCTGAAGATGGGTCGAGGAAAAACCGTGGTCGACAACTATAATCAGGGCGGAATTGCGGTCGCCATCAACCTCGAGAGCGGCACACTGGTCAGGACGGGAAGCACGAAGACGAACCATGGTGGGAGCCTCTTCGAGGCACACCCTGACACCGGCGTGCCATTCGCCTCGATTACACTGCCTTGGTGGCGCGAGACGATCGATCTGGCCGGCGGAACGGCGCTGAGTCTGCGGCCACATGTCGTTCTGGGCCTGGACATCGCCCTTGCGCCGGAGGGACCGGTCTTCATCGAAGCCAACGGAGCCGCTGACATGTTCTCCATTCAGGAAGTCTGTGGGCCTCTCGGGAACACGCTGCTGGGACAGCGGGTGCTCGCGCATTGGCTGGAAAGCCGCCGCTGATCCCGCGTGATGCTCGATCAATACCTCGAATTCTTCAGGACGGAAGTCGGGCCCTATCTTCGTTGCCGCGACAGCAAGCCCCTGCGGCAACAGTGGCGCGAAGCACGCGAACTCTGGGCGAGATACCACTGCTTCCCGTACCACTACCTCAAGCACCGGCTGTACGAACGCTCGGCGGGAGCTGACTACATCGACTACCTGCCGGCCCGGCTCATGCAACGCTTCCGGCGGGATCACAACCCGCGCGACCGGGTGCGCATGCTCAACGACAAGCGGGAGACGACCCGGATCGTGGGTGGCGCGGGCGTGCGTTGCGTCGAGACGCTGTTCAGCATCGATGCCGACGGGACGCTCCGCGACGGCGATGCCTCGACGGTCACGGCCGGTGCCGCCGTCGACGCGCTTCGTGTGCGCGGCGGCAGTCTGTTCGTCAAGCCCATCGATGCGCGCGCCGGCATCGGCGCCTTCAGCATCCTGGCGAGCGAGGTCGACGAGACCTGGTTCGGTTCGAGGCGAAACGTGGTCCTGCAACCGGTGCTGCGCAATCATCCGCTCGTCGAATCCGTCTATCCCGGAGCGTTGAATACGCTGCGCGTGGCAACATTCATCGAGGATGGCCGGTGCACGCTCATCGCCGCCTGTCACCGGTTCGGTCGCGGCACCGCGATCATCGACAACTACAGCCAGGGCGGCATCGCCATCGGCGTCGAGCTGGGCAGCGGCAGGTTGAATCGCGCAGGCCTCACCAAGGGCGAATACGGTCGTGGATCATTCGCCGTGCACCCCGACACGGGCGTGACGTTTGCTTCGGTCACGCTGCCGATGTGGCAGGAGACGCTCGAACTGGCCAGGCGCGCCGCGCTCAGCCTGCAGCCGCACGTCACGCTGGGCCTGGATATCGCCATCACGCCGGAGGGCCCCGTGTTCATCGAGGCCAACGAGGCCGCCGACATCTTCTTCCTGCAGGAAGCCTGTGGTCCGCTGGGGGCCACGGTGCTGGGCAGGAGCGTCCTTGCGCACTGGCGGCGGATCCGCGGCAGGCCCGCCAGTTAACCGGCCCGCTTCAACTCGTCCCTCAACGCCCGGCGCAGGATCTTGCCCACGTTGGTCTTCGGGAGCTCCGTCCTGAAGTAGACGTGCTTGGGCACCTTGTAGCCGGTGAGCTCCTTGCGGCAATGCGCGATGATGCTCTCGGCGGTCACGTTGGGGTCCTTCTTCACGACGAACAGCGCCACCACCTCGCCGGCCCGCTCGTCGTCCTGTGCCACTGCGGCCACCTCGAGCACGCCGGGGTGCGTCGCCGCCGCGGCCTCGACCTCATTCGGATACACGTTGAAGCCGGACACGATGATCATGTCCTTCTTGCGATCCTCGATGTAGAAGAAGCCGTGCTCGTCCATGCGGCCGAGGTCGCCGGTGCGCAGCCAGCCTTCCATCAGCACCTTGGCGGTCTCGTCGGGACGGTTCCAGTAGCCGCGCATCACCTGCGGGCCGCGCACGCACAGTTCGCCGACCTCGTTGATGCCCAGTTCGTTGCCGGAGTCATCGGCAACGGCCACATCGGTGGAGGGCACCGGCACGCCGATGGAATTGTTGAAGTCCAGGCCCGGCGGGCTCGCGGTCACCACGGGTGAGGTCTCGGTCAGTCCCCAGCCCTGCGCGAGGATGCAACCCGTGGCCTTCTTCCAGGCATTGGCCACGACCCCCTGGACCGCCATGCCGCCGCCCAGCGTGCGCCGAAGCTGGCTGAAGTCGACCTGGTCGAAGCCCGGCGTGTGCAGCAGCGCATTGAACAGCGTGTTGACGCCACTGATGAAGTGGAAACGGTACTTCTTCAGCTCCGCGACGAAGCCCGGGAAATCACGCGGGTTGGTGATGAGCAGGTTGCAGCCGCCCACGTGCGCGAACAGCAGCGCATTCACCGTGAGCGAGAAGATGTGGTACAGGGGCAGGGCCGTGACCATGATGGTGCCGCGCGTGGGCAGCGGATCCCCGACCAGGAAGGAGCCGGTCTGCAGCACGTTCACCACCATGTTGCGGTGGGTGAGCACGGCGCCCTTGGAAACGCCAGTGGTGCCGCCGGTGTACTGCAGGAAGGCGATGTCCTCTGGTCCCACCTCCACCTCGGCCATCGGCAGGCCGAGCCCTGCGCCGAGAGCGTCCTTGAAGCGCGTCGCCTTCGGAAGGTTGAAGGGCGGCACCTGCTTGCGCACATGGCGCAGGACGATGTTGACGATGAGACCCCGCGGGAATCCGAGCAGGTCGCCGACACCGGTCACCAGCACATGCTTGACCTGGGTGCTGGGCAGCACTTTCTCCAGCACGTTCGCGAAGTTCTCCAGGATGACGATGGCCTTGGCGCCCGAGTCCTTGAGCTGGTGCTCCAGCTCGTGCGCCGTGTAAAGCGGGTTGGTGTTCACCACGATCATGCCCGCACGCAGCACGCCATACAGGGCGACGGCGTACTGCAGGACGTTCGGCATCATCAGCGCCACGCGGTCCCCGGGGACCAGACCCTGCTTCTGCAGCCAGGCGACGAAGGCCCGCGATAGCTGGTCGAGCTGACGATAGGACAGCTTCGCATTCATGTTGATGAACGCGGTTTCGTCGGCGTAGGTTCGAAGCGCGTTCTCGAGCAGGTGCTTCAGGGACGGGTAGGTGTTGGCGTCGACCTCGGTGGGTACGCCCTGCGGATATTGTCGGATCCAGATTCGCTCCACGTCCTCATCCCCCGTCATTGTGTGCTGCGTGTATAGCATAATAGGCGAATGAAGACTCCCCGAAGCCCCAAGGCGCTGACGGAGCTCAGCCCCCTGCGCAACACCACGCGTGCGCAGACGGTCAAGGACCTGGCCTCCGAGCAGCTCCGGCACTTCTCCATCGACCCCCAGTCCGCCCAGGGCAGGGCGCTGGCGGGGGTGGCCGAACACCTGTATTCGGCCAACCTCGCCGTCCACGACCTGTGGTCGGTGACGCTGGACACGCTGTCCCGGCTGGACCGGAGCGACCGCATCGCCTTCTTCAACGCCAAGCGGTTCGTCTGCTTCCAGCTCGCGAAGATCCTGGACAACCTGCAGAACCCGCTGCGGCGGTCCTACCAGTCCCTGAGCCTGGACCGCGGGGGAATCGCGAACAAGGGCCCATACCCCCTGTTCGACAATGTCACCGCCATCTTCAGCTCCACCCCCGTGGTGGTGCGCACGGCCACCTATCTGTACGCCTGCACCGAGTGGGTGGAGGATGCCTTCAAGGGGCGGGAGCTCCTGCACGAGATCTACTCCAGGCTCCTGAACCCCACTTCCATCAGCCTCGCGAACCACATCGTCGACCTGGAAGCCGGCCCGCTGGCGCCGGAGTACTTCGCGTGGAATTTCAATTCCGGCATGGCGGCCATCGATGCGACGCTTGCGCACCTGGTCGGCCACCAGGACATCATCCTCGCCAGCCGCAATGTCTACGGCGGCACCTACCAGCTCCTGCACGACTGGTACGGCAAGCAGAGCAACCTCGATGTGGCCGTGCGCTGGTTCGACGGCTGCACGGCGGATGATTTCGCAAAGGCCCTGGCGGCCGCGCGCGCCGAACAGGCCGTGAGGCTCGCCGCCGGCAAGCAGATCTACGTGTACCTCGAGTCGCCCTGCAACCCGCATGGCAATGTACTGGACGTGCCCGGCATCTGCCGCCTCGCGCATGCGGAAGGACTGAACGTCATCGTCGACTCCACCGTCGGCACGCCCTTCCTGCACCCGGTGCTGCAGCGACGCGATCCACTGGAACGTCCCGACTTCGTCATCCACTCCTACACCAAGGATCTGGCCGGCCACGGCGCCACCACCGCCGGGGTGTGCATCGGCCGCAACGAGCGCATGTTCATCCCCAAGGGCGGCAGCATCGCGGGCACCGGCGTCGACGGGCATCCGCGCACGTACCGGTGGGATGAGACCATGTTCTGGAACGTGTACTACATCAAGGGCGCGTTCCTCGAATCCGAGAAGGCCTTCGAGGTCATCAACGGCATGCACACGCTGGAGCTGCGGGTGCTGACCAAGTGCATCAACACCATCGTGCTCGCCCAGCTCCTGGCGCGGCACCCGAAGATCAACGTGCATTGCTCGGCGGTGCCCGGAGACGACAACGCGCCGCTGCGCGAGAAGATCATGTTCCTGGGGCTTCCAGCGCCGCTGTTCACCATCGATTTCGAAGGGGGCAAGAGCCCGCCCGTCGGCCGCGAGGTGTTCAAGCGGTTCTTCGATTGCCTCGAGCCCGGTTTCGGCCTGCAGGTGAGCCTCGGCCAGACCAACACCGTGGCACTGTGCCCGGCGCTCACCAGCCACTCCGAGATGTCCGACGATGCGCTTCGCGAGGCTGGCATCAGCCCCTCGACCATCCGCATCGCGGTCGGCGACGAAGACCCCCGCGTGCTGCTCGCGCACATCGTGCAGACCGCCGCCGTCGCCATCGAACCCCATTACCCCGGTTTTCTCGCCGGATTCCCTTCACCGTCCGACATCGACGCGCTGTACGAGCGCGTGTATCTCGACGTCCACCAACGCTACGTGCGCAGCCGGCCTCGCATGCAGCAACTCGGATGATCACATGAGTAAAATCTACAAATCCGCCGTCCTCGGCCTCGCTGTCCTGGCACTGCAGGGCTGTGTCCTGGGGTACGGACGCTGCAAGCTCACCGAACCCGTGCGCTCCTCGCTCACCGGCCACGTGCATTTCCGCGAGTTCCGCGACGAAGGCGGCCTCGACCGCGCGCCCATCCTCTCGCTGGACCGCACCGAGTACATCTACGTCTCCTCCATCGGCAAGCAATGCCAGTCGGCGAACGAGGTGCAGCTCATCCCCGTCGGGGATTTGCCGGATGACATCGCCGAAGGCGCCCATGTGACGACGGAGGGGTCGTTGGTGCTGGCGAGCCAATCGGGGCAGCACACCCGCTTCGTCTTCAATGTCGCGACGATTCGCTTGCTGAAGTGAAAATTGGCGCGGCGTCGATTGCTCTGCCACCGGACGCCCCATGAAACGCACTGCGGTTGCCTGCATGATCGGCTTCATGACCTGGGTGGTCATCGCCACGCTGCTGAACCTCGTGGTTCGGGCCGCGATCACCGACTACTCCGCCGCCGAGCGCACCCTGGATTTCACCCTGCAGATGCAGTTGGCTCGCCTGGCGCTCGCGGCCCTCGCGTCAATCGGCGCCGGCTGGATCACCACGCTTGTCTCGGTGCGCGGCAGTCGCGCAGCGCTCGTGTGCGGTACCATCGTGATGGCCTTCATGCTGCCGGTGCACGTGAAGCTCTGGGACAAGTTCCCGCTCTGGTATCACGGCTTCTTCCTGCTCACGATCGTGCCGTTCTTCTGGCTGGGCTCTGCGCTCGCCGCCGCCCTGGGTTCAAGGTCGGCGACGCAGTAGGTGGCTGCACTGGCATCCCTTGCAGTCCTGGTGGCTTCCGATCCTTGATGCTCATGCCCGGCAGGATGAGGGCAGGAACTTCGCTTCCACATTGCTGCGATTGTCCCCGGCCGCTTCCATCCCTTTTGGAATCTGCCGCAGCCCACAGCGCCAGGACATCGGACTCAACGGACTGCCCGGCACGATCAGCGGCTGCAGGGTGAGTACCTTGCCGTCGATGGCCTTGTTGACGAGATTGCCGAAAGTGACATGGATGCTGCCATTGGCCACCTCGATCTGCGTGACGTAGTTGCCGATCAGCAGTGCCGGCAGCGGCAACCCCGCGGCGGCATTGTCCTTCGGCAGGATCCCGCGTTCCTTGCGATAGTCCTGGATCGATCCCTTGAGCTCACTCGCCAGCGAGAATGCCTCCACCACCTGCGCGCGGATCGTGTAGTCCTGGTACGCCGGTACGGCGATGGTCGCCAGTATCCCGATGATGGCGACCACGATCATCAGTTCGATCAGGGTAAATCCACGTTGCGTGTTCATGAACGACTCCTAAACGGCCGATCCGAGCTGGAAGATGGGTTGATACAAGGCGATGACGAAAATGCCGATGACGACGAACAGCAGCAGGCGCAGCACCAGGGTCAGCCGTCGGCCGAACCGGTCGGCCTGCAAGGCCGCGATCTGGGCCAGTCTATCGAGCTGTGTTTGCACCTCTTCTGGAAGAAGTGTCAGGCGGTCGGCCGTCTGCAGGTACTGATCGAGTGGCGCGGACAGCAGCGGACGCACCCGATCCGCCGTGATGGCGCTGAGCGCTGAGCGCGCCCGCTCGAGCGTCAGGCCGCCGGCCAGCAGCGCATCGAGCGACTGCACCATGAACAGATCATCCAGGGGTCGCACCAGCATTCCGAGTCCGGGCAATTGCCGAAAGATAGCGGGCAGCGGCACCAGATTCCGCGCGCAGCGTGAAAGCTGATGGGAGATCCAGAACAGGCCCGCACAACCCAGCGTGAGCAGCACCACGATCAGCGGCATCGCCCAGCGCTGGCCGAACACGAACTGGGTCACCGGCGGCATCGACGCGCCGAAATTGCCGAAGACTTCCGCGAACGCCGGAATCAGGAAGATCTCCGCCACCAGCACCACCATGATCAGCACCATCAGCAGTGCCGCCGTGTACGCCAGCGAACTTCGCAGGCCTTGCACGGTGTCCGCGACTGCTGCTGCCGGCAGCTCCACCGACTGCAGGAAGCGCACTGCGGCCGCATCGACCCGTCCGCTTTGGGCGCGAACCGCGTCCAGCAATCGCTGCAGGACGGCCAGTCGCCCCGCTGGCGCGTCAGTCGTCCCTCCAGTGAGCGAGGCTCGCAGCTGCTGAACCGCCGGCTGCGCCACGGTCGGTGCCTGTTGCGCCAGGGTGTCGAGCGCGTGGTCCAGGGATTCGCCGCGGTTGACCAGTCGCACCGTCTGTCGGGCGATGAACTCGAGCGGGCTGTCGTCAGCGGGTCTGGCCATAGGGAATCCTTGTGCGACAGCCGCTGGGCCGGTCGGCGAGCCTGATGGTGGAGAGATCGGGACCGAGCGCGTGCATGCCCGGGGCGGCAGGAGTCGAGCCGCAATGCCAGGCGAACGTGGCAGGCCAGGGGCCAGGCCCGGCGCTCAGCCATAGGCCGATGCGATCGGGTCCCTCACCAGTGGACGTCGGATCGAACTCGTAGGCGAAGGCGGGGGCATCGACTGGCGTGACGATCCCGCGGACCCGCGTCGACCCCAGTGTTCCGGGGCCATTCAGTTGCGCACACGCCCGCGGTGAGGGAAATTCGCCGCGAACCGCCCAGCTCTCGTGCAGGCAGAGTTGCTGATTGAGGGACAGGGTGAAGACATCGGAGAGGCCGATGCGCCGGAGCAGATCCGGAACCCGGTAGGTGTTGAGCGCCAGCAGGTTCAGCAGGAATACCAGCGAAAGCGCCAGCAGGACTTCCACGTGATCCCACGGACCCAACTGCCACGACGGGATCCGAATGCGTTTCCTTACGCTCAGCATGGACCGCGAGTATGCCTGAACCGGATCACATCCGAACCACCTGTCCGCTGATGCGCCAGGCGCGCAGCGCGAACGGATACTCGGGTGTGACCGCAGAGACGATTCGCATGCGCTTGGGCGGCTGATGCTCGATCAATTCCTCCGGTGCCGACCTCAAATCTTCACGATCTTCACGATCCGCTTCAGCGGGTCGAAGTCGGCAGGATTTCTCGTATAGATCGGCAGGTCGTTGGCGGCGGCTGTCGCCGCAATCAGCAGGTCTGCGAAACGCGCACGGCTGGTTCTCCCTGCTGCGCGCGTGGCGGCGAAGATGCGGCCGTATGCGCGTGCACAGTCCGAGTCGAACGGGAGCGGATCCCATGTGCTCGCCGCCCATTGCAGTCGATCCTGACGTCGCGCTCGTTCGTCCTTGTCTTCCGTCGAATGCGGACCCGCCACCAATTCGGCCAGGGAAATGGCGGAGACGGCGGATTCCTCCGGAAGGCGCGCCGCGTCGATGATGTCCTGGTCGATCAGAACCGAGGTGTCGAGAAGGCCGCGACTTGGCTCACTCATGAGCGCTCTGGTCGACGATGGCGTCAATGTCTGCCCGGAACCGGACAGCATCGATTCGCGGTGCCTTGGTTGCCGCCTCTTCGATCAGGGCGCGAGGGATGAACCGCCGCCGTTTGAGGGGACGCAGCTCTGCGATTGGCGAACCATTGCGACTCACGACCAATGTTCGTCCCGCCTCGACTTCCCGAAGCACTGCGGCCGACTGATTGCGAAGTTCACGTTGGGTGATGGTTCGAGGCTTCATCGTACCGATTGTAGCAATTGTCGCACACTGTAGCAACGTGGTTGCAGACTAGTCAATACAATCGTATTGACACCTGACGCGTGCCCTGCGATGATCAGACAGTGGAAAAGTCACCGAAAACAGGCCAGTTGCAGATCCGCGTCACCGCCGCGCAGAAGAAGGCGATTCAGCGGGCGGCGGCTGAAGCCAATATGGACATGTCTTCGTATGTATTGAAGCGGGTGCTTTCCGCTCCGTTGGAACGCTTTCAGGAGTTGACTCGTTCGCTCCTGACTGAAGAACGGTACGCGTTGGCGGAGTTGAATTCATTTCTCTCCTCTCTCACGAGCGGCGAACTGCGTGACGCGGTCAGAGCGAGGCCGGCCGTTGCGCTATCCGAGTATTGTGCGAATTATCTTGCGGCGATGGTGGAACTGGCTTGCGTACGCCGGGAAGTCGAACTTCCGGCCTGGGTCGAGGCCGTCGATCCTTTGCGCGAACCTGTCTTTGCATCCTCGCTGCAGAGCCTTCGACTGTACCTGCTGACGCACACACCGCCACCTTTCCGCCGACGCAATCTATTCATCGATTCCAGCGTGGGCGATCGGGTCTGACCGAACATGGCGGCGCTCACACAGAACGACCTGCGGCGGTTGTTTCAGCTGCTGAACGATGAGTTGGGGCGGGCGGGAACTCATGGCGAACTGTTCGTCGTGGGGGGAGCGGTCATGTGCCTGGCGTACTCGGCGCGACCATCGACGCAGGATGTGGATGCAGCATTTCGGCCTGCGAAGCAGGTAAGGGAGGCGGCAGCGCGCGTTGCGCTCCGGGCGCACGTTGCATCTGATTGGCTCAATGACGGTGTCAAGGGCTTCCTGAGCACCCAGGGGAAGTTCTCGACGTTCCTGGATTTGGAACACCTGACCGTCTCCGTAGCGCAGGCAGACTACCTTCTCGCCATGAAGTGCCTGGCGTTTCGCATCGGTGCGGAGTTCCATGATGAGGACGACATCCGATATCTGCTGCGCAATCTCGATATTCGCCACTACGATCAGGCAATCGCCGTCATCCGGCGCTTCTACCCGCTCGATCGATTTCCACAGAAGACGCTGTACGCTCTCGCAGAAATGCTGCCCTCCGCCTGAGAGCGACATGGCTGAGAGAAGGGGCCGGCATCCTTGAAGGCCTTTGCCACATCGGGCTCGCCTGTCCAGGGATCATCGATGCCGCACACCGACACTGAATCAAATGGCGCCGGAAGGTGTGCTGCGGCGTTCATGAACACGGGGATGTCCGCCGCGTGCAGTTGCCGCCGGATGTAGGCCTCGTCGGCCAGCCGGTCATGATTGCCGAGCACGGAGAACTGACCAAGGGCCGGGGTGAAGCCGCGCAGGATCTGCAACAGCCCATCGATCTGCGATCCCCGGCAGGTCACGAAGTCACCGCCCAGCAGCAGCACATCCGGCGCCTGCCGATGCAATTCCTCCACGAGCTGTTCGAACAGGGACGGATGTGTGGAGGGTCCGGCATGGAAGTCCGACGCGAAGGCGACGCGCAGGGGCGCGCCGGCTTGAGCGGCGGTGCTACCGGAAGCTCATAGGCGTAGACAGCCAGCCGGCCGTGCAGTCCACCTCGGTACGACCAGCGCGCGAGCGTGCCCCGTCCAAGCGCACGGCCCAGTGCATGGATGGCGAACTTCTCGACCGGATGGAATGACTTCCTGCGACCCAACCGACGTGACTTCTCGATGACCGGTGTGGAGGACGGGTTCCATCTTAGGACAACTGGAGGCGGCTGATACGAGCCCAACCGTGCTACGCTCGTACGCGCCGACCCGCACATGGATGGGCGATGCGATGAATTCCCTGCGTCAGCGCTGCCTGATCAGCATGAAGCATCGATGTCTTGTCAAAACTGTGCTCTGCCTGTCAATGCTCGGGCCGCTGGGGATTCGCGCCGAAGAACCCGCGCGCACGGTGCCAATCACCATCACTCATCCGCCTCCGGCGAGCATGCGCCCCTTCACCAAGCTCTGGCATGAGGCTCGGTGCTCCGTCCACGGATGCATCATCGCGTTTCACGTGTCCGATACCAACACGCTCAACCGATCCGCCGAGTTGACCAGCACGCTCGCGGGCTACCTCCAACCGGCCTCCAATCTCGGACAGTTCGCTCAGTCCTTCGATGACTCGTTCAGCAATGAGCACTATGTGGTCTACTACTTCGTACTGGAGGACTGACTGAACGGCGCGGAACCGAACTCAACCCGAACGGCAGCAGTGACGCCCACTATGGAGTTTCCCGCCGGTATCGATGACGGCGAATGGGTAAACCTCAGCGGCATCCCAAACTGGGTCACGATACGCGGCCACGATCTGCGCAATCCCGTGCTGCTGTTCCTGCATGGTGGGCACGGCGCTGGCACTGGAGCATGCGCGAAGCTTGGGCGATGCTGCCGCCATCGCCGCGCTCGAAGCACTCGAGCCGCCTCCCTTCCTGAAGGCCACGCTCGAGGAATTCTGGGCGTGGGAGATCCGCGATCTGGGAAGGACGTTCGCCGTCCCGGTGTTCGTGTTTCAGGGCGAGAATGATTTCAATACGCCCGTGAGTTGCGCCCGGGAGTGGGTGGGCGAGATTCGCGCGCCCGCCGATATCGCGGACGATTCGACTGTCCAGGCGATCGGTACGTCCTGCCCCGGCTCTCCAGTACACTCACGATCTGACCCACCGATATCGAGGGATCGATGCGCGCCACTGCGGGACTGATACTGGCTCTGCTTCTGGCCGGCACACCGGCGCTGGCATCAACGGTGCTGACCATCACCGAGCATCATCATCGCGAGACCCCCAAGGGCATGACCCGCGAGAAAGGGGCGAAGCCTCCTGAGCCCACGGACTCGACGCAGACCGTAACGCTCATCCTGGCCGACACCTCGGTCGAAGCGGATACGGGCGACCACCGGTTCATCCTGGATTTCTCCTCGCGCCGTGCGATCGAGGTGGACCCCAAGGCCGGCACCTACTCGGATCACTCGCTGTTCTGCCTGCTCGGATTCAACGTGTTCGAATTCCAGAATCGCCTCATGATCAACCGCGTCCTTGCGGCCGGCAATCTCAAGCTGCCCAGCGGCCCGGTGATGGTCGAACAGCTGTTTGGCTTCGAGGCACCCGATGCCCATAGCAAAGTCGATTCACATCACGATCGGTCGGCCACGAAGTGGCGAGCCGACTGGGTACTGCTCGCCAGGGCAAGCGATGCGCTGATGCCGGTATCTGCGTCGGCGCGGGCGCTTTTCTGGAGGTGGATCCGCTACACCCATGGCGGGCACCCGAAGATCCTGGCAGAACTGGAGGCCAGGGACGGTCTTCCGACGGAGCTGGTGGTGCTGCGACCTGACATCCAGCTCGACACCGTCTCCCTGCACCTTGATCGGGTCGAGTCGGTCCCCACGGCGCCTTATTCCCTGACCGGGCTCAGGCGCAAGTTCGATGATCAAGGCCCGGGGGCGATCCTCAAGAGCCTCGGCGCGGACTTCCGTGAGCAGCAGCAGGGGAGGATCGAGCAGGCGCTGAAGGATCGCGATGCCCTGCTCGCGGCCGGCAAGCCGCTTGATGCCTTCCTTGCCCACTCCGTCTATTTCCTCTCCTCAGGCGACCAGGGCGAGGCATGGCTGGGCGCACACCGCGACGCCCTCGCCAGTGACGCGCACGCCGCGACGCTGTTTGAGGCGTTGAGCCCGAAGAATCCGCCCGATGACAAGGCCGCCCGATCGATCGAGAGGCTGAAGGCCTCGGCCACATCTCCCTACGCCTTCGTGCTCGATATCTATCTGGGCAATGCGAAGACCGCGGCACATGAGGATGGGGTGCCCAATCTGCTGGCGGCGCTGACCCACAACCCTTACGTCACTGGCGCCTGGTTTGGTCTGGGGCAATTGCTGTTTGGCAATTACCGGGCCGATGAGGCGTGGGACTGCTGGGATTTCGCGCGAACGCTGGAGATGGCAGCGCCTGCTCCGCTCAGTGACCCCCTGACACGGCCTCCCAGTCCACTCCGAAACGCGCCAGATGCTTTCGCAGTCGATGAAGTCACGCACGTCATCGTCTGACACGGGTAGGGCAAGGCGGCGCCAGCGAAAGGACGGCCATGTGCGACAAATCCCAGTTTAAGAGAAGATCGCTGGAATTATGTTCACCTTGCGCCCTGCGGGAAGGTCGATGGCGCTAAATGAACCATACCGCTGAATGACTGCTCGCCACCGCGTGGCGAGAGTGTGCAAGCGGGATGCGACACGGACCGGTTGGCCATCAAGACAGGGAGCGTGCATCCATGACAACTCCAATTCTCCCGGCATCGAGGGGTCTCACGCTGCTGGCGGCGGCATCAGCGCTGGCAGTCAGCCTATCGGCCTTCGCCAAACCACAGGTGAAATTCGAAACGATTCATGCGTTTCGTGGCAGTGATGGCAGCTACCCGCAGTTTGCTTCGCTAGTGAAGGGGGCCAATGACGCCCTCTATGGCGTCACCGCGCTGGGTGGAGATTCCAATAACGGCGTGCTGTTTCGGATCACCACAGATGGGGACTTCAAGCTCTTGTATTCCTTCACCGGAGGAATGGACGGCTCCATGGCGACGGCCATCTTTCGGGATGACGTCGGTAATCTGTACGGCGATACGTCCTTCGGTGGTGCTAACGGTTACGGCACCGTCTTTCGTGTGACCGGCCGCAACAAGGCACCCGTGGAAACGATCCACGCATTCGACGGCGTGGACGGAAATCAAGCGACAAGCCCTCCGTTGTTCATTGACGGTAACTTCTATGGCGTGACGGGGTTTGGCGGGAACAACGGTTACGGTGCCTTCTACCGAATGACACCCGCCGGCGACTTCACGCTGCTCTACAGTTTTTCCAATTCGGAAGGACAGACAGGCGCCTATTACGGACTGACGAGCGGATCGGATGGGTTGTTGTACGGCACGACATACGGATGGGTGACCGATGTGTTTGGCGCGGTGTTCACGCTGAGCACGAGCGGAGAGTTCCACTCGCTCTATACCTTTTCCGGTGGCCTTGATGGAGGTCGTCCCACCGCACCGCCCCTTCAAGGATCGGATGGGCAATTCTATGGGGTGACCCTCTTGGGAGGTGAATTTGGATGCGGAACCGTCTATCGGTTGGGACCTTCGGGAATTCCGACAACGGTTCATTCGTTCACCGGCGGTGCCGACGGCTGTATGCCGTTTTCGGCGCTGACGAGGTCCAAGAACGGGCGACTGTACGGTACGACTCAAGCGGGTGGCTCGGCCACGATCGGAACTCTCTTTGAAATCGGCGAAAACGGCACCGTCACCGGGTTGTACAGCTTCACGGGTGGCCTCGACGGTGCTGCGCCTAACACGGCGCTGACGGAAACCAAGGCGGGTACCTTTATTGGAATGACCAACGGTGGCGGCCGCTACGGTCGGGGCGTCATTTTCAAGTTCGTTGTGCGGTGATGGGCTGATCGTAGCCGCCGGTGATCATCAGAAGGGACACCACAAGCTGCTTCCACATGATCCGGTCCGAGCGTCATCTGAGCGGATGGCGCCAACGGCTCACTGAACTGCTTCCATCGGCCGGTAGTCCTTCACCCGCTTGCGCAGGTAGAGGTGCTGTCCATGACTGTGGAGACGATCCTCGATGTTCACCAATCCGTCCAACGACAAGGTGAACCGGTCGGGACACTCCCCCGCGCACGCATACCGATACCGTACGGTGACGGACATCCAGTTCCACGGCGGGATTCCCTTATAGAAGTAGTGGCTGTAGATGTAGCTGTCCGCCAGGCGCTGGGACGGATCCGTCGCGGCGAGATCGCCGAGGACCAACGGCACGCCGCTATTGTAGAACTGGCCGATATGTCCCCCGATGTCCAACCCGGTGGCATCACTCATCGCCAGTGCTTTGGCGCTGAGGTCCGTCGGGCACAGGCTCTCGGTCGGACTGACCGTCAGGCACGGCCGCATGGCCAGATCAAACGTCCGCGGTGTTCGCATCTGCAGTGACACGATCAGACTCAGCTCCGTCTGCTTCTTGCCATTGATCTGGCCTGGTATGGCTGGAACACCGAGAACTCCCATGGAAGCAA
>JAXMGQ010000039.1:0-50932 GCA_046347195.1 Steroidobacteraceae bacterium
GATGGCGACGAGGCCTTCGTCAGGCGCGATTCCATGCAGATCCGCTCGGAAGGGCTCATTGGCCTGGGCAAGGCGCCGGACAGCAATTCCTCGCAGGTCATCCGCTACATCTGCGAGGAGTGATCAGGCGCCGGCGAGCCGCTTCAGCACCGCCGCGTGTTCATCCTTGAGCTGTTGCGGGGTGCGGGCACCGTACTGCTGCAGGTACTCGCCCACTGACTCCATCTCTTCGAGCCACTGGGAGGGGTCTACGGCCAGCAGATCCTGCAACGAACCGGGCGGCAGGTCCAGCGAGCGCACGTCGAGATCCGCAGCCGCCGGCAGATAGCCGATGGGCGTGTCGTGCGCATGCCCCGTGCCCTCGCAGCGATCGATGATCCAGTTCAATACGCGCAGATTCTCACCATACCCCGGCCAGAGGAACTTGCCAGCCGCATCGCGGCGGAACCAGTTGACGTGGAAGATCTGCGGCGGGTTCTTGAGCTTGCGGCCCACCTCCAGCCAGTGCGCCCAGTAGTCGCCGAAGTTGTAGCCGGCGAAGGGCTTCATCGCCATGGGGTCGCGGCGCACGATGCCCACCTCGCCAACCGCCGCAGCGGTGGTCTCCGAGGCGACGCCGGCGCCGACCAGGACACCGTGTGCCCAGGAGCGGGCCTGGTACACCAACGGCGCGAGTGAGCGGCGCCGGCCGCCGAACACGATGGCCGAGATCGGAACGCCACCGGCCGCATCGGCCATGGGCGAGTAGTTCGGGTTCTGTCGCGCAGAGACGGTGAAGCGCGAATTCGGGTGCGCCGCCGGACCGTTCTTGGGATCGTACGGCCGGCCCTGCCAGTCGATCACCGGCGTGCCCGTCTCGAGACCCTCCCACCAGGGCTGGTTGTCGGCGGTCAGGGCGACATTGGTGAACAGCGTATCGTGCCGGATGGTCTCGTAGGCGTTGCGGTTGGTGCTCGAGTTCGTGCCCGGGGCGACGCCGAAGTAGCCTGATTCGGGGTTGATCGCGTAGAGCCGGCCATCGGCGCCCGGGTGGAGCCAGGCGATGTCATCGCCCACCGTCCACACCTTCCAGCCCTCGAAGCTGGCCGGCGGGATCAGCATGGCGAGGTTGGTCTTGCCACAAGCCGACGGGAATGCGCACGCGAGGTAGTGCACCTCGCCGCGGGGATTCTCGATGCCGACGATGAGCATGTGCTCGGCGAGCCAGCCCTCGGTGCGGGCCTGCCAGCTCGCGATGCGCAGCGCATGGCACTTCTTGCCGAGCAGCGCATTGCCGCCGTAGCCCGAGCCGAAGCTCTTGATCGACAGTTCCTCGGGGAAGTGCATGATGAAGCGCCGGTCGGGGTTCAGCTCGCCGGTGGAGTGCAGGCCCTTCACGAAGGTGCCCTCGCGGGCGATGCGCTCCAGCGCGGGCCGGCCCATGCGCGTCATCAGCTTCATGTTGAGCACGACGTAGGCGCTGTCGGTGATCTCCACCCCGCAACGGGAGAAGGGCGAGTCGATGGGGCCCATGCAGTAGGGCACGACGTACAGCGTCCGGCCCTTCATGCAGCCGCGAAACAGCTCGTCCATTCGCCGGTGCGCCTCTGCCGGCGCCATCCAGTTGTTGTTGGGACCGGCATCCTCGGGGTTGCGCGTGCACACGAAGGTCAGGTGCTCGACCCGCGCCACGTCGGAGGGGTGGGAGCGGTACAGGTAGCAGTCCGGATGCGTGGTCGGGTTCAGCGGCAGCGCTTCCTTCTTCTGCACCAGCTCACGCTGCAGAACCTGGAACTCCGCGTCGCTTCCATCGCACCAGTGGATGGCGGCCGGCTGGGTCTCGGCGGCCACCTCGCGCACCCAGGCCGCGACGTCGCGGCTGAGCGAGGAAAGGTCGAATGCGTGCTGGGGTGCGGTGGCCATGGAACCTCGAAACGGATTTCTGGGGGATGCGCAAGAATGACAGAAGCACGGGGGGTACGCCAAGTGAGCTATCATTCCTTTCGAAGGGTAAGCGAGACCGCTTTCCGCCAGCTCGCAAAATGCTTGTGATTATCGTCACAACTTCCTGTTAGTTTTAACATTTTATATATCGAAACGATGACCTGTTCCAGCCTTGACCGGAGGCGTTGGTGAGGCTGCGCAAAGGCGCGGGAGCCGTCCTGTCGATGGGGGTTCTGGCGGGGCTTGCGGCGGCGCAAAGTGTCTCTCCAAAGGGGGTGACGCAGCGCATCGTCGGTGAGCTCGAGATCCGCCACGAGCAGGGCGGAATCGCGCGGTACGACTTCGCCCCCGCCGACCATGTGGTCGGGGGGGATCACCTCCTCTACACCGTCGAGATCCGCAACACCACCGGGCGCGCGCTCGACCAGGTGGTCGTCATCTCGCCCATCCCTGAGCGGGTCACCTATGTCGCGGAGAGTGCCGTCGGTCCGGGCTGCGACATCGACTTCTCCGCCGACGGCGGGCAGAGCTTCGGCAGGCCTTCGGAACTCACGGTGAAGCTGCCGGCCGGGCAGTCACGCGTGGCCACCGCGGCCGACTACACGCACATCCGCTGGAAGCTTCGCTACGAGCTGTCCGGCACCTCCACCGCGTTCGCGCGATTCCGCGCCGTGCTGAAGTAGGGCGATCCATGAACGGCTATCGGGAGGTCTTCGGTCCGCAGGGACCCCTGGCAGGTGCGATTCCCGGCTATGCGGTCCGTCCGGAACAGTGGGCGATGGCCAATGCGGTGGGCGCGGCGCTCGCGCGCAGCGAGCCGCTGATCATCGAGGCGGGCACCGGCACCGGCAAGACCTTCGCCTACCTCGTGCCGACCCTGCTCTCGGGCCAGAACGTGATCATTTCCACCGGCACGAGGACGCTGCAGGACCAGCTCTTCCACCGCGACGTGCCCATGCTCGCGCGGGCCATCGGACTGCCGGTGCGCATCGCATTGCTCAAGGGGCGCTCCAACTACCTGTGCCGCTACCGGCTCGACGGTGCGCCTGAACAGCGCTCGCTGTTCGGCGCGGCGAAGGGCAGCGCGCGGCACATGAACCGCATCCTGCGCTGGTCGGCCGCGACCCGGAGCGGCGATCTCGCCGAGCTCACCGACATTCCCGAGAACTCACCGCTCTGGCCGCTGGTCACCTCCACGCGGGAGAACTGCCTGGGCCAGGAGTGCCCGCAGTTCGCCCGCTGCCATGTCTACGAGGCCCGCCGCGCGGCGCAGGCCGCCCAGGTGGTGGTGGTGAACCATCACCTGCTGCTGGCGGACCTTGCCCTCAAGGACGAGGGATTCGGCGACCTGTTGCCCGGTGCGCAGGCGGTGGTGCTGGACGAGGCTCACCAGGTGCCCGACATCGCCGCGCAGTTCTTCGGCCTGTCCTGGTCCTCGCGCCAGGTGCGGTTGCTCACCCGTGACAGCACCGCCGAGCTGGTGCGCGCCGGCGTGTCCGACCCTGGCGTCGCCGAAGCGATGCGCTCGCTCGAGACCTGCCTGCAGCGCCTGCACGCGGACGTGCCGCCGCGCTCGGGCCGGGTGGAGTGGGACCGCCTGCCCGACAGCTTCCTCGATGCGCTGGGCGATCTGCATTCGGCGCTCATCGGATTCGGCGCCAGGCTCGAGGCGCTGGGCAGCAGTGCGGGAACGACGAACTGCGCGCGGCGCGCCGCGACGCTCGCGAACCAGCTCGGCCAGCTGCGCACGGTCGAACCCGAGTCCGGCCTGCGATGGGCCGAAGGAACCGCGAGCGGCGCACAGCTGCAGTTCACGCCCTTCGAGATCGCCGACCGCTTGCGCGCCTACGTCGAGGCGCGCTCCTGCGCGTGGATCTTCACCTCTGCAACGCTTGCCCTGGGCGATGACTTCTCGCATTTCGCGCAGCGCATCGGCCTGCCCGAAACGCGCGCCCTGCGCATCGACTCGCCCTTCGACTACTCTGACCAGTCGAGGCTGTACCTGCCACCGGGCATGCCGGAGCCTGCCGATCCGCGTTTCACCCAGCGCTTCGTCGAGGCCTGCGTGCCGCTCCTGGAGGCGAGCGGCGGGCGTGCCTTTCTCTTGTTCACGAGCTACCGCGGGCTCAACGAGGGACTGGCTGCGCTCAATCGCTGCTTCCCGCAGCCGCCTTTTCCCGTGCTGGTGCAGGGACAGGCGCCTCGCGATGCATTGCTCAAGCAGTTCCGTGCGCTGGGCAATGCGGTGCTGCTGGGAACGGGCAGCTTCTGGGAAGGCGTGGACGTGAAGGGCGATGCGCTGACGCTCGTGGCCATCGACAAGCTGCCCTTTGCCGCGCCGGACGATCCGCTGCTCAAGGCGCGCCTCGAGGGCATCCGCCGCCGGGGCGGCAATCCCTTCTTCGAATACCAGGTGCCGCAGGCGGCGCTCGCGCTGAAGCAGGGCGTGGGGCGCCTGATCCGCGACATGGACGACTTCGGGGTGATCGTCATCGGCGATCCGCGGCTCACCAGCAAGCCCTACGGTCGGCTGTTCCTCGAGTCCCTGCCGCCGAGCCCGGTGGTCACGGACGTGACCCAGGCGGCCGCGTTCCTCACACGCCGGCTCGCCGCGGCGAAATCCGCATGAGTCTTTCGATCCTGGCCATCGACACGGCGACGGAGGGCTGCTCGGCGGCGCTGTGGACGCCGGGCGGCGTGATCGAACGGCGCGAGGAGGCCGGGCGCGAGGCCGCGCTTCGCATCCTGCCGCTGGTCGATGCGGTGCTGCGCGAGGCGGGCATGACGCTGGGTGCACTGACGGCGCTGGCGGCCGGCATCGGCCCCGGTGGCTTCACCGGCGTTCGCTTGAGTGTAGCCGTGGCGCAGGGACTGGCCTTCGGCGCGGGGCTGCCGGTGGTCCCCGTCAACACGCTCGAGGCGCTGGCGCATCAGGCCCTCGGAGGCCTTGCCGGGATGGTACCAGCGCAGCTGCGAGGCAGTTCCCTCGCCGATGATCCGCAGGTGCTCACCTGCCTCGATGCCCGCATGAAGGAGATCTACTGGGCGAGCTACCGGCGCGATGCGGCACGCGGCGTCGTGCCGGTCGATGCGCCGGCGCTGGCCACGCCGCAGGCAGTGGAAGCGGCGCTGCGGCGGCGTGCATGGCCCGCCATCGGCCGCGGCATGCACCTGCTGATGAGGCAGGGCGCCTGGCCGACGCCTTGTGATGCGCAGGCGCTGCCGCGGGCATCGGACATGGCCGAGCTCGCCAGCCTGCGACTGCGCAGCGATGCGCGGGAGGCGGGCGAGCTGGAACCTCTGTACCTGCGCGACAAGGTGGCCTTCACCGAAAGCGAGCGACGCACCGCCCCGCAGGTGCAACGTTGAGCCGGACCCGAGCGATGTCATCGAAACGTCACATGCGAACGATTTAATGCCGCCCCAGGCAAATCAACAGGGTAGTGTGGTCTTGCAGCGTGCCAAGCGAATCCTGGTGGTGGAGGACGAGAAGCCGATCCGCGACATGATCGCCTTCGGCCTGCGCCGCGCCGGGTACGAGGTCAGCGAGGCGCCCGACTGTCGCAGCGCCCGCGCGCAGATCGTCGATTCGCGGCCGGATCTCTTGCTGGTGGACTGGATGCTGCCGGACATGAGCGGCCTCGAGTTGATCCGGATGTTGCGCAAGTCCCGCGACAGCGAGGAGATCCCGAGCATCATGCTCACCGCCAGGACCGAGGAGCAGGACAAGATCGCGGGACTCGAAGGGGGAGCGGATGACTACATCACCAAGCCCTTCAGCCCCCGGGAGCTGCTCGCGCGCATCCAGGCCGTGTTGCGTCGCGCCGTGCCGGGCGGCGCAGAGCACATCGTGGAGGCACCGGGCCTTGCGATCGATGACTCGAGTCACCGCGTCAGTTCGGGGGAGCGCGAGATCCCGCTCGGCCCCACCGAATACCGCCTGCTGCATTTCTTCATGACCCATCCGGAACGGGTGTTCTCGCGCGGGCAGCTCCTGGATCGCATCTGGGGTGGAAACACCTACGTCGAGGAACGCACGGTCGATGTGCACATCCGCCGTCTGCGCCGCGCCCTCGAGCCCTACACCCTCGATGGCTACGTGCAGACGGTCCGCGGTGCCGGATACCGGTTCTCCACGCGCGACGCCTAGAATCCTCGCATGCGGTCCATGTGGACATTTGCGCTCGCCCGGTTGGCCGGCGTGTTCGTCGTGGCAGGGATCCTCGGATCGGTGTTCGGCAACACCGGCTGGTGGGTGGTGGGGCTGTCCTGTGGTTACGCCGGCTGGCAGCTCATCGACCTGTTCCGGCTGGATCGCTGGCTCAGCGTTCGGCCGAAGATCGATCCGCCCGACATGGGCGGCGTGTGGGGCAACGTCGTCGCCCGGATCGAGCGGCTGAACCGTCGCAAGCGATTCCACAAGCAGCGGGTCCTGTCGCTCCTGCGCGAATTTCGCCGCTCCACCGCAGTGCTCCCCGACGGCGTCATCATCCTGCGCCAGCACCGGGAAATCGTCTGGTTCAATCCTCCGGCGGCGCGGCTCCTGGGCCTCGAGCGCGGGCTCGACATCGGCATCCGCATCGACAACCTGATCCGCACGCCGGAGTTCATCAGGTACCTGCACAGCGACCGGTTCGGCGGCCCGTTGGTCATCTCGCCACCGCTCCATCCGGAGAGCTTCCTGTCGGTGCAGGCGGTGCCCTACGGCGCCGGCCAGCTGCTGCTGCTGGTGCGCGATGTGACCCGGCAGATGCAGCTCGAGGCGATGCGCAAGGATTTCGTCGCGAACGCCTCGCACGAATTGCGCACCCCGCTCACCGTCATCTCGGGTTACCTGGACACCTTGGCCGACGACCCGGGACTGGACCGGGCGTGGGAGGGGCCGATTCGCGACATGCTCTCGCAGGCCAGGCGCATGAACGCGATCATCACCGACCTCCTGGAACTGTCGCGACTGGAGTCCACCGACGGGGAGGCGGTACGCGAGGAGGTCGATGTCTGCGCGATGCTGCAGCGCCTGCACCGTGATGCGCTGGCCCAGTCCGAACGTCCCCGGGAGATCACCCTGTCGCTGCAATCCGATGACGGTCTGTTCGGATCCTCGCGCGACATCGAGTCCACCTTCACGAACCTCTTGGTCAACGCATTGAAATACACGCCCGCGTCGGGTTCGGTGCACATGCGCTGGGAGAGCGATGTGGACGGCGCATGCTTCGAGGTGGCCGACACCGGGATCGGCATCGCCGCGGAGCACCTGCCCAGGATCACCGAAAGGTTCTACCGGGTCGATGCCGGGCGTTCACGGGAACAGGGGGGGTCGGGCCTGGGGCTCGCCATCGTGAAGCACGCGTTGCAGCTCCATGGCGCGCATCTCGAGGTCGAGAGCGAGGAAGGCAAGGGCAGCACCTTCACCTGCCTGTTCCCCGCGGGCCGCATCTGGAGGCGAGCCGGCGCGACGCAGGACAGGCTCCCCGCCGGACTCGTCCGGCAGACAGGCACCGCGGCAAGGTGACAATGCCGCATGTCCCGAGGCATCATCCCATCAGGAACCGACCCCATGGAAACCGCCGACCTCACCCATCACATCTCCCGCCGCTTCAACGAGGATCTCGAGAAGGTCCGCAGCCAGGTGCTGCAGATGGGCGGGTTCGTCGAACAGCAGTTGCAGAAGGCCATCCACGCGCTGGTGGAGGGCGACGGCCGTCTCGGCGAGTCGGTGGCCACCGAGGACTACAAGGTCAACGGCATGGAGGTGAGCATCGACGAGGAGTGCAGCCGGATCCTCGCCACCCGTTCGCCCGCCGCCGGCGACCTGCGCGTCATCGTCGCCATCATCAAGACCATCACCGACCTGGAACGCATCGGCGATGAGGGCGAGAAGATCGGCATGATCGCCGCCCGCCTCGCCGACATGGAGCGTCCCGCGGACAAGTACCGGTCGGTCAAGCACCTGGGTCGACAGGTGGGGCAGATGGTGCACGATGCGCTGGATGCCTTCGCGCGCATGGACTCGCAGTCCGCACTGCGCACCGTCAAGGAGGACAAGATGGTGGATGATGAGTACGAGTCCATCCAGCGACAGTGCATGACCTTCATGATGGAGGATCCGCGCAGCATCACCCGGGTGATGGAGATCATGTGGGTGGTGCGTGCCATGGAGCGCATCGGTGATCATGCGAAGAACATCTGTGAGTACGTCATCTACATGGTTCACGGCACCGACGTGCGGCACACCTCCCTCGAGGACGTGCAGCGCCAACTGGAGTCCGCGCATGCGAACGCCCTGCGTTGATCGATGATGACGCTCTCCACACGGCAGGCGAACCTGGTCGGCGCGCTGGCATGCGCGTCGCTCCTCGGCTATGCGTATTTCTCGCAGTTCGTGCTGGGCCTGGATCCCTGTCCGCTGTGCATCTTCCAGCGCATCGGCGTGTTCGCCATCGGCCTCGTGTTCCTGCTGGCGGCAGTACACGACCCGCGCGCGACGGGCCGCCGGCTCTACGCGGGACTGTTGTTCCTCGCGGCCGCCGCCACCATTGCGGTGGCCATCCGCCACCTGTACATCCAGAGCCTGCCGCCGGGTTCCGTGCCGGTGTGCGGGGCCACGCTCAAATTCATGCTCAAGGTCCTGCCGCTGACCGATGTCCTGTCGCGCGTGCTGAACGGCTCCGGTGAATGCGCGAAGATCACCTGGCGCTTCCTTGGTCTGTCGATGCCGGCGTGGGTGCTGATCGCGGCCGCCGCGCTCGGGGTCTACGGCCTGTGGGCGAACCTGCGCTCCCGTCCGCCGGTGCTGCGCTTCTGATGTCCTCGACGCTCGACCTCACGCGCGAGCTGATCGCGCGTCCCTCGGTGAGCCCCGAGGACGGCGGCTGCCAGCTGCTCATGACGCAGCGCCTGCGGGCGCTGGGGTTCCAGGTCGAGCAGCTCGATTTCGGTCCGGTGCGCAATTTCTGGGCGACCCTGGGGCAGGGCGGTCCGGTGTTCTGTTTCGCCGGACACACTGACGTCGTTCCCACCGGCCCCCTCGAGGAGTGGGGGAGCAACCCGTTCGTGCCCGCCATCCGCGACGGCCTGCTGTACGGGCGGGGAGCGGCGGACATGAAGAGCTCGCTCGCCGCGATGATCACGGCCTGCGAGGCCTTCCTGGCAGCGGGGCCTCTTCGGCATGGCACGCTGGCCTTCCTCATCACCAGCGATGAGGAGGGACCTTCGGTCGATGGCACGCGCCGGGTGATCGAGGTGCTGCGTGCCCGTGGCCAGAAGATCGACTGGTGCCTCATCGGTGAGCCCAGCAGCGAGCGCGTGCTGGGCGATACGGTGAAGATCGGCCGGCGGGGCAGCCTGTCGGGCCGCCTCACGGTGCATGGCATCCAGGGACACATCGCCTATCCGCAACTGGCGCGCAATCCCGTGCATGCGTTCGCGCCCGCACTGGCGGAACTCGTGGCGCGGGAGTGGGATCGCGGCAACGCACATTTCCAGCCCACCAGCTTCCAGGTGTCGAATTTCAACTCGGGCACCGGTGCTCCGAACGTGATACCGGGCGAACTGAAGGCGCGCTTCAACCTGAGGTTCTCCACCGAGCAGACGGTGGAGTCCCTGCAGGCCACGGTGGAGGAGATCCTGCGGCGGCATCAGGTGCCCCATACGCTGGACTGGTTCATCTCCGGCTATCCCTTCCTCACGACGCCGGGGGTGCTGTCCGAAGCGGTGGGCGAGGCGGTGGAGCAGGTGCTCGGGCGCCGTCCCCAGCTCTCGACCACCGGCGGCACTTCCGATGGCCGGTTCATCGCGCCGCTGGGCGCGCAGGTGGTGGAGCTGGGCGTCGTCAACCAGACCATCCACAAGGTCGATGAGTGCGTGCTGGTGGAGGACATCGACCGCCTGCACGCGCTGTACCTCGCGGTCCTGCGACGGCTGCTGGGATAGGCCGCCACGCCGGTCTTCCCATGCCATAAATTCGTAACATTGCTGCAATAACCTTCGCGCCAATCCAGGCCGACTCGAGCGCCTGGCAACACGGAGGCAATTGTGATCCATCGTTCCGGTTTGCTCGCGGCCTTGGCTATCGCCGGCTTCTCCACGACGGTGCAGGCGCAGGCGGCGCGCGACTACATCAGCATCGTCGGCTCCTCGACGGTGTTTCCGTTCTCCTCGACCGTCGCCGAACAATTCGGCAAGACCCAGACCCGCTTCAAGACCCCGAAGGTGGAGAGCACCGGCACGGGCGGCGGCATCAAGCTGTTCTGCGGTGGCGTGGGCGTGCAATTCCCCGACATCGCGAACGCCTCGCGCCGGATGAAACCATGAACCATACGTTGAAGCTGGCGATCGCCACCGCGATCGCCGCACAAGCCGGATTTTGCGCCCAGGCTGCCGATGCCGCGGCGAAGACCCAGGCAACTTCCAGCAGCGCCGCGGCCATCGCGCAGTCGAATGCCGAGCAGATCTCGGAGATCAGGGCCCAGATGCAGGCGCTGGCCGAGCGGCTGCAGAAGCTGGAACGGACCAACCAGGATCTCGAGACCCAGAATGCGCAGCTCAGGAAGGCTGCCGAAGGACAGGCGAAGCAGGTCCAGCAGGTGCAGGCGGACACCGATGCCACCATCGACCAGCTCGCCAGGACCAGGTCCGCGCTGCCCGAGTGGACCTCGCGCATCAACCTGAAGGGCGACTTCCGCTATCGTCACGAGACCATCAACAGCGGCTCGGATGCCGAGGCCATCGCCAACAAGGGCAGCACCCTGGATCGCGAGCGTGAGCGCATCCGGGCCCGGCTCGGGCTCACCGCGAAGGTGAACGATGCGATCAGCGTCGGCGTGCGGTTCGTGACCAGCGAGTATGGCGCCACGGTCAACAGCACCAGGACCGCCGGCGGCATCGACTACACCGACAGCTTCTACGACCCGCGGCTGGATCCGCGTTCGCCGAACGTCACTCTCGGCGGGTACTCGTCCAAGAAGACCGTCGCTCTCGACCAGGCCTATGTGGAGTGGAACCCCGGCGCCGACTGGAAGGTCACCGCGGGCAAGATGGGCATTCCCTGGGCACGTCCGGCGCAGAGCCTGTTCGTGGACGGTGACATCAACCCCGAGGGCATCGCGGTGGGCTTCAACCACGGCTACTTCTTCGCCAACGCCTTCTACTTCTGGCTCAACGAGGTGACTTCCAGCAACACGGACCGCGCGGATGCCAACATGAATGGCGGACAGCTGGGCGTGAAGGTGCCGTTCGGCACCGGCTCGAACCTGACGATTGCCGCGAGCTACCAGAAGAACGGTTCCGTGCAGGGCCGCGCGACCACCACTTTCTACGGCAACAGCACGAATGGCAACTCGACGGTCAGCGTCGGGAGCGGCGCTTCCGCGGCGACCCTGCTGCGCGATGAGTTCAAGATCGCCGAGGCATTCGCCGAGTACACGCGGAACTTCAAGACCTCGATGTTCGGTGATCTGCCGTTGACGGTGTTCGCGCAGTACGCGCGCAACAGCGGCGCGGGTGATGAGAAGAACGGCGACACCCTGGACAAGGCCTATGCCGGTGGCATCTCGCTGGGCAAGGCCTCCGCGCCGGGCACCTGGGAGATCTCCTGGATGTACGAGAAGATCGAGAAGAACGCGCTGTTCGGCCAGTGGATCGACTCGGACTTCGCCAATGGCAACACCGACGTGAAGGGACACGTGATCAAGGCTGGCTACGCGCCGTTCAAGAACACCTCGGTCAACCTGACCTGGTTCATCAACAAGCTGAACGTCGATGCGGGCAAGCCGAACAGCAGCAATCCGCAGGATCGCAACTACGATCGTCTGCAACTGGATTTCAACTTCAAGTACTGAGCGACGCCAGGATCGGCGGGTGGGTTCGCGGGGGCCCGCTTCCGATTTCGATGGGGTTGGGTGATCATGGGCAGGCGCCAGGGGCGCACCGGAGCTTGATGGACTGAGGATGACGACGCCGCTTCTCATACTGGTGCTGCTCGTGCTTTCCGGCGTGGCCTATCGCCTGGGCAAGATGCGGGCCGTGGCCGTCGCCGGTGGTGCCCGCGGCGTCCGCCACCTGCATTCCCTGCCGAGCTATTACGGCGCGCTGACGGCGCTGTGGTGCGCGCTGCCGGCGCTGCTGGTGGTGTTCATCTGGGGCCTGTTGCAGAACTCGCTGATCACCCATGCCGTGCTGGCGGACCTGCCGCCTGAGCTCGCGAACCTTTCCAGCCAGGATCGCGGACTGTTCATGAACGACGTGCGCAACGTCGTCGAGGGCAACATCCAGTCCGCCGCGGCGCGCCCGGAGGTCGCCGCGGCGGCGGGTCACTACCGGCAGCTTCGCACCACGGCACGCCTGGGGTTGTCGGCGCTGGCGTTGCTCATCGCCGCCGGCGCGCTCTGGCAAGTCCGCCAGCGCATCTCGAAGGAGCTGCGGGCGCGCAATCACGTCGAGGCCACGATCCGCGGCCTGCTGGTGCTGTGTTCGACGCTGGCCATCTTCACCACCATCGGCATCGTCATCTCCGTCCTGTACGAATCCTTCCTGTTCTTCCGCCAGGTGCCCGCGCTGGGCTTCCTGTTCGGCACCCACTGGAGTCCGCAGATGGCGATCCGCACCGACCAGGTCGGTGCTTCGGGCGCGTTCGGTGCGGTGCCGCTGTTCGTGGGCACGCTCATGATCTCCGGCATCGCCATGGCCGTGGCGGTCCCCGTTGGCCTGTTCTCGGCCATCTACCTGGCCGAGTACGCCGACCGCCGCTTCCGCACGCTGACCAAGCCGTTCCTCGAGGTGCTCGCCGGCATCCCCACCGTGGTCTACGGGTTCTTCGCGGCGCTGACGGTCGGGCCCTGGCTGCGGCAGTTCGGCGAGTCGATGGGCTGGAACGTCGCCTCGGAGAGCGCGCTGTCGGCGGGCCTGGTCATGGGGATCATGATCATCCCGTTCGTGTCCTCGCTCGCCGATGACATGATCTCCGCCGTGCCGCAGGCGCTGCGCGACGGCTCGTACGGCCTCGGCGCCACCAAGTCGGAGACCATCCGGCGCGTGGTGCTGCCGGCGGCGCTGCCGGGCATCGTGGGTGGGGTGCTGCTGGCCGTGTCGCGCGCCATCGGTGAGACCATGATCGTGGTCATGGCGGCAGGACTGGCGGCGAACCTCACCGCCAACCCGCTCGAGGCAGTCACCACGGTCACCGTGCAGATCGTGACCCTGCTGGTGGGAGACCAGGAATTCGACAGCCCGAAGACCCTCGCGGCGTTCGCGCTCGGCCTGGTGCTGTTCCTCGTGACCCTGGTGCTGAACATCGTGGCGCTGCGCGTGGTGCGCAAGTACCGGGAGCAGTATGAGTAGCGGCGATCCGCGAGCGAGCGCCCGCCGTTCGGCGAAGCAGACCATGGAACTGGTGGAGCGCTCCATCCGGCGGCGGCGGCGTGCGGAGTCGCGCTTTCGCTGGTACGGCCGGTCCGCGGTGTTCCTCGGCATCTTCTTCGTGCTCATGCTGTTCGCGAACATCATCGGCAAGGGCCATTCGGCCTTTCGCCAGACCTACATCGGCCTGGACGTGACCTACGAGGCCGCGACCGTCGATCCGCTCGGCAACGCCAGCGCCGAGTCCCTCGCGCAGGGGGATTTCCAGGCCGTGGCGAGGCAGGCGCTGCGCACCCTGTTTCCGCAGGTGGAGGGTCGACAGAAGATCAGGGAGCTGGATGCGCTGCTGAGCGATGATGCGGGTTTCGCGTTGCAGAAGCGGGTGGCCGCGGATCATTCGCTCATCGGCAGATCGGAACGCATCTGGGTGCTCGCCCGTGACAACACCGACATGGCCATGAAGGGTCGGATCACCCGGGCGGAGGGCGAGCAGGGCCGGCCGCTGTCGAACCAGCAACTCGACTGGATCGATGCGCTCGAGCATAAGGGGCGGATCGAGCTGCGGTTCAACGCCGGTTTCTTCACGCACGGTGACTCGCGCGAACCGGAGCAGGCCGGCATCTGGGGCGCCGTCATGGGCTCGTTCTTCACGCTGCTCATCACGCTGGCGCTGTCCTTCCCCATCGGCGTGGCGGCGGCCATCTACCTCGAGGAGTTCGCGAAGCGCAATCGCTGGACCGACCTCATCGAGGTGAACATCAACAACCTCGCGGCGGTGCCCTCCATCGTGTTCGGCCTGCTCGGCCTCGCGGTGTTCATCAACATCTTCGGCCTGCCGCGCTCGGCGCCGCTGGTCGGAGGGCTGGTGCTGACGCTCATGACCCTGCCGACCATCATCATCGCCAGCCGCGCGGCGATCAAGGCGGTGCCGCCCTCGATACGCGAGGCCGCGCTCGGCATCGGCGCCTCACCCGTGCAGGTCGTCACCCACCATGTCCTGCCGCTGGCGCTGCCGGGCATGCTGACCGGCACCATCATCGGCATGGCGCGGGCCCTGGGTGAGACCGCACCCCTGCTGATGATCGGCATGGTGGCCTTCATCGTGAACGTGCCGGGAGGGGTGACCGATCCGGCCACCGCGCTCCCTGTGCAGGTGTACCTGTGGGCCGACAGTCCGGAGCGGGCATTCGTCGAACGCACCTCCGGCGCCATCATCGTGTTGCTCGCCGTCCTCCTGGTGATGAATGGAGTGGCGGTGATCCTGCGGCAGCGGTTCGAGCGGCGCTGGTAATTCGAAGGGACGGTAGTAGTCTATGGGCATCAATGCCGAGATCTTGCGACCGGGACTTCCCGGGAACATGGGAGAGCCGATGACGGCGCCGGACACCGCCCTGTCGAATGCGGCGGCTGCCTCGACGGTCACGCACAAGACCGCCGGCCGCGTGACGGTGGACGATGCGATCATGAGCGCGCGCGGTGTGAACGTCTTCTATGGTGACAAGCACGCCATCAAGGACGTGAGCCTGGACATCGCCCGCGACGAGGTGGTGGCCATGATCGGCCCGTCCGGTTGCGGCAAGTCGACCTTCCTGCGGTGCCTGAACCGCATGAACGACACCATCGAGCACTGCCGCGTCACCGGCGACATCTCCCTCGAGGGCCGGGACATCTACGATCGCAAGCAGGACGTGGTGCAGCTGCGCGCGCGCGTGGGCATCGTCTTCCAGAAGCCCAACCCCTTCCCGAAGTCGATCTACGAGAACGTGGCCTACGGGCCGCGCATCCACGGTCTCACCGCCGACCGCGCGGAGCTCGACGAACTGGTGCAGACCAGCCTGCAGCGCGCCGGACTGTGGGATGAGGTCAAGGACCGGCTGCACCAGCCCGGGACGGGACTCTCCGGCGGCCAGCAGCAGCGCCTGTGCATCGCGCGCACCATTGCCGTGAACCCCGAGGTCATCCTCATGGACGAACCCTGCTCGGCGCTGGACCCAATCGCCAGCGCGAAGATCGAGGACCTGATCGACGAGCTGCGCGCCAATTACGCCATCGTCATCGTGACGCACAACATGCAGCAGGCGGCGCGGGTGTCGCAGCGCACGGCGTACTTTCATCTGGGCGATCTGATCGAAGTCGGGCCGACGGATCGCATCTTCACGAATCCTTCGCAGAGGCTGACCGAGGACTACATTACCGGGCGGTTTGGCTGGGGGATCTCTTTGACTTCGCTCGCGCGGCGCGCGGCGACCCGGGGAAGTATTTTTTCAGCGGGCGGGCCTGTTGGTGAGGTCGTCGTCATGGCTGCTGTCGCCTGCTTCGATGCCATGACGTGGCGTCGCCGACGCACGAGCGGTACGTCTTCGCCGCGCACCAACGGCCTGCGCGCCCGCGGCTTCGGCTTCGGGGTGTGAGGCCCGCCCGCCGAAAAACAAATACTTTCCCGTGCCACGGCGCGCCGCGAGTGAGGTCGATGGCACTCAGACAAGGTCCGGGGCGTAGTCTCGGAGGAAGATCGAGGGTTTGTGTTCGCCAGCAGTGCCCTCAACGAACCGTATGGCAAGGTCGTCTGATAGATCTGCCGGATCTCGCGATTGAGCAGTGTATCCGGAGGCGCTTCCAGCCGCTCGACGCGGATGTCTGCCCCTTCAGAAGAAGTGTAAAGGGGTATTTACGTTTTTACTGAAGACGGCAGGCCTGCTGGCAGGCAGGGTTGAGTCTTGCGAGGCTGCGCCGCGCCTTCAATCCGTATTACGCAAGAGCTCATTGATCGATGTCTTGGACCGCGTCTGCGCATCAACCCGCTTGACGATCACCGCGCACGCCAGCGAGTACTTGCCGTTGGCGGCGGGCAGGGAGCCGGGGACCACCACCGCGCCCGCCGGCACGCGGCCGTAGAGGATCTCGTCGCGCTCGCGATCGTAGATGCGCGTGCTCTGGCCGATGAACACGCCCATGGAGATCACCGCGCCGGTTTCGACGATCACGCCCTCGACGATCTCGGAACGGGCGCCGATGAAGCAGTCGTCCTCGATGATGGTGGGGCTGGCCTGCAAAGGTTCGAGCACCCCGCCGATGCCGACGCCGCCGGAGAGATGGACGTTGCGGCCGATCTGGGCGCAGGAGCCCACGGTGGCCCAGGTGTCCACCATCGTGCCGCTGCCGACCCAGGCGCCGATGTTCACGTAGCTAGGCATGAGCACGGCGTTCGGGGCGATGTAGGCGCCGCGCCTCACCGTGGCGGGCGGCACGACCCGCGCGCCCGCGGCAGCGAACCGTGCGGCATCCCAGCCCTCGAACTTCAGCGGCACCTTGTCGTAGAAGCGGATCGGGCCGGCCTCGACCGGCACGTTGTCCTGGATGCGGAAGGACAACAACACCGCCTTCTTCAGCCATTCGTTCACGCGCCAGCCGGCGGCGGTCTTCTCCGCCACCCGCGCGGCGCCGCTGTCGAGCAGGCCGATGGCGGTGTCCACCGCCGCGCGCACGTCGGCGCTGGCGTTGGCGGCCGTGATGCTGGCGCGCCGCTCGAACGCGGCTTCGATGATGTCCTTCGGTTCGGCACTCACCTTCTTTCCCCTCGTCGTTCCATGAGAAAATTGCGGATGCGTTGCGCGGCCTCCACGCATTGCGCGGGCTCGGCGACCAGCGAGAGCCGGATGCGGCCCGCGCCGGGGTTGCGGCCGTCCACCTCGCGACCCAGGTACGAGCCGGGCAGGGCGGTGATGTTCTGCTCGCGGTACAGCTCGCGCACGAACACTCATCATCGCCCTGGACATCCGGCCACAGGTAGAAGGCCGCATCGGGCCGCTCGACATCGAGCACCGGCGACAGGATGGGCAGCACCGCATCGAACTTCTGCCGGTACAGCTCGCGATTCGCGCGCGCGTGCGCATCATCGTCCCAGGCGGCGGAGCTTGCGAGTTGCACGTGCACCGGCATGGCGCAGCCATGATAGGTGCGATACAGCAGGTACGGCGCCAGCACCGCCGGGTCGCCGGCGACGAAACCGGATCGCAGGCCGGGCACGCTCGATCGCTTGGACAGGCTGTGGAAGGCCACGCAGCGCTGGAAGCGGTCGTGTCCCTGCGCAAGCGCTGCCTGCAGCACGCTCGGCGGCGGGGCTGCCTCATCGGCATGGATGTCCGAGTAGCACTCATCGCTGGCGATGAGGAAGTCGTGCCGCTCGGCGAGCTGCAGCGCGTGGCGCAGGTAGGCAAGGCTCATCACGGCGCCCGTGGGGTTGCCGGGGCTGCACAGGAACAGGAGCTGGCAGCGCCGCCAGACCTCCGTGGGCACCGCATCCAGGTCCGGCAGGTAATGCGAGGCCGCCAGCGTCGGCACGTAGTGCACCTGTGCGCCGGCCAGCAGGGCCGCCCCCTCGTAGATCTGGTAGCCGGGGTTGGGCATGACCACCAGCGGCTCGCGGCGCGGGTCGATCACGGCCTGCGCGAAGGAGAACAGCGCCTCGCGCGTGCCGTTCACCGGCAGCACCATGCCCTCGGGGTCCAGCGAGCCGGCCGGGAGCCCGAAGCGGCGCTGTGCCCATCGCGCCGCTGCCTGGCGGAAGACGGGCAGCCCGGCGGTCGAAGGGTAGGTGCCCAGGGTGCGAAGCTCGGTGCGCAGCGCCTCCAGCACGAAGGCCGGCGGCGCATGGCGCGGCTCGCCGATGGACAGGGCGATGTGCGGCAGGTGCGCGGGCGGCTCCACGCCGGCCTTGAGCCGCGCCAGTCGTTCGAAGGGGTAGGGCTTGAGCGCCTCGAGAAACGGGTTCACGCGCGTGCCGGCTCGTGGCGGTCCAGCGCCTTCATCAGCGATTCCTGCAGCGCCTTCTGCGCGGGTTCCTGCAGTGGCTGCCCCGCGGGGTCGGTCACGTAGAACACGTCCTCGGCCCGCTCGCCGACGGTCATGATCTTGGCGCCGTGGATGTCGACATCCTCGGCCTTGAACACCTTGCCCACGTCGGACAACAGGCCCGGCCGGTCGCCGGCGACCAGCTCGACGATGGTGCGGTTGTTGCGCGTGTCGAGGCTGAAGTTCACCTGGGTGGGCGTCGAGAACATTCGCACCTGGCGTGGCGCGCGGCGCGTCACGGTGAGCGGTGAGTGTTCGGGCTGCTGCAGGTTGCGCCACAGTCCGCGCTCGATTTCCTGGATGCGCGCGGGATCGGTGATCAGCGCGCCGCTTTCCTCGAGCACCACGTAGGTCTCCAGGTTGAAGCCATCGCGGGTGGACATGATGCGCGCATCGACGACGTTCAGCCCGAGCTGATCGAGCACCGCGGTGGTGCGGGCGAAGGAGTGCTGGCGCTGCTCGGTGAAAGTGAGCACCGTCGTGCCGCCCTGGTCGGCGAGCTGGCGGATCGCCACCAGCGCGGTGGTGTCACCTTGCGGGCGGGGCGCGAGCAGGCGCGTGTGCCAGGCGATCTCCTCCGGCGTGAAGCGCAGGAAGTAGCTCTCGGACCAGTGCGCCCACGTTTTTTCAAGGTGGTCATCGTCGAACTCACTGAGCAGTGATCTTGCCGCTCTCCGAGTCTCCTGCACGAGTTCCTCCGCATCGATCGGGGATTCCAGCCCCCGCCGCAGCGCCCGCTTGGTGCGCTCGTAGAATTCCTCGAACAGCTTCGCCTTCCAGTTGTTCCACAGCTTGGGGTTGGTGCCGCGCACGTCGGCGACGGTCAGCACGTACAGGTAATCCAGGTGCGCCTGGTCGCCCACCCGCTTGGCGAACTCGTGGATGATCTCCGGATCCGAGATGTCCTTCTTCTGCGCGGTGATCGACAGCGTCAGGTGATTGCGCACCAGCCAGGCCACCAGGCGCGCTTCGTAGCGGCCCAGTCCCTGCTCCAGGCAGAAGGCCTCCGCATCCACCGCACCCAGCTCGGAGTGATCGCCGCCGCGGCCCTTGGCGATGTCGTGGAACAGCGCGGCGAGGTAGGCCACTTCCTGCCTGGGCAGCGCCTGCATGATCTGGCTCAAGGAAGGCAGCTCGTGGTTGTAACGCGGGATGGCGAAGCGGCGCAGGTTGCTGACCACGAACAGCGTGTGGGCATCCACCGTGTAGGCGTGGAACAGGTCGTACTGCATGCGCCCGACGATGCGGCCGAAGGCGGGTATGTAGCGGCCCAGCACGCCGTACAGGTTCATGCGCCGCAGCTCGTGCGTGACGCCGACGGGCGCGCGCAGGATCTCGATGAACAGCCGGTGATGGCGCGGGTTCTGGCGGAACTCCTCGTCGATCAGGCCGACGTGCGATCCGATCAGCCGGATGGTTTCGGCGCGCACCCCGCGCACCTTGGGATGCTGCTGCAGCACCACGAACAGCTCGAGCAGCGCCGAGGGGTTGCGCGCGAACACTTCCGGGTGTGTCACCTCGAGGTAGTCGTTCCTGATCTGGAAGCGCGGATTGATGGGCTCGGGCGCGCCGTGCTCGTTCAGGATGGCCTCGCGGAACAGCTGCAGCAGCATCTCGTTCAGCAGGCTCACGTCCATCACGGTGCGGTAGTACTTCTGCATGAGCTGCTCCACCGCGAGGGTGAAGCTGGCGTCCTCGTAGCCGAAGAGCTTCGCGAGCTTGATCTGGTGGTCGAACAGCAGCCGGTCCTCGCGCCGCTCGGTGAGCGTGTGCAGGCCGAAGCGCACCTTCCACAGGAAGGACTGGCCCGCCTTGAGCTTGCGCAGCTCCTCGCGCGTGAGGAACCCGTGCGCCACGAGCTCATCCAGCGTCTCGGTGCCGAAGTGACGCTTCGCCACCCAGCCGATGGTCTGGATGTCGCGCAGGCCGCCCGGGCTCGCCTTCACGTTGGGCTCGAGGTTGTAGGCCGTGTCGAAGTAGCGATGGTGGCGCTCGGTCTGCTCCTTGACCTTGGCCTCGAAGAAGGCGGCCGAGGACCACAGCCGGTCCGGCGCCAGCGCGCGGCGCATGCCGGCGAACAGGATCTCCGGGCCCGCCAGCAGCCGTGCCTCGAACAGCGTGGTGGCCACGCTGATATCCGCGAGGCTCTCGCGCTGGCAATCGTCGATGGAGCGCACGCTGTGCCCCACCTCCAGGCCGATGTCCCACAGAAAGGTGAGGAAGGTCTCGATGTCGCGCTGCCAGTCCTCCGCCTCGCTCTTGGGCAAGAGCACCATGATGTCGATGTCGGAGCAGGGGTGCAGCTCGCCGCGGCCGTAGCCGCCCACCGCCACCAGCGCGAGGTCCTGGGCGTGGCGGGAGGCGTGGTGCCGCCAGGCGGCCCGCAGCACGATGTCGACCAGGTGCGCACGGTCGTGCACCAGGTCCTCGATGACATCATCCTCGCTGAAGCGCTGGCGGATGAGCGCGGTGCCCTTGTCCAGCACCTCGCGGAAGGCGGCGGCGGAATGGCCGCCGTCGGCGAGTGCCTGCGGCGCCATCGCCAGGTAGGACCAGTTGCTGGGGGGCTCGCTTTCCCGGCCGAGGGCCATCATGAAGCGATGGCCGTGACGGCGCTCGCGGCCCGCTGGCTCAAGGTGAGCACCTCGAAGCCGGCATCCGTCACGAGCACGGTGTGCTCCCACTGGGCCGACAGCGAGCGGTCCTTGGTCACCACCGTCCATCCATCGGGCAGCAAACGCACATCGCGCCGGCCGGCGTTGATCATGGGCTCGACCGTGAAGGTCATGCCCGGGATGAGCTCGATGCCGGTGCCGGGCCTGCCGTAGTGCAGCACCTGTGGATCCTCGTGGTAGACGCGGCCGATGCCATGGCCGCAGTACTCGCGCACCACCGAGAAGCCGTTGCTCTCCGCGTGCACCTGGATGGCATGGCCGATGTCGCCGAGATGGGCCCCGGGCCGCACGGCGCGGATGCCGCGCCACATGGCCTCGTGGCAGGCATCCACCAGCCGCCGGGCGATGACTGACGGGGCGCCCACGTAGTACATGCGGCTGGTGTCGCCGTGGAAGCCGTCCTTGATGACGGTCACGTCGATGTTGAGGATGTCCCCCGCCTTCAGGCGCTTCTCGTTCGGGATGCCGTGGCAGACCACGTGGTTCACCGAGGTGCACAGGGTCTTGGGGAATCCGCGGTAATTGACGTTTGCCGGGACGCTCTGCAACTCGCCGACGATGAAGTCGTGGCACAGCCGGTCCAGCTCCTCGGTGCTCACCCCGGGCTGCACGTGGGGCTCGATCATGTCGAGCACCCGGGCCGCCAGTCGCCCCGCCACGCGCATCTGCTCCTGTTCCTCGGGGGTCTTGATGGTGACGGTCATGGGCAAGGGGTGCGGTTTGGCGAATCGGCGAAGTTCATGGTATAAAGCGCGGCTATTTTTAACAACCCCACACGCACATCGTCACGGACGGTTGGGTGCCAGGGCGGGTTCACACGAGGGGGGCGATTTCCCCTGAAGTGACCGCCTTGAGTGACCGCCCGGGGTGTGCGGAGGCTCAACCCGAACAGGAGTTTTCATGACCAGCGTGTCCATGCGACAGATGCTGGAAGCGGGCGTCCATTTCGGACACCAGACCCGCTTCTGGAACCCGAAGATGGCTCCCTTCATCTTCGGCGAGCGCAACAAGATCCACATCATCAATCTCGAGAAGACGCAGCCGCTGTATGCGCAGGCCACGACCTTCATCCGCGGCGTGGCCGCGGAGGGCGGCAAGGTGCTGTTCGTCGGCACCAAGCGCTCGGCGCGCGAGTCGGTGCAGCGCGAGGCCAGCCGCTGCAACATGCCCTTCGTGAACCAGCGCTGGCTGGGCGGCATGCTCACCAACTTCAAGACCATCAGGCAGTCGATCAAGCGGCTCAACGACCTCGACGAGATGGCGCAGAGCGGCGCCCTGGACCGTCGTGGCAAGAAGGAAGCGCAGATGTTGCGTCGCGAGATGGACAAGCTCGTGAAGAGCCTCGGCGGCATCCGCGAGATGGGCTCGCTTCCCGACGCGTTGTTCGTCATCGACGTGGGTCACGAGCAGATCGCCATCCACGAGGCGAAGAAGCTCGGTATCCCCGTGGTCGCGGTGGTCGACACCAACTGCTCGCCGGATGGCATCGACTACGTGATCCCCGGCAACGATGATGCGATGCGCGCCATCGGCCTGTACACCCTGGGCGTGGCCGAGGCCATCCTCGAGGGCAAGTCGCAGGTGCCCGAAGTGCCGGTGGGCGAGGACGAGTTCGTCGAGCTCGACGAGGAAGGCAATCCGAAGAAGCGTGCGGCGGGCCGGCGCCGTCCCGCACCGGCTGCGGCCGTGCGTGGCAAGCGGCCGGCGCCCGGACGCTCGCGCGCTGCCGCGCCGCTTCCCTCCGTGGCCCCGTCCGATGATGACGCAGAAGGTGATGAGATCACCCCGACCGTCGCGGGAAGCGAGTCGCGTGGCGCCGCCGCCAGCGCTCCGCGTCGCCGCCCGGTCGCGCGCCGCGGTGCCCCTGGCCGTTGAAGGAGCAAGCTCGAATGAACATTTCTGCAGAAGCCGTCAAGCAGCTGCGTGAGCGCACCGGCGCCGGGATGATGGAGTGCAAGCGGGCACTGGTGGACACCCAGGGAAACCTGGACGCCGCCGCCGAGCTCATGCGCAAGAACGGCCTGACCAAGGCCGACAAGAAGGCCGCCCGCGTGGCCGCCGAGGGCACGCTCGCGGTGGAGCGCGCCGGGAACGATGCGGTGCTGGTCGAGGTGAACTGCGAGACGGATTTCGTCGCCCGCGGTGATGATTTCCAGGGCTTCGCCCGGGATGTCGCGCGCACCGCGCTCGCCGGCCGTCCGGCCACGCTCGAGGCGCTGCTTGCGCAGAAGGATGGCGCGGGCACCCTCGAGGAACGCCGTAGGGCCCTCATCGCCAAGATCGGCGAGAACATCAGTGTGCGCCGCTTCGAACGGCTGGCCTCGACGGGTCCGCTGGGCACCTACCTGCACGGCACGCGCATCGGCGCGCTGGTCGCGCTCGAAGGCGGCGATGAGGCCCTGGCCAAGGACCTCGCCATGCATGTCGCGGCCATCAACCCGGCCTATGTGGACGCTGCCGCGGTGCCGGCCGATGTCCTGAACAAGGAGCGCGAGATCCTCACCGAGCAGGCCAGGGGCGAGAAGAAGCCCCCGGAGATCATCGCCAAGATGATCGAAGGCCGGCTGCGCAAGCACCTGGCGGAGATCACCCTGCTGGGCCAGCCCTTCGTCAAGGACCCGGACACCACCGTCGAGGCGCTGCTGAAGAAGGCAAAGGCGAAGGTGTCGCGTTTCGTGCGGTACGAGGTCGGCGCCGGCATCGAGAAGAAGCAGGACGATTTCGTCGGCGAGGTCATGGCACAGGTCAAGGGGCAGGAACACAAGCCCGAGGACAAGCCCAAGGCTCCGCACTGATGGACCTGATATCCGGCACCTTGAGAACCCCGCTCCGAGCGGGGTTCTTTATAATGCACCCCGAAAACTCGAACGCCCCGGCACGGACCAGCAGCGCATGAACGACAGCACCCAGACCCCGAAGTACCGGCGCATCCTCGTCAAGCTCTCGGGTGAGGCCCTGCTCGGCTCCGAGGACTACGGCATCGACCCCGTCATCCTCAAGCGCATCGCCTCCGAGCTGTTCGAGGTGATGAAGATGGGCATCCAGGTGGCGGTGGTGCTCGGTGGCGGCAACATCTTCCGCGGCGCAGGTTTGGCGCGCGCCGGCATGGACCGCGTCACCGGCGATCACATGGGCATGCTAGCCACCGTCATCAACGCGCTCGCCCTGCAGGATGCCATCGAGTCCCTGGGCGCCCATGCCCGGGTGATGTCGGCGCTGCGCATCAACGAGGTGTGCGAGGACTACATCCGCCGCCGCGCCGTGCGGCACCTGGAGAAGGGCCGGGTGGTGATCTTCGGCGCCGGCACCGGCAATCCGTTCTTCACCACCGACACCGCCGCATCCTTGCGCGCCATCGAGATCGACGCCGACGTGCTGCTCAAGGCCACCAAGGTCAACGGCATCTACGACGCCGATCCCATGAAGCACCCGGCGGCGCGGCGCTACTCGCACCTCACCTACGACAAGGTGCTGGCCGACAAGCTCAACGTCATGGACGCCACCGCCATCGTCATGTGCCGCGAGAACAACTTGCCGCTGCAGGTGTTCAACATGTTCAATGCGGGCGATCTGATCCGCATCGTGCAGGGCGAGGACGTCGGCACGGTGGTGTCGGTGCAAGGCTAAGGTTCACCCGGAGGGAATGTCACATGCTGGATGATCTCAAGAAGGACGCCACGCTGCGCATGCAGAAGTGCGTCACCGCGTTCCGTGACCAGTTGAAGAAGCTGCGCACCGGACGCGCGCACACCAGCCTCATCGAGCACATCAAGGTCGACTACTACGGCACGGACAGCCCGCTCAACCAGGTGGCCAACATCGCCACCGAAGATGCGCGCACGCTCACCATCACACCGTGGGAGAAGTCGATGGTGCAGCCCATCGAGAAGGCCATCCTCAAGTCCGACCTGGGCCTCACGCCCAGCACGGCCGGCCAGATCATCCGCATCAGCCTGCCGGCGATGACCGAGGAACGCCGTCGCGACATCACCAAGGTGGTGAGGGCCGAGGCGGAGAACGCGCGCGTCGCGGTGCGCGGCGTGCGGCGCGAGGTCATGAACGAGCTCAAGGAAATGCTCAAGGAGAAGCTGATCGCGCAGGACGATGACCGCCGCGCGCAGGAAGACGTGCAGAAGCTCACCGACAAGCACGTCGCCGACATCGACCAGGCGATGGCGGAGAAGGAAAAAGAGATCATGCACGTCTAGGCGCGACGCCCGTGAGCCGCCCCCCGACCCGCATACCCCGGCACGTCGCGATCATCATGGATGGCAACGGCCGCTGGGCCCGCGCGCGCGGCCTGCCGCGGCCCGCGGGACACCGCGCCAGCGTCAAGGTGGTGCGCAAGGTGGTGGAGGAGTGCGCCCGGCGCGGGGTGCAGTGGCTCACGCTGTTCGCCTTCAGCAGCGAGAACTGGCAGCGGCCTCCCGACGAGGTCGGCATCCTGATGGGCCTGTTCCTGGATGCCATGGATCGCGAGGTGGAGGACCTGCACCGCAACGGCGTCCGGCTGCGCTTCATCGGCGATCGCGATTCGCTCGGCCGGGAGCTGAACGAGCGCATGGCGGCCTGCGAGTCGCTCACCGCCGGCAACCAGGGCTTGAACCTGATCGTGGCGGTGGGCTACGGCGGGCGCTGGGACCTCACGCAGGCCGCGCGCCGGCTGGCGCGCGAGGCCCGCGACGGGCAGCTCGACCCGGCCGCGATCGACGAGGGGCTGCTGGCCTCGCGGCTGGCACTGGCCGGCGTGCCCGATCCGGACCTGCTGATCCGCACCGGCGGGGAGCAGCGCATCAGCAACTTCCTGCTCTGGAACCTCGCCTACAGCGAGCTGTATTTCTGCGAGGTGCTCTGGCCCGCCTTCGGCCCCGAGCACCTGGATGCGGCGTTCGAGTACTACTCGGGCCGCGAACGGCGCTTCGGCAAGACCTCTGCCCAGGTGACCACTGACGCCGATGCTTAAGCAGCGCATCATCACCGCGCTGATCCTCGCGCTGTGCCTGCTCGGCGTGCTGTTCGTGCTGCCGCCCAGCGTGGGGCTGCTCATCTGGGGCGTGGTCATCACCCTGGGCGCCTGGGAGTGGGCCGCGCTCGGCGGACTGCGCGGGGCCGGCGCGCGCCTGGCCTACGCGATGTGCGTGGCGGTGATGCTGTGGGGCGTGTGGCTGTGGGGCGCGGATGCGCACCAGCGCGTGCTGATCTACATCGGCGCCTGCCTGTGGTGGTGCATCGCCTTCCTGTGGCTGGTATTCGCGCCGGAGTTCCGCCGGCCCCTGCTGGTGCTGGCCTGCGGCGTGCTGGTGCTGGTTCCCTGCTTCGTGGCCATCGCCGACGTGCAGAGCACCGTGAACGCGGCGGTGGGCGGCCCCGAGGGCGTGCTGTGGCTGCTCGCCTGGGTGTTCTCCGCCGACATCGGTGCCTATTTCGCCGGCCGGGCCTTCGGCCGTTCGAAGCTGGCGCCCCGCATCAGTCCCGGCAAGACCTGGGAGGGTGTCATCGGCGGGGTGCTGCTCGCCGTGGTGCTCGGCGCCGTGGGAGCCCGCTGGTTCGGCGTGCCGGTGCTGCCGGCGGTGAGCTTCGGCATCGCGCTGATCGCGGTGTCCATCGTGGGCGATCTCACCGAGAGCATGTTCAAGCGTGGCGCCGGGCTCAAGGACAGTGGTGCATTGCTGCCCGGTCACGGCGGCGTGCTCGATCGCATCGACAGCGTCACCGCGGCCGCGCCGCTGTTCGCGCTGGCCCTGCATGCCTATGGCGGGCTGTCGTGAGCGCCGTGCCGGCGCTGCGCTCGCCGCGCGGGGTGGCGGTGCTCGGTTCCACGGGCAGCATCGGCTGCAGCACCCTCGATGTGCTCGAACGCCATCCCGACCGCTTCCGGCCCGTGGTGCTCGCCGCCCACCGCAACTGGCAGCGCCTGGTCGAGCAGGCCGCGGCCTGCCGGCCGCAGCGCCTGGTGCTGGTGGACGAGGACGCGGCGGGGCAGGCGCGCGCGGCGCTCGCCGCCCGGCGCCTGGCCATCGAGGTGGACAGTGGCCCGGAGGCGCTGGCCGCGGCGGCCGCGGCCGCCGATGTCGACATCGTCATGGCGGCCATCGTCGGCGCGGCGGGCCTGGCCTCGACGCTGGCCGCGGTTCGGGCGGGCAAGCGGGTGCTGCTCGCCAACAAGGAGGCCCTGGTGATGACCGGGCCCTTGCTGATGCAGGAGATCCGCGAGCGCGGGGCGGAGCTCGTGCCCATCGACAGCGAGCACAACGCCATGTTCCAGTGCATGCCGGCGCACTTCCAGCCCGGCACCGAGCCCAACGGCCTCACGCGTCTGATCCTCACCGCCTCCGGTGGCCCGTTCCGCCTGACCCCGGCGAAGGAGCTGGAGTTCGTCACGCCGGCCCAGGCCATCGCGCACCCGAAGTGGAACATGGGGCCGAAGATCTCGGTGGATTCCGCCACGCTCATGAACAAGGGCCTGGAGATCATCGAGGCGGCCTGGCTGTTCGGCGTGCCCGAGCAGCGCATCGAGGTGGTGGTGCATCCCCAGAGCGTGGTGCACTCGCTGGTGGAATACGCCGACGGCTCGATCCTCGCGCAGCTCGGGGCGCCGGACATGCGCACACCCATCGCCCAGGCGCTGGCGTGGCCGGAGCGAATCGGTTCCGGTGTACAATCCCTCGAGCTGGCGCAGGTGCGGCATCTGGAGTTCGAGCCCCCCGATCTCGAGCGCTTCCCGAGCCTTGCCTTGGCGCGGGCGGCGGCACGGGCCGGAGGCACGGCGCCGGCGCTGCTCAATGCCGCCAACGAGGTGGCCGTGCAGGCCTTTCTGGAGCGGCGCTTGAACTTTACCGGCATCGCGGCGGTCATTGACAGGGTGTTGCAGAAGCTCACCCCGGGGCCGGCGCGGGACCTGAACGACGTGCTCGAGGCCGATGCACGGGGCCGCCGACTGGCGCGGGCCATCATCGAGCCGGCGCGCGGAGCCTATACATGAACATGCTGATCCTCATCGCCTCCTTCCTGCTGGCCATCGGCGTGCTGGTGGCGGTGCACGAGTTCGGCCACTACTGGGTGGCGAAGCGCCTGGGCTTCAAGGTGCTCCGCTACAGCATCGGCTTCGGCAAGCCGCTGCTGATGCGCGTGGGGCGTGATGCGGACCGCACCGAGTACTGCGTCTCGGCCATTCCCCTGGGGGGCTACGTCAAGCTCCTCGATGAGCGCGAGGGCGAGGTGGACCCCGCCGAGCTGCACCGTTCCTTCACCCGCCGCCCCGTGGCGCAGCGCATCGCGGTGCTGCTGGCGGGCCCCGCCATGAACCTGCTGTTCGCCGCGCTCCTGTACGCGGTGCTGGCGATGATCGGCACGCAGACCATGAAGCCCCTGGTGGGCCAGGTGCGGCTGGACAGCCCGGCGGCGCTCGCGGGGCTGCAGCGCGGGGATGAGATCACGAGCGTCGGCGACACGGTGGTCGCTGACACCGAGGAACTGCAGATTGCGCTGTTCAAGCAGGTGGTGACCGATCGCGCCATCCGGCTGCAGGTGCGCCGCGGTGGCGAGGACCGCACACTGCGGCTGCGGGTGTTCGACGATGCGCATGCCCTGACCGAACCGGGACGGCTGCTGCCGGGCCTGGGGTTCGACCTCGCGAGCTGGAGCGCACCCGTGCTGGTGCAGGAGGTGCCGGCCGGCAGCGCCGGTGCGCGCGCGGGCCTGAGAGCCGGTGACCGGCTCATCGCCGTCGACGGGCAGAGCGTGGCCAATGCCACCGAGTTCCGCAACCTCATCGCCGCCGCCGGCGGCTCGCGCGTGCTGCTCGACCTGCAGCGCCAGGGCGAGCACCTGCAGATCAACGCCGAGGTGCCGCAGGTGGTGGACCATGGCGAGCACATCGGCCGTCTGGGCATCAGCATGACCGAAGGCACCCGCACCCTGCTGCCGGGCCTGCTGCAGCAGCATCGCGCCGGCCCGCTCGAGGCCCTGGGCCAGGGCTTCGTCAAGACCTGGGACATGTCGCTCTTCACGGTGCAGATGCTCGGTCGCATCGTCACCGGCCAGGTATCGGCCAAGAACATCAGCGGTCCATTGAGCATCGCGGAGTTCGCGGGGGTGAGCGCGCAGCTCGGCTTCACCGCCTTCCTCGGCTTCCTCGCCGTCATCAGCGTAAGCCTTGGGGTGCTGAACCTGCTGCCGGTGCCGTTGCTCGATGGCGGGCAGGTCGTGTACCAGATGGTCGAGGCGGTGAAGGGGAAGCCGTTGTCGGACCGCGCGCAGTTGCTGGGACAGCAGCTCGGTATCGCCTTGCTCGTCGTGCTGATGAGTCTGGCCTTTTACAACGATATCTCCAGACATCTGAACTGACGGGACTTCATGCGAAAGAAGCGTTCGAGCCTGGCGGCCATCGCCCTGGGCCAAGCCTTGGCAGGTCTGGCGCAGGCACAGGCGCCCTCGGCCACCGAGCCCGGTGCGCCAGCGACGGTCCCTGCGCCGGTTCCAGCCCCTGCGCCCACGCCACGGCCGCGGATCGCGCTGCCACCGGCGAAGCCGGCGCCGACCGCGCCCGCGCCGGCTGAACCGTCACCGGCGGCCGGGCCGCCGGCGCAGCCGCCCGGGGCGCCGCCAGCAGCCGGCCCGGCGCCCGCCATGCGGGCCCCCGCGACGGAAGGAGGCAGCTTCGTCGTCGGCGACATTCGCGTCGAAGGCCTGCAGCGCATCTCCGAAGGCACGGTGTTCAACTACCTGCCGGTGAACATCGGTGACCGGCTCGACAGCCAGCGCATCGGCGAGTCGCTGCGCGCCTTGTACTCCACCGGCTTCTTCCGCGACGTCGAGCTGCGGCGCGAGGGCAACACCCTGATCGTGGTGGTCATCGAGCGGCCCTCCATCGCCAGCTTCGAGCTGAAGGGCAACAAGGACATCAAGACCGAGGACCTGCAGAAGTCGCTGCGCAACGTGGGCCTCGCGCAGGGCAAGACCTTCGACCGATCGGTGCTCGAGGAGGTCAAGCAGTACCTCACCGACCAGTACTTCAGCCGCGGCAAGTACGCGGTGCGCGTCGACACCAAGGTGACGGACCTGCCCGGCAACAAGGTCAGCATCGTGGTGGACATCAAGGAGGGCAAGCGCGCCCGCATCCGCCAGATCAACATCGTCGGGGACACCAAGTTCAAGGAAAAGGCCATCCTGAACGGCTTCGAGCTCAAGACGCCCAACTGGCTGTCCTGGTACAAGCAGGACGACCGCTACTCGCGCGAATCGCTCCAGGGCGACCTCGAGAAGCTGCGCTCCTACTACATGGACCGCGGTTACGCGAACTTCCAGATCGAATCCACCCAGGTCACCATCGCCCCGGACAAGGAGGACATGTTCATCACGGTGAACATCAACGAGGGCGATGTGTTCAAGGTGTCCGAGGTCAAGCTGGCCGGCAACATGGTGGTGCCGGAGTCGGTGCTCAAGCAGCTCATCCTGGTGAAGCCGGGCGACACCTTCTCGCGCAAGTCCGTCACCAACACGCAGGAGCTGATCAGCTACCGCCTCGGCGAGGATGGCTACGCCTTCGCCAAGATCGACCCGGTGCCCACGCCCGACAACGACAAGAAGACCGTCTCGCTGACCTTCTTCATCGAGCCGGGGAGCCGCGTGTACGTGCGGCACATCAACTTCAACAACGCGAGCGCGATCAACGACGAGACCCTGCGCCGGGAGATGCGCCAGCTCGAGGGAGCGTGGCTGTCGAACCGCGCGGTGGAGCGTTCCAAGGAGCGCATCCAGCGCCTGCCCTTCGTCGAGAAGGTGGAGTACGAGACCAAGCCCGTCACCGGCAGCGCGGACCTGATCGATGTCGACTTCGACATCAAGGAAGGCCTGCCGGGCCAGTTCGGCGGCGGCATCGGTTACTCCGAGTCGCAGTCCTTCAGCCTGAACGGCAACTTCGTGCACTCGAACTTCCTCGGCCGCGGCGAGCGCATCGCGGTGGAGCTGAACAGCGGCCGCTACAGCAAGAACTACAGCTTCTCGCACACCAACCCGTACACCACCATCGATGGCGTGGCGCGCACCACCTCGCTGTCCTATCGCGACATCACGCAGTACGTGTCGGCCTCCTCGCGCTTCTCGACCAAGCAGATCACCGCCGCCCTGCAGTACGGCTATCCGATCACCGAGTACCAGGGCGTGCAGTGGGGCGTGGCGGCGAACCAGTCGGACCTCGTCACCTCGCAGGGTTCGAGCGCGCAGCAGGCCATCAACTGGGTGCGCCACAACGGCAACCCCTATGAACGGCTCATCGGCGACACCAACGGCGATGGCGTCGTGGATTCGCTCGACACGCCCTACTCGGTGCTGGGCACCAGGTTCAAGACCTTCGAGCTCACCGCCGGCTGGTCGTACGATTCGCGCAACCGCGCGCTGTTCGCCGACCGCGGCATGCGCAACTCGCTCTCGATCCGCTATGCCCTGCCTTTCAGCGACGTGAAGTACTACGTCGCCAACTGGGATTTCGTCAAATACTTCCCGCTGTGGCGCAGCTGGACCGGCGTCATCAACTTCGAATACGCCTATGGTGCGCCGCTGGGCGGCACCACCGCGCTGCCGCCGTACCTGAACTTCTTCGGCGGCGGACCGGACAGCGTGCGCGGCTACCGCGAGAGCCGGCTGGGCCCGAAGGACAACATCGGCCAGGGCAACCCCTACGGCGGCAACTTCCTGGTCGTGAACCGGGCGGAGCTCATCTTCCCGATGCCGGAGAAGTGGCGCAGCGCGGCGCGCGTGAGCTGGTTCTTCGACCTGGGCAACGTCTTCCAGACGGGCAACTCGGTGAGCTTCCGGGGCCCGGACGGGATCACGCCGGTCAATTATCACTTCGGGTATGATAAATTGAAGCGCTCGACGGGCATTGCCGTCCAGTGGCTTGCGCCTCTGGGGTTGTTCCGTTTCTCGTACGGCATTCCCATGAATGCGAAGTCCGGGACGGCGACCACCTACGAGGATGAGCAGGAGCGCTTCCAGTTCTCCATCGGGCAGGCATTCTAGATTCTCAAAACGAGGCCTTCAGGTTAAACAATGTCGACTCTCAACCGCAGTTTTCTCACCCTCCTGCTGGGCTCGTGCGCCCTGTTCCTGGCGCAGGCCGCCAGCGCCGAGACCAAGATCGGCGTGGTGAACTTCCAGCGCCTGCTCGAGGAAGCGCCGCAGACCAAGACCATCATGCAGGCGCTCGAGAACGAGTTCGCGCCGCGGCGTCGCGAGCTGCTGACCATGCAGAACGATCTCAAGGCCCGTGATGAGAAGCTGCAGAAGGAAGGCGCGGTGATGTCCGAGGCCGACCGCTCCAAGGCGGAGAAGACCCTGCGCGATGGCCAGCGGGAGTTCTCGCGCAAGGCCGGCGAGTTCCAGGACGATGCCTCCACCCGCCGCAACGAGGAACTGGGCAAGGTGCAGAAGTACCTGGTGCAGGAGATCCAGACCTACTCGCAGGCGCAAGGCTATGACCTCGTCATCGGCGAGGGCGTGTTCTATGCCAAGAACGCGCTCGACATGACGGCGCAGGTGCTGGCGGTGCTGGCGACCAAGCCGGCAACGCTGCCCGCCGCGGCGCCGGCCGCGGCGCCGGCGAAGCCCGCCACCGCGCCGAAGTAGGCGCTTCCTCGGCAGTGAGCAACCTGCCGGCGCGCGCGTCCCGCACCCTCGGCGAGATCGCCGTCCGGTTCGGGCTGGAACTGGTCGGCGATCCGGACCTGCGGGTGGATCACGTCGCCGGCCTGGAATCAGCCGGGCAGGGCGCGGTCAGCTTCCTCGCGAATTCGCGCTTCCGGCGCTACCTGAAGAGCACGCGCGCCACCGCCGTGGTGGTCTCGCCGGCCGATGCGGTGGGCACGCCCGCGGCCGCGCTGATCCACGCCAACCCTTACGCGGCCTACGCCCGCATCGCGACGCTCCTGTACCCGGCGGCGGTGGAACCCGCCGGCGTTCATCCTTCCGCCGTGATCGCGCCGGGCGCCAGCATCGACCCTTCCGCCACCATCGGACCCCTGTGCGTCGTCGAAGAAGAGGTGCAGATCGGGGCCGGCGCGCGGATCGGCCCAGGCTGCATCATCCAGCGGGGCGCGGTGATCGGCGCGCACACGCGGCTGGTGGCGCACGTGACCGTTCGCGGCCCGGTGCGCATCGGCCAGCGCTGCATCCTGCATCCCGGTTCGGTGATAGGCGCGGATGGCTTCGGCTTCGCCCCGGACCGCCCGGCCTGGGTGAAGGTGCCGCAGCTGGGTGGCGTCGTGCTCGGGGACGATGTCGACATCGGCTGCAACACCACCATCGACCGCGGCGCCATCGGCGATACCGAGATCGGCGATGGCGTGAAGCTCGACAACCAGATCCAGATCGGGCACAACGTCAAGGTCGGCGAGCACACCATCATGGCCGCGTGCACCGGCATCTCCGGCAGCACGGTGATCGGCAAGCGTTGCATCCTGGGCGGCATGATCGGCATGGCCGGCCACATCCAGATCGGCGATGACGTGATGATCACCGGGCAGACCTCGGTCACCGGGTCGCTCGATGGCCCGGGCGCGTATTCTGCGACCATGCCGGCGATGCCCGCGCGCCGCTGGCGGCGGCTGGTGGCGCGCTTCCACCGGCTCGAACCGGACCGCCGCGCATCGAACGAGACCCAAGACAGGAGCGATGATGAATGAAGAAACGGTGGCGGGCAGCGGCCCGCGGATGGACATCCGGCAGGTCATGCGTCACCTGCCGCATCGCTACCCGTTCCTGCTCATCGACCGGGTGCTGGAGCTCAAGCGCGGCGAGCACATCAAGGCGCTGAAGAACGTCACGGTCAACGAGCCCTTCTTCCCGGGGCATTTCCCCTCGCACCCGGTCATGCCCGGTGTGCTGATCATCGAGGCAATGGCGCAAGCCTCGGGCATCCTCGTGTTCGAGACCGCAGGGGTGCTGCCGGAGGCCGATGACCGCTTCTACTTCGTCGGCATCGACAAGGCGCGGTTCAGGAAGCCCGTGGAGCCGGGCGATCAGCTCATCCTCACGGTGAAGCTGGTGCGCTCGCTCAAGGGCATCTGGAAGTTCGATGCCGTGGCGCACGTCGAGGGTCACGAGGTGGCCTCGGCCGAACTGATGGTGGCGCCGGAGAACAAGAGGAACTGGCGATGATCGACCCGCGAGCCATCGTCTCCCCGGACGCCGAGCTTGCGCCCGACGTCGAGGTGGGGCCGTTCACGGTCATCGGACCCGGGGTGGTGATCGGGCCGCGCACCTGGATCGGCCCGCATGCGGTGATCAACGGGCCGACGCGCATCGGCGCGGACAACCGCATCTTCCAGTTCGCCTCCATCGGCGATGCGCCGCAGGACAAGAAGTACAAGGGCGAGCCGACGCGGCTCGAGGTCGGCGACCGCAACGTGTTCCGCGAGTTCTGCACCGTGAATCGCGGCACCACCCACGACCGGGGCCTGACCACCATCGGCAGCGACAACCTGTTCATGGCCTACACCCATGTCGCGCACGACTGCGTGCTGGGCGACAAGATCGTCATGTCCAACTGCGCCACCCTGGGTGGCCACGTTCACCTGGGCGACTGGGTGATCATGGGCGGCCTGTCGGCCGTGCACCAGTTCACGAAGGTCGGAGCGCATTGCTTCATCGCCAACAACGCGGCCGTCACGCGTGACGTGCCGCCCTACATCATGACCGTGGGGCAGCCCGCGGAAGCCCACAGCGTGAACAGCGAGGGGCTCAAGCGCCGAGGCTTCACCGAAGGCCAGATCCGCACCATCAAGCAGGCGTTTCGCCTGTTGTACCGCCGCAAGCTGAAGCTGGTCGATGCGCTGGAGCAGATCGAAACGCTCGCGCGTGAGGAGCCGGCGCTCGCCGGCTTCGTGGAATTCATCCGGCAGAGCTCGCGCAGCATCGTGCGCTGATGGCCCGGTGATGGTCCAGTCGCCGCAGGCCGGGTTGACCCTGCGCGTGGGGCTGGTGGCGGGCGAGGCATCCGGCGACACGCTGGGCGCGCGGTTGATCGAGGCGTTGCGCGAGAGCGTACCGGCCGTGCAGTGCGCCGGCATCGCGGGCCCGAAGATGGCGGCCGCCGGCTGCGAGGCCTGGCACTGGGCCGAGGAACTCGCGGTGATGGGGCTGGTGGAGGTGGTGCCACACCTGCCACGCCTGATGGCCCTGCGGCGCGATATCGAACGGCGGCTCATCCATTGGCAGCCCGATGTGTTCGTGGGCGTGGATGCCAAGGAATTCAACCTGAGCCTGTCACGCCGCCTGCGCGCGGCGGGCCTGTTGACCGTTCAGTACGTGAGCCCGCAAGTGTGGGCCTGGCGTCCGGGACGCGTGCGGCGCATGCACGAGGCCGTTGACCTGGTGCTGTGCCTCCTGCCCTTCGAGAAGCAGTTCTACGACCGGCAGGGGCTGCAGGCGGAGTTCGTCGGCCATCCGCTCGCCGATGCCATCCCGCTGCAGCCGGACCGCGACGCCGCGCGGGCCGAACTGGGACTTCCCGCGGAGGCCACGATCATCGCCCTGTTGCCGGGAAGCCGGCGTGGGGAGATCACGCGCCTGACGCCCGATGCCGCGGCGGTGGCGCGCTGCCTGCGGGCGCGCCGGCCCGAGGTTCTGCTGGTCGCGCCCATGGCCAGCCCCGCCGCGCGGCGCACCTTCGAGGCGCTGTGGCGGCAGCACGCACCGGACCTCCCGGTGCAGGTGGTCGAGGGCGCGGCGCAGCGCGTGCTCATCGCCGCGAACGCCGCCTTCGTCGCCTCGGGCACCGCCACGCTCGAGGCCGCACTGTGCAAGCGGCCGATGGTGGTGGTCTACCGGCTCGATGCGCTTTCCGCCTGGGTGATCCGCCGCTTCAACCTGGTGAAGTCGGCCTTCTTCGCGCAGCCGAACCTGCTGGCGGGCCGGCGCGTGGTGGGTGAATACTTCCAGGAGCAGATCGATCCGGCGCACATCGCCGATGAGATCCTCGGCTGGCTCGAGGATGATGCGCGCCGGGCGGAACTGGAACGCATTTTCCTGGACATCCACCTGCAACTGCGTCAGGACGCGAGCCGCCGGGCGGCGGCGGCCATCCTTGCCCTCGTTGCGGCCCGGCGCGCGGCGGCGAACGCATGATCGCCGGGATCGACGAGGCAGGGCGGGGACCGCTCGCAGGTCCCGTGGTGGCGGCGGTGGTCATCCTGCCGCCACGCCATGGCATCCGCGGCATCCAGGACTCGAAGCTCCTGGACGCACCGACGCGCGAGCGCCTGGCATTGCTGATCCGCGCCCGCTGCGTCGCCTTCGGGGTGGGCTGGGCGGATGCGGCCGAGATCGACGCGCTCAACATCCTCGAGGCCACCTTTCTCGCCATGCGACGGGCGCTGCTCGCCATGCCGGTGGCGGCCCGCGAGCTGTGGGTGGACGGGGATCGCTCCCCGCAAGTCGCGGACCTGTCGGCGGGGACAGTGCGCACCATCATCGGCGGCGATGCCCGTGAGCGCTGCATCGGCGCTGCCTCCATCCTCGCGAAGACCGCGAGGGACGCATATATGGATCAGGCACATAGCATCTATCCTTCATATCAATTCTGTGAACACAAGGGCTATGGCACGCCGGCGCACCGGCAGGTGCTGGCTGAGCTCGGGCCCTGTCCGCTGCACCGGCGAAGCTACGCCCCTGTGCGCGAGGCGCTGTCGCTACAATCGCGCCCATGACGGGCTTCGTTCACCTGCACCTGCACACCGAGTACTCGCTGGTGGACGGGATCGTGCGCATCCCGGAGCTGATGCAGGAGGCCGCGCGATTGCGCATGCCGGCCGTGGCGCTCACCGACCAGAGCAACCTGTTCGGGATGGTGAAGTTCTACAAGGAAGCGCAAGGGGCAGGCGTGAAGCCCCTGGTCGGCGTGGATGCCTGGATCCGCGAAGCCGGGGAGCGCGTGCAGCCCTCGCGCATCGTGTTCCTGTGCCAGAACCTCACCGGCTACCGTCACCTGACGCGGCTGGTCTCCCGCTCTTACCTCGAGGGCCAGAAGCAGGGCGTGCCCATGCTGGAGCGCGCCTGGCTCGACCGCGAATCCCTCACCGGCCTGATCCTGCTCTCTGGCGGCCTGGAGAGCGATGTGGGCCGGGCGATCTCCCGCGGGCGCGAGGACGAGGCCCTGCGCTGCGCGCGCGCGTGGCGCGAGTTGTGTGGCAATCGCTACTACCTCGAGGTGCAGCGCACCGGCCAGCCGGGCGAACAGGCCTACGTGGATGCGGTGCTGGACATCGCTCTGCGCGATGGGCTGGCCGCGGTGGCCACCAATGACGTGCGCTTCCTCGCGCGCGCGGATTTCGAGGCGCACGAGGCGCGGGTGTGCATTCGTGAAGGCTCGCTCCTCGCCGACCCGCAGCGCCGGCGGCGCTACACCGAGGAGCAGTACCTGAAGTCGGCCGCGGAGATGGCCGAGCTGTTCCAGGATCATCCCGAGCTGCTCGCCAACAGCGTGGAGATCGCCAAGCGCTGTTCGCTGGAGATCCGCCTCGGCGAATCCAAGCTCCCCGCCTACCCCGTGCCCGGTGGCACCAGCACCGAGGATCACCTGCGCGCCGAATCCGTCAGCGGGCTCGCGGCGCGGCTCGAGGCGCTGCAGATGCGCGTGGCGGGCCTGGCCGGCCGGCCGGCGCCGGACCGTCCCGCCTACGAGGCGCGCCTGGCGCTCGAGCTCGAGGTCATCTGCAAGATGGGCTTCGCCGGGTACTTCCTCATCGTCGCGGACTTCATCCGCTGGGCGCGGGCGAACGGCGTGCCGGTGGGGCCGGGCCGCGGCTCGGGCGCAGGGTCCCTGGTGGCCTGGGTGCTGGGCATCACCGACCTCGACCCCATCGAACACGACCTGCTGTTCGAGAGATTCCTGAATCCCGAACGCGTGTCGATGCCGGACTTCGACGTCGACTTCTGCATGGAGGGGCGCGACCGCGTCATCGACTACGTGGCCACGAAGTACGGCCGCGATCGCGTCTCGCAGATCATCACCTACGGCACGCTGGCGGCCAAGGCGGTGGTGCGCGATGTGGGCCGCGTACTCGGCCACTCCTACGGCTACGTCGATCGCATCGCCAAGCTCATTCCCTTCGAGATCGGCATGACGCTCGACAAGGCGCTCGAGCAGGAGGAGGAACTGCGCACGCTCTACGGGAGCGATGCGGAGGTGAAGGAGCTGATCGACCTGGCCCGCTCGCTGGAAGGGCTGGCGCGCAATGCCGGCACGCATGCGGGCGGCGTGGTCATCGCCCCTTCCGTGCTCACCGACTTCACCCCGCTGTACTGCGAAGAGGGCGCGGGCACCGCAGTGACGCAGTTCGACAAGGATGATGTCGAGGCGGCGGGCCTCGTCAAGTTCGACTTCCTCGGCCTGCGCACGCTGACCATCATCGACTGGGCGGTGCGCGACATCAACCGCGAGCGCGCCGCGGCGGGCGAGCCGCCGCTCATCATCGGCGATCTGCCGATGGACGATGCCGCGACTTACCAGCTGTTGAAGAGTTGCCGCACGACGGCGGTGTTCCAGCTCGAATCCCGTGGCATGAAGGACCTGATCCGCCGCCTGCAGCCGGACCGCTTCGAGGACATCGTCGCCCTGGTCGCGCTGTTCCGCCCCGGCCCGCTGCAGTCGGGCATGGTGGATGACTTCATCGCCCGCAAGCACGACAAGAGCGGCGCGGCCATCGACTACCTGCACCCGGACCTGAAACCGGTGCTCGAGGCCACCTACGGGGTGATCCTCTACCAGGAACAGGTGATGCAGATCGCGCAGATCCTCGCCGGCTACACCCTCGGTGGCGCGGACCTGCTGCGCCGGGCCATGGGCAAGAAGAAGCCCGAGGAGATGGCCAAGCAGCGCAGCGTGTTCGTCGCCGGCGCGGTGCAGCGCGGCGTGCCGGAGCAGTGCGCCACCTACATCTTCGACCTGATGGAGAAGTTCGCGGGCTACGGCTTCAACAAGTCGCACTCGGCGGCCTACGCGCTGCTCTCCTACCAGACCGCCTGGCTCAAGGCGCATTACCCGGCGGCGTTCATGGCCGCCGGCCTGTCGGCGGACATGGACAAGACCGACAAGGTGATGGGCCTGATCGACGAGTGCCTCGCGATCAAGCTCACCATCCTGCCGCCGGACGTGAACGAATCCACGTACGCTTTCCAGGTGCCTGACCCCGGCACCATCCGCTTCGGCCTGGGCGCGGTGAAGGGCGTGGGCGCCTCGGCGGTGGAGTCCCTGGTGGCCGAGCGCGAGGCGCGCGGACCGTTCCGCAGCCTTGCCGACCTGTGCCGGCGCATCGACCTGCAGCGGGTCAACCGCCGGGTGCTCGAAGCGCTGATCCGCGCCGGCTGCCTGGATCGCATCGGCGCGAACCGCGCGACGCTGATGGCGCAGCTCGACCGCTCCATGCAGATGGGCGAGCAGAATTTCCGGGCGCAGAGCACCGGCCAGGTCGACTTCTTCGGCATGGGCGCAGGCGCCGAAGGGGCGCCGGAGGAACTGCCCGAACTCGTCCTGCCCGAGTGGAGCGAGGCGGTGCGGCTGGCCGGCGAGCGCGAAACGCTGGGGCTGTTCCTGACCGGCCATCCGATGGCCACCTACGAGCCCGACCTCAAGTTCCTGGTGAGCACGCGGCTGGTCGATGCCGGCGGACCCAAGCCTGCCGTGTCGGCGGAAGGTGGAAGGAGCTGGGGCGGGAAGCCTGCCACCATCGCGGGTCTCGTGCTCGACATCCGCCGCCGGCCCAATCGCACCACGCTGGTGCTGGATGATCGCACCGGCCGGATGGAAGTCTCGCTCTACGACGAGGTGTACCAGCAGCACCGCGACATCATCGCCAAGGACGCCGTGCTGGTGGTGGAGGGGACACTGCGGTTCGATGATTTCATCGAGGCCTGGCGCATGCAGGCCAAGGTGCTGGTGGACATCGACCGCGCCCGCGAACGCCATGCCCGCCGGCTGTGGATCCGCTGGTCCGCGCAGTTCGACTCCGCCGGCGGACTGGAGCGGTTCGAATCGCTTCTGAAGCCCTGGGTGCGCGGCAACTGCGCGGTCAGCATCGTCATCAACCGGCCAGGGTACTCGGGACGGGTGAGCCTGGGCGAGGCCTGGAACATCCGCCCGACGCGCGAGTGCCTGGACCGGCTGACCGCGGAAGTCGGGCGTGACGGGTGGTATCTGGCGTATGCTCCGCGCAACGACGCGAGGGTCGAGGAATCTTCTTCATGGCAATGAATTTTCTGGAGTTCGAGCAGCCGATCGCAGAGCTGGAGGCGAAGATCGAGGAGCTGAAGTTCCTGGGCTCCGATGCCGGCGTGCAGATCAACGAGGAGATCAAGAAACTCCAGGCCAAGAGCCGCCAGCTCACCACCAGCATCTTCCAGAACCTCACCGCCTGGCAGATCACCCAGCTCGCCCGGCATCCGCAGCGCCCCTATGCGCTCGACTACGTGTCGATGATCTTCACCGACTGGTGCGAACTGCACGGGGACCGGATGTATGGCGATGACCTCGCCATCGTCACAGGCATCGCGCGCCTGGAGGATACCCCGGTGGTGGTGATCGGCCATCAGAAGGGCCGCGACACCAAGGAGCGGGTGCGGCGCAACTACGGCATGCCCAAGCCCGAAGGCTATCGCAAGGCGCTGCGCGTGATGAAGCTCGCGGAGCGCTTCCGCCTGCCCATCATCACGCTGATCGACACGCCCGGCGCCTATCCCGGCATCGGCTCCGAGGAGCGCGGACAGAGCGAGGCCATCGCGCGCAACCTGTTCGAGATGGCGGACCTGGCCGCGCCCGTGCTGTCGGTGGTGATCGGCGAGGGCGGCTCGGGTGGGGCGCTTGCGATCGGTGTGTGCGATCGGCTGGTGATGCTGCAGTTCGCGGTGTACTCGGTGATCTCCCCGGAAGGCTGCGCCTCGATCCTGTGGAAGAGCGCCGACAAGAAAGAGGTCGCCGCCGATGCCATGGGCATCACCGCCGACCGGCTGGGCAAGCTTGGCTTGATCGACGAAGTGGTGAAGGAACCACTGGGCGGCGCGCACCGCGATCCGCAGCTCATGGCCGAGACGCTCAAGGCCAGCCTCCTGAAGCACCTGGGCGAGCTGACCCGACAACCCATCACGACCCTGCTCGATGCCCGCGGCGAGCGGCTGAGATCCTTCGGTGTTTTCCGCGAATGAGCTGGGCCTCTCGCTCGCCCGCCTGACCCCGCCCGACGCAGGCGGATACCTCATCGCCGTGAGTGGCGGGGCGGATTCCCTCGCCCTGCTGGCCGCCGCCGCGCGGTTGCGGGACTTCGGCCGGCTCGCCGGCCTGCGGGCGCTGCACGTGGATCACGGACTGCAGGCCGCGGCCGCCCGATTCCGCCTCGCCTGTGAAGCCGCCTGCGCCCGCTTCGCGGTGCCGCTCGACATCGTGGCGCTGGAGCTTGCGCCCGCCGCCGGCCGCTCGCTCGAGGAACTGGCCCGGGACGGACGCTATGCCGCGCTCGCCGCGGCGCTCGAGCCGGGGGAATGCCTGCTGACGGCGCATCACGAGGAGGACCAGGCCGAGACCTTCCTGCTGCAGGCCCTGCGCGGAGCGGGCCTCGAGGGCCTGTCGGGGATGCCGGCGGTGCGTCGGCTCGGGGCGGGCTGGCACCTGCGGCCGCTGCTCGGCGTGCCGCGAGCCGCGCTGCGCGCCTTCGCCGCGACGCTCGAGCTGGCCTGGGTCGAGGATCCGATGAACGAGGACGAGCGCTTCGATCGTGCCTGGCTGCGCCATGTCCTGTGGCCCTCGCTGACTTCGCGCTGGCCGGCGGCCGGTGCGGTGCTGGCGCGCGCCGCCTCGCACATGGCGGAAGTCCGCGCCCGGCTCGCAGCGCTCACGGCCACCGAGCTCGAGGATTCGCGCGATGGCGCGGCACTGCGCCTCACGGCGCTGAGATCGCTCCCCGACGATCGCCGGACCGCCGTGGTCCGGGCCTTCATCGCGGAGCGAGGCGCGCGACCGCCGCCGGAGGCGCGCCTGGCCGAAGGCCTGCGGCAGATGTGCGAGGCACGCGAGGATGCGAATCCGGCGATGTACTGGGATGGCGTTGCCCTGCATCGCTATCGGGACCGGCTGTACCTCACCGAAGGTTCGCAGCCGGCGCTGGCGCCGCATCGCTGGCGGTGGCGCGATCAGCCGGTGCTGGAGCTTGGCGCTGGACTTGGAACGCTCAGCCTCGTCGAAGGCGCCGGCGGACTCGACACCTCACGGCTGCCCGGGGAACTCGAGGTTCGCGCGCGGCGCGGCGGCGAGGTGCTCGCGCCGCACGCGGGCGCCGGCCATCGTGACCTGCGCCACCTGTTGCAGGAGCGCGGCGTGCCGCCCTGGCGGCGCGCCTCGATCCCGCTGCTGTGCTCGGGTGAGGAGCTGATCGCGGTGGCGGATCTGTGGACCGACCATCGCCATCGCGTGTCCGCGCAGGCACCGGGGCTGCTGGTGCGCTGGCAGGGCGGGCCGCCGCTCGAGTGAATGCATTTGTTCATGCCGGGGCGATCTGCTAACCTGAATTCCCGTCGATACTCATAGCTCGTTCCCATTTAACCAAAGGCCTTCCTTCCTGCCGCAAGGCGGGAATTGCATTGGCCTGTTGTAACGGCGGTGCCCAACATGACCCGATTCGTCTTCGTCACCGGCGGTGTGGTGTCCTCGCTGGGCAAGGGCATTGCCGCAGCCTCCCTCGGCGCCATCCTCGAGTCCCGCGGGCTGAAGGTCAGCATGGTGAAGCTCGACCCGTACATCAACGTCGACCCCGGCACCATGAGTCCCTTCCAGCATGGCGAGGTGTTCGTCACGGCCGATGGCACCGAGACCGACCTCGACCTCGGCCATTACGAGCGTTTCATCCACACGACCACGGGCCGGCACAGCAACTTCACCACTGGACGCATCTACGAGCGCGTCATTGCCAAGGAGCGGCGCGGCGACTACCTGGGCGCCACGGTGCAGGTCATCCCGCACATCACCGATGAGATCAAGCACAGCATCCGGCTCGGCGCCGGTGATGCCGATGTCTGCATGGTGGAGATCGGCGGCACGGTGGGTGACATCGAGTCCCTGCCGTTCCTCGAAGCCATCCGCCAGATGGGGGTGGAACTGGGGCGCAACCGCTGCCTGTACATGCACCTCACGCTCATCCCGGTGGTCGGGGGCGGGGAGATCAAGACCAAGCCCACGCAGCACTCGGTGAAGGAACTGCGCAGCATCGGCATCCAGCCCGATGTGCTGCTGTGCCGCTGCGCCGCACCGCTCCCGGACGAGCAGCGCCGCAAGATCGCCCTGTTCACCAACGTCGAGGAGCGCGCGGTCATCTCCGCCGTCGATTCGGACGACATCTACAAGATCCCGCTGCTGCTGCGCGAGCAGCAGCTCGATGACATCGTCGTCGACAAGCTCGGCCTGAACGCACCGGCCGCGGACCTGTCCGACTGGCGCGGCGTGGTCGCGGCGAAGCAGAATCCGGAGGCCGCGGTCGACATCGCCATGGTCGGCAAGTACGTGCAGATCCGCGATTCGTACATCTCGCTGAACGAGGCGTTGATGCACGGCGGCATCAAGTCCCGCACCCGCGTCAACGTCCACTACATCGAATCGCAGGACCTCGAGCGCTCCGGCACCGGCGCCCTGGAGCGGATGGATGCCATCCTCGTGCCGGGGGGCTTCGGTGACCGGGGCATCGAGGGCAAGATCCAGGCGGTGCGCTACGCGCGCGAGAACCGCGTCCCCTACCTCGGCATCTGCCTGGGGATGCAGCTCGCGATCATCGAATACGCCCGCGATGTCATGCTGCTCAAGGACGCGAACAGCACCGAGTTCGACCGCGCCACCCATCACCCGGTCATCGGCCTGATCACCGAGTGGCAGGACCTGGCGCGCGGGCAGCAGGTGCGCGATGACAAGGCCCAGCTCGGCGGCACCATGCGGCTGGGCTCCCAGGAGGTGCGGCTGGTGCCGAACTCGCTGGCGCGTGCCACCTACGGCAAGGACAGCATCCAGGAGCGGCATCGCCACCGCTACGAGTTCAACAACCATTACCTCGAGGAGATGTCGGCCGCGGGCCTGCGCTTCTCCGGCTTCTCCCCCGACCGGCTGGTGGAGTGCGTGGAGCTGCCGTCCCATCCCTGGTTCCTGGCCACCCAGTTCCATCCGGAATTCACCTCGACGCCGCGGGGCGGCCACCCGCTGTTCACCGGCTTCATCCGCGCGGCGCGCGCCTACCGCGCCGCGCTGCAGCCGGGGCGCGCCACGGCATGAAGCTGGCCGGGTTCGAGGCCGGCATCGACCGGCCGCTGTTCCTCATCGCCGGACCCTGCGTCATCGAGAGCGATGCGCTGGTCCAGGAGGTGGCGGGACGGCTGAAGGAGATCACGCAGGAATTGCGCGTGCCCTTCATCTTCAAGGCCTCCTTCGACAAGGCGAACCGTTCCTCGCGTTCGAGCTTTCGTGGCCCCGGGATCGAGGCGGGCCTGAAGTCGCTCGAGGCCGTGCGTTCGAAGTTCGGCGTGCCGGTGCTGACCGACGTGCACGAGGACACCCCGCTCGCGGACGTGGCGAGCGTGGTCGATGTGCTGCAGACACCGGCCTTCCTGTGCCGGCAGACCAACTTCATCCTCGCCGTATCCTCCTGTGGCAAGCCCGTGAACATCAAGAAGGGCCAGTTCCTCTCTCCCTGGGAGATGGGCAACGTGGTCGACAAGGCGCGCTCCACCGGCAACCAGCAGATCCTGGTGTGCGAACGCGGCTTCTCCTTCGGCTACAACAATCTGGTCTCCGACATGCGCTCGCTGGCGGTGATGCGCGCCACGGGCTGCCCCGTGGTGTTCGATGCCACGCATTCGGTGCAGTTGCCGGGTGGGCAGGGTGGCTCCTCGGGCGGGCAGCGCGAATTCGTACCCGTGCTGGCGCGCGCCGCGGTCGCGGCCGGCATCGCGGGGCTGTTCATGGAGACGCATCCCGATCCGGCCAAGGCGCTGTCGGACGGACCCAATGCCTGGCCGCTGGCGCGCATGCGCACGCTGCTGGCCACGCTGGTGCAGATCGATCGCAGCGTCAAACAATCTCCATTCGAGGAAGCAAGTTCATGAGTCGTATCGTCGAAGTGCGCGGCCGGGAGATCATCGATTCCCGAGGCAATCCCACCGTCGAGGCCGACATCGTGCTCGACTCGGGCGCGGTGGGCCGCGCCGCTGTCCCCTCGGGCGCATCGACCGGCTCGCGCGAGGCGATGGAGCTGCGCGATGGCGACAAGCGACGCTTTGGCGGCAAGGGCGTGCTCAAGGCCGTGGCCAATGTCAACGGCGAGATCGCCAAGCTCCTGCAGGGCTTCGATGCGCGTGACCGCGAAGGCCTGGATGCGCGGCTGATCGCCGCGGATGGCACCGAGTACAAGTCGCGCCTGGGCGCCAATGCGCTGCTTGCCGTGTCGCTGGCCTCGGCCCGCGCGGCCGCCGCGGATCGCAAGCTGCCCTTGTACAAGACGCTCGGCCTGTCGAAGGACTTCGTCATGCCGGTGCCGATGATGAACATCATCAACGGCGGGGCGCATGCGGACAACAGCGTCGACATCCAGGAGTTCATGATCCTGCCCGTCGGCGCGCCCTCCCTGAGCGAGGCGCTGCGCTATGGCGCTGAAGTCTTCCACACGCTGAAGAAGGTGCTGCACGAGAAGGGCCTGAACACGGCCGTGGGCGATGAAGGCGGTTTCGCGCCGGACCTGCCCTCGAACGAGGCCGCGCTCACCACCATCCTCGAGGCCATCGAGCGCGCGGGATACCGCGCCGGCAAGGACATCTACCTGGGCCTCGACGTGGCGAGCACGGAGTTCTTCAAGGATGGCGTCTACGAACTCGAGTCCGAACATCGCCGCTTCGATTCCACGCAGTTCGCCGATTATCTCGCGGGACTGGTGGCGCGCTATCCCATCGTCACCATCGAGGATGGCATGAGCGAGGGTGACTGGGAGGGCTGGGCCATCCTCACGAAGAAGCTCGGCGGCAAGGTGCAGTTGGTGGGCGATGACCTGTTCGTCACCAACACGAAGATCCTCGCGGAGGGCATCGGGAAGAAGATCGCCAACGCCATCCTCATCAAGCCCAACCAGATCGGCACCCTCACCGAGACGCTCGCCGCCATCGACATGGCCACGAAGGCCCGCTACGCCTCCATCGTCTCGCACCGCTCCGGTGAGACCGAGGATTCCACCATCGCGGACATCGCGGTGGGCACCAGTGCCACCCAGATCAAGACCGGCTCGATGTCCCGTTCGGACCGCATCGCCAAGTACAACCAGCTGCTGCGCATCGAATCCCAGCTCGGCGCCAAGGCGACTTACGCAGGGATACACGCATTATCGGTTCCACTTTCTTAGATCGTCATGCTAAGCTCATGACCCCATGAGGGTTTTCGTTTACGCACTTGCAGCGGCCCTGGTGTTGCTGCAATACCGTTTCTGGGTGTCCGACCAGGGCCTGCGGGAAGTGCGTCGCCTGCAGGAATCTCTCGCAACGCAGGAACACGAGAACCAGCTCCAGGGCGAACGCAATCGCCAGCTCAGCGCCGAGGTGAGCGACCTGAAGCAGGGCATGAGCGCCCTGGAGGAGCGTGCCCGGAGCGAACTGGGCATGATCGGCAGCGGTGAGACCTTCTACCAGGTCGTCACGCCGGCGACTGCCGCGCCCGCAGCTCCCGCCGCGCCCGTCACCGCCCGCGCCGAATGACCGCGGAGGGTCCCGCGGAGCGCTGCTGGGCCATCGTGCCGGCGGCGGGACGGGGAGAGCGGTTCGGCACGGCCACCGCGCCCTCCGCGCGCAAGCAATACAGCGAACTCGCGGGCTCGAGCGTCATCGAGCACGCGCTGCGGCCGCTGCTGGCGGAAGGCCGTCTCGAGCGTGTCGTGGTGGCGCTCGCCGCCGATGATGATCACTGGGCCCACATCGAGCAGCGTCTCGCGCGCCGCCAGCCTGAGTTCGCGCATCGCCTGCTGCGCTGTGTGGGCGGGGAGAACCGCCAGGCCTCGGTGCTCGCTGGACTGGAGGCGCTGGCCGGCATGGCCAGCCCCGATGACTGGATCCTGGTGCACGATGCGGCGCGGCCCTGCCTCGGAGCGGCTGATCTTTGCCGGTTGCTGGATGCGTTGCCCGGAACGCATGGGGCGTTGCTGGCCGTGCCGGTGTCCGACACGCTCAAGCGGATGGGGGCCGGCACGCTGGCCACCGTGGATCGCGCCGGCCTGTGGCGCGCGCTCACCCCGCAGGCATTCCGCTTCGCAGCGCTGCGCACGGCCTTGCTCGAGGCCCGGCGCGCAGGGCGCAACGTGACCGACGAGGCGCAGGCCATGGAACTCGCGGGCGTGGTGCCGACGCTCGTGACCGGATCCACCGACAACATCAAGATCACCCACGTGAGCGACTTGGCGCTCGCCGAGCGCAGCCTGCGCGAAGGAGCACGACGCATGCGGATCGGACAGGGAATGGACGTGCACGCCTTCACCACCGGAGACCACGTGATGCTCGGGGGCGTGCGCATCGCCCACTCGCGCGGGATCCTCGCGCACTCGGATGGCGATGTGATCATCCACGCGCTGTGCGATGCGCTGCTCGGCGCGTTGGGCGAAGGTGACATCGGCCGGCATTTCCCCGACACCGATCCACGCTGGCGCGGCGCCGACAGCCGCCTGTTCCTGCGCGAGGTCGCGGCGATGATGCGCCGGGCGGGCTTGCGGCTGGTCAACGCCGACATCACCGTCGCGGCGCAGGCGCCGCGGCTCGCCGCCCACGTGCCGGCCATGCTCGAGCGGCTCGCCGCGGACCTCGCAACCCTGCCCTCGCGCCTGTGCATCAAGGCGACCACCACCGAACGCCTGGGCTTCATCGGCCGCGAGGAGGGACTGGCGGCCACGGCAGTGGTGCTGCTCGAGGCGGATGCAGATGCAGATGCAGATGCGAATGCCTGAGCGCCTCGCCTGGTGAGCGCACCGCCCGACTTGCCCCGTGCGCTGGGACCTGTCCTGGCGCAAGCCCGGTGGCGCGAGAGACCTGAGGATTTCGAGGTGGAGGAGATCCTCTCCTTCGCCCCGTCCGGCCAGGGTCCGCACTGGCTGTTGCGCGTCGAGAAGCGCGGCGCGAACACGCGGTGGGTGGCCGGCGAACTCGCGCGCCACGCGGGCATCGCGGCCAGCGAGGTGGGCTTCGCCGGCATCAAGGACCGGCATGCACTCGCCCGGCAATGGTTCAGTGTGCCGGCCGGACGGCGCGATGCCGCCGCCTGGCAGTCGGTGGCGGGCGAGGGATATCGGGTGCTGGAGGTGTGCGGCAATGATCGCAAGCTGCGGCGCGGTGCGCTGCGCGGCAACCGTTTCCGCATCGCCCTGCGCGGAGCCGACTGGCCGCGCGCGGCGCTGGAGGAGCGTCTGGCGGCGATTGCCGCCGGCGGCGTGCCCAACTATTTCGGGCCGCAGCGATTCGGCCGGCAGGGATCGAACCTCACCGCTGCGCAAGCCTGGGCCCGCGAGGGCGTTGCGCCCCGCGAGCGCAGCGTGCGCGGCTTCGCACTGTCGGCGGCGCGCGCGGCGCTGTTCAATGCGGTGCTCGCGCGTCGCGTCGGGGAGGGCAGCTGGTCGAGCCTCGCGACCGGTGATCTGGTGATGCTGCAGGGGACCAACAGTCACTTCCCCGTCGATGCGGTGGATGAACTCCTCACGGAACGGCTGAATCGCTTCGACATCCACCCCAGCGGACCCTTGTGGGGGCAGGGCTTGCCGCGCACCCGCGGTGCCGTGCAGGCGCTCGAGATCGAGGTGTCGAAAGCCTGGGCGGAGCTTGCGCGGCTATGCGAATCGCAACGGCTCGATCAGGAGCGTCGCGCATTGCGCATGCCGGTATCGGGCTTTGAGTCCCGGTTCGAAGGAACGGATCTGTGGCTCAGCTTCGAGCTGGGTCGCGGTCAGTTCGCCACTGCCGTGCTGCACGAACTGTGCGAACTTCAGGCCGGGTCACCGCCCGAGGCGGCCGAGGACTGAAGGCGCGTGTTTTCCGAACCAAACCCGCAGCTATGTCTTCTTCGGGAATAGCGCCACGTCCCGCAGCCCCTCGAAGTGGGTATCGCAGGTCAGCAGTTCAGCGTGTCGATGGCATGCCGTGGCATAGACGATGGAATCGGCCGTGGCCAGCTTGTGTTCACGGTGCAGATCCGCGGCGAGCAACGCAATGCTGGTATCGAGCGGCACAACCGTGCATTTCTGAGTGTACGCGATCACCTGATCGGCCTGTTCCTCGCCCAGTTCGCGGACCAGCCACTTCGAGAGTTCCAACTGCACGATCGTCGGCACGATGCACTGCTGTTTCTCCGGGAACTGGCCAGCCAGCTTTTTTCCAACCGCGCTGCCGGTGAGCCACTCGATCCAGGCCGAGGTATCGACGGTGCGCAGTGGATTGCTCATCAGTAGCGGTCCTTGCGATCGCGGTAGCCGTCCTTGCGAGCGCCCTTGGCGATGCCCGCCAACTGATTCAATTCAGGCACGGGCATCACCAGGACACCCTTGCCCTTGGGAATGAACACGAACTCCTGCCCGGCTTTCCAACTTTGTTCGTCACGCACGGCCTTGGGAATGGATATCTGGAATTTGCTCGACAGGGTTGCTGTTGCGGTCATTTTCGTACCTTGCGCCAATCGATCACGATTTGGTAAGATTACAGGATTTCCAGGCCCGGTGCCATGACCGGTCAACGTCCCCGGCGAAGAGCGTAGTCGCAGTCCCTCAAGCGCGCAGCAGCACGTACAGCGCGCCAGCCCCGCCATCCAGCGGCCGGGCCGAGACGAAGGCGATGACATCGTGATTGTGCCGCAGCCAGTCGTTCACCGCGCTCTTGAGCACCGGTCCACGCCCGCCCGAACGGTATCCCTTGCCGTGCACGATGCGCACGCAGCGTTGCGCGCGCGCGCGTCCCTGCTCGATGAAATCGGCCAGGGTATCCCAGGCCTGCTGCAGCGTCATGCCGTGCAGGTCGATCTCCGCCGCCTGGGGGATGAGCCCGCGCCGCAGCTTGCGCAGCAGCTGGTCCTGCACGCCGGGCCGCCTGAACTGCAGCATCTCCTCGGCGTCGGTCTCCCGCTGCACCGGCGGCGGGCCGGACGCGGTCCGCGCATCGGCGCTGGCGGGACGGCGATGCCGCACGCGCGCGGCCGGCGCGCTCACCCGTGGCGCGGCGCGCAGCGGCTTGACTCCCTTCATCGCCGCGCGGAATGCATGCGCATCGTCTTCGCGGGTCTCGCGTGGCGGATCGGTCTTGCGCATGCGTGCGGTGAGGCTCCTGCGTCGTGCGGGGTATGCGGTGATGCAGTATAGTGTCGCCGATTCGACCCAGATCCGACAGCGTGAAGATTCTCCTATCCAACGACGACGGCTACCGCGCGGAAGGCCTGGCCGCGCTGGCGGCCGCCATCCGGCCGCTGGGCAATGTCTCCATCGTCGCACCCGACCGCAACCGCAGTGGCGCGAGCAATTCGCTCACGCTCGACGTGCCGCTGCGCGCGGCCCGCTTCGATGCGGATTGCTGGTACGTCAACGGCACGCCCACCGACTGCGTGCACCTGGCGATCTCCGGCCTGTTCGACTACGACCATGACATCGTCGTCTCCGGCGTGAACGATGGCGCCAACCTGGGTGACGATGTGCTCTATTCCGGCACGGTGGCCGCGGCCATCGAAGGCCGCTTCCTCGGGCTGCCCGCCATCGCCGTGTCGCTGGTGGTGGAGCCGGGCTCGCCGCGCAACTACGCGAGCGCCGCGCAGATCGCGCTGGCGATGGTGAAGCGGCTGCAGCAGCAGCCGCTGCCGCCCATGACCATCCTGAACATCAACGTGCCGGACGTGGCGCCCGGGGAAATCAAGGGCCTGAAGGTCACGCGGCTGGGCATGCGCCATCGCAGCAAGCCGGTGGTCAAGGCCAAGGATCCGCGCGGACGCAACGTCTACTGGGTGGGTCCGGCGGGCGCCGGCCAGGATGCCGGGCCGGGCACCGACTTCCACGCGATATCCAGCGGCTTCGCCTCGGTGACACCCCTGCACATCGACCTGACGCGCCACGCGGCCA
>JAXMGQ010000004.1:0-158646 GCA_046347195.1 Steroidobacteraceae bacterium
GATGAGAACCGGGTGCTGGAACTGGTGCGCTCGGCGAGCCTGCGGGTGCACCGCCCGCGGGGGTGGGGCGTGTTCCAGTGGCGGGTGACGGAAGGGTTGTCGCGCATGGACGTCGAGCTCGGCGGGCCGCAGCGCCACCTCGCCGACCCAGGCGAGCTGCTCAAGCACCTGAAGGTCACCCCCGTCGCCGGCATCTATGTCCTGCTCGATTTCCACCCCTACCTGAGCGATCCGGTCAATGTCCGCCTGCTCAAGGACATCGTCCTGGGCTATGCGCAGGTGGCACGCACCGTGGTGCTGGTGTCGCATGCGCTGGCCCTGCCGCCGGAGCTTGCGCACCTGGCGGCCGAGCTGCAGATCGCTCTGCCCTCGCTGCAGGAGCGCCGGAGCATCGTCGATACGGTGATCGGCGAGTGGAACTCGCTGCGTCCCGGTTCGGCGCCCACGCCCTCGCAACTCCCGCCGCGCCGCGTCCAGGTGGATCCGAAGGCGCTGGAGATGCTGCTCGAGAACCTGCGCGGCGTCTCGGCCGCGGATTGCGAGCGCCTCGCCCGGCAGGCCATCTTCAACGACGGCGCCCTGACGGCGGCCGACCTGCCGAGCGTCTTCGAGGCCAAGCAGCGCATGCTCACGCGCAACGGCGTGCTGAGCTACGAGCACGACACCACCCGCTTCGCCGAACTCGGCGGGATGCGGCGGCTGCGCGACTGGCTGCTCGCGCGGCGCGAGGCCTGGTCGGGCGATGCGCCGTTCGATCCTCCCAAGGGCGTGCTGCTGCTGGGCGTGCAGGGCTGCGGCAAGAGCCTCGCGGCGAAGGCCGTCGCGGGGGTGTTCGGCGTGCCGCTGCTGCGGCTGGATGCCAGCGCGCTGTACAGCAAGTGGCACGGCGAATCCGAGCGCAACCTGCGTGAATCACTGGAGGCGGCCGAGGCGCTGGCCCCCTGCGTGGTCTGGGTGGACGAGATCGAGAAGGCGATGGCCGCCGGCGAGGGCGATGATGGCACCTCGCGCCGCGTGCTGGGTCATTTCCTCACCTGGCTGGCCGAGCCGCGTGAGCGCATCTTCGTCGTCGCCACGGCGAACGACATCACCGCGCTACCCCCGGAACTGGTGCGCAAGGGGCGGTTCGACGAGATCTTCTTCGTCGATCTGCCGGCCGCCGCGGCGCGCGCGGAGATCATCCTCATCCACCTGCGCAAGCGCGGGATCCGCGTGAGCCGGGAGGAGCTGGCGCAACTCGTGGAGGCCAGCGCCGGGTTCACGGGCGCGGAGATCGAGCAGGCGGTGGTCGCCGCGCAGTACGGGGCGCACGCCCGCCGCGAACCGGTGACCGCCGCGCTGATCGCGCGGGAGATCGGCATCACCCGTCCGCTCTCGGTGGTCATGGCCGAGCAGGTCGGCGCCCTGCGCGACTGGGCGCGCGAGCGTACCGTCGCGGCGGATTGAGCCCGCCGGCGGCAGCCTCGTCAGCGGCAGCCTCGCCGGCCGGATCTACTGGTATCCCTGCACGATGCCGCCATCGACCTGCAGCGCCGCACCGCTGATGTAGCTGGCCCTCGCGGAGGCGAGGAACACGACCACATCGGCGATCTCGCGAGGCTCGGCGATGCGCCGCTGCGGGATGCCTCGCGCGATGGAGTCCTCCACCGCCGAAAGCTCAGCGGCGCCCTGCCGCGCGCGCGCGCCCAGGATCTCCTGCACCCGCTGGGTGCGGGTCCAGCCCGGGCACACGGTGTTCACCAGCACATTGTCTCCGGCCACCTCGTTGGCGAGGGTCTTGGCCCATCCCAGCACGGCCAGCCGGATGCTGTTGGACAGCAGCAGGTTGTCGATGGGCTGCTTCACCGAGGAGGAGGAAACGTTGACGATGCGGCCCCAGCGCTGCTGGCGCATACCCGGCAGCACGGCGCGCGTCATCCGCACGGCCGACATCAGCGTCAGCTCGACCGTGCGCTGCCACGCGGCATCATCGACGGTGGCGGTATTGCCCGCCGGCGGGCCACCCACGTTGTTGACCAGCACGTCCACGCCCCCCAGTTCATCGCACACCCGCGCGAACAGCGCTGCAGCGGCCTCCGGCTGGGACAGGTCGGCGGGGACGGCGAGCACGCCTTGCGACCCCTGGGGATCCAACTCCCGCAAGGCCCGATCCAGGTGCTCGCGGCTGCGCGAGCAGATGGCCAGCCTCGCCCCTTCGGCGAGGAAACCGCGTGCCGTGGCGAGACCGATGCCGGCGCTCGCGCCCGTGACCAGCACTCGTCGACCCTTCAATTCGAGATCCATGCTCCTCTCCCCCTTCGCACCGGCGTTACGGCAACACCTTCAGCAGGAACTGCCGGATATCGGCGATCTCCTCCATGCACACCGAATGCGCCATCGGATAGTCGTGCCACTGCACGGCATAGCCCAGGCGCGCGAGCAGGTCGCGGGAGCCACGACCCACGTCCACGGCGATCAGCGGGTCGAACTGCCCGTGCCCCATGAAGATGGGGGTGGCATCGTTCGCCGCCTGCCGCTCGGTGGCGAGCCGGGCGGAGGCCGGCACGTAGCAGGACAGCGCGAGGACCCCCGCCAGGCGCTCGGTCAGCCTCGACATGGTATAGAGCGACACGGCCCCGCCCTGCGAGAAGCCGGCCAGCACCAGCCTTTCGGGCGGGATGCCGCGCGACTTCTCGCGCGTGATCAGCTCGATGACCTGCGCCATGGAGGTGCGGAAACCCTCGATGTCCTCCGCGCTGCCGCGCTCGAGGCTCCTGATGTCGTACCAGGCGCGCATGCGCATGCCGTTGTTCAGGGTCACCGGCCGGATCGGCGCATTCGGAAACACGAACCGCCAGGCCCGCTCCCCCGGGCGCCGGCCGGCCGGCCCGACGATCTCGGGGACCACCGGCTCGAAATCGTGGGCGTCGGCCCCCAGACCATGCAGCCAGATGATGGCGGCGTCGGGGTGGGACCGGGTCTCGATGTCGATGGTTTCCAGCAAGGCTTTCTCCGGCGGCGGGCGGGTGCGGGTGCGGGTGCGGGTGCGCGGATGATACACCGGAGCGTGCGGCGCAACGTGAACCCCCGCATTGACAGGGCGTGCATTTTTATGCAGGATGCGCGCAAATTTATGCAACGCCTCCCCTCATGCTGACCCCGCACGATGAAGCCAGCGCGCCCGCGCGGCGGCAGGCGCTCGCGCGCATCCTGCGCTCCGAGAGCGTGGGGCGTCAGTCGGAGCTCGTGCGCCTGCTGCGCAAGCAGGGTCACGAGGCCACGCAGTCCTCCATCAGCCGCGACCTGCGCGAGCTGGGCGTGGCCAAGCTGGGGGACCGCTACGTGCTGCCCGAGCCCGCCGCCGCGGTGCGTGATGACTTCGCCACGCTGCGGCAGTTCGTGCGCGGGCTGCAGGCGGCCGGTTCCAACCTCACGGTGCTGAGGACCACGGTGGGCGCGGCGCAGAGCGTCGCGGTGGCCATCGACAGGGCCCAGTGGCCCGAGGTCATCGGCACCATCTCCGGCGATGACACCATCTTCATCGCCACCGCGGGGGCGCGCGAGCAGCGAAAGCTCGGCGACCGTCTTCGCGCCATCTTCCGCGTCTAAGAAACCCACATCATGAGCAGCAGCAAAGCCTCGGGCGGCGAGCCCATTCTCCTGGCCTTTTCCGGCGGACTCGACACCTCGTTCTGCGTGCCGTGGCTGAAGGAAACCTACGGCCGCCCCGTCATCACCGTCACCGTGGACACCGGCGGCATCGATGCCGCCGGGGCGAAGGTGCTGGCCGAGCGCGCCGCGCAGCTCGGCGCCCTCGAACACCACCTCATCGACGCGCGCGCCGACTACTTCGAGCAAGTGCTGAGGTTCCTCATCATGGGCAACATGCGCCGCGGCCAGCTCTACCCCATGTGCGTGGGCGCCGAGCGCGTGCTGCAGGCGCAGGTCATCGCCAGGATGGCGCTGCAGATGGGCACGCGCATGGTGGCGCATGGCTGCACGGCGGCCGGCAACGATCAGGTGCGCTTCGAGGTCGCGCTGCGCACGCTGGCCCCGGACCTCGAGATCCTCGCGCCGGTGCGCGATCGCGCCTTCAAGCGACCCGAGCAGCTCGCGTACCTCGAGCAGAAGAAGCTCCCCATCCCACCGTACGGCGCCGCCTACTCGGTGAACCGCGGCCTGTGGGGCGTGACCATCGGCGGCAAGGAGACGCTGACCTCGACGGGCAGCATCCCCGAGCAGGCCTGGGTGTTGTCGAAGGACGCCTTCACGCGTCCGCGGGGCGAGGAGCGCCATCGCGTCGGCTTCGAGCGCGGGGTCCCGGTGAGCCTGGATGGCGAGCGACTGTCCGCGGTCGCCATCATCGAGAAGCTCGAGACCCTGGCGGGACCCTTCGGCATCGGCCGCGGCATCCACCTGGGCGACACCGTCATCGGCACCAAGGGCCGGGTCGCCTTCGAAGCGCCGGCGGCCGAGGTACTGCTGAACGCACACCGCGAACTCGAGAAGCTGGTGCTCACCGGGCGCCAGGCGCGCATCAAGGATCTCGTGGCCCAGCCCTACGGGGACCTGGTGCACGAGGGCCAGCACCTCGACCCCGTCTGCCGCGACATCGAGGCGCTGCTCCTGTCCTCGCAGGCCCGCGTCACCGGCGAGGTCAGCGTGCTGTTCCGCCCGGGGAGCCTGTTCGTCGAGGGCGTGAGTTCACCCTGCTCGCTCATGGCCGCTTCCAAGGGCGTGTACGGCGAGGCCGCCGGTGAGTGGACGCCGGCCGATGCACTGGGCTACTCGAAGATGCTGGCGCTCACCGGCATCTTCCACAAGCGCGCGGGCGAGACCCGCCAGGGCCAGGGTTCATGAACGCCATGCGCACCGTGTTCGTCGACAAGATCGCCTCGGTCACACAGGCCTGCTCGCTGTCGCACGAAGCGCGCATCTCGGCGGACATCCCCTGCGAGGAAGGCGTGGTCGTGGTCGTGGAGGTGCTGAACAACAAGAGCACCTACAACACGCTGGAACTCACCAGCGGCCGCATGGCCAAGGTCACCAAGGGCGACATCATTGCCGGCGCCCTGGGCCATCGCAAGGCGCTGTTCGGCTACTCCGGCCACATCCCCGCCGCGCTCAAGCCCGGCGATGTCATCCAGATGCTCAACATCGGCGGGGTGCTCGGCGTGTGCGACTCGGCCACGCCCGACAAGGGCAAGCCCTTCGACTGCAAGGTGCTCGGCACCGTGCTCACCTTCCCCTACCTCGGCGAGCGCATCGGCGTGCCGGCGCGGGTGGGCTACAAGGCGCTCGACTACTCGGCGCCGCTCGATGCGCACCAGGTGCCCGTGGTGGCCCTCGCCGGCACCTGCATGGAAGCCGGCAAGACCGCCGCGGCGGCGGCCATCATCGCGCGCATGCGCCATCGCGGGCTGGTGGTGGATGCCTTCAAGGCCACGGGTGTCTCGCTGCGGCGTGACATCATGGCCTTCGAGGACTCCGGCGCGCGCCGCACCATGATCTTCACCGACCTTGGGATCGTCACCACCACCGCGAAGTGCGGCCCGGCGCTGACCCGCGCCATGCTCACCGAGGTGAGCGCCGGCAAGCCCGACGTCATCGTGTTCGAACTGGGCGATGGCCTGCTCGGCACCTACGGCGTGGAGGCCATCCTGCGCGAGCCGGACATCCGCGCCGCGCTCACCGCGGTGGTGCTGTCGGCCAACGATCCGGTCGCCGCCTGGGGCGGGGTCAAGCTGCTGCGCGAGCGCTTCGAGATCGAGCCCTGCGCGGTCACCGGCCCCGCCACCGATAACCAGGTGGGCGTGCAGATCATCCGCGAACAGATGAACGTCGAGGCGTTCAACGCCATCTCGAACCCCGCCGACCTCGGCGACCACATCATCTCGCGGCTGGGCCTGGCGGCAAAGCTACCGGCTGCCGCGAACGAATGAGCACGCACACACCCGCGGTGGTGCTCGGCGGCACCGGCTACGTCGCCGGCGAACTGCTGCGGCTCATCGATGCGCATCCGCAGCTCGAGCTGGCGGCCGTGCTCTCCGACAGCCAGCCGGGCGAGCCCGTGGCCAAGGCCTTCCCGCACCTGCGCGCGGCCTACCCTGACACCCGTTTCGCCAGCCTCGCCGAGGTCGAGTCGCTGCTCACGCGCACGCCGCAGACGGCGTTGTTCTCCGCCGCGCCGCATGGGGTCTCCGCCGCGTTGGTGGATGGCCTGCTGAAGGCGGCGGAAGGCGCCGGCACCCGCGTGCATTGCGTGGACATCTCGGCCGATTACCGCTATTCGAGCGCGGCGGCCTATGAGGCGGTGTACAAGCACCCGCACGGGGCGCCCGCGCGCATCCGCGATTTCACCTGCGCCCTCCCTGAGCACCTGCGACATGCGCCCACGCCGCATGTCGCGCATCCGGGCTGCTTCGCCACCGCGACGCTCCTGGCCTCGGTGCCGTTGATCAAGCTCGGCCTCACCGAGCCGAGGCTGTTCGTCAGCGGCATCACCGGCAGCACCGGAGCGGGGCGCAAGCCGGTGGAAGGCACGCATCACCCGCAGCGGCACAGCGACCTGTACGCCTACGGCGCGCTGGCGCATCGCCACGAGCCCGAGATCACCGCCTGCGCGCGGGCCGCCACCGGCATCGAGGCCCAGTTCAACTTCGTGCCGCACTCCGGTCCCTTCGCGCGCGGCATCCACGTGACCGTGCAGGCCAGCCTCGCAGGCTCGCTCGGCAGCGCCGCCGCCGTGCACGAGTTCCACGACTTTTACCGTCACTGTCCGTTCGTGCACGTGTCCGACACGCTGCCGCGCGTGAAGGACGTGGCGGGGAGCAACTACGCGCACCTGGGCGCCGTCAGCAACGGCCGCAGCATCGCCGTGATGTGCGCCATCGACAACCTCAACAAGGGCGCCGCCGGCGGCGCGGTACAGTGGATGAACAGATTGCTGGGCTGGGACGAGACCCTGGGCCTGCGCGCCACCGCGGCGGGCTGGACATGAGCGGGGTCGCGCAGGCGCACGCGAGCCATCTCGCCAACGTGTTCGCCCAGTATCCCATCGAGGTGCTGCGCGGCGAAGGCGTGTGGCTGCACGCACGCGACGGCCGCAAGATCCTGGACTTCTACGGCGGTCATGCCGTGGCGGGCCTGGGCTACGCGCATCCGCGCTGGCTCGCCGCCCTCGAGCATCAGGCCCGGCAGATGGCCTTCCAGACCAACGCGCTGCCCATGCTGGTGCGCGAACGCGCCGCCGCACGCCTGGTGAAGTTCGCCGGGTTGGGCCTCGACACCGTGTTCTGGGTGAACAGCGGCGCCGAGGCCAACGAAAACGCGCTGAAGCTCGCCTTCAAGGTGACACGACGGCAGAAGGTGGTGGCGCTGGAACGTTCCTTCCATGGCCGCACCGCCGCCGCCGGCGCGCTCACCTGGGGGGCCGCAGGCAAGTGGTACGGCTTCCCGCGCGCACCGTTCGATGTGTGCTTCACGCCGCGCGATGACCTCGAGGCGCTGGACACGGCCATCGACCGGCACACCGCCGCCGTCATCGTCGAACCCGTGCAGGGCGTGGGCGGCGCCTACGATCTCGGCCAGCCCATGCTGGCGGCGCTGCGGCGGCGCTGCGATGAGACCGGCGCGGTGCTGATCTTCGACGAGGTGCAGTGCGGCGTGGGCCGTACCGGCCGTCCCTTCGCCGCGAACGCCTTCGGCGTGACGCCCGACATCCTCACCACCGCCAAGGCGCTGGGCAACGGCTTTCCCGTCTCCGCCCTGATGATCTGCGATGCCATCGCCACGCAGATCCGCCACGATGACCTGGGCACCACCTTCGGCGGCGGGCCCATGGCCTGCGCGGTGGCCGAGGCCGTCATCGACACCATCGAATCCGAGCAGCTCATGGCCAACGTGCAGCAGGTGTCGGCCTACATCCGCAGCTCCTGCCAGGTGGGACCGGTCACGGGGTTCCAGGGCGCCGGCTTTCTGCTGGGCCTGAAGACCTCGCGCCCGGCGAAGGAGGTGCAGGCGGCGCTCATGGAGAAGAACATCCTCGCCGGCACCAGCGGCGATGCACACGTGCTGCGCCTGCTGCCCGCCTACATCATCAACGAAGGCCACGTCGACCAGCTCAGCGATGCGCTGGCCAGGATCCCCGCATGAAGAAATTCCTCGACCTCGGCGATCTCGAACCCGCAGAGGTCCGCGACCTGCTCGCGCTGGCGCAGCGGCTGCAGGATCACCCCGAGCCCATGGCGCTGGCCGGCAAGGTGCTGGGCCTCGTGTTCCTGAACCCCTCGCTCCGTACGCTAGCTTCCTTCCAGGCCGGCATGGCACGCCTGGGCGGCAGTTCCTTCGTCATCACGCCCGGCCAGGGAACCTGGCAGCTGGAGACGCGCCTGAACGCCATCATGAACGGCGGGGCCGCCGAGCACATCCGCGAGGGCATCCCGGTGCTGGCCTCGTACTGCGATGCGCTGGGCGTGCGCGCCTTCGCCGAAGGACGCAACCTGCAGCACGACCTGGATGAGTCGCTGTTCCGCATGATCGATGCGCTGTGCGAGAAGCCGCTGATCAATCTCGAGTCCGCCGTGAACCACCCGTGCCAGGCGCTGGCCGACTGGAAGACCCTCGATGACCTTGGCGTGCCGAACCGAGGCCGGTTCGTGCTGTCCTGGGTCTACCACCCGCGCGCACTGCCGCTGGCGGTGCCGGCGGCGACGCTGCACATGGCCGCGATGCGCGGCATGGAGGTGGTGGTGGCCCGTCCGGAAGGCTACGCCCTGCCACCCGGGATCATGGCGAAGGCGCGCACGGCCGCGGCCGCCGCGGGCGGCTCGGTCACCGAGACCGCCGATCGTGCCGCCGCGCTCGCCGGCGCACACGTGCTGTACGCAAAGGAATGGGGCACCACCACCTATTACGGGGATGCCGAGGCGGACCTCAAGTTGCGCGCGGAGCTCACCGACTGGTGCGTGCGCGAACCCTGGTTCCGCACCACGCTTCCGGATGCGCGCTTCATGCACTGCCTGCCGGCGCGCCGCAATGTCGCCGTCGCCGACGAGATCCTCGACGGCCCGCGTTCGGTGGTGAAGCAGGAGGCCTTCAACCGCATGGTCGTGCAGATGGCGGTGCTGTACCGGCTGCTGCGCAAGTGATCTTCGAGGGAGACAGAGCATGATGAAGAACCGACCCGACCCGTCCATCGCCGTGCGTGCACTGCGCAGCGCCGCGCCCTACATCCGCATGTACAAGGGCAAGGTGTTCGTCATCAAGGCGGGCGGCGCCGTGTTCAACGACGAAGCCTCCACCCGCGGGCTCATCGAGCAGGTGGCCATCCTGCACCAGGTGGGCATCAAGACCGTGCTGGTGCACGGCGGCGGGCCGCAGCTCGACCTGCTGCAGACCCAGCTGGGCATCGAGACGCAGATGGTGCAGGGCCGGCGCGTCACCGACCAGAAGTCCATCGACGTGACGGCGATGGTGCTCAACGGCCTGATCAACACCCGGATCCTGGCCATCTGCCGTGACCTCGACATCGAGGCGGTGGGCTTGAGTGGCGTGGATGCAGGCCTGATCCGCGCGCACAAGCGCGCACCGGTGCGCCTGCACGACAGCAACGAGACCGTGGACTACGGCTTCGTCGGCGACATCGACTCGGTAGACTCCAACGTGCTCGAGAAGCTCCTCGACAACGGCCTGATGCCGGTGGTGAGCCCGCTGTCGGCGGACTCCAGCGGCACGCTGCTGAACATCAACGCCGATACCGTGGCGGCCGCCATCGGTGGCGCCCTGGCGGCCGAGAAACTCATCCTCTGCACCGGTGCCAACGGCATCCTCGAGCGGCTCGAGGATCCGGGCTCGGTCATCTCCTACACCGACCTCAAGGGTCTGAAGCGGCTGCGCGACCAGGGAAGCCTCAAGGATGGCATGCTGCCCAAGGCCGCCGCCATCGAGAACGCGATCCGCCGCGGCGTGCGCCGCGTGCACGTCATCTCCTACAAGTCCGGCGACGGCGTGCTCGCCGAGGTGTTCACCAACGAAGGCACCGGCACGCTGGTGGTCGCGGACCTGAACGCGCTGTCACCGGCCGAGCAGAGCGCGCAGTGACGATCGAGCGCGCGGCAACGGTGGCGCGATGAGCCGCCTCTGGGACAAGGGGACTCCCCTTGACGCCAAGGTGCTCACCTACACGGCGGGCGATGACCACGAGCTCGACAACCGGCTCGTGCCCTACGACATCGAGGCCAGCATCGCGCACGCGCACATGCTGCACGAGGCGAACCTGCTGTCGGCGCAGGACCTGGCGGCGATCAGCACGGCCCTGTTGCAGATCGGCGCCGAGCATGCCCGGGGCGAATGGCGCGTGACCCTGGAGCTCGAGGATTCACAGACCGCGCTCGAGCACCACCTGACACAGAAGATCGGCGCCGCCGGTGGTCGCCTGCATGCCGGCCGCTCGCGCAACGACCAGGTGCTCGCGGCCCTGCGGCTGTACCTGCGCGAGACGGCGACACGCCTCGCGCGTGCCGCGGAAGGGGTCGCGGAGGCGCTCGACCGCCTGAGCGCCCGCGACGGCAAGCTCGCCCTGCCCGGCTACACACACATGCAGCAGGCCATGCTCTCGAGCGTCGCGCTGTGGTGCGCCGGGTTCGCCGCCGAGATCCGCGACGATGCGGTGGGGCTGCTGGGCGCACTGCGCCGGATCGACAAGAACCCGCTGGGTTCGGCCGCGGGCTACGGCACCCCCGGCTTGCCGGTGAACCGCGACTCGACGCGACAGCGGCTGAAGTTCGCCGTGGTGCACGAGCCCGTCACGGCCGTGCAGCTCTCGCGCGGCAAGGCCGAAGCCCAGCTGGCCTTCGAGATCGCCCTGCTCACGCAGGACCTCGCGCGCCTGGCCGCGGACCTGCTGCTGTTCTACACGCAGGAGTTTGCCTTCGTCAGCCTGCCGGAGGACTTCACCACCGGCTCGTCGATCATGCCGCAGAAGCGCAACCCGGACGTGTTCGAGCTGATGCGTGGCCGCGCGGCCCTGGCGCAGGCGGCGCTCACGGAGATCCTCGGCATCACGCAGAAGCTCACCTCCGGCTATCACCGCGACCTGCAGCTCATCAAGGCGCCGTTGTTCCGCAGCATCGATGCCTGCGGGCAGACCCTCGACATCCTGCCCCAGGCGCTCGATGGCGTGCGCTTCGAGCCGCAGAACATCCAGCTCGATCCCGGCATCCATGCCGCGGAAGCGGCCAATGCGCTGGTCGCACGCGAGGGCATCCCCTTCCGCGAGGCCTACCGCCGCATCGCGATGCGGTTCAAGCCGGCGAAATAGCTCCCTTCGGGGCCCTGCGCCTCGTTATCATGCCGGTGCCGAACCTGCCGGGATGGCAACTCGCCCGTTTCTAAACCAGGAGACCCTTGCATGACCCTCGATTCCCGTACCTGCGCGCTCCCCGCCGCCATCGCGATCCTGCTGTTCGCCGGCGCCGTCATCGCGCAGACACCCCCGCCGGCCGGCGTTGCCAAGGCGGCCGCCAGCGCGGCCACCGCGCCCGCCGCTCCCGCCGCGACGGCAGCGCCCACGCCGCCCGCGCCGCCGGCCCTCAACGCCGAGCAGGCCAGCTACGATTTCGGTGTCACGTTCGGCGAACAGCTTCGTCATGCGGGCCTGTCGCAGGATCTGTCCATGGACGCCCTGACCCGCGGGCTCAAGGACGCCTTCGGCGGCAAGAAGCTGGGCGCAGGCGACCAGCAGCAGCTTTCGCAGTACGTTCGCGCGGTACGCGACCAGCAGGGCGTGCGCAACAAGGCCGCGGCGAAGGAATTCCTCGCCGGCAACGCGCACCAGGCCGGTGTGAAGACGACGGCCTCGGGCCTGCAGTACAAGGTCATCGCCACCGGCGATGTGAAGGCGGCATCGCCCAAGCCGGATGACCAGGTCACGGTGAACTATCGCGGCAAGCTGCTCGATGGCAGCGAGTTCGACAGCTCCTACACCCGCGGCCAGCCGGCCACCTTCCCCGCCAATCGCGTCATCAAGGGCTGGCAGGAGGCGCTGGTGATGATGAAGCCCGGCTCGAAGTACCAGCTCTTCGTCCCACCCGAACTGGGCTACGACCTGAATTCCCCGCCAGGCATCCCGCCCGGCTCGCTGCTGATCTTCGATGTGGACCTGGTGAGCATCCAGTCCGCACCCAAGGCCAACTGAACGCCCGCATCGCGGTGCGATCGCGCCGGCTGCGGATCAGCCGGCGCGAGGCCGCTTCAGGCCAGGTGGCGGAACTCGTTGCGCGCGAGGTAGGGGTCGATGCGCGTCAGCAGGAAGTACGCTGCGCCGTGCATCAGCCGATCCAGTACGGAGCAATGACTTGACCAGTCCGAGGGCACCGGTCGCGACAGCCCGCAATCGACATCGATGCGCGCCCGCACCTGCTCGGCGAGCAGGGCGCTGGGGAGCCTGACGAGCAGCTCGAAGTTGAGCTGCAGGCTGCGCGTGTCGAGGTTCGCCGATCCCACGTACACCACCTCGTCCACCACCAAGAGCTTCGCGTGCAGGATCTGCGGCTGGTATTCGAACAGCCGGGTACCGCTGCGCAGCAGGCCCGGATACAGCGACTGGCTGGCCCAGCGTGACACCGGCACATCGCTGTGCCCGGCCAGCAGCACGCGCACCGTGCCGCGACGGTTCACCCGGGCCAGGAGCCTGCGGATGCGATGGGAGGGCACGAAATAGGCCGCCACCACATCCACGCGCCGCGCCGCGCGCAGGTCGGCGTGCAGCGTCTGGCGCATCAGGGCCCGCGAGCTGCCCGGTCCGCCGATCAGCGCACAGGGCGTCTCGCGGTCGAGCCGCTGCTTGCGCAGGAAACGCGCCAGCGCAGGCACCTCGCGCCGGCGCAATGCCGCGGCTCCGAACAGCGCATCGAAGCCACGCCGCAGCTGCATGGCCACCGGTCCGTCGATCCGCACGCCGAAATCGCGCCAGCCGCGTTCGATGCCATCGCCGTCATATTCGCTGGCGACATTGAACCCGCCGACGATGGCGGCGCCATCGTCGCACACCACGAGCTTGCGGTGATTGCGGAAGCTCCAGCGCAGCAGGCGCCGCGGATTGAACCTGCGCAGGTCGGCGCCCGCCGCGCGCAGGCCATCGTTCCACTCCGGCGGGAGCCAGGAGGATCCGAACGCATCGATGAGCACGCGCACGGTGAGGCCCCGGGCCGCGGCGCGCATCAGCGCGGCGCCGAGCCGCGTGGCGGCCTCGCTGGCCGACACCGTGTAGAACTCCACCTCCACGGTGCGATGCGCCGCTTCGATCATCTGCACCATGGCCTCGAACGCCGCGGCGCCGGTGTGCAGCCAGCGGAACTCGTGCCCGAGCGTCGTGCAGCCCTGCGGCAATCGGGGGTCCGATGCCTCGCCCGGGCCCGCGGCTGCCCGGATGCCGCCTGTTATACTGGATGCATGTTCCATCGTGCGCCCCTGCTGCTGCTCGCCGCGCTCGCTGCCGGATGCGGCCAGAAAGGGCCGCTCATCCTGCCCGATGCGCACACGCGCGAGCCGGTGATGAGGCCCGCCCCGGCGACGACCACGAGCCCGGCACCGCCCATCGCTCCGGATGCCGCCACCACCGCGCCGGCCGTCCCGATGGACCGTCCTGCGGGCGCAGCCCCGGCGCCATCCAAGGACGAGCGCAAGAAACCTCCGCAGTGAACCGCTGCGGCAGGCCGCGCCCGCTGGCGGCTTGGCACTCAGGGCTGGCGATACACCACGCCGCCCTTCATGACGAAGCCCACGTGACGCAGCAGGGACGGGTCCGCCAGCGGATCCCCCTGCACGGCGACGAGATCGGCGAACCGGCCCTGTTGCACGGAGCCAATGCGATCAGCGGCGCCGAGCAGGTCGGCGGCATTGCGCGTGGCCGCGAGGATGGCCTGCTGGGCGCTCATGCCGTTGCCGGTCATGAGCGTGAACTCCTGCGAATGGTCCCCTTCGCCCAGGTCCGAGCCGAAGGCAATCGCCACGCCCGACTTCACCGCCAGCGGCAGGTTGCGCTTGGGGAGCGGGTCATTGGCGAGTTCCTTCTGCGCCGTTCCCGGCGTCAGCAGCTCGGGATGGTCGCGCGCCGCCTCGTAGAACACCTCGAACACCGACAGGGTGGGCACGAGGTAGGTGCCATGGGCCTTCATCAGCGCGAAGGTCGCGGCGGTGGCGAACGAGCCATGCTCGATGGAATCCACGCCGGCACGGACGGCATTCTCGATCGCCCCCGGCGGATAGATGTGTGCGGCGACCTTCATGCCCAGCGAGTGCGCCGTCTCCACCACCGAGTGCATCTCCTCGTTGGTCATCAGCTGGCGTCGTGGGTCATCGCCTGAAGAGGCGATGCCACCGGAGGCGACGATCTTGATGAGGTCCGCCCCGCGGCGCTGATGCTCGCGCACGCGCAGCCGCGCCTCGTCCACGGAGTCGACCAGCCCGCGGTTCCACCCCGGGTGCGAGAGCTGCGCATCCAGGCCACTGAGGCTGTCGGCATGCCCGCCGGTGGGACCCAGCGCCTCCAGCGACACCCACAGCCGCGGTCCGTCCACCTTGCCCGCATCGATGGCGTTGCGGAGCGACACGGTCTCATCTCCGCCGCCGACATCGCGCACGCTGGTGAACCCCTGCATCAGCATCGCCCTGGCGAACAGCGCGGCGTCGAAGGCGCGGTCGATGTCGTTGTGGGTGAGGCGGTCCTCGGTGGCATTGGTGCGGGTGGGGAGCTTGGCGCTCACGTGCACGTGGCAGTCGATGAAGCCGGGGAGCACCGTGCGGTTCGACAGGTCGATGATCCGCACGCCGTCGGGCTTGACGAAACCTTCCTCGATGCCGGTGATGCGATCATCGTGGATGCGGATGCTCACCGAGCGTCGCGGCGCCGAGCCCGTGCCGTCGATCAGCGTGCCGGCGTGGACCACCCAGTCGGAGGCTCCCGCAGGCCCTGCCGCCAGCAGCAGGAGGCAGCCCAGCACATTGCGCCAATCCCCGTTCAGCATCCCGACTCTCCCGCGCAGCCCGGCGGGAGTGTAACGCGAATCGGGGGGATGCCGCGCCGCGCTCAGCGAGGGCCGTGATCCCCCGGTCCCTGCCGCTCGGGTCCACGTTCCGGCCGGCCTCTCTCAGAACCCCGCTCCACGGGACCACGCTGCACCGGTGCATGTCCGGCACCTGGACCGCCCGCTCCGCCAGGTGACCGCTCCACTGGCCGATCCACTCGCTGCTCCACCGGCGCGCGCCGCATCGGCTCGCGTTGCATCGGCGCCCGATCGCCGGCCGACCGTTCCATGGGCGCGCGGTTCATGGGGCGATCGATGCTGGAGGGCCGATCCACGGATAAGGCCGATCCGCCGGTCGATCCGCGCGGTTGGGCCGATCCGGGCTGCGCGGGCTGCCGGCATTCGCTCGACACCGCCGGGCCGGTCGATTCGTGGCTGACCACTGCGCGTATCGTGTCCGAAACCACCCTGTGCGCCGGGCGGCCGATCGAGGCGCGCAGGCTGTCCGCGCGAGTGCGAGTCCTGTCCACGCGCATGGGCGTCGAACATCGCCGGCCGCGCCGTGGCCGCGAGGGCCGGCCGGCCGCGATTCACGCTGGCGAGGAACTCACGGTCATGTCCCGCCGCGATCTCGTGGCGTCGCTGGTCGGGCGTGAGTCGCAGGTGGGGCCCTCGTGCGGCGGAGAGCTCCTCGCGCAGCGGCGCGCGCTCGATGCCACCGCGACCGCCGTGATAGCTGACCCGGTTCACGGTGATGTTGTTGACCACCGTGCGCTCGTACACATTGGTGACATGGACACGATCGTCGAAGCGGTTGCAGGCGCGGTTGTAATACCAGCGGTCGCCCCGCCAGTAGCCGCCCTGGTAGCCGACGCCGAAATAACCGTAGCCGTAGTTGATGCCGCCATAGAACCCGACGCTCGGGCCCCAGTAGCCCGCGTGCCAGAAGTAGAAGCCCGAGCTCCAGCCCCAGTAGCCCGGTGTCCACAGGTAGCCCACGCGCGGCGGCAGCACCCAGGTGCCGGGCACCCAGTAATAGCCATCCGGCCCATAGGCCCAGTACCCAGGCATCCACAGGTAGCCGGGTGCCGGCAACGGTGGCTGCTCGTAGACCGGCAGCTCGGGGGGCGCGAGGGTGATCGACACGCCGACGCTCACGCTGGCGTGAGCGGGAAGGGACACGACCGATCCCAGCGGCAGGAGGCAAGCGCCCAGCAAGGACGCCAGAATTCTCGTGTTCATGTTCATGCAACGTCTCCCGGCGCCATCGGTTGACCAAGGGTACCTGAGGGGCCGGTTGATATAATGTGGCGTGATGCGCCGCTCCCCAACCTGTCGCCATCCCTAGACATGCCCAAGCTCGTGCTGGTCGACGGGTCTTCGTACCTGTACCGGGCGTTTCACGCCTTGCCGCCGCTGTCCAATTCGCGCGGCGAGCCCACCGGCGCCGTGCTCGGCGTCATCAACATGCTGAACAAGCTGGTCAAGGAGGAATCACCCGGGCACATCGCCGTGGTGTTCGACGCTCCGGGCCGCACCTTCCGCGACGACCTGTTCGACCAGTACAAGGCGCACCGCCCGCCCATGCCCGATGAGCTGCGCTCGCAGCTCGCGCCGCTCCTCGAGGCGGTGGAGGCGATGGGCCTGCCGTTGCTTCGCATCGCCGGCGTGGAGGCGGACGATGTGATCGGCACGCTGGCGCGGCGCGGCACGGCGCTGGGCCACACGGTGTTGATCTCCACCGGCGATAAGGACATGGCGCAACTCGTCGGCGATGGCATCGGCCTCGTCAACACCATGAGCAACACGCGCCTGGACCGCGAGGGCGTCAAGCTCAAGTTCGATGTCTGGCCCGAGCAGATGATCGACTACCTCGCGCTGGTGGGCGACAGCTCCGACAACATCCCGGGCATCACCGGCGTCGGGCCCAAGACCGCGGCGAAGTGGCTCAAGCAGTACCAGTCCCTCGACAACCTCATCGCCCACGCTGCGGAAATCGGCGGCAAGGTGGGCGAGAACCTGCGCGCCGAGCAAGCGGTGCTGGAACTCTCACGCAAGCTCGCCACCATCGATACTCAGGTCGCGCTCGAGCTCGCACCCGACGCCCTCGTGCCCCGCCCCGCCGATGCGGCCCGCCTGAAGGCGCTGTATGCGCGCCTGGAGCTGCGCACGCTGCTCAAGGCGCTGGAGGGCGCGGGGTCCAGTGCGGACGCGGGACCGCCGCAATCGGCGAACGCAGCGGCTCCCGCAACGGCGGACGCAGGTACCGCCACCCCATCGGCGAGCGATGCACCGGCCGAGGCCGGCTCGGCCGGCCCTGCCGGCTTGCCGGCGAGCGTCCCGCGTCATTACGAGACCATCACCGACATGGCACGGCTCGATACCTGGATCGAGGTGCTGAAGCAGGCGCCGCTGTTCGCCTTCGACACCGAGACCGACAGCCTGGACTACCTGCAGGCGCGCATCGTCGGCGTGTCCTTCGCCGCGCAGGCGGGCCACGCTGCCTATGTGCCACTGGCACACGACTATGCCGGGGCGCCCGCGCAGCTCGATCGCGATGCAGTGCTCGCCCGGCTCAAGCCGCTGCTCGAGGACCCCGCGCGCCGCAAGCTCGGCCATCACCTCAAGTACGACATCCACGTGCTCGCGAACCACGGCATCGCCCTGCAGGGACATGCCTTCGATTCGATGCTCGAGTCCTACGTGCTCAACAGCGTGGCCACGCGCCACGACATGGACTCCACCGCCCTCAAGTACCTGGGCGTGCACACCATCCATTTCGAGGACGTGGCTGGCAAGGGCGCGAAACAGCTCACCTTCAACCAGGTGGACGTCGAACGCGCGGCTGAATACTCGGCCGAGGACGCGGACGTGACCCTGCAGCTCCACCAGGCGCTGTGGCCGCAGATCTGCGCGGCACCCCGGCTGAAGACGCTGTACGAGACCATCGAACAGCCGCTGGTGCCGGTGCTGTATCGCATGGAACGGACCGGTGTGCTGGTGGACCGCGAGCAGCTCCGCCGCCAGAGCGCTGAACTCGCCAATCGCATGATCGAGATCGAGCAGGCGGCGCACACCGCCGCCGGCGGTTCGTTCAACCTCGACTCCCCGAAGCAGCTCCAGCAGATCCTGTTCGAGCGGCTGCAGATCCCGGTGGCCCGCAAGACCCCCACGGGACAGCCCTCCACCGCCGAGGACGTGCTCGAGGAACTGGCGGCGAACTACCCGCTGCCGCGACTCATCCTGGACTACCGCGGCATCGCCAAGCTCAAGTCCACCTACACCGACAAGCTGCCGCTGGAGATCGACGCCGCCACGGGCCGCATCCACACCTCCTACCACCAGGCCATCGCGGCCACCGGCCGGCTCTCTTCCACCGAGCCCAACCTGCAGAACATCCCGATCCGAACGCAGGAGGGCCGACGCATCCGGCAGGCCTTCGTCGCGCCGCCCGGCCGCACGCTGGTGGCCGCAGACTACTCGCAGATCGAGCTGCGCATCATGGCGCACCTGTCGGGCGATGAGAGCCTGCTGCGCGCCTTTGCGCAGGACCTCGACGTGCACCAGGCCACGGCGGCGGAAGTGTTCGGCGTGCCACTGGAAGCGGTCAGCGGCGAGCAGCGGCGCTCGGCGAAGGCGATCAACTTCGGGCTGATCTACGGCATGTCGGCCTTCGGGCTCGCGCGCCAGCTGGGCATCCCGCGCGGTGAGGCGCAGGCCTACGTGGACCTGTACTTCCAGCGCTACCCCGGCGTGCGCCGCTACATGGACGAGACTCGCCGCCTCGCGCACGAGCAGAAGTTCGTCGAGACCGTGTTCGGCCGGCGGCTGTACCTGCCCGACGTCGACTCGCGCAACCAGGCGATGCGGCAGTACGCCGAGCGCAGTGCCATCAACGCGCCCATGCAGGGCACCGCGGCCGACATCGTCAAGCTCGCCATGATCGACGTCGATGGCTGGCTGCGCTCGCAGCGGGTGGATGCCTGCCTCATCATGCAGGTGCACGATGAACTGGTGCTGGAAGTGGCCGACGCGCAGGTACCGGCGGTGATGGAGGAATTGCGCGCGCGCATGTCGCGCGCCGCGAAGCTCGATGTGCCGCTGAAGGTGGAGGTCGGGACCGGACGCAACTGGGACGAGGCTCACTGAGCGGGCGTTGCGCCGAGGCCACGCGGTCGTCGGCACGCGGCGACATTTCGGAAGGTCGCGGGAACCGGGGTACAAAGACGCCAGTCACATCACACGTGTTCCAACGACGCGCGAGGTGTGCATGAAGACGGTCATCCCTTTGTTCGCCCTGAGCATCGCCGGCATCGGCGCGGCCAACGCCGCCGACCATGGCATCTATCTCGGCGCCGGCCTCGGCCAGAGCAAGCTCGATCCGGATTCGCGCCGACTCAACTTTTCGGAACTGAACTATGACGACAAGGACCAGGGTTACAAGATCATTGCAGGCATCCGTCCACTGGATGTCCTCGGCGCTGAGCTCAACTACGTGGACCTCGGCAAGACCGACGGATCAGGCATCGGCGGCGCCATCCGCGCCGACGCCAAGCTCGTCAACTTCAGCGTGGTGGGCTATGTCCCGCTGCCGTTCGTGGATCTCTTCGGCAAGGCAGGTTTTGCAAGGTCCGAATCCCGTTTCCGCGAGGACGGCATCGGGTCGCTGAAGGACAACAGCACGGACTTCAGCTGGGGCGCCGGCGTGCAGGCGCATTTCGGCAGCCTCGGTGCCCGCGTGGAATACGAACGATTCAACCTGCCGCGCACCGACCGGGCGTCGCTCGTCTCCCTGGGGGTCACCTGGACTTTCCTGTAACTTCATCCAGGCGGGCGATTAGAATGCCCGCATGTACGTCAGGCACCATGAATCGCACCGCACCCAGCACATCGGCTGGCTGCGGGCGGCCGTGCTCGGCGCCAATGACGGCATCGTCTCCACCGCGAGCCTGCTGATCGGCGTGGCCGCCGCGCAGGCCACGCATGACCAGCTGCTCATCACCGGCATCGCCGGCCTGGTCGCGGGCTCCATGTCGATGGCGGCCGGCGAGTACGTCTCCGTGGCCTCGCAGAAGGACACCCAGCAGGCGGACATCGCGCGCGAGACCGAGGAGCTCGCCAACGACACCGAGTTCGAGCACGAGGAACTCGCCACCATCTACGAACGCCGTGGCCTCGACAAGGAGCTGGCGCGGCGCGTGGCCACCCAGCTCATGCAGAAGGATGCGCTCGGCGCCCACATGCGCGATGAACTGGGCATCAGCGAGACCATCACCGTGAACCCGCTGCAGGCGGCGCTGACCTCGGCCGCGACCTTCGCGACAGGAGCCGCCCTGCCGCTGATTCCCGCCGTGGTGGCGCCCGAGACATCGCGCGTGCCGGTCATCGCGCTGAGTTCGCTCGTGTTCCTCGGGAGTCTGGGCGCCCTGTCGGCCTGGGCCGGCGGCGCGCCGGTTTCCAAGGCGGCGCTGCGCGTCACCATCTGGGGCGCGGTGGCCATGGGCGTCACGGCGCTGATCGGCTCGCTGATGCACGTCGCGGTCGCCTGACGGGACACCCCCGCCGGCGCCGCGAGGTCGCGGACGGGTTCGCCGGGATCAGCCCGCGCGCAACGCCTGTGCGATGGGGAGCCTCGCGGCGCGGATCGCGGGGAACAGTCCTCCCACCAGCCCGACGATGCAGGCCATCACGACACCGCTCATGGCCAGCGCCGGCGTCACCGTCAGCCGGAAGACCACCTGGGTGAAGTTCGAACCCAGCGTGTTCACCGAATTACCGTTGAAGAAGACCCAGGCGATCGCGGCGCCGAGGCATCCGCCGATGAGCGACAGCAGCAGGCTTTCCGCGAACACCGAGACCACCACCGGCAGCGGGCCGAAGCCGATGGCGCGAAGCGTGGCGATCTCCAGCGAGCGCGCAGCCACCGCCGAGTACAGGGTGTTGAGCGCGCCGAACACCGCGCCCAGCGCCATGATGCCGCCGACGATGTAGGCGACGAAGAACAGGAGCTTCGAGAGCTGGCGCGACTGCTCGGCGTAGTACCCGGTCTCGCGCTTCACGTCCACGGACAGCGTGGGGTTGGTCGTGAGCTGGTCCTTGAACGCATCGAAGCCAGCGGCGCTGTCGAGCTGCACGGTGACGCTCTGGAAGAGGTTGCGCCGGTAGGCAGACAATACCGTCTCCGCATCGGCCATCATCTCCGATTCGTGCGAGTCCCCGCCGCTGTCGAACACCCCGACGATGGTCCACTCGCCATCATGGAACGTCAGCCGCTGGCCCAGATCCAGCCCTTCGAACTGCATCTGCGCCGAGCGTCCGACGATGAGCTCGCGCACCGCCGGCCGGAACATCCGGCCCGCGACGATGTGGATCTCGGGACGCAGTTCGAAGCCTTGCGGCCCCACGCCCCGCAACGCGACGTTCGCCTTGGTGCCGGTGTTCTTCTGCCGCAGGTTCAGCATCGCGACCATTTCCGCCGAGGCGATGGGCTTGCCGGCGGCGCCCTTGCGCACCCCATGCGCATCCAGGATGGTCAGCGCATTGTCACGCGACAGCGTGCTCGCGAGTTCCGACTGCGAACCGCCGCGCAGCACCAGCGCGCGGTCCGCACGGCCGGTGTTGGCGAGTGTCCTGCCGAAGCCTGTCGCCATCGCCAGCACCGAGACGAGCACGGCCACGGTCACCGCGATGCCGATGACGATCACCGCCGACAGGGACCAGCGCTGCGGGAGGCTGCGCAGGTTGTTGACGGTGACCGCCGCGACCTGGGAGGACAGGCTGGCCATCTTCAGCGCCCCGCCAGCGCATCGACGATGTTGAGCTGGCGGGCCCGCCAGGCCGGCAGCAGTCCCGTGGCCACGGCGAGCAGCACGGCGATGATGATCCCCTGGGCCAGGACGGCGGGTGGCAGTCTCACGACGCCGATCGCATCACGCAGCGCGGGGAACAGCAGGGCGGCGAGGCCCAGGCCAGCGAGCGCCGAGAAGACGCACAGCAGCAGGGACTCGGCCAGCACCAGCCGCAGCACGCCGCCATCGGTGAACCCCAGCGTCTTGAGCACCGCGAACTCCGGGATGCGTTCGCGGATGGACTGCATGAGCGAGCTCCCCGTGGCGAACAGCAGCGCGAAGAACACGGCGAACAGGATGCGCGTGACGATGAAGTTGATGTCGCCGATCTGCTTGAGGAAGGATTGCTGGAACTCCTTCTCCGTCTTGGTCTCGGTTTCCTCGGAGGAGTTGGCGAAACGACGGTCGATGTCGGCGGCGATCTGCGCGGAACGCGCCGGGTCGTTCACCTGCACGAGCAGCCAGCCCACCAGTCCCTTGCCGAAGCTGCGCGCCTCGTCGAAATAGCTGTAGTTGAAGAAGAACTGGTTCTCGCGCGAGGGAAAATCCGGCGAGGTGAAGATGCCGACGATGTCGAAGTCCCAGTCCGAGCTGCCGCCCGCCCTGGTCCAGATGGTCGAGTGCAGCGGCACCCGGTCGCCGATCTTCCATCCGTAGTGACGGGCGAGCTCTGCGCCGACGATGGCACCGGAGCGCGTGCGCTGCCACGCATCGAACTGGTCATCCGGCAGCCGGTATTCGGTGAAGACGCGGCGCCAGCGCGCCGGCTCCACCGGATAGGAGAACACGAAGTTCTTCGGATCCTGGTAATACGGGCCGAACCAGCTCTGCTGCGATACCGCGGAGACGCCCGGCACCGTCTCCACCTGCGCCTGGTAGGCGTAGGGAAGTGATTCGGTGAAGGACACGGCGTTGGCGACGAACAGGCGGTTCACATTGGCGCGATCCACCACCGAATTGAACGCCGCGTTCACCCCCTGCAGCAGGCCGAACAGCAGGAAGGCGACCACGATGGACAGCAGCGTGAACAGCGTGCGCGCCTTGCGGCGCCACAGTGCGGCCCACAACAGCGGCAGGAACTTCATGCCGGGGCCCTGGCGTGCTGATCGACCAGTTCACCCTTGTCGAGGTAGAGCCGATGCGTCGCGTAGTCGGCGGCCTTCGGGTCGTGCGTCACCATGACGATGGTCTTGCCCTGCTCGCGGTTCAGCGTGCGCAGCAGTCCCAGGATCTCATCCGCCGTGGCGCGGTCCAGGTCGCCGGTGGGCTCATCACACACCAGCAGCGTCGGATCCGAGACCAGCGCCCGCGCGATCGCCACGCGCTGCGCCTGACCTCCCGACAGCTCCGCGGGCCTGTGCCGCGCGCGATCCTCGAGCCCCACGATGGCGAGCGCCGCCTGCACGTTGCGGCGGCGCTGAGCCGAGGAAAGCGGGGTGAGCAGCAGCGGCAGCTCGACGTTGCGCTCGGCCGAGAGCTGCGGCAGCAGGTTGTAGAACTGGAACACGAATCCGACGTGGCGCGCCCGCCAGCGCGCGAGCTTCTCGCCCTTCATCTGGTCGATGCGCACGCCGGCGACGTTCACCTCGCCACCCGAGGCGGTGTCGAGACCGCCGATGAGGTTCAACAGCGTGGTCTTGCCCGAACCGGAAGGGCCCATGAGTGCGACGAAATCGCCCGCCTCGATGTCCAGGTCGATGCCATGCAGGACCTCGATGGCCTGCTTGCCCCGGGTGTAGCGCTTGACGACGTTGCGCAGGGAAACGATCGCAGTCATGCCTACTGCTCCTTCACCTTGACGCCATCGGCGAGCTTCGCCGGGTCCCCGATGGCCACCCGTTCGCCGGCGGAGAGCCCGGCGAGGATGGTCTGCGTGCCGGCCTCCGCCGCACCCAGCCTCACCGCGCGGCGTTCCACGGTGTCGCCCTTGATCACGAACACGGTGCCGGTGGCTCCCTGGCCCTGCACCGCCTGCGCCGGCACGCTCACCCCGCCCGCGCCGGCAGCCTCGCCGGCGGCAGCCTCGCCGGCGGCCGGCGCGGCATCACCGAGGAAGGCGACGCGCGCGCCCATGTCCGGCAGGATGCGCGCATCGCGCACCTTGAAGCCGATGCGCACCTTGACCGTCGCCTTGGCGCGATCCGCGGTCGGGATGATGGCGATAACATAGGCGGGAATCTGCCAGTCCGGGTAGGCATTGAGCCGGATGGTCGCGGGCTGGTCGGCATGCACGCGCGCGATGAAGCTCTCGTTCACGTCCACCTCGACCTCCAGCGAGTCCATGTCCACGATGGTGCCGATGCCGGTGCGGGTGAAGCCACCACCCGCGGAGATCGGCGAGACGATCTCGCCGGGCTGCGCCGCCTTGACGGTGATCACGCCGGAGAAGGGAGCGCGCACCACGGTGTCATCCAGGTTGCGCTGCGCGGAGTCGACACCCCGCTGCGAGACGTCGACGCCCTTCTGCGAGGTCAGCAGCTGAGCGCGCAGCGAGTCGAGCGCGGTGCGCGCGTTGTCCAGGTCCGACTGACTGACGAAGTGCTGTGCGAACAGCTCGTTCTTGCGGCGGAAATCGCGTTCCGCATTGGCGAGGTTGACCTGCACCTGGGTGAGCGCGGCCTTCGAGTACTCGAGCTGCGCCTGGGCCTGTTGCAGCGCCGCCCGCACGTTGGTGTCATCCAGCCGCCCGACGATGGCGCCCTTGTCGACGTGCTGGCCCTCCTCGATCAGTACCTCGGTGACCTTGCCGGTAATTTTTGCAGACACCGTCGCCTGCCGTCGGGCGACGACGTAACCGGAAGCGTCCAGCAGCGAAGCCCCGCCACCGGCGCTGCCGGGAGACACTTGATGCGCGATGGCAACAGTCACCGGAATTGCCGGTGAACGCAGCGCGAAGAACAGCAGCGCCGCAGCAACAAGCAGCACGAGCCCGGCACCGATCCACCACTTCAGGCGCGATTGCCCCTCGATATCGTTCGTACGATCGATCTTGAGCTGCCGCAGCAGTTCGGTTTTGTCTGGCACGAAAAGCCAATACCCCGCGGACGATGGAGCTTATTTTCGATTGCGGGCTGCAACCATTTGACCTATTTTATCGTACCAACGATGGACGAAAGAATTCGTGTGAGGATTGAACTTTCGGCGGACTTCCCCATCTAATGTTTTGAGCGGCTAGGACGCTCCCCGCTCTTCTCCCTGAGCGGGTAAAGACCCGGTTGTCATCCCCATGCCGGGTTGGTCTGCCCCGATGGCAGCTTAGGCTCCCATCGGGGCTTTTTTAACACTTGATGAAACGCGACCGGGCGCGACCGCTCGACGAATGTCCCTTGGGACTCCATCAACGCGCCTCAACGCGCAAGCCACTCCCGCACTGCCGCTCTCGCCGTCTCCACCCCGCTCCCCGCATGGGCCGAGAAGAGCTGCACGACCACGCCCGCATCGGCGCAGGCCTGGCGGGTGTCCTCGAGCACCCGCTGGCTCTGCGCGCGGGTCAGCTTGTCCGATTTGCTCAGCAGCACCATCGCACGGCGATCCCTCGCCAGGATCCATTCGAGCATCGCCACATCCGTTTCGCCCAGTCCGCGGCGCGAATCGACAATGAGGACGAGGCCGGCCAACGACTCGCGTGTGTTGAAGTAGTGCTGCATCAGCGCATGCCATTGCTCGCGCACCGAATCGGGGACCTTGGCGAAGCCGTACCCGGGCAGGTCCACGAGCCGGCCGCCGCCGGCGACATCGAAGAAGTTGATGAGCTGAGTGCGCCCCGGTGTGCGCGACACGCGAGCCAGCGCCCGCCGCCCGGTGATGGCGTTCAGTGCGCTGGACTTGCCCGCATTGGAGCGGCCCGCAAAGGCCACCTCGGAACCCCCGTCCGGCGGGAACTGCCGGCCGGCGGCGGCGCTGATGAGGAAGCTGGTGGCAGGGAAATCGGGCATCGGAAGGCTGTACCGGGCTTGGAAACTAGAGCCGCTTCAAGGCCATAGTGTACAATTTCGCCTCTTTGAAAATAGCGATGCGGCGCAGCGCGAGGCGGGATGATGAAGCGGATTCTGGCAACGGCATGGATCATGGGCACGGTTCTGAGCGGCGTTGCGACAGCGGCCGGCAACCCGGAGCAGGGCGCCACGAAGTCGGCGGTCTGCTCGGCCTGCCACGGCGCCAACGGCAACAGCGTCAACCCCGAGTGGCCGAGCCTGGCAGGCCTGGGCGGCGACTACATCGCCGCCCAGCTCGCGGCCTTCAAGGAAGGCAAGCGCAACAACCCCGTCATGATGCCCAACGCCGCTACCTTGAGCCCGCAGGACATGGCCGACCTGGGCGCTTACTTCAACGGCCAGCGCAACACCGGCCTGGAAGCGGACCCCAAGACCTGGGAAGCCGGACAGAAGCTCTACCGCGCCGGGGACCGGGCACGGGGCATCCCCGCCTGCATGGCCTGCCACGGCCCCGCCGGGCGCGGCATGGACGCGGCAAGATTCCCGGCACTTCGCGGCCAGCATTCGGTCTACGTGGTCAAGCAGCTGCAGGACTATGCGTCGGGCGCCCGCCCAACGGGTCCGAACGGCATCATGCAGACCATCGCGAAGAAACTGACGGCCGACGACATGCAGAAGGTGGCCTCTTACGTGCAAGGAATCCGCTAAATGCTGATCCGTCGCCTCTGTGCGCTCGCCCTGGGCGCCGCGTTTCTCGCCGGGTGTGGTGCGAAGCAGGCGCCGGCACCGGCCCCCTCGCCCGCTTCGGAAACCGCGGCACCGGCCTCCAGCGCCAATCCGGCCGCGGCGCCATCACCGACGGCTGAGCCGGTGGACAAGTCGGCGCCGCCGACCCGGTCCGCGCGGGTCAACGAGGATGGCTCCGAGACCATCGAGGAGAATACCGGCGATACCGGCGCCCACAATCCGCTGCTGGCTGCCGTCGCGAGCAGTGCGGCCGCGGCCACCACGCCGCCCGCTTCGCAGTACAAGGAAGGGGTCAACTACACCCGCCTGGTACCGGCGCAGCCCACCTCCGCGGGTCCCGACCAGGTCGAGGTGCTCGAGGTGTTCTGGTATGGCTGCTCGCACTGCAATGCGCTGGACCCGATCGTCGAAGCCTGGCGCAAGAAGAAGGCCAGCTACATCAAGTTCACCCGCGTGCCGGTGATGTGGGACAACGACGTGCACCGCGCCCATGCCCGCCTGTACTACACCATGGAAGACCTGGGCAAGCTAGAGCAGCTCCACTCGCTGACGTTCAAGGAAATCCACGTGAACGGCAACATGCTGGCGGCGCAGGATCCGGCCGAGACCGAGCAGAAGCAGCGTGAGTTCCTCGAGCGGTTCGGCGTGACCGCCGATCAGTTCAAGAAGTCCTACCACTCCTTCAACGTGGAGACCAACCTGCAGCGCGCCGAGCAGATCACCCTGCGCTACGGCATCCTCGGCGTGCCCACGTTCGTGGTCAACGGCAAGTACGTGCTCGATGTCACCCAGGCGGGTGGCGCGGACAAGATCATGCCGGAGATCGACACGCTGGCGGCGCAGGAGCACAAGCACTAGCACGGCGCGCCGCGGGGCTGGCATGCTCACCCTCTACGGCAGCGGCCCTTCCGGACTCAGGCGCCTGCCGGCCGACGCCACCGGCACGACCGACCCCGCGGTGAGCTGGGTCGACCTGCTCGAGCCCACGCCGGAAGAAGAGAGATCCGTCGAGCGTGCCCTGCGCATCGATGTCCCGACGCGCGAGGAAATGAGCGAGCTGGAGGCATCGGCCCGGCTGTACGAGGAGGAGAACTGGCTGTTCATGACAGCCACCCTGGTCACCAAGCTCGACACCGAGACTCCGCAGAATTCGCAGGTGACCTTCATCCTGGGAAAGGACCGGCTGGTGACCAATCGCTACGTCGATCCCGTTCCGTTTCGCCGCTTCATCGCCTATGCCGAGACGCACCCGGCCACCTGCGCCTCCCCGGCCACGCTCCTGACCGGGCTCCTCGAGTCCATCGTCGACCGGCTGGCCGAATCACTGGAGAAGATCGGCATCAACCTCGACGGCGTTTCGACCGAGATCTTCACCCCGCAGCTTCGAAGCGGCGGCGGCGCCCGCAATTTCAACCGCATCCTCGGCCGCGTCGGCCTGAGCGGCGATGTCATCTCCAAGGCGCGCGAAAGCCTGGTGAGCCTCGGCCGCCTGCTCGCCTTCATGCAGCAGACCACCGTCATCACGCTGCCGCAGGACCAGCGCAACCGCTGCCGCACCATTGCGCGCGACGTGCTCTCGCTCAGCGACCACGCCTCCTTCCTCGCCAACAAGGTGACCTTCCTGCTCGACGCCACGCTCGGCATGATCAACATCGAGCAGAACAACATCCTGAAGATCTTCTCGGTGGTGACCGTGTTCATGCTGCCGCCCTCGCTCATCGCCGGCATCTTCGGCATGAACTTCCACCAGATGCCGATGCTGCAGCAGCCGGAAGGCTTCTGGATCACCGCCGGGCTGATGCTGGCCTCGATGCTGGTGCCGTACTTCTATTTCCGGCACAAGGGCTGGTTGTAGACTGCCTGGAGTCGGCTACTTCACGCTCTCCGCGAGCTGCACCTGCGAGAGGAGCGGCACACCCGCCGCGCCTTCCTTCTTCTGCGCCCGGATCTCGTTCACCATCTGAAGGGCGGTCTTCGTACAGGGTGGCAGCTCGGCGCTGCTCTCGCGCAAGGGCGTGACCCGATCCCCCCAGCGGATCAGGTGCGAGGAGAGGGTCAGTCCGCCGCCGAAGGCGGGCATGAGCACCAGGCTCCCGGCCTTCACCCGGCCCTGCTCGACAGCCTCGACCAGCGCGACCGGGGCGGTGGCGGCGCTCATGTTGCCGTACTTGCGGATGTTGAGGAACACCTTGTCCATGCCGGCGCCGGCGCGCTTGGCCACCGCCTCGATGATGCGCAGGTTGGCCTGGTGCGGCACGATCACCTCGATGTCCTGCATGGTGACGCCGGCGCGCTTCATCACCTCGACGCTGGCCTCGCTCATGCCATGCACGGCCTTGCGGAAGATTTCCTGGCCGTCGAAGTCCCAGGCCGTCTGTCCATACTGCACGCCAAGGTTGGCGTAGATGGTGCCCATGCCGCGCACGCGCAGGATCTGGCGGGCATCGGCATAGCACTGCAGCTTCTCGGCGATCACGCCGGTCTCGGCTTCACTGCGCTGGAGCACCACGGCGGCGGCCCCGTCGCCGAACAGCACGGCGACGTTGCGGTTGCCCCAGTCCATGTAGCGCGAGATCAGCTCCACGCCGATGATCACCGCGTTGTTCACGATGCCGGTGCGGATCATGGACGTTCCGATGGACAGCGCGTACATGAAGCTGGTGCAGGCCGTGTTGACGTCGAATGCGGCGGCATGGTTGGCGCCGAGGCGTACCTGCACCGCGGAGGCGCTGTTGGGCACGAGCTCGTCGTTGCTGCAGCTTCCGTAGATGACGAGCTCGACCTCCTCGCCCTTCATCCCCGCGCAATCGAGTGCGCGCCTGGCAGCAACGATGGCCATCTCGATGCCAGGGACATGTGATACACGCCGCTCGTGCATGCCGGTGCGCGTGCGTATCCATTCATCGTCAGTGTCCAGGAACGTGGCGAGGTCCTGGTTGGTGAGAATCGCGGGCGGCAGGCACTTGCCCCAGCCGGCAATGGCAGCATTTGTCACGATCTTCCCTCAAGAGTCTCTTCGTGACCTGCATTGTCGCGAAAAAACGCCCCCAAGGGCAGTGCGCGCCGCCGTCCCGCCGAAAGAAGGGTGGACCGGACGCCCGAACCGCGTCCGGCCCACCCCCATGCCACGCTCAGCCGGCGTGGCTGCTCTCGCGATCGTGCATCGCGGTCAGGCGCGGCAGGCGCACCTGCGCCACGGCATCGGCCAGTGCGGCGTCGTAGCAGGCCCGGGCGGGCGCGGCCCTGCCGACGTCCCGGTCATCGGCCCCCGGACACACCTCGAGCGCCGCGTTCTTCAGCCTGGCGTACAGCACCTTCACGCCTCGCTCGGTGGTGAGTTCCTCGGTGACGTAGCGGACCGCCACGCGTGGCCGCGCTTGCGCCGCATCGGCTGGCGATGCCTGCGAGGACAGGGTGCCGAGCAGCGCCACGCTGGCCACCATGCCGGCAAGGATCGGACGAAGGGCGATTCGCTTACAATGATCGAGGTGCGTCATGTTTCTCTCCAGCAGATGGGTTGGGGTGTGATCGTCATTGCAGGATTCGATGCGCCGGTGGGCGAAAGGGTTTGAATCCATGTCCGCATTCGACCGCATGCCGCTAAACAGCCTGCGCGTGTTCGAGGCCGTGGCCACGGCCTTGAGCTTCTCGGAGGCCGCGGAGGCACTGCACGTGACACCTGCGGCCGTCAGCATGCAGATCCGCTCGCTGGAGGAGTACCTGCAGGTCGCGCTGTTCCGGCGCAATGCACGCTCCATCGAACTGACCGCCGAAGGCCTGCAGCGCCTGCCCTCGGTGCGCAGTGCGCTCGATGAACTCAGGCGCGCGGTGCAGAGACTGCGCGCCGACCGCAGCGCCGGCCCGCTGAACGTCTCGATGCTCGCCTCCTTCCTGCAGCGCTGGTTCGTCCAGCGGCTCCCGGGGTTCCAGAAGGACAGTCCCGAGATCGACCTGCGCATCCAGACCTCGGATTCGCTGGTGGATTTCGCGACCTCCGATTTCCACATCGCCATCCGCTACGGCCATGGTGCGTGGCCGGGATTGCACGCGGAGAAGCTGTTCGACGAGTGGCTGCTGCCGGTTGGAAGTCCGGCGCTGGTGAAGAAGCGCGGCCGCATCGAGGGCCTTGCGGATCTCTCGCGCTACACCCTGCTGCATTCCGACAGCGAACCCTGGAGCCTGTGGGCGCAGGGCGGCGCCACGGATGTCGATGCCGAGCGTGGCCTCGCGCTGGATGACTCCGCCGCCATCCTGAGCGCAGCCGAACATGGTCAGGGACTTGCGCTGGCGCGCTGGAGCCTCGTGGCCAGCGACATCGCCGCCGGCCGGTTGATGCCAGCCTCCCGCCACTGCATTCCCCATGCGCGCTCGTATTACTTCGTCTGCCCGGAGAGCTACCTGGCGCTTCCCAAGGTTTCTGCCTTGCGTAGCTGGCTGCGGCAGGAATCCGCGCGATTCGAGGCGCCGGCTGGAATGCTCGAAGTCCGCAAGCCGGGCGCGCCTGGCATGGTGTGACGCAGGTCACACTCCGCGGGCGAACCCTCTTTCTCCCCCGGCACCGGTCAACCGCCGCCGCGAGACCGCGTTCTCATCATCAGGACGGCGCGAAGAGTAGCTTGCGCTGCCAGTGAACCAACGACCAACCCGACTCAAGGGAGTTTGCGACATGAAGATGTACATCCATACGAGCCTCGCTGCGAGCCTCATGTTCAGCGCGGCCGTCTTCGCGGCCGACGGCGCCGGCAGCGTGCAGCGTGACGTGAACCAGCAGGAGCGCATCGAGCAGGGCCTGAAGAGCGGCGAGCTCTCGACGCACGAAGCAGCCAAGCTCGAGCGCGAGGAATCGAGGGTCGATCACCTGCAGGCGCGCACCATGAAGGACGGCAACGTGTCGGCGGCCGAGAAGGCCCGTCTCACCGCCGCCCAGAACAAGGTGAGCCATGACATCTACCGCGAGAAGCACGATGCGCAGACGGGGAATCCGAACTCGGCCTCCTCGCAGCGCATGCAGGCCGACGTGCAGCGCAATGCCAACCAGGAAGCGCGCATCCAGCAGGGTGTCGCCTCCGGGAGCCTCAGTGGGCACGAGGCGGCGCAGCTCGAGCGCGGCCAGGCCCGCATCGATCGCCGCGAAGCCCGTGCCGGCGCCGACGGCCACGTGGGGGCGGTCGAGCAGCGCGGCATCCAGCGCGCCGAGAACCGCAACAGCCGGCGCATCTTCCGCAAGAAGCACAACTGAGACCGTCGGCATCGCGACCGCAAGGCCCCCGCCCCGGCGGGGGCCTTTTCATTGGTGCGGATCGGATGTGATACCGTTGCCGGCACGATGGCATCCCCGGGAAACGGCTCCTTGCGGATTCAGCCGCGGCAACGAGGCGCAGTGGATGAAGCGTAAATCCGAGCGGCAGCGGCGCGGGCGGCCGAACGCGTACAATTCCCCCGCCTGTTCCCTGCACGAGATCGACTCCGGCATGTTTACGATCTATCACAATCCGTCCTGCAGCAAGAGCCGCGCGACCCTGGAACTGCTGCGCGAAAGCGGCGTGCCGCTGCGCGTGGTGGAGTATCTGAAGACACCGCCCAACGCGGCGGAGCTTGCCTTCATCGTGGACAAGCTCGGCATGAAACCCGCGGATCTCGTTCGCAAGGGCGAGGCGGTATTCAAGGAACGCTTCGCCGGTCGTGAATTGAGCGATGCCCACTGGCTGGCGGCGATGGCGCAGCATCCCATCCTGATCGAGCGGCCCATCGTGGTCACCGACACCACCGCCGTCATCGGCCGGCCGCCGGAGAACGTGCGCTCGTTGCTGCCGGGGAGCGGCAGCTGAGGGCCGAGAAGAACGAGCCGCCGAGCTGCGATTGCAGCTCGCCGCGACCCGAGCTCATTCGTGTGTGCGTCAAACGAACTTGAGTTGTACGTCAATATGACGTACATTGGCAAGGATGTAGACACCTTACCAAGAGTCACTCCAATGCCGCGCAAGCAAGCCAAGATCGAACGCAACACGCCAAGCCGGGCCGAGCGCCTGGGTTTTCGTCTCGACGAGGAAACCAAGGGCTTGATTGAACGCGCCGCTTATCTGTCGCGGCGGAAAGTCAGCGATTTCTGCGTTACGGCGCTTACGGAGACCGCGCGCCGAACCATCGCCGAGCACGAGACGCTGGAATTGTCGGATCGCGATCGCGAGGCTTTCTTTGAAGCGCTTGTCAATCCGCCCAAGCCAAGCGCACGGTTGGTCCGTGCCCTGGCTGCACACAAGCAACGCGTGGCTTCGTAAGCTTGGCGCCGCCTCGTCCAGATTTGAGGATCGAGGCACTGGCGGCGCACCATGAGCGCGATGCATTTTCCTGCGGCGTCGACAGTCTCGATCGGTACCTACGCGCCCAAGCCGGGCAAGACGTACGCCGACGAGCGAATGGCGTATTCGTCCTGGTCGCGGCGGATGCCGTCGAAACGATCTTGGGCTATTACACGCTTTGCGCCACCTCGCTGCCGCAGGGCGACGTTCCAGCGGCTGCGCGCAAGCACATTCCCCGCTATCCGCTGGTGAGTGCGACGCTCATCGGCCGCCTCGCCGTATCGCGCACCCGGCAAGGCGACGGTCTGGGTTCGCTCCTGCTCGCGGATGCAGTCGGGCGCGCTTACGCCAGCGCCGAGACCTTTGGTTCCTCGATGCTGGTCGTTGATGCGCTGAATGAACGCGCTGCCGACTTCTACGAATCTTTCGGTTTCCAGCTTCTGCCGGAATCGCTGCGTCTCGTGCTGCCGATGCGCTCGATCGAAGCGTTGCTCGCGCGATGACAGACTGCACTACCTGGCGAGCCCCGCAATCAGGCGTGATAGCGCGTCGCTCAGTTGCTGCACGACCTGCGGTTCAGGCAGGGGAAGCCTCAGATAGGGGCGGCCGGTGCTGGCGTCGGTGTCGATCCACGGGCCTGCCGCCGCGACCTTCTCTTCGCCGTTGCCGGCCACCTTGCCTGAGGGCACCGCTGCGGCCAGAGCTTCGACCATCTTCAGTCCCGCGTTGAGCAGCGGCGTCCACGGATTGGTAGCAGCCGCGGCCGGTTGAGATATCGTAGGTGGAACCTTATCTGCTACAGGCGGTTGAGTACTCACCGACGTTGGCTTCGGCTCACGCCGAGTTGGCCGCGCCGGCTCGGGTAGCACCGACGCGCCAGTCATCGCCGTCACGCCTTCCATGAATCTGGCCAGGCGCGAACCGCCGAGGAATACCTCGCTCGTCCCGCCGTCGAGCACGCCGGCAAACAGCGACTTCTTGAACGAGAGGAGGGACAGCATCCGCTCCTCGAGCGTGTCCTCGGCGACAAAATTGACCACCTGCACGCTTCGCGATTGACCGAGCCGATGAACGCGGCCGATGCGCTGTTCCAGCACCGCCGGATTCCAGGGCACATCCATGTTGACGACGATGGAGGCAGCGTGCTGAAGATTGAGCCCCACACCGCCGGCATCAGTTGAAAGAAACACGCGGCACCGGGGATCCTTGTGGAACTGATCCACCAACGCGCCGCGTTTGCTGCCAGGTACGCCGCCGTGAAACAGCGCGTAACCCCATCGCTTCTTTTCAAGCCGGCGCGCGATCAGCTCATGCGTGCGCACCCACTGGCTGAACACGACGGCCTTGGCGTCAGGTCGCTCGAACCATTCTTCGAGCAGGGTCATCAGCTCATCGGGTTTGGCGCCGTCATCGGTCTTCTGGTCCAGGAGATAACTGCTGTTGCAGGCCATGCGCATGTTCTGCAGCGCGCAGGTGAGGCGGCGCTGGTCGGCGTCCGACAGATAACCCGTGCGGCGCCAGCGCAGCACGATGCGGGCGACGATTTCCCCATTCTCGTCGTGATGGATGCGCTGCCCTTTCGCCATCGGCACGAAGATCGTGTTGTCCACGCGCGAGGGAAGCTGGCTCAACACCTCGGATTTTCGGCGGCGCAGTAACACCGGTGCGAGCGTCTCGCCGAGCTTGTCGAGGGCCTTGTATCCGATGACACGCCCTGCATCGTCGATGGTTTGATGCGCATGGCGCAGCTTCCATGTAGCCCCAAGCCGGTGGCGGTCGACGTATTGCACGATGGAGACCAGTTCCTCCAGCCGGTTTTCCAGCGGAGTGCCCGTGAGCACGATGGCGTAGGGACTTTCGATGCGCTTCAATGCGCGCGCAGCAACGGTATTCCAATTCTTGATGCGCTGCGCCTCATCGGCGATCACCACGTCGGGCGACCAGGCTCGAATCAGATCCAGATCCTTGTCGAGCACATCGTAGTTGACGATCTTGCAGCAACGATTTTCCTTGTACTGCGCCGCTCGGGCCGCCCGCAGCCCGCCGATCACTTGAGCCTCCCGGTCCGTGAAGCGTGCGATTTCCTTCTGCCACTGATGCTTGAGCGAAGTCGGACACACGATCAGTACGCGCTCGGCTCCAAAGTGCCGCGCGAACAGCTCCGCCGCCGCAATCGCCTGGATCGTCTTGCCCAATCCCATCTCATCGCCGATCAGGCATCGCCCGGAGCGCGCCGCGAATAACGCGCCCTCGGCCTGGTACGGATATAGCTCTGCCTTCACGAGTCCGCGCAGAGCCGGGCTACGGGCACCTTGAGGATAGGCTGCATCGATGATTCGCCGGCGCTCCGCCGCATCGCGCACCTGCGCTATATAGTCAAGTGCATCCTCGTAGCAGCGAAGTTCGTGGCCAGTCTTGCGTGCCTTCTCCAGGAAGGCCTCGAGTTTCGGGAAATGCGCGACCGGCAGGACGCCTGCCGGCGGACCGTTGAACAAGCGGGCTGCGGCTTTGGCCAGAGTTCGCGGGCACCCGGTGCCGGCGCGCCACCGCACTCGCCGCTCGCTGCCATATTGGAGATGGATTTCGCTGTACGGTGGATGGAACCCCTGCGCCAGAGCCTTCTTGCCGCCGGGTTTCTTTTCCAGCTTTCCAAGGACAAATTCGACGTGCTTGCAGGTGCCCAGATCGTTGGTGGCGAAATCGGGGCAGGCGCAGAAGTTCTCCCCAGGCTGAATACCGCGGATCGCAACCCGATAGCGGGTTTTGCTCTGAGGGTTGGTGACCTCAAACTCGGAAAAGACTGCGGCCTTTCCGATGTTTTTCAGTTTGAAAGACTGTGCGCGACCGAACTGGCGACGTAGTTGCCTCTGCCACTGTGCGACATCCATCTCCGCAGGGCGACGCGTGTGTGAAAGCTGGCGGACCTTGCTGCGCGTTTCGTGAGAATCGGTCTTGCTCATCTGCGAATCATTATACGTACAATTCGGGCTGTGCCTGATGTGATCCGACGCGCTTACGCCGGTAACGAGACTGTGGGTCCGCGCAGATAGCCGACCACCAGGCGTGTGGTCTCCTCGACGAGCGCGGTCGATACGATGGATCAGCCTCTAGCTTGCAGTGACAATGCGAATGCATTACCATCTTTCCGACGCTACGTACCGGAAATCTCAGTTTATTTATGGCCTCCCTCGAGATCGAATCCACGCTTACCGACCGCTACCAAACCACGGTCCCGAATGCCGTCCGCCGTACACTTGGATTGCGCAAGCGGGACAAGATCCGCTACGTCGTGCGCCCCGGCGGCGAGGTCGTGCTCACCCGTGCAAAGGTGGCCGAGAAAAGCGACCCGGTCGTCGAGAAATTTCTGGCTTTCCTTGCGCGCGACATGGAATCCCATCCAGAACAGATTCGAGGCATCAATCCCGCCCTGTTACGACGCGCTCGCTCGCTCGTGAAGGGCGTCAAGATTGATCTCGACGCTCCCCTACAGCCCGAGGACGAATGACGGTCGCGACTGCCATCGATCCACCCTTGGTAATCAATGGGTGGTCGATTTTCGCGCATCCGCATTTTCTCGACACCTTCGGGTCACTGGTCGCGGAGGTTGAGCGCCTACGGGCCAAAGACCCGAAAGGCTATACGGCAAGAAACACCACTAAGCGGCTAGCGGCCATCGTCAAGCTCGCATTCGAGGCTATCCCGCAAGGCCCCACGCGCCCGGAGTACCGTCAGGGCACCACGCTCGGCGACGAGTACAAGCATTGGTTTCGCGCGAAGTTCTTCCAGCAATATCGCCTCTTCTTTCGTTATCACCGAGAGAGCCGAATCATCATCTACGCATGGGTGAACGATGAGGACACCAAGCGTGCATACGAAAGCGGCACGGATGCTTATCGCACTTTTCGCCGGATGCTCAAGAGCGGCAATCCGCCAGACGATTGGAACGATCTACTGAGTCAAGCCAGGAGGCAGAACAAACGCTTGCGTGCTGCAAAGGCAGGTAAGTGACCGCGATAGCCTGCGCTTATTCGGCACCCACACGCTGCACCGCCTCCGCCAACGCAGCCACCGACAATGGCGCACATCCTTCCGCCTTGTTGCTGAGGCTTACATAGGCAAGCTGCCCGGCGCCGACGGTGCCCGCGATCACCCGCGCCAGCACGGCGCGCGTCTCCGGGTCGGGGTCGATCATTCGGTCATAAGGAGCATATGCCTGTCGCGCATCCTCATAGCCGAACGCGCCATGCAGGGGGTTGAGATTCCAGCGGCAAATCAGAGGGCCGGGCCAAAGGGCACGCAGGATGCGAACCTGCTCATCGATGCGCGGCATCTTGGCGTGCAGGGCCATGCAGTAGGCGGCGCCTGTGTCGCGCAAGGCCTGGGTAAAAACGGGAGTCAACCATTCGGGGTTGCGCACTTCCACGGCTACAACAGCCTCGGGAGCGGTCGAGTGACAGTCGGGCAGCGCGCGTAACAGCGTGTGAAGACGATCGATCAGCTTAGGAATACTCGCGAGCCGGGAGGACGGCAAGGGGCTGATCTGAAAAACCAGGACACCGAGCTTGGAGCCCAGTCCTTGCAGTGCGGGCTCGACGAATTCGCGCAAGGCGCAAGCCGCGTCCAGGAAATGCTCGTTGGGGCGGTTGCCGCGCCCGGACCCGTCGCGCACGACGACATCGGTCACCCGACTCGGAACTTTCACCATGAAGCGAAAATCTGCCGGAACCTGCGCCGCGTACTCGGCAAACTGCGCGACAGTCAGCGGACGATAGAAACCCCGATCCACACTGATGGTACGAAACAGCGGATGCCGGGCGTAAGCGGCCAGACCGTGGCGCGAGAGGCTCGCTGCGGGATAGTCCCGCGCCCAGACCCGCCCGGTCCAGCCAGGATAGTTCCAGGATGCCGTTCCGAGCCGGACCTTGGAGGACAACGCGGTCGCAAGCTCGGCCACCTTGGGATCGATCGTTGCGGGCTCGACCAGAAGGTCAGGCGCTTCGCGGACCGAATCCGGGTCGCCTAACGCTTCAGGAAACAGTGTCTGCTGCAGGGACTTCGCCACTACGTCGATGTGGGCGTAAGCATCACGGGCTTGCTGATCCTGCGACAAGGCAGGCATTCCAATAGATCAGCGTTTCGAGCGAGGAGTTCGAATTTCCCTGTTACAGCTGCTTGGATATCTCCCGAAATCAATTGATTACGTAGCTCATGGCAATGATCTGCATTATACGTATAATACGGGCAAGCTCATTGAGGGCCTTGATCATGTCTCGGGCTACTGCCTTGGAATTTCAGCGCCGCTTCGGCGAGTTTCAGCATCAGGCTCGGCGCGAGCCCGTGGAGATCACGCGTCATGGGCGACGGGAGTTGGTGCTGATGTCGGCCGATCACTATGACTGGCTGGTTGCCGCTGCCAAGCGCACCCACCGCACGTCCGACACGCCGGATGTGGTGCTCGATGCCATCGAGCGCGCGGAAATGAGTCCGGAGCACGCGGCCCTGGATGAACTGCTGAAGTAGTACGGATCCATGGCGATCCCTGAGCCCTCTCCGGGCCTGGTCATCCGCTACGATTATCTCTGGTCTCGCGAAGCTGCTGCGGGCAGCACGCAGGGAAAAGATCGGCCCGCCTGCCTCGTGGCGGCAAGCGACAGCAAGACCCAGCCGCGATTCGTCGTTCTATTGTCGATTACGCATTCACCGCCGATTGGGGAAACGATCGCCATCGAGATTCCGGCCAAAGTTCGCCAGTCGATCGGGCTGGATGACCAGCCGAGCTGGGTTGTGGTTTCAGAATACAACGTCGATAAATGGCCGAACGCGGGCTTGTCGCCCATTCCGGGCAGAGCAGACGTTTTCGCATACGGATTCGTTCCGCCGGGCTTGTTTGCCGCGGTCAAGGCACGACTCGTTGAACTGGCCCGGCAAAAGAAGAGCGAGGCGGTAAACCGTAGTTAAGGGCAAGCGGTGCGAGCGGCCAGAGCACTGCTTCCAAAGCCCAAGACCCGCTTGCCCCAAATCGAGGTGGGCTTGTAGTACAGCCATAGGCGAGTAGGATTCACTATCAGTTATTAATGGATAGTGAAATCTGCCATACCCACCAGTGTAGCCCTCGGCAGTCACTTCGAGAAATTCATCAAGGAACAGCTTGAGTCAGGGCGTTTCAACAACGTTAGCGAGGTCGTGCGCGCCGGGTTGAGGCTGCTCGAAGACGAGGAAAAGCTGCGTCAGATTCGTCACGCGGAACTCAAGGCTGCGATCCAGGAAGGGATCGACAGTGAAGATGCCGGCACGATTGAAGAAGTCATAGCCAGAAACCGTGCGCATCGGCGGGCACGCGCGACACCGGGCACGTAGTGTGCGTTCGGCTGTCGCGTCGGGCGGAGACGGATCTGAGCAACGCCAGATGGCGCGGTTCAAAGCGGGCCTGCTAGACCAGTTCCAGCTTCACTTCGCGGCCCAGGGCGCGGGCGGCCTTGAACACCGTGTCGAGCTGAATCTTGTCGTTGGTCGGATCGAGAATGCGGTCGAGCTGGCTGCGGCTGGTGCGCATCCGCTTTGCCATCTCGTTCTTGGTCAGGCTCTCCTTCTCCATCGCGCTCTCGAGCTGCCATGCGAGGACGCGCTTGATCGCAAGCGCGCTGGTTTCCTCGTAAGCGCCTTCGGCTTTCAGGAAACCCTCGAAGGACGAGCCGATGCGTCGCTTCTTCTTGCTGCTCATGCGCTGACCTCCAGTAGAACGCCGCCGGAAGCCTTTTGATCTCGACGACGCGCGAATACTCTTTACTTTCTCCGAGTACCTTATAAGGTACATTCCGGTCAAGATCAATCCGAAGGGCTGTTTTCGCGGCCGGGCTGGAGGCGGCAGAGTCCGGCTATCAACTCAGCGCAGGCTTGACCGCATTCTTCTGGCGGTCGCGGATAGATTGAATCCAGTCTTCTGCCTGAGAATTGGCGCGCCCGACTGGATTCGAACCAGTGACCTTCGGCTTCGGAGGCCGACACTCTATCCAGCTGAGCTACGGGCGCGCGGTGGGAGGCGCATAGTACCCGCGCCCTTCGCCCAGCGTCCACCGGCGATTCCGGGCCCCTGATTTCCCAGCCACGGGGGCACCCGCTATAATGCGGCGCGTTTTCATTCCATGCGGCGGGCATCCGTGGCCAACAAACAAGACTCCGATACGCATTTCTTCAACTCCTTCAGCATGGTGCTCGGCATCCTGGTCGCCATCGCGATCGCGCTGTTCGTGTTCGCCCGCTACTACGGGACCAGTCTGCAGGCCCAGTTCATCGCCGAGGACAAGCTCCTGAACAACGACGTCTCGGCGAACATCCAGCCGGTGGCGCACGTGGCCATCGCCGGGCAGGACAACTCCGCCCTGGCCAAGCTCGAGCCGGCGGCGGAACCGGCCCCGGCCGCGGACGTGCCGGCGAATGGCGAGGCTGCGTACCAGAAGATGTGCCAGACCTGCCACGCAACGGGCGTGGGTGGGGCCCCGAAGGTGGGCGACCATGCCGCCTGGGCGCCCCGCATCGCGCAGGGCAAGGACACCCTGTACAAGCACGCTATCGTCGGCTTCCAGGGCAGCAAGGGCGTGATGCCCGCCAAGGGTGGCACGAGCTGGCCGGATGACATCATCAAGGCCGCCGTCGATCACATGGTGTCGCTGAACAAGTAGCCTTCCGGCTCACTCCTGCTCCGGCGCCCGGTCCAGGGCGCGCAGGGCGATGGCTTCCGACACGTGCGTCGCACGGATGTCGGGTTCTTCCTTCAGGTCCGCAATGGTGCGGGCGAGCTTGATCACCCGGTCACAGCCGCGCGCCGAGAGCCCGAGGCAGCCGATGGCGCGGGCCAGCAATGCCCGGCCCGGCCGATCGAGCGGCGCCCGGGCCGCCAACTCCGCAGCGCTCAGATGGGCGTTCAACCGGCCCTGGCGTGACCACTGGCGCGCCCGCGCCGCGCGCACCCGCGCCGAAACCGCAAGGCTGCCCTCCCCGGCCAGTGCTGTGCGATCGAGCAGTTCCTCGGGCGGAACCGAGCGCACCTCGACGTGGATGTCGATGCGATCCAGCAAGGGACCGGAGAGCTTGGCGCGATAACGGCGCACCTGCTCCGCCGTGCAGCGGCAACGGCGGCGGGCATCGCCCTGCCAGCCGCAGGGACAGGGGTTCATCGCCGCAACCAGCAGGAAGCGCGCAGGGAACTCGACCACGCGCCTGGCGCGCGACAGCACGACCACGCCGCTTTCCAGCGGTTCGCGCAGTGCCTCCAGGGCGTCGCGCGAAAACTCAGGCAGCTCATCGAGGAACAGCACCCCGTGATGCGCCAGCGACACCTCGCCCGGTCGCAGCATCTGTCCCCCTCCCACCAGCGCGGCGGCTGAAGCGGTGTGCTGAGGCTGGCGGAACGGGGGCATCCGGCTCGCCCGGGGCCGCCCGCCCGCCGCGGAGGCCACCGCGCCCGCCTGCAGGGCCTCACCCGTATTCAGTGGCGGCAGCAGCCCCGGCAAGCGCTGCGCCAGCAGGGTTTTTCCCGATCCGGGCGGACCGATGAGCAGCAGTCCATGGCCACCCGCCGCGGCGATCTCCAGGGCACGCTTGGCGGCAAGCTGGCCGCGAACGTCCGCCAGATCCACCGGCAAGGGCTCCTGCGGCGGATCGATGCCAGGGGATGCCGCGAACAATGCCCTCTCGCCCCTCAGCCACGCGCAGACCTGCGCCAGCGAGCCAGCCAACCGCAGCGGTGCGTCGGCCAGCAGCGTTGCCTCCACCGCGTTGGCCGCCGGGATGACCAGCTCGTGCGGCTCGGCCGCACCGGCGATGAGCGCGGGCAGCAGCCGGGCGGTTTCCCGCAACTCTCCCGTCAGCGAGAGCTCGCCGAAGAATTCGCGGCCCGCCAGCATCGCCGCGTCGATCTGCGCGCCCGCGGCCAGGATGCCCATGGCGCTGGGCAGGTCGAAGCGGCCGCCCTCCTTGGGAAGGTCCGCGGGAGCCAGGTTCACGGTGATGCGGCCCGAGGGAAAACTGAAGCCGGAGTTGAGGATGGCGGAGCGGACGCGCTCCTTGCTCTCGCGTATCACGGTCTCGGGCAGGCCGACGATGACGAAGCAGGGAAGCCCCGCAGCCAGGTGCGTCTCCACCCGCACCAGGGGCGCCTGCAGGCCGGCAGGCGCCCGGCTCAGCACCGTGCTCAGGGATTCGCCCTCGGGCTCCCCGCGTTGCGCCTTCCCTGGCCTCGCCATGTCCTTCGGGCGCGACCGCTAGGTTGGGGTTTCCAGCGCCTTCAAGCGCTGCTCGAGGTCCGCCAGCCGCGCCTGCGTGCGCGCCAGGAGCGCTGCCTGCACGTCGAATTCCTGGCGGCTCACGAGGTCGAGCTTGCCGAGCTGTGCCTGCAGCACGGCCTTGAAATTCCCCTCGAGCTCGCGGCCGAACTCGCGCACCGACGGCGGCACGGCGTCGGCGAGGCGGCGTGAGAGTTCATCGAGCCTGAGGTCATCGAAGATCGTCATGGATGGCTCCACAGTTGCGCCCCCGGATCATGCATCGCCGTCAGGCCGCCGCGCCACAGCGGTGCGCCAGGTTCGCCGGAAATGGCGCAAGCCGTTGATTCTCGCAAGACAGGATCCTGGCACGGAAGCTGCTATCTCAACCTCGAGCGTACCGGACGGCGCGCCCCGCGGCGCGTCGGCAAGCGGTGGGAACAGGGACAAATGCATGAAACTGATTACCGCCGTCATCAAGCCCGTCAGGCTCGACGAGGTACGCCCGCCAACTCCCCCGCCGGCGCGCGCCCGGCGGCGTGCGACATAATGTGGCGCCCGGTGCCATTTCCGCCGCCCGGGGCTGCTAGACTCGCAACCAGCCCCCTCCCCGTCATCAGGAGTTTCCGCGCATGAAAATGGTCGTTGCCATCATCAAACCATTCAAGCTGGACGATGTTCGGGCGGCCCTGGCGGAAGTGGGGATTCAAGGCATTACCGTGACCGAGGTCAAAGGCTTCGGGCGGCAAAAAGGTCACACTGAATTGTACCGCGGGGCGGAATATGTCGTGGACTTCCTCCCCAAGGTGAAGCTCGAACTGGCGGTGGACGATGACCAGGTGGACCGGGTGGTGGAAGCCATCACCGACTCCGCCCGGACCACCAAGATCGGTGATGGCAAGATCTTCGTGATGGATCTTGGCCAGGCGGTGCGCATCCGCACCGGTGAGTCGGGTTCGAGCGCCTTGTAGTCAACAAAGGTTGCTGCCATGAAACGCCTCGTACTGTGTGCTGCCCTGCTGGCCTTCTCCGCCATGTCCCCGGCGGCCGTCTACAAGTGGGTGGACTCGCAGGGCAAGACGCAATACGGCGATCGCCCGCCCGACGGCGTCAAGGCCGAGCTCGTGACGCTGCTGGGCAACCGTGCGCCGGGATCCCAATCGACCAGGCCCTCGGCCGCCCACAGCACCGCCCCCGGCAACACCACGAGCAACGGCACGCCGGTCGGCAACGATGCGAAGAAGGCCGTCGAGCAGGATGTCTCCGCGGCGCGTGCCAAGCAATGCGCCGATGCCCAGGAGCGCTACCGCAAGCTCATCGAAGGCCGTCGCATCTACCGCGAAGGCAAGGACGGAGAGCGGCAGTACCTGAGTTCGGAGGAACTGGATTCGGCGCGCCTGAACGCCAAGGCCGACGTCGACGCGACCTGCAACAGCGCCACCTGACGCCATGCGCATCGGCATGATCGGACTGGGCGCCATGGGCATGCACATGGCGCGCAACCTGCATCGTGGCGGCGAACTTCGCGGCGTCTGGAACCGCACGACGATCAAGGCCGAGGCGCTGGCCGATGAACTCGGCATCACGGCCTACGAGTCCCCTGTCGATCTTGCCCGCGCCTGCGACACCGTGGTCATCTGCGTCTCGGCCGATGCCGACCTGCGCGCCGTGGTGCAGGCGCTGCAGCCGGCGCTGTCGAGCGGCTCGCTGGTCATCGACTGCTCCACCGTGTCGGCCGCCACCGCCCGCGAACTGCACGCCTCGCTCGCGGCGCAGGGCGTCGGATTCCTCGACTGCCCGGTCAGCGGCGGCGTGGAAGGGGCGCGGCTCGCCACGCTTGCCATCATGGTGGGCGGTGATCGCGATGTCTTCGAGCGCGGCCGAGCGGTGCTCGAGCGCCTGGGCAGGACCATCACCTGGTTCGGACCGAGCGGTGCGGGACAGGCGGCCAAGGCCACCAACCAGATCCTGTGCGCCGGCCACATCCAGGTGGCCGCGGAGGCCATGGCCTTCGCCAAGGCCGAAGGGTTGCCGCTGGATGCGCTGATCGACACGCTGGGCAAGGGCGCCGGCTCGAGCTGGTACTTCGTCAACCGCGCACCCTACATGGCGCAGGAGCAGTACCCGGCCGGATTCCGCGTGCGCCTGCACGACAAGGACCTGCGCATCTGCCGGCAGATGGCCGCCGCGCATGGGGCGACCCTGCCCACGGTGGAATCCACGCTGAAGCTGTACGAGACCCTGATCGCGCAGGGCTACGGCGATGAGGACGTCTCGGCCCTGTTCCGCCTGACCTCGCGCCTGTTCCCCCATGGTTGAGACCCACGGCGGCGCAGGCGCCACCGCCAGCGTCCCGCCGTCCGCGCCCGCCGATTTCTACCTTCCGGATTTCTGCGCCAGCGGCGCCGCGTTCATCATCGTGCTCATCGTGGCGCTGCTGGCGCTCATCCTCAGCCTGTCGCATTCGGCGAGTCCCGCGGGTTTCTGGCTCGACTTCGGCTCGACCGCCTTCTTCCTGCTGTGGATCGGACTGGCCAGCGCGGGCCTGCTGTGCTGGACGCGCGCACGGCTCGCACGCCTGCCGGAGCACCAGGCTTCGCTCATCGCGCTGTTCATCCCGGTGGCGGTGACGCTGGTGGTCTGCGAGGCCGCGTTGCGGGTGGGGCAGCCCGGCGGAGTGGGCACGGGGTTCCTGCAACTGTTCCCGCGCGAGCGCGGGCCCTTCATGCTGCGTTCCGCGGCGATCGCCTTCATCGTCACCGCGCTCGCGCTGCGCTATTTCTACGTCACCCACCAGTGGCGCCGGAACGTGCAGAACGAGGCCCGCTGGCGCATCGATGCGCTGCAGGCACGCATCCGCCCCCACTTCCTGTTCAACAGCATGAACACCATCGCCGCGCTGACGCGCAGCGATCCGGCGCGCGCGGAAGAAGCCGTGGAGGACCTCGCGGACCTGTTCCGCGCCTCGTTGAGCGACACGCGCCGGCAGATCACGCTCAAGGAGGAGCTGGAGGTGGCCCGCATCTACCAGCGCATCGAGCAGCTGCGGCTCGGCGGGCGCCTCAAGGTCGAATGGCGGGTGCAGGAGCTGCCGATGCGCGCGCTCGTGCCGGGACTGCTGATGCAGCCGCTGCTGGAGAACGCGATCTACCACGGCATCGAGCCCCTGCCGGAGGGCGGTGTGGTGTGCATCGAGGGCCGCCACGAGGATGGCATCATCGAGCTGTCGATCGCGAACCCGCTGGCGCCGGCGGACGGCCGGCGCGCGCATGGCGGCAACCGCATCGCGCTCGACAACGTGCGCCAGCGGCTCGAACTCGCCTTCGGCGCGGGGGCGGGCCTCGACATCCGGCGATCCGAGCAGCGCTACGAGGTGCTGCTGCGCTTCCCCGCCAGGTTCGAGCCGGCATGAAGGTGCTGATCGTCGATGACGAGCCGCCGGCCCGCGAACGCCTGCGTCGCCTGTGCGCGGAGACTGCCCGGCCTCGAGGTTGCCGGCGAAGCCGGCAACGGGCCCGATGCGATCGAGCTCGTGCAGGACACCCAGGCCGACGCGGTGCTGCTCGACATCCGCATGCCGGCGATGGACGGCATCGAGGTCGCCCGCCATCTCGCGGCGCTGGAGTCACCGCCCGCGGTGATCTTCGTGACGGCCTACGACCAGTACGCGCTCGAGGCCTTCGAGGCGCAGGCCAGCGCCTACCTCCTCAAGCCCATTCGCCGCGACAAGCTGGCCGCGGCGGTGCAGGCGGCGCAGCGGCTGACGCGGCCGCAGCTCGCCGAGCTGGCGGCGAAGGCGCGCGTGAGCGAGGCACGCCGGCAGATCGCGGCGCGCGTCCGCGATCGCATCAAGCTCATCCCGGTCAGCGAGGTCCGCTATTTCCTCGCCGACCAGAAGTACGTGACGGTGCGGCACGCGCAGGGCGAGGACCTCATCGAGGAGTCCCTGAAGACGCTCGAGGACGAGTTCGGCGCGGGTTTCGTGCGCGTTCATCGCAATGCACTGGTGGCCGTGAGCGCGGTGGAAGCCGTGGAGCGCGGCGAGGACGGCCAGCTCACGGTGATCATCAAGCAGAGCGGTGAGCGGCTGCCCGTCAGCCGCCGGCTCGCCGCGGAGGCCTTGCGGAAATTGCGCGGCTGATCGGTTAATCTCGCGCGATGTGCCGCGCCCATCGCCCAAGCCTCGACGCATGACCCAACCCCTGCGCATCGCCACACGCCAGAGCAAGCTGGCGCTCTGGCAGGCCGAGCATGTCGCCGCCCGGCTGCGCGGCGCGCACGCCGGCCTCGATGTGCAGCTCGTGCCCATGACCACCCGCGGGGACCAGATCCAGGACAGGAGCCTTGCGGCCATCGGCGGGAAGGGGCTGTTCATCAAGGAGCTGGAGGTGGCGCTGGAGGAAGGGCGCGCCGACATCGCAGTGCATTCCATGAAGGATGTGCCCGCGGAGCTTCCCCCGGGCTTGACGCTGGGGGCGATCCTCGCCCGCGCCGACACGCGCGATGCGCTGATCTCGCGCCGCTTCGCGGGCCTCGACGACCTGCCGCGCGGTGCGCGCGTGGGCACTTCCAGCCTGCGCCGCCAGGCGCAGCTCCTCGCGAAACGGCCTGACCTTGCCATCCTGCCGTTGCGCGGCAACGTCGATACGCGGCTGCGCAAGCTCGACGAGGGCGAGCTCGATGCCATCGTGCTCGCCAGCGCCGGTCTCATCCGGCTGGGCTGGGAAGCGCGCATCACCGAAATGCTCGACCCCACCGCCTGCCTGCCCGCGGTGGGACAGGGCGCCATCGGCGTGGAGTGCCGTGAAGGCGATGAAGCGACGCTGGCACGGCTCGCGGCGCTCGAGCACGCGCCCACGCGCATCGCGGTCAGCGCCGAACGCGCCTTTTCCCACCGCCTGGGCGGCAGCTGCCAGTCACCGGTCGCGGCATTCGCCCGCCTCGAGCAGGGGGTGCTGCAGCTCACCGGCCTCGTGGCCGAGCCCGATGGCTCCAGGCTCTGGCGCGACTCGGTGAGCGGAGCGCCCGGAGATGCGCAGTCCCTGGGCATGAAGCTCGCCGACGGGATCCTCGCACAGGGTGCGAAGGCGCTGCTCGAGCGCCTCGCGCACTGACGCTGCCCATGTCCGATCCCCTCGCCGGCGTCGGAGTCCTCATCACCCGGCCCGAGCAGCAGGCCGGGCCGTTGTGCCGGCTGTTCGAGGCACAGGGCGCCCTGGTGTACCAGCTGCCGGCCATCAGCATCGTCGAGCACCCGGACCGGCGCGCCGTGTTCGCACAGCTCGCACCGCTCCCGGATTTCGACCTCATCATCTTCACCAGCGTCAACGCGGTGCGCTTCGGTGCACCGCTCCTCGCCGGGCGGCGCGACCTCACGCTGGCCGCCATCGGCCCGGCAACCGCCCGCGCGCTGAACCAGGAAGGCTATCGCATCGGCATCGTGCCGCCGGAGGGCTTCGACTCCGAGCACCTGCTGGAAAGCCCGCGCCTGCTCCGCGTTGCGGGCGCGCGCGTGCTGCTGGTGAAGGGCGCCGGCGGCCGTGAGTTGCTCGAGCAGACGCTCACCGCTCGCGGTGCACGGGTGCAGGTGGCGATGGTGTACGAGCGGCGCCCGGCGACTCCCTCGCCGCAGAAGCTCGAGGAGGTGGAACGCGCGATGGCAGGCGGCAGGGTGCACCTGGTCACCGCCACGAGCCTGGAGATCGCCCGTCAGCTCCTCGCCATCGTTCCCGCCAGCCTGCGCCACCGGCTCGAGCAGGCCACCTGGCTCGTGCCGGGAGCACGCGTCGGCGCCGGCATCCGGGCCGCCGGCGTGACCGGCACCCTGCTCACCGCGGACTCCGCCGAGGATCAGGCGCTGGTGGAGGCCGCGTTGCGCTGGCGCTCGAGCGTGTCGGGAGCGTAGTCGAAGGAATCGAACCAGAGGTTACCGGCGCCATGCGCGGGGTCTTCCCGGCCGCACCGGAAGGTCACGGCCCAGGTTGACCAGGCGCAGTCTCAGGCCGGCTGGCTCTTCTTGCTGCCCAGCCATTCGCCGATGGGTTTCCATTGCTTCCAGTCGGGCCAGGCGAGGTACTCGGGCAGCTCGAGCACGCCCATGCCGCGTGCATAGGCGCGCACGTAGTTCTGCGCCTCGCGCAGCGCGCCCAGGTAGGGCACCTTGAGCTTCTTGAGGTACTCGTCGAGCTCTTCGAAGATGAGCGTGTATTCACGCACGCGATTGGCGATGACCGCGAGGCGCGCCTGCCGGCGCGAGACCTTGCCGATCTCCAGCAGCTCGTTCATGAAATGACCGCAGGCCTTGATGTCGATGCTGGAGGGCAGCACGGGCACGAGGATGGTCTCGGCACGACGCACCAGTTCGTTGAGCTCGGTGCCATGAACGCGCGCGGGTGCATCGATGATGAGCACCTCGGTGCTGCGGGGCACGTTGCGAAGGCCTTCATCGAAGGCAGCCACGCCGGTGATGGCCGGAAGATCGGCGGGCCGCTGGGCCAGCCAGTCGAGACTGGTCCGCTGCGGATCGTAATCGGCGATGCAGACGGCCTGTCCGTCGTGGGCGAAGTGGACCGCCAGGTTCGTGGCGAGTGTGCTCTTGCCGCATCCACCCTTTGAGTTCAGGACCATCACATGGCGCATCTCATCATCCCCCGGCTGACCTTTGGTGTAAGGTAACGACTGATGGCAGGATTCCGCAACCCCTCGCGCGATGCGATCGACGCGTTGCTGCGAAGTATTCGCACCGTTGCGGTGGTCGGCATCTCCGCGAACGCCTTTCGACCCAGCCACGAGGTCGCGCGCGGCCTGCAACGCTTCGGCTATCGCATCGTCCCGATCAACCCTTCGGTCGAACAGGTGCTGGGGGAGCGCTGCTGGCCCTCGCTGGAGGCAGCGGTGCGCGGACTCGGCGGGGAGAGCCCCCCGGCGGACACGTGCATCGACCTGGTCGACGTGTTCCGCTCCCCCGAGCACGTGCCGGCCATCGTCAACGACTGCATCCGGCTCAAGCTCCGGGCCCTGTGGCTGCAGGATGGCATCATCAACGAGGAGGCCGCCACGCGCGCGCAGTCGGCGGGCATCCTCACGGTGATGGATCGCTGCCTACACCGCGACCGTGCCATGCTCGCGGCCTGAGGGGGCATCGGCTATGCTTCGCGCGATGCGGATCGAGTTCCAGAAGATGCACGGCCTGGGCAACGACTTCATCGTCTTCGACGCCCCCCGTGCCGCCGCCGGTGGCGGACTCTCGCCCGCAGTGCTCAGCGCACTCGCCGACCGGCACACCGGCATCGGCTTCGACCAGGCGCTGATGCTCGAGCCTCCGCGCGCGGGCGATTCACGCGCCTACTACCGGATCTTCAACGCCGACGGGAGCGAGGTCGAGCAATGCGGCAACGGCGTGCGCTGCGTCGCGGCGCTGCTGTACGAGCGCGACCCGGCCGCCGGACGGGACTTCCAGCTCGACAGCGCCGGCGGGCGCATCGGTGCGCACGTGCGCGAGGACGGTCTCGTATCGGTGGACATGGGCGTGCCCAACTTCGCGCCTGCCGCCCTGCCCTTCACCGCCAGCGCCGAGAGCCACGTGTACCCCTTGAGCGTCAACGGCCGCGAGGTGGAGATCGGCGCCGTTTCCATGGGCAACCCGCACGCGGTGCTGCAGGTGCCGGACATCGATGCGGCGCCCGTGGAGCGCCTGGGCCCGGCCATCGAGCATCACCCGCGATTTCCCCGCCGCACCAACGTGGGGTTCATGCAGATCATGGACCGGGGACACATCCGCCTGCGCGTGCACGAACGCGGCGCCGGCGAGACCCGCGCCTGTGGCACCGGCGCCTGCGCCGCGGTGGCCGTGGGCCGCCGCCATGGCCTGCTGGACGAGAACGTGGAGGTCCAGCTGCCCGGCGGACTGATCCTCGTGTCGTGGGCGGGCGCGGATGCGCACCTGTGGCTCACGGGCCCCGCCGCGCGCGTGTTTTCCGGAACCATCGATGTATGAATTCAACCAGGGAGAACCCAGCATGAACACCAGCCAAGCGCGCGGCATCGCCCCCGTCGTGCTCGACGATGGCAGCGTTGCCGACTACCTGCAGCGTTCGCCGGACTTCTTCGAGCGCAACAGCCAGCTGCTGGACAAGCTGCGGCTCCCGCACCGCCGCCAGGGCAACGCGACGGTGAGCCTGGTGGAACGCCAGGTCGAGGTGCTGCGCGAGCGCAACGTGCAGCTCGAGCGCAAGCTGAAGGACCTCATCGAGGTGGCCCGCGGCAACGATGCGCTGGCCGAGCGCATCCACCGGCTGAGCCAGCGGCTGATCCGCGCGCATGGCATCGCGGCGTCCATCCAGGCCATCGAGGCTTCGCTGCGCGAGGATTTCGAGGCCATGCAGGCCGTGCTGGTGCTGTTCCTGGATCCCGACCCCGCGCTGGAACGCGAAGCGGGCAGGTTCCTGCGGCTCGCCAGGCACGAGGATGCGGAGATGAAGACCTTCGAGTCGCTGTTCCAGTCGGGCAAGCCCCGCTGCGGCCAGATCCGCGATACCCAGCGTGACTATCTCTTCGGCAAGGACACGGTGGAGATCGGCTCCGCGGCGCTCACACCGCTGGGCATCAAGGGCTCGCTCGGCCTGCTGGCCATCGGCGCGAGCGATGCGCAGCGGTTCACCCCCGGCATGAGCATCGATTTCCTGGTGCGCGTCGGCGAGATCGTCAGCGTCGCGCTGATGCGATAGCGCCCGCGCCTTGCCGGCCATGGGTGACGAACAGCAGGCGGCACTGGCCCAGCCGGTGGAGCGGTTCCTCGCGCATCTGCGCAACGAGCGCCGCTTGAGCCCGCACACCGTACAGGCCTACCGGCGCGACCTCGACACCCTGCTGCACTTCTGCGCGCGCCGCTCCCTCGCCAACTGGCGCACCGTCGACCATGGCCACATCCGCGAGTACGCCGCCGGCGAACACCGCCGCGGCATCGGGCCGCGCAGCATCCAGCGGCGGCTGTCGGCGATCCGCACGCTGTTCGAGTACCTGCAGCGCGAGCGCCTGGTCTCGCGCAATCCGGCACAGGGCGTTCGCGCGCCGAAGGCCCCGAAACGCCTGCCCGCGGCGCTCGATGCCGACCAGATGGCCCGGCTGCTCGAGTTCCGCGCGAGCGATGTCCTGGGCAGCCGCGACAAGGCCGTGATGGAGCTGTTCTACTCCTCGGGCCTGCGCCTGGGCGAACTGGTCGGGCTGGATGTCGGCCATGTGGATCTCGCCGACGCCACGGTGAGGGTGGTGGGCAAGGGCAGCAAGACCCGCATCGTGCCCGTGGGACGCCTCGCCATCGCCGCGCTCCGGCACTGGCTCGCCGAGCGTGCAACCCTCGCAAGGCCAGACCAGCCGGCCCTGTTCCTCGCGCGCGGCGGACGGCGGCTGGGTGCGCGCGCCGTGCAGTTGCGCATCTCCTTCTGGGCTCGCCGCCAGGGGATCGACGTGCGCGTGCATCCGCACCTGTTCCGTCACTCCTTCGCCTCGCACCTGCTCGAATCGAGCCAGAACCTGCGCGGCGTGCAGGAACTGCTCGGGCATTCGGACATCGGGACGACGCAAATCTACACGCATCTGGACTTTCAGCACCTGGCCAAGGTGTATGATGCGGCGCATCCCCGCGCGAAACGCCAGGCTTGAAACCAGCCGCAACGCCCAAAGATTTCCCGTTCCATGACCCATCATCCGGATCGCTTCTACGGCACGACCATCCTCGCCGTGCGCCGCCACGGCAAGGTCGCCCTCGGTGGCGACGGCCAGGTCACGCTCGGCCAGAGCGTCATGAAGTCCAACGCCCGCAAGGTGCGCCGCCTGTTCGAGGGCAAGGTGCTCGCCGGCTTCGCGGGCAGCACGGCGGACGCCTTCACCCTGTTCGAGCGCTTCGAGGGCAAGCTCGAGAAGTTCGGCAACCTCACCCGCGCCGCCATCGAGCTGGCCAAGGACTGGCGCACCGACCGGAGCCTGCGCCGGCTGGAGGCGCTGCTGCTGGTGGCTGACGCCGGCAACACCTACGTCATCTCCGGCAACGGCGATGTCATCGAACCCGAGCACGACCTCATCGCCATCGGCTCGGGCGGCGGCTTCGCGCAGGCGGCAGCGCTGGCGTTGACGGGCAGCACCGACCTGCCGGCCCGCGAGGTCGTCGAGCGTTCGCTGAACATCGCTGCCGACATCTGCATCTACACCAACCGCAACCTCACCATCGAGGAGCTGTAGCGGCGCCCGTCGGCACGCAAGGCTCACCGCCATGTCGCAAATGACCCCGCGCGAGATCGTCGAGGAACTCGACAAGCACATCGTCGGCCAGAAGGCCGCCAAGCGCGCCGTGGCCATCGCCCTGCGCAACCGCTGGCGCCGCCAGCAGGTGCCCGAAGCCCTGCGCGCCGAGATCACGCCGAAGAACATCCTGATGATCGGCCCCACGGGCGTCGGCAAGACCGAGATCGCCCGGCGCCTCGCGCGCCTCGCCAAGGCGCCCTTCATCAAGGTCGAGGCCACCAAGTTCACGGAAGTCGGCTACGTCGGCCGCGAGGTGGACTCCATCGTTCGCGACCTCATCGAGATCTCGGTGAAGATGACCCGCGAGCTGGAGATGGAGAAGGTGCGCCACCGGGCGGCCGATGCGGCCGAGGAGCGCGCGCTGGATGCGCTGCTGCCGCGGCCGCGGTCCGACACGGCTGAACCGGCGGGAAGGCGAGACGCGCCAGCGGCTGCGCAAGATGCTGCGCGAGGGCCAGCTCGACGATCGCGACATCGAGGTGGAGCTGCGCGCCGTGCCCATGGGCGTGGAGATCATGGCCCCGCCCGGCATGGAAGAAATGACGCAGCAACTCCAGGGCATGTTCCAGAATCTGGGGGCCTCGCGCTCGCGCCCGCGCAAGCTCAAGGTGCGCGAGGCGATGAAGTTGCTGGTGGACGAGGAAGCCGCCAAGATGGTCAACGAGGAGGAGCTCAAGGTCCGCGCCGTGGAGAACGCCGAGCAGAACGGCATCGTGTTCATCGACGAGATCGACAAGATCGCCCGCCGCCAGGAAACGATGGGGGCCGATGTCTCGCGCGAGGGCGTGCAGCGCGACCTGCTGCCGCTGGTGGAAGGCTGCACCGTCAACACCAAGTACGGCACCGTCAAGACCGACCACATGCTGTTCATCGCCTCCGGCGCCTTTCACATGTCCAAGCCCTCGGACCTCATCCCCGAGCTGCAGGGCCGGCTGCCGATCCGCGTGGAGCTCGAGCCGCTGGCGGTGCAGGACTTCGTCCGCATCCTCACCGAGCCCGATGCCTCGCTGTGCAAGCAGTATTCGGCGCTGCTCGGCACCGAGGGCGTCGCGGTGGAGTTCACCGCCGAGGGCGTGCAGCGCCTCGCCGAGGCCGCCTTCGAGGTGAACGAGCGCACCGAAAACATCGGCGCGCGCCGCCTGCACACCGTCATGGAGCGCCTGCTGGAGAGCGTCTCGTTCGATGCGGCGGACCGGAGCGGTACGCAGGTGCGCGTCGATCGCGCCTACGTGGATGCGAGCCTGGGCGAACTGGTGCGCAACCAGGACCTGTCGCGCTACATCCTGTGAGTCACCGATGAGCACCCCGCAACCCCTGGCCATCCGCCTGCGCACCGCCTCGCGTGTGCTCGAGGTGGATTTCGACGACGGCAAGAGCTACTCGCTGCCCTTCGAATACTTGCGGGTGTATTCCCCGTCCGCCGAAGTGCGCGGCCACGGGCCCGGAGAGGAGGTCCTGCAGCTCGGCAAGCAGTCGGTGGGCATCCGCGCGGTCGAGCCCACCGGCAACTATGCCGTGCGCCTGGTGTTCGACGACGGGCACGATACCGGCCTGTACACCTGGCGCTACCTGCACGAACTGGGACGCGATCAGGATGCCAACTGGGCGCGGTACCTGGAGCGCTGCGCGGCCGCGGGCCACCCCCGCTGATCCCGGCCCACGCGCGGGGCGGCGTGCGCCGGGGACGGGGCGCGGGGAACGGCAGGCGACAGGGACGGTAGGCGGCAGGGTCCCGAACGCGATACCCTTGTCGTCATGAACGAGACGCCGCGCACCACGGATTTCGGCTTCCAGACCGTCGACTGGCGTGAAAAGGCAGGCCGGGTGCGGCAGGTGTTCGAGTCCGTGGCCAGCCGCTACGACATCATGAACGACCTCATGTCCCTCGGCGTCCACCGGCTCTGGAAGCGCTTCACGCTGTCACTCACCGGGCTGTCGCCGGGGGGAAGCGCGCTCGATGTGGCCGGGGGCACGGGCGACCTTGCCATCGGCATGGCGCGCCAGGTGGGCAAGTCGGGCCGCGTCGTGCTCTCCGACATCAACCCCGCCATGCTGGCCGTGGGCCGGGACCGCAGCATCGATGCGGGCTGCGCGGGCACCATCCATTGCGCGCTCGCCGATGCGGAAAGACTGCCCTTCGCGGATGACAGCTTCGACTGCATCACCATCGGCTTCGGCCTGCGAAACGTCACCGACAAGCCGGCGGCGCTGGCCTCCATGCGGCGCGTACTGAAGCCCGCCGGGCAACTGCTGATACTGGAGTTCTCGAAGCCGGTGGCCCCCGGGCTTGCGCCGCTGTATGACCAGTACTCCTTCAAGGTGCTGCCCCTGCTCGGCCGGATGGTCGCGCAGGATGCCGACAGCTACCGCTACCTCGCCGAGTCCATCCGCATGCATCCCGACCAGGAAACCCTGCTCGGCATGATGCGCGAGGCGGGCTTCGGGCAGGCGCGCTACCACAACCTCACCGGCGGCATCGTCGCAGTCCATCGCGGCTACAAGGTGTGATGTGGGTGCAACGCCGGCCTGGCTGGCCTCGATCGAGGCGATGATGAACCGCGACCTCGCGGAAAACCCGCGCGCCATCCGGCTCGCGCAGCAACTCGAGAACCGCTCGATGCGGGTACGCGCCGGCTCGCTGCTCGACCTGCGTGCAGAGGTACAAGGAGGCCGGCTGTGGCTGGGACCCGGTGAGCCGACGCAGGCCGTTCATCCGACCCCGCAGGCCACACCGGGCGGACCGGCAGCCGCCGAGGCGGAGATCTCCGGGACGCCCCTCGCCATGATCGGCCTGTTCCGGCAGGCCAGCGCCACCCCTTCGGCGGGCAGCGCGGTGCAGGTTCGCGGCGATGCCGAGGTCGCGAACCGCTTCCGCGAACTGTTCCGCCTGCTGCGGCCCGATGTCGAGTCGCAGATGGTGCGCCTGCTGGGCGATGCACCGGCCCGCGCGCTGTCGCGCGCCGGCACGGCGGCGCTCGACTGGGCACGTCAGGCCCTCGACAGCAGCCGGCGCAACATCGCCGAATACCTCGTGGAAGAGAGCCGTGACCTCGTGAATCGCACCGAGCTCGAGGAGTTCCTGCGCGGCGTCGACCTCGCGCGCGAGGGCACCGACCGTGCCGAGGCAAGGCTGGCGCTGCTCGAGCGACGGCGCGGAGCGCGTTCCTGATGCGCCTGTCGGTGGCATGGCGGTTGCTCATCATCCAGCGTGCGCTGGTGCGCCATGGACTGGACGAGTTCGTGCGGGAAACACACCTGTTCCGGCCGGTCCGCTTCCTGCTGCTGCTCTCGCCCTGGACCTGGTTCCAGCGCATTCGCGGGGTGTCGCGTGGCGAGCGGCTGCGGCTCGCGCTGGAGGAGCTCGGACCCATCTTCGTCAAGTTCGGCCAGGCGCTGTCGACGCGGCGGGACCTCCTGCCGCCCGACATCGCCGATGAACTCGCCAAGCTCCAGGACCGAGTGCCGCCTTTCCCGGGCGCAGAGGCCCAGGCAGCCATCGAGTCCGCCCTCGGCGGTCCGGTGGACCGGTTCTTCGATGGCTTCGACCCGACGCCCGTCGCCGCCGCCTCGATCGCGCAGGTGCACACCGCCCGCCTCAAGGACGGCGTCGAGGTGGTGGTGAAGGTGTTGAGGCCCGGCATGCACGAGGTCATCCGCCGCGACATCGACGTGCTGCACGCGCTGGCCGGCCTGGCGGAAACCTACTGGGCCGGCGCCTGGCGCCTGCGGCCGCGCGAGGTGGTGCGCGAATACGAGAAGACCGTCTTCGACGAGCTCGACCTGATGCGCGAGGCGGCCAACGCCGCGCAGCTCAAGCGCAACTTCGCCGGCTCCCCGCTCCTGTACGTGCCGCAGGTGTACTGGGACCTGTGCCGCCGGGACGTCATGGTGATGGAGCGCATCCACGGCATCATCATCAGCCGCATCGACGAACTGCGCGCCCGTGGCACCGACATCGCAAGGCTGGCCGAGAACGGCGTGGAGATCTTCTTCACGCAGGTGTTCCGGCACAACTTCTTCCATGCCGACATGCACCCGGGCAACATCTTCGTGCAGGTCGATGACCCGGCGAATCCGCGTTACGCCGCGGTGGACTTCGGCATCGTCGGCACCCTGCAGGAGCGCGACCAGCACTACCTCGCCGAGAATTTTCTCGCCTTCTTCGAGCGCGATTACCGCCGCATCGCCTCGCTGCACATCGAATCCGGCTGGGTGCCGCGCGAGACCCGGCTGGATGAGCTGGAATCCGCGGTGCGCACGGTCTGCGAACCCATCTTCAACAAGCCGCTGGCCGAGATCTCCTTCGGACAGGTGCTGCTGCGGCTGTTCGAGACCGCGCGGCGCTTCGACATGCAGCTCCAGCCGCAGCTCATCCTGCTGCAGAAGACGCTGTTGAACATCGAGGGACTGGGCCGCCAGCTCTATCCGCAGCTCGACCTGTGGAAGACGGCGCAGCCGGTGTTGCGCGAGTGGATGCGCGAGCGCATCAGCCCCATCACCATGGCGAAGCGGCTGCGCCAGCAGCTGCCCGACCTGTTGCAGAGCGCGAAGCTCCTGCCGCAGGTGTTCCAGCACGTGACGCGGGAGGCGGCCGAGGGGCGCTTCGCGCTCTCCGTCCATTCGAACGAACTGCTCGAGCTGCGTGAGCAGATCCGCCTCGGCCAGCAGCGCCGCGACGGCGTACTGCTCGGCGTCGTGCTCTGGCTCGCCGGCCTCACCTGCCTCGAGATGCTTCCGTGGGCCTCGCTCCTGGGCGTCGCGCTGATGGCCACCGGCACCGTGATCGCCGCGGTACGCCTACTGCGTCGTCCCGCCCTTCCACCCAGCGCCTGAAGGAGCCCCACTGCACATGGCCGAACGACCGACGATCGCGCCCCCCGCCGGCGATGAGGCTTCCGCGGCCGGCGCCCGCCGGTTCGATTCGGCCCGCCAGAAGAGCCCGCGCGCTCACCTGCTGTCCAACGGCCACTACACCGTCATGGTCAGCGCGGCGGGCAGCGGCTTTTCGCGCTGGCGCGACCTCGCCGTGTGCCGCTGGCGCGAGGACCCGACCTGCGATGATGCGGGCTCCTTCCTCTACCTGCGCGATGCCGGCAGCGGACGGGTGTGGTCGGCGGGATTCCAGCCGGTGGGCATCGAAGCGGATGCGTATCGCGCGGAGTTTCGCGAGGACGGCGTGATCATCGAGCGGCGCGATGGCGAGGTCCTCACGCGGCAGACCATCGTCGTGTCGCCGCGCGAGGATGCCGAACTGCGCTGGGTGGAGATCGGCAATCAGGGCAGCATTCCCCTGACCATCGAGCTCACCAGCTACCAGGAGATGGCCCTGGCGCCGCCGGCGGCCGACGCGGCGCATCCCGCCTTCTCCAAGATGTTCGTGCAGACCGAGTGGTCCGCCGCGGAGGGCGCATTGCTCGCCCGGCGCCGGCCACGCGACCCGGCGGAAGTGTCGTTGTGGGCGGCGCAGCTCTGCAACACCGAGGCCGCTGCGGGCATCGACGTCGAAGGCGGGGTGCAGTTCGAATCCGACCGCGCCCGTTTCATCGGCCGCGGCCGCACGTTGCGCCAGCCCGAGGCGCTCGCGGCGGCGACTCCCCTGTCAGGCAGCACCGGCACGGTGCTCGACCCGGTGCTGTGCCTGCGGCAGCGCCTGCGCATCGCGCCAGGCGCGGTGGCGAAGGTGGCCTTTTGGACCCTGGTGGCACCCACGCGCGAGGCCTTGCTGGACCTGGCACGGCGGCTGCGCGCGCCGGGTTGCGCGGCAGAGGTCCTGCGGCTGGCGGCCGAACGGGCCCGCGCCGGGCATTCCGAAGGGCACATCGACGGGCCGCGGGCGCGTACCTTCCAGCAGCTCGCCAATGCCGTGCTGTATGCCAACCCGGCACTGCGCGCACCGGCCGCGCTGCTCGCGGCCAATCGCGATGGCGCGCCGCTCCTGTGGGCGCATGGCATCTCCGGCGATGTGCCCATCGTGCTTCTCCGACTGGCAAGCTCCGCGGGCGCGGCCTGCGTGCGCGAAACGATGCGCGCCTTCGAGTACTGCCGCGCGAAGCGTCTCGACCTGGACCTGCTCGTGCTCGATGAGCGCCCCGCCGCCGGCGACACGCTGGGCGCGGCGCTGCTCGAGGAAGCCCGCGATGTGCAGCAGCGCGCCGGCGCATCGGGCGGCCGGGGCCGCATCTTCCTGCTCGATGCCGCCAAGGTGCCCGCCGCCAATCGCGCGCTGATGCAGGCCGCCGCGCGCGTCGTGCTGCTGGCGGAAGGCTCGACCCTGGGCGAGTTGCTCGAGCACACCGATGCGGGGCGGCTGCCGCCGGATCCGCGAACTTCCGCCGCGCAGCAGGCCACGCTGCAGGCCACGCGGCCGGTGGCGGACCGCAGCGCCTCCCCGGCAGGACTGCAGTTCTTCAACGGCGTGGGCGGATTCAGCGCCGGCGGCGAGGAATACCGCTGCGAACTCGGCGGCGGCCAGGTGACGCCGGCACCCTGGGTCAACGTCATCGCCAATCCGCATTTCGGCTTCCTGGTCTCGGCCATGGGCGCCGGCAACACCTACTCGGTGAACTCCCGCGAGTACCAGCTCACGCCCTGGTCGAATGACCCGGTCAGCGAGCCACCGGGCGAGGCCTTCTTCCTCCAGGACCTGGACAGCGGCGCCCTCTGGTGCCCCACCGCCCTGCCGGTGCAGGACCCTGGCTTGCGCTTCGGCTGTTCGCACGGACAGGGATACTCCCGCTTCGACGTGCAGGCGCAGGACATCGACACCGAACTGCTGCAGTTCGTGCCGCTGCAGGATGCCGTGAAGATCTCGCGACTGCGCCTCACCAACCGCTCGGACCGACCGCGGCGCCTGTCCGTCACCGGCTACCTGGATTGGGTGCTGGGAGATCAACGTCAGAAGACCGCGTTGCACCTGCTCACGGAGCGGGATGCGGACAGCGGCGCGCTGTGGGCACGCAATCCCTGGAACACGGGCTTTCCCGGGCGCATCGCCTTCTTCGACATGGGAGGACTGCAGGAGAGATTCACGACGGACCGCAGCGAATTCCTGGGCCGTCACGGCAGCCTGTCGGCGCCGCGGGCGCTGCTCGGGCATCACCGCCTGTCCGGGCGCGTGGGTGGGGGATTCGATGCCTGCGCGGCCCTGCAGTGTGAGATCCGCCTCGCCCCGGGCGAGCGCAGGGACCTCGTGTTCCTGCTCGGCGATGCGGCCTCGGAGTCCGAGGCGCGCGAGCTGGTGCGCCGCTACCGCCCGGCAGGCACCGACGCACAGCTCGCGGCGGTACGGGCCTTCTGGGATCGCACGCTCGGCACGGTGCAGGTGACGACGCCGGAACCCGCGCTCGACCTGATGCTCAACCGCTGGCTCTTGTACCAGACCCTTGCCTGTCGCATCTGGGCACGCGCCGGCTTCTACCAGGCGAGCGGAGCCTACGGCTTCCGTGACCAGCTCCAGGATGTGATGACGATGTGCGCCACGCACCCGTCGATCACGCGTGCGCACCTGCTCGCCGCCGCGGCCCGGCAGTTCGAACCCGGCGACGTGCAGCACTGGTGGCTGCCCTCCTCCGGCCTCGGCGTCCGCACGCGCATCGCGGACAATCGCATCTGGCTGCCTTACGTCACGCTGCATTACCTGCGGGTGACCGCCGACCAAGGCGTGCTCGAGGAAGACCTGCCCTTCCTCGGCGGACCTGCGCTCCGGTCCGACCAGCACGAGGAAGTGACCATACCGCCGCTGTCCGGCACCTCGGCGAGCCTGTACGAGCATTGCGCGCGCGCACTGGACATCAGCCTCTCCGTCGGCCCGCACGGATTGCCGCTGTTCGGCACCGGTGACTGGAATGATGGCATGAACCGCGTCGGCGCCGAAGGACGCGGCGAGAGCACCTGGATGGCCTGGTTCCTGAACGCCACGCTCCTGGCCTTCGCGCCGGTGGCCGAAGGTCGCGGCGACACCGCGCGCGCGACACGCTGGCGGGAGCACGCCGCGCGCCTGGCCGCGGCGGTGGAGCGCGAGGCCTGGGACGGAGCATGGTACCGGCGCGGCTATTACGATGACGGTGCGCCGCTGGGTTCCAGCCAGAGCGATGAGTGCCGCATCGATTCCATCGCGCAGTCCTGGGGCGTGATCAGCGGCGCCGCGGACCAGGCCCGCGTGGCGCGCGCCATGGACGAGGTCGATGCACGGCTGGTGGACCGTGAGCACGACCTCATCCGCCTGTTCACGCCGGCCTTCGATCGCAGCGCGCACGATCCTGGTTACGTGAAGGGGTATCCCTCGGGCCTGCGCGAGAATGGCGGGCAGTACACCCATGGCGCCGTGTGGAGCGTGCTGGCCTTCACCCGGCTCGGCGATGGCGATCGCGCCGGCGAGCTGCTTTCGATGATCAATCCGGTTCACCACGCCGATACCGCGGAACGCATGGACCGCTACAAGGTGGAACCCTATGTGCTGTGCGCCGACCTGTACACGGCGCCGGGCCACGAGGGTCGCGGCGGATGGACCTGGTACACCGGTTCCGCGGGCTGGCTGTACCGGACGGCGCTCGAGGGCCTGCTGGGCTTCGAGGTGCTCGACCGGCAGATCTCGATCGAGCCCTGCATCCCGCGCCGATGGACCGGGTACAGGGTGAGTTACCAGCGCGGGGACACGCGCCATCTCATCCACATCAGCAATCCGCAGGGCGTGAACCGCGGGATCCGCTCCGTGACGGTGGATGGTGGCGCCGTGCATACGGCCCCTGCCACCCGCGCGTTGCTGCCCGTCTTCGAGGACGGGCGCACGCATCACATCGAGATCATCCTCGGCTGATGCTTTGCCGCCCGGCGGCCCGGCGGCCCGGCGATCCGGCGATCCGGTTCGCCGCGATCGATGAGATCAGCTTCTGGCTCCGGCGCGGCCCCGGGCCTGCGCGGCGAGGTTCTTCAACATGCTGGACAGCTCCTCGGCATGCTCCTCCTCGACGGCGAGGATATGCTCCAGGATGCGCCGCGTGGTGTGGTCGTGATCCTTCAGGAAGGCGATCATCTCGCGATAGGACTCGATGGCCACGCGCTCGGCCACCAGGTCCTCGCGGATCATCGACTCGAGATCGGTTCCCGCCTGGTATTCGGAGTGGCTGCGCATCGTCAGCCCTTCGGGGTTGAAGTCGGGTTCGCCGCCGAGCTGCACGATGCGCTCGGCGATCTTGTCGGCGTGCTCCTGCTCCTCCTGGGAGTGCTGCAGGAACTCCTGCTTGATCGCTTCCGCCAGCAACCCTTCGGCCATGAAGTAGTGACGGCGGTAGCGCAGCACGCAGACCAGCTCGGTGGCCAGCGCCTCGTTCAGGATCTTCAGCACGGTCTGCTTGTTGGCGCTGTAGCTGGGCGTGACCGCGCCTTGTTCGATGTGCTGGCGGGCGCGCTGGCGGAGTTCGTTGACATCGCTGAGAAAGGGCGTCGCGGCCGGCTCGCCCTGCAGCGGTTGGGCAGTATTCATGGCTTGGCTCCTCGAGCGTTGATGAGTCTGGCGATCACGATCCTGGAGATCGTGTTGAGGGGAAGCATTCGAAGCAGGCGCAATGCCTTGGTTGGCGAGAGGGCGAACAGCGCCAGCAGCATGACGAGCATGCCCCCCGTACCCTGTCCACGGCTGAAGAAGCGCATGGTGGCGCTGCGCGGAAAATGGCCGTTGCCGCCCCGCCGCGCCTCCTGGCCCTCTCCTGGCGAAGGCTCGAACAGCTCGAGCAATTCGGCGCGGGAGCGCGCCAGGCGCACCTGCGGAGGTTCGCGCACCGGGCTCGAACCGCGCAACGCCTGTTCCGGATGATCATCGACAGGAGTCATGCGTAGTCCCGGGGCTGTTCATCATGGGAGGGCGGCGGCGAAGAGGGCGGTGGTGATGTCCGTGCCGCATCCCGTGGCGCCGCCGGCGGCGGCTCGTCCGGGCCGAGCAGCCGTTCCAGCAATGCCCGGTCCTGCCGCCATTCCCGGGCGACGTGCGCGAGCAGGGTCTCCTCTGACTTGCCCCGCGACAGGGACATCACCAGTCCCGCCAGCGTGATCAAGGCGAACACGGCCAGCATCGAGAGGATGACCCACATGCGGTAGGGCGTGTCCCATGCGGCGGCGATCACCGCGACGCAGATCATCAGCAGCGTGAAGACGGCGCCCAGCAGCGCGACGACGAGCGCGATCAAACGGCGCGTCGCGCGCTGCTGGAACTTCAGCAGGTCCTCCTCGGCCAGTTCCGCGTAGGCAAGGAGATGCCGAAGCAGGATGGGCAGCGCTTGCGGAAGCGTCCACCATGCCTTCATGGACCGGTCAGGAACGACGCGCCGCGAGGAAGCCGATGGCGATTCCCACCAACGCGGCGACGCCGAGCGCCTGCCAGGGATTCTCGCGCACGAGATCGTCGGTGCTGCCCGCCACGGCCTGTGCCTGGCGACGGACCTTGTCGGCACCGTCGTTGATGGCATCCCGCGCGGAGGACACCGCATCACGCAGCCGGTCGCGGATGCGTGCGATCTCCGGATCCTTGACATCCGAGACCCGCGACACGAGTTCCTCGACGTCGTCGATCAGGTTCCTGAACTCACCGCTCGCGGCATCCTTCAGGTTGCGGGCCCGTTCGGCCACTTCTTCCTTGAGGTTGCGGCCGTTGCGGGCCTGGTTCATGGTGGCATCGTATGTGCTTTCCATCTGGGTGGAACTCCTTGCGGGTAGGTCGGTTGCAGTGCGGGAAATGGGGTCGAACCGCGGGAAATCAAACCCGGCGCGTGACACTGAACAGGAAGGTGATCAAGGCGCCGATCAGGAACACGAAGAACAGGATCTTGGCGATGCCGGCCGCACCGGCGGCAATGCCACCGAAGCCGAAGATTTGCCAGGATCAACGATGACGAAGAAAACGACAGCGTAGTGAAGCATAACCCTTTCTCCTTAAAGCGCAATGTCGAGGAAGCCAGTGTGCGCAGGGCAGCATGTGCCTGCCGTCGGCACCCCGCGCCGGCCCCTGTAGGAATCTCGCTCACCGGCCGGTTGACAGGGCAGTTCGGCCCGCGCTGGACAACCACCATGAGGCTGCCCACACTCCCCGCCATGAAGCTCCTCGGCGTGTATTTCGAGCGCAACCGCCACTGGACGCTGCTGCTGCTGCCCGTGATGCTCATCGCCTTCCTCGCGGGCCTGTTCCTGCTGGCCACCGAGGGACAGGCCCGGCTCGAGCTCGCGAACGTCCGCGTCCAGCAATCCGACCAGCGCGAACAGCTCCTCGCCGCCTACATGAACGAGCGCCGAGAATGCGGAAACCGCGCAGCGTGGCTACCTCATCACCTTCGGAACGAAAATGATTTGCTCCCTTACCGCAAGGCGGTGGCGCGGATCGGCTTCTCAACGAGATCCGCATTGCCTACCGGCAGGACACTGCCGCCCTGGAGCAGGTCCGCCAGCTGCGGCTCGCCACCGGCATGAAGATGGGGGAGCTCGATTCCACCCTGGCCCTGGCACGCACCCGCGGCCCCGAGGCGGCGATGGAGCTGCTGCGCACCGGCGCGGGCCAGCGCTACATGGATGACCTGCGCAACCGGGTGGGCGCGCTGCGCGACCGTGAATCGCGCGAACGTCACGCCGCCACCGAGCACTGGCACTCGGATCTGCTGCTGTCACGCTGGATCACCGGGGCCGGTGCGGTGCTGAACGTCCTGCTCGTGCTGCTCGCCATCGGGCTCGTGGTCTCCGACCTGCGCCTGCGCTCACGACAGGCGGCCGAGCTCGTGGCGCAGAAGCGGGAGCTGGAGAGCGAGGTGGCAACGCGCACACAGGAACTCGCGGCCCTGTCCACCCACCTGCAGGAGATCTCCGAGCAGGAGAAGTACGCCTTGTCGCGCGAGCTGCACGATGAACTCGGCGGGCTGCTGGTTTCCGCCCGCATGGACCTGTCCTGGCTGGAGCGCAAGCTCCCCACCGACGATCCCGCGATCCTCGGCCGCTTCAGGCGCATCCAGGACTCGCTCACCGCAGGCGTCAACCTCAAGCGCCGGGTGGTCGAGGATCTGCGCCCGACACTGCTGGACAACATGGGCCTGTTCTCCGCGCTCCGCTGGCTGGTGAAGGAGGCGGCGACCCGCTCCGGCCTCGCGAGCTCGGAAAGCTACCCGGAGGAAGAGCTGCCGCTGCGGCCACCGGCCGCCATCGCCATCTTCCGCACCGTTCAGGAAGCCCTCACCAACATCCTCAAGCACGCCTCGGCGACGACCTTCGACGTCGCGGTGGAACTGGTGGATGGGCAGCTCGTGCTGCAGGTCTCGGATGACGGTCGCGGCCTCAGTCCCGACCGGTTGCGTTCACTGGGGTCGCATGGCCTCGCCGCCATGCGTCACCGCATCGAATCCCTGGGCGGAAAATTCTCCATCGCCAACCTGTCGCGCGGCGCGGTGGTCAGTGCCCGCGTGCCGCTCGCCGCCATCGTCGATCCGGAGCGCGAAGCGCAGGAACTGCTGCCCGCCGCCCCCGGCGCCTGAAGGATGCAGGCGCGGGGGCGTCTTGCGGCTATCTTCTGCATCCGGCGCGCATCCGCGTCATCGTCCTTCATCGATCGCTCCCAGGCGCTGATCTGGCGCTCCGCCTCATCCTTGCTGATGCCATACGACTCCTGGATCTTGCCGGCCAGCACGTCGCGGTGGCCGTCGATGACATCGAGATTGTCGTCGGTCAGCTTTCCCCACTGTTGCTTGACCCGTCCCTTGAATTGCTTCCAGTTCCCCTGTACCCGATCCCAGTTCATGTTGCACTCCAGCCGATGACGATCGCGAGGCGACCCTTGAGGGAAGAGGAGCAAGCCGCATGCCAGCGGCGAATCGCGCAGCCGGCGCGCCGCCTGGAGCAGGGCTCGTCAGGGATGGCGGAGGCGGTGTAGAAGTTTCGGCAGGAAGGCAGAGATTACGTCAACTGCGCATCAGCCCGAAGGTGTTGCGCCGGCGCCCGGGTCGTCACAGATCTCGCCGAGCACTTCGGGGATGCGATCGTAGTCCCGGGCCTTGTCCAGGAAATAGCGTGCCCCGAGGGCCAGGGCCGCGCGCTTGTACTCCGGCAGGTCGTAGTTCGTGAGGATGATGACCTTGGGCCTCACCGCCACCTTGGCGAGCGCACGCAGCACGCCGAAGCCCGTGCCCTGCTTCAGGTGCAGGTCGAGGATCATCACGTCCACGTTCTCGCGATGCACGCGTGCCACGGCATCGGCCTCGTTGTCCACCGAGCCGATGAGGTTGACGGCGGCCGTCTGGCTGATGACCTCCGAAAGTCTCTCGGTCAGCACCCGGGAGTCCTCGACGAGCAGGACGTTCAAGGTACGTTCCAGTTCAACGGGATGGGTTGTAAGGTCACGGGATTGCCCGCCGGCTCATGATCGCCAGTGTGTGTCAGGCATGCAGGCGAGGACCGCGAACCACCGCACAAAGCAGTGTCAGCGACTTCCTACAGCACTTCGGGGGGTTACTGGATGATGCCATTGCGCAGCGCGTAGGAGGTGACATCCGCATTGGACTTGAAGCTCATCTTCTCGAGGATCCGGCTGCGGTAGGTGCTCACCGTCTTCACGCTCAGCGACAGTTCGTTTGCGATCTCGGATACACCGCGCCCGCCGGCGAGCTTGCAGAAGATCTGGAACTCGCGCGTCGAGAGCCGGGTGTGCAGCGGCTTGTCGGGGTCGCCATCGAGATCGGCGACCAGCAGCTCCGCCAGGGCCGCGCTCACGTAGCGGCGGCCGGCCAGCACGGTCTGGACCGCCCTCAGCAGTTCCTCGGGGGCACTGTCCTTGGCCAGGTATCCGCTGGCGCCGGCACGCAGGACGTTGACCGCGTACTGCTGCTCCGGGAGTCCGGAAAGGACGAGCACCTTGACCTTGGGGTGTCCGAGCTGGATGTGGCGAAGGATGTCCAGCCCGCTGCGGTCCGGCATGAAGATGTCGAGCAGGACCAGGTCCCACTCCTTTGCACGCAGCTTGTCGAGCGTCTCGCTGCCACTGGCCGCCTCGCCGATTTCCTTGAGCTTCGGATCGCCCTCCAGGAACTGGCGCAGGCCGGCCCGCACCACCGCATGATCATCAGCAATCAATATCCTCAGCACTGCAAACTCCCTTAGCTTCAGGGTCGAGGTCCTGCATCAGCTGTTCACGAGCTGCTGGGTCTGCTCGGCCTGCGCGTAGACGTGTAGCTTGTTATACAACGTTTTCAGGCTGCACCCCAAGGTGTCGGCCGTCCGACGCTTGTTGCCGCGGAAATGCTGCAGCGTGGCTTCGATGAGCGAGCGCTCCACCTCATCGATGCTCGCGCCGACCCGGATCTCCAGCCGGCCGGCCTGCTCGGTGGAGCGCGACTCCGAGATCAGCGGTGCGAGCTCGAGCTCAGCGTCGCACAGGATGTAGGCGCGCTCGACGCAGTTCTTGAGCTCGCGCACGTTGCCCGGCCAGTTGTGTTGCGTGAGCATGGCGCGCGAATTCGCGGAGAAGCGCTTGCCCGCACCGTCCCGGGCATTCAGGCCGGCGAGGAAATGGTCCGCGAGCACGAGGATGTCCTCGCCCCGTTCACGCAGGGGCGGCACGCTCACGGGAAACACGGCCAGCCGGTACAGGATGTCCTCGCGCAGCTGTCCCTTCTGCACGGCCTTCAGCGGACAGCGGTTCGAGGCGGCGATGACACGCACGTCGCTGTCGATCTCGCTGATGCCGCCCACCCGGTAGAACCTGTGGGTCTCGAGGACGCGCAACAGCCGCGTCTGCATGTCCAGCGGCATCTCGGTGATCTCATCGAGGAACAGCGTGCCCCCTTCCGCCCGCTCGAAGACGCCGGCGTGCGCGCGGCCGGCGCCGGTGAAGCTGCCCTTCTCATAGCCGAACAGCTCGGCCTCGATGAGCCCTGCCGGTATGGCGCCGCAGTTGATCGCCACGAATGGCCCGCTGGCGCGCTGGCTGCACGCGTGGATGAGCTGCGCCACGAGTTCCTTGCCCGACCCGCTCTCGCCGGTGATCAGCACGCTGGCCTCGGTGGGACCGACGCGCTCGATCAGCCGGTGTACTTCCTGCATGGCAGGGGATTCCCCGAGCATCACCGAGCCGTTCGGAACGGCAATGGAACCGGTCGAAACCTCGTGTGCGGTGGCGTTCATGCGACGAAGACTCCTGTAGCGGAAGACGGCTGTAATGATTACATCGGGCGGGCTCAATTCTTCCCGCACGGGGCGGGAGGAGCCATTCGAGGGGTACTGAAGCTGCATTCGGAATCCTTGTAGTTCCCTGTAGGTGTTCGTCCTACACGGAGTTGCAACTGCCTGATGCTCCTGGGCCGGGACACCGTGTAATTCCTTCCGACGATTCCCTGCGGCGACGGCGCTGGCATATCGATTGCAACTTTCGCGAGGTGATCCGGTCCTCGCAACCAACATCACAGAGAGGTCCACGTCCATGCATCAGCCTGTCCCGAGGTGGCGTCGCCGCCTCATCACGACGCTCCTGCTCCTCACCGCGGCGGGTTGCGCCGCCACCCGCACACGGGAAGCGCCGGGAGAGGTGATCGATGATTCGGTCATCACCACCAAGGTGAAGGCGGCGCTGGTGCGCGATCCGGCGACCAAGGCCCGGCAGATCGAGGTCGAGACCTTCCGGGGCACCGTGCAACTCAGCGGCTTCGTCGCCAGTGGCGCCGAGCGCGATCGCGCCGCGGAGCTCGCGCGCGGCACCGGTGGCGTGCATGCCGTGCAGAACAATCTCGAGGTCCGATCCACCGACACGACGGTGGGCGTGAAGCTCGACGACACCGTCATCACCACCAAGGTGAAGGCGGCGCTGGTCGGCAACCCCGTCACCAAGGCCCGGCAGATCAACGTGGACACCTTGCGCGGGGTCGTGCAACTCAGCGGCTTCGTCGACGATGCGGCGGAGAAATCCGAAGCCGGCCGGGTTGCCTCGCAGGTGGAAGGCGTGCAGGACGTGCACAACGAATTGCGGATCAAGGCGCCCTGAGGAGCGAGGCCCGGAATGCGCGGCGAATGCGCCGCGCCGGCCGGCCGGATCGGCCGCGACAGCCGCCCTGCTACAGCCGGCCGGCCAGCAGCATGATCACCACCACCACCAGCGCGACCCCGAGGATGCCGCTGGGGAAGTATCCCCAGCCGGTGCTGTAGGGCCAGGCCGGCACCGCGCCGACCAGCAACAGCAGCAGCACGATGATCAGGATGGTCGAAATACTCATGACGAAATTCCTCTTGTGTGAGGGCACCTGCGCCGCTCAGTGCATGATCAGATAGATGATGACGAGGACTGCGGCCGGTACGCCGAGTATCCATGCCAGGAAATATTTGCCCATTGCAGTGCTCCCTTCGCCGGATGACGAGGATTTCACCGTACGTGCGGTGCCCCCGGAACAGCCATGGACATGGACCAGGATCGCGGGTCGGTGGACGCCGACACGTGCGCAGGCGAGCCGCGCGCGAGAGGTCAGGCGCGCTTGCGGGCCCGCCGTCCGTTTCCCTTCAGGCTGTCACGCAAGGCCTGCATCAGGTCGATGACCTGGGCCTTGGGTGGCTGCTGCACGCCCTCGGGCTCCCCCGCCAGGTCGTGGGTCTGGCCCTTGCGGACCTTCTCGCGGATGCGCCGCATCAAGTCGTCGCGATAGGTATCGTGAAACTCCGACGGGCGGAATTCGCCGGTCATCTCGTTGACCAGGCGGCGCGCCATCGTGAGCTCCGCCGCGTGCACGCGCGACCCCTTGCCGGCAGGGAGACGGGACTTCACCACCTCCGGCGGCAGCACCTCGTCCTCGAAGCGCAGCGTCAGCAGCATCATCGCCCGCTCGCGGGGGGCGACCACGCACAGGTGCTGGCGCCCCCGCATCACGAGCGTGGCGATGGCCACCTTCTCCGTCTCCTCGAGCGCATCGCGCAACAGGACGTAGACCTTGTCCCCTCCCTTGCCGGGCGCCAGGTAATAGGGCGTCTCGAAGTAGACCGGGTCGATGTCGCCGGCGCAGGTGAAGGTGGCGATGTCGATGGTCTGCGTCGCCTTGACGTTGGCATGCCGGAAGTCCGCGTCCGAGAGCGCGACGTAGCGGCCCTTCTCGTACTCGTAGCCCTTGACGATGCGCTCCCAGGCGACTTCCTTGCCCGTGTTCTTGTTGATGCGCTGATAGCCCACCGGTGCGAAATCCCGGCTGTCGAGCAGGTGCAGGCCGAGGGAGGAATCACGCGAGGCGGTGAACATCTCCACGGGCACGTGGATGAGTCCGAAGGAGATGGCACCCTGCCAGACGGCGCGCTGCATGGATCTCGCCCTCAGGCCCTGGCGAGGTGGTCATCGGCGGGTGGGCGCCGGCCGCCGCGCGGGGGAACCTCGTGCCAGCGGTTCGCAGGATCCGCGTGCGACAGCGCAGCGGCATCGATCGTCTCGCTGCTGTAGCAGGCGAGAGGCCCGCCGCGACGATCGACCACTTCGATGCGCCACTCGGTCACATCCAGCAGCAGGTCACTGGCCACCGCGAGCAACTGTCCCGGGCGACGATAAGGTCCGTTCGCGAGGCTCCAGCCCCCGCGGATCCACCAGCTTCCATCCTCGTGCTCGACGACCCGCAGGACCTTCATATGTTCAATCGTCTGCCGCGTTCGGGTTGGCGTGTGTCGGCGTCCGGAGCGATCGCCGGTGGGAATGCAAGAAGCGCCCAGCGCGCCGCGCCGCGAGCACCAGCGCCGTCGTGCACCGACGGGCAGGCGGGGTCATCCACCGACAGCCAGCGATGCTGCTGCTGCTTCATGATTCCAAGGTCATGAAGATCACGACACACTGGACCTGGATGATGCTGTTGCCGGCCCTCGCGATCGGCGCGGAGACCGATCCTCGCGGCGCGCAAGGCTCGGATCGTGACTTCGTCGTGGCGGCGGCGCGCGCAGGGCAGCAGGAGGTCTTCGACGCAACGCGTGCCGCGACGCAGAGCAGGATGGAAGGCGTCCGGCATCTTGCGCAGATGCTCCGGCAGGATCATGAGTTGAGCAACGAGCGGCTGGGCCGCCTGGCTCACGCCAAGAGCATGAGCCTGCCCCCGCCGGAACCCTCCCCCAGTCCCACCGCATCCTTCTCCGACCAGGAGTACGTCGCAGGCCAGGTGCAAGCCCACGAGGAGGCCATCGCCCTGTTCCGCGCCGAGGCCGAACGCGGCACGGACCGGGAATTTCGTGCCTTCGCGGCGCAGGTCCTGCCGACGCTGCGCAAGCACCTCGCGGCACTGCGCGCGCTCCAGACACCCTGAGCGAAGCGCCGTCCCTGCGACAAGCACCGTTGCTACAACAGGAAGGCCTCATAGGGCCGCTCGAAGCTGTCGAGATCCGCGCCGGCTCCCAGGCAGCGGATCGCCAGGCGCTTGACCGCGAGAACGCGAGGATGAAGCTCGAACCGGCCCCAGGCCGCACCCCGGAACGCCGTGGGCTTCAGCCGGCGCCAGCCGCGGATGGGGTAGCGGGCCAGCGTGAGGTTGCCCTGGCGAGCCACCCGGCGGCAGGCCCGCCCGACGGTGGCGCGGGCGGGATCTCCGTCGCTTTCGAGCGGCGCGATCAGCGTGGAGCCAGGGGCGATCCGGTCCTGCAGCATGCTCTCGAGCCTCGGTCGCTCGGACTCCAGGGTCGCCGCATCGAATCCCAGCATCTCGCAGTCGAGATGCTGGCCGCCCAGGATCTGCAATGCGCTGCGCGGCGAGCGCAGGGGCGCCGAGCTCGCGGCGGATGCAAACGCGCCCTCGCACACGCACAGCACCCGCGCCGGATACCCGACCTCGGCCCAGGAGCGCAGCAGCCCGCCGGCGGCCAGCGCCACGTCATCGGCGTACGGCGCCACGACCACCAGCGGACCGCGCGACGGCAACCAGGGCCGCTGCCGCTGCAACTCCGCATTCCAGAGGGCCTCGGATGTCGCGCTGGATCGCAGCGGATGTTCAGCGGCGGTCGTGATCATGGCAACCTCACTTCAGGCAAGTGTCCTTGCGCGGGACGGCGATCTTGCGAAAGAAGCGCCCACCACGAAGTCGGCGCGGCCGTAGGCTTGCTGTAGGACTCTATCCCGCCGCTGCCTGGAGCAGTTTCTCGATCAGCGGCTCCACCTGCTCGGAGACCACAGGCTTGCAGATGACGGCGGCATTGGCATCCCAGCCATCGAGCACACCCGGCCACTCGTAACCCGTGATCACGATGATGGGCAGGCGCGGCCGCTGGTGCGCGAGCCGGCGCGCGAGGTCCAGCCCCGACATCCGCGGCAGGCTCACATCGGTGATCAGCACATCGAGGCCGTTGCGCTCGCTCTCCGCGATGGCTTCTTCCGCCGAAGCAACGGGCACCACGCGCCGGCCGGGCCGGCTGAGGAGCTCGCTCGTCATCTCGCGGATCAGCTCGTTGTCCTCCACGTACAGGATGCGCAGTTCGCCTTCCGCGCGCGCAATCATGGCCATGTGAGCCGCGCCTCCGCCGCACCGTCCCGCGCACTCCCCGTGTCGATGGACAGCCTGCCTCCACCGGCCGCGAGCAGCGATGCTGCGGCCAGCGGGATGAGCTCATGCAGGTCGCCCTGCGCCGGCCAGCGGGGCATGGAAATGCGCAGTCCGGCCTGTGGTACCGTCTCCACCCGCAGGCTGATGGTGGACTGCGCGGGTGCGTGATCGATGGCCTGCACGAGCAGTGAGAGCACCACCAGCCGCAGCTCGTCGCGCTGCGTGTGCACGCTCGCGCTGCTGCCGGGCTCGAGCGACAGCCGGGCGCCGTGGGCGATGGCATCGTTCTGCAGGAAGCTCACGGCCTCACCCGCCAGTTCCTCCAGCAACACGGCCTCGGCCTGCGCTCCGGCACCGGCGATGGATCGCAACGTCTGTTCCATGATCCCCTCCTGCGCGGACAGCGCCCGGCGACAGAACTGCGAGGCCTTCTCCACCGTGGCGGCATCCGTCGCGGCATTGCCGGCGGCGCGGCGCAGCAATTCGAAGCCACTGGTCAGGACCTGCAGTCCGCCGCGCAGATCGTGCAGCCAGGCACGGCGGCAGCGCTGCACCACCGCACCGCGCAGCGCCCACTCATGCCATCGTGCACCGTCGGTCCCGTCCATCACCTGCGCCGTGTGTAAATTTTCCAGCGGATTGCAGCCGCCGCGGCGTTCTTGACACGCCATTCGCCAGTGCGCGAAGTTTATCGGTGAACGCTCAACCGGACAACGCGATCATCTCGCGATCGCCTTCCCCCGCAAGGATCCATCATCCGCATGAGGTCATCGACATGACGGGTCGGCGCGTCGCGCCATCGCTGCTGATCGTCGTGCTGCTGTTGCCGGTTGCACAGCGTTGTCGCGCATCCGCCGGCAACGAGGTCGATGCGCTCTCACGCATGAGTCTTGCGGACCTGTCGAGCGTCGAGGTGACCTCGGCATCGAAGCTGCCCGAGTCGCTGGGCGAGGCTGCCGCGAGCCTTTACGTGATCACGCGCGAGCAGATCGCCCGTTCCGGTGCGACGAGCCTGGCGCAGGCGCTGCGGCTCGCACCGAACCTGCTGGTGACGCAGCGCGATGCGCGCACCTGGACCCTCTCTGCGCGCGGCTTCGGCGACCAGCCCGAGCTGCAGTACTTCTCGAACAAGCTGCTGATGCTGATCGACGGCCGCAGCGTCTATAACCCGCTGTTCTCCGGCATCTACCTGGACGCGCAGGACCTCATGCTGGAGGACATCGACCGGATCGAGGTGATCAGCGGCTCCGGCGGGACCCTGTGGGGTGCGAACGCCGTCAACGGCGTGATCAACGTCATCACGCGACCGGCCGCGGAGAGCCGCTCGGTGGTGATCGATGCGCTGGCCGGCAGCCAGCAGCGCGGCCTCGCCGCGCGCGCCGGCTTCACTGCGTCCTCGGGCGCGGCGCTTCGCGTGTATGCGAAGGGTTCCCGGCACGACGCGCAGTACCAGTCCGGCGGAACACGCGCACGCGACGGATGGTCGGCCGGACAGGCGGGCTTCCGGCTCGATGCGGATGATGCGGGCTTCACCCTGCAGGGCGATGCGTATCATCTCTCCGAGGACTCGGGAAGCGAGCTGGACCAGCGCGTGTCCGGCGCGAACCTGCTCGCACGCTGGCAGCGCCGCAGCGCACGCTCGAACTTCAGCGCCCAGCTCTACCTGGACCAGACACAGCGCCGCGATCCCTACTCGATCGCGTTCGTGCTGCACACCTTCGATCTCGAACTGCAGGAGTCGGTCGCAGCCGGCGCGCACGAGCTCGTCTTCGGCGCGGGGCAGCGTCTGTACAGCTACGGCATCACCAATTCCTTGCCGCTCGGGTTCGAGCCGCCGGACCGGCGCTACTCGCTGACCAGCGTGTTCGCGCAGGACACGATCGCGTTGGGACGCTCGGCGCGCGCCATCGTCGGCCTGAAGCTCGAGAACGATCCCTACCGAGGCTGGATCACCCTGCCGAACCTTCGACTGACCCTGCAGACGGGTGCGAACACGATGCTCTGGCTCGCCGCCTCGCAGGCGAACCGCGCGCCGACACCCTTCGATGTGGACGTGGTCGAGCGCCTGGGATCCGTCATCTACCTGCACGGCAACCGCGGATTCCGGCCTGAACGCCTGACCGCGTTCGAGGCCGGGATTCGCGGCATGGCAGGAGAGCGCATCAGCTACTCGGCTTCGGGCTTCCATAACCGCTACCGCGACCTGCGCAGCATCGAGCCGGCATCGGCCACCGCCCTCGTGCCCTTCACCTGGGGCAACCTGCTGCGTGGCAACACCTATGGCGTGGAAGCCTGGGCGACGATCCAGGTCAGCGATGCGTGGCGGCTCTCACCGGGCATCACCGCCGTGCACGAATCGCTGACGTTCGAGCCCGGCGCCAGCGGCTTGCTGGGCCCGGGCCAGGCGGGCAACGATCCGTCGGTGAACGCCACGCTGACCTCCTCCTTCGACCTCGGGCCGCGCTGGCGAGTCGATGCCACCGCGCGATACGTCGGCGCAAGACCATCGCCGGCGCTTCCCGCCCATGTCGAGCTCGATGCCAGGATCGGCTGGTGGAGCGGCGGCCATCTCGAGGTCGCGCTGGTGGGCGAGAACCTGCTGCATGCCGATCACCTCGAATACCCCGCGCCGGTGGGCGAGCGCATCGGCCGCGCCGGCTGGGTCGATGTGACCTACCGGTACTGAAGGCCGCGATGCCCTCGCCCTCCACACGCCGTCGCGACGCCCGCTGGCTGCTATATACGCTGGCATCGCTTGCGTGCCTGCTGCGGCCATCGATGGTGCCCGCGCAAATCCCGGAAGAAGCGGTGAAGGCGGACTTCCTGTACCGCTTCGCCGGATACGTGGATTGGCCACCGCCGGCGATGAGGGACGGCCGCTTCGAGATCGCCGTGATCGGCTCCGAGGGAGTGGCGCTGGCGTTGCGGCGCATCCTCGACACCCACCGCGTGCAGAACCTGCCCGCCAGCGTACGGGTGGTGCATCGGGTCGAGGAGATCGGCGCGCCTCGAATGCTGTACCTCGCCACCGACCGGACGGACCTGGTCCGCACGGCCGCCGCGGCTGCCCGCCACCGACCCATCCTGCTGGTGACGGATACGCTCCATGGACTGGACCTCGGCAGCGCGGTGAACTTCGTCAGCGACGACCGGCGGGTCCGCTTCGAGGTCTCGCTCCCGGCCGTGCAAGCGGCCGGCCTGACCGTGAGCGCGGAACTCCTCGCCGTGGCACTGCGCGTGCGCGGCATCCCGGGGCACGGCAGCCGAGGGCCTGCGACGGCGCGGGAAAGCGGACCATGAGATCCCCCCGACACTGGTTCACCGGCCTGCGCACCACGGTGCGCGGCAAGATCATCACGCTCACGCTGGTGACGAGCGTCATCGTGGTGCTGGTGGCCGGATCCGCGATGATGTCCCACGACCTGCGCGTGTATCGCGATTCCCTGGCCTCCGACCTCACCGCCGTCGCCGGCATCGTTGCACTGACCAGCGCGCCGGCACTGGAGTTCGACGACCGGCGCGCCGCGCAGCGCACGCTCGAGGCGCTGCAGGCCCGAAAGGACCTGCTCACCGCCGCGCTGTACGAGGCGAACGGGAGCCTGTTCGCCGCTTACGTGCGTCTCGGCGAGACGGCGCCGCCGGCACAGGCGGGCACCGTGCGAGGACTGTTGCTGGCGGGCGATGTGGTGGAACTGCGCCAGCCCCTGGAGCGCAAGGGCGAGGTGCTGGGCACCATCTACCTGCGGGCTCGCTATGACCTGTCGGCCCGTGTCCAGGCCTATTCGAAGATCCTGGCGCTGGTGATGGTGATCAGCGTCGGCATCGCCGCCGTGCTGGCCGACATGCTGCAACGGACCATCACGCGGCCGCTCGACTCGATGACGCGAGTCGCGAGGCAGGTGGTCCAGCGCAGGGACTATTCGCTGCGCGTGCTCGAGGGGTCGCAGGACGAGACCGGCATCGTCATCGATGCGTTCAACCGCATGCTGGACGAGATCCAGGCACGCACGCGCGCGCTCGAAGGCACGAATGCCGCGCTGACGGAGGAGATCCGCACGCGGCAGATCGCCGAGCAGGCGGTGCGCTCCAGCGAAAAACTGTACCGCGCCATCGGTGAGTCGCTGGACTTCGGGGTGTGGGTGGCGAGTGAACAGGGCGAGCACATCTACGCCAGCGAATCGTACCTGCGGCTCACCGGCATGACGATGCGCGACTATCTCGGGGACGGGTGGGCTGCAGCCTTGCCAGCGGAGGAACGCGAAGAGGCGCTGGCCGCGTGGCGTGACTGCGTGCGCAGCGGGGAGGCCTGGTACCGCGAGATGCGCGTGCGGGGTATCGATGGCCGCCAGTATCCAGTGCTGTCCCAGGGCGTGCCGATCAAGGGGGACCAGGGAGAGATCTCGGGCTGGGCAGGGATCCACCTGGACATCACACGACTGAAGCGCACCGAGGAGGCCCTGCGCGAGGCGGACCGGCGCAAGGACGAGTTCCTCGCGACGCTGGCCCACGAGCTTCGCAATCCGCTGGCGCCCATCCGGCACGCGACGAAGATCCTGGACAACAGGAATGTCGAGGAGAGCCGCCGGCAATGGGGACGCGATGTGATCTCGCGGCAGGTGGAGCGCATGGCACTGCTGCTCGACGATCTGCTCGATGTGTCGCGCATCACCCGCGGCCGGCTCACGCTGCGAAAATCCACGGTGGAACTGCGCCCGATCATCTCGGCGGCAATCGAGATCGCCCGCCCCCTGCTCGAGGCACGGCACCACCATTTGCAGACCGAGATCCCCACCGAAACGCTCTGGCTGGAGGCCGACCCGCTGCGGCTGTCGCAGGCCCTGTCGAACCTGCTCACCAACGCCGCCAAGTACACCCAGGACCAGGGACACATCCGCCTGCGCGTCGCGTTGGAGGAGTCGCATCTCGTGATGAGCGTGCAGGACGATGGCATCGGCATCGCCGAGCGGGACTTCACCCGCCTTTTCGAGATGTTCTCCCAGGTGCAGTCCACGCCCGCCCGCGCGGAAGGCGGCCTGGGGATCGGCCTTGCGCTGGTCCGCGGCCTCGTCGAGCTGCATGGCGGCAGCATCTCGGTGCACAGTGAAGGGCGGGGCCTGGGCAGCCGGTTCGAGATCCGCCTGCCTCGCTCGCTGCTCGCGCACGCACCGCAGGGCCTCGCCCATCCCGCATCACCCGCTCCACTCGCCGGGCCGGAACGATCGGCACTGCGCGTGCTGCTGGCCGACGACAATCGCGATGCGGCGGACAGCCTGTCCATGGTGCTGGAGATGGCGGGATACGAAGTGCGCACGGTGTACAGCGGCCGTGAGGCGCTGCTGTCGGCGGATCGCTTCCGGCCCCACGCCATGGTCCTCGACATCGGCATGCCCGATGTCGATGGCTATGAAGTCGCGCGGGCCATCCGCGTACACGCCTGGGGCGAAAACCTGCTGCTGATTGCCATCACCGGCTGGGGACAGGCGCACGACAAGGAGCGGGCCCGCCAGTCAGGCTTCGATGTCCACCTGACCAAGCCGGTCGATCCCGACAAGGTGGACCGCATCCTGGCCTCGAGATTGCGCGGCGATCAGGCGTAGCGGGACAACGGCCCCAACTGCGCCGGCACGGGCTGGCGATCCCCGCGGGCCTGCGTGACCCACACGTGCAGTCGGTCCATGAGGCTGGGCCCGAAGCTCGTGCACACGGCGACATCCGCGGCATCGCGGCCGCGACCGATGAGGATACGGCCGATGCGGCGCTGGTTGTGCCGCGGATCGAAGCTGTGCCAGGCACCGCCGAGATATGCCTCGAACCAGCTCGAGAAGTCCTGCGGCTCGCCGCCGGACTGCGCGCCGATCCCACCGGGATAGCCGGTGCAGAATCGCGCGGGGATGTTCAGGCACCGGCACAGGGCGATGGCGAGGTGCGCGAAGTCCCGGCACACGCCGCGCCGCTCCTGGAACACTTCCCAGGCGGTGCGCGTGGCGCGCGCGTGCTCGATGCCATGGGTGATCGTGCGGTGGACGAAATCGCAGATGGCCTGCACGCGCTGCCAGCCGGGCGGCGTGTCGCCGAACAGGTTCCAGGCCGGGCCCATCAGGAACTCCGTCTCGCAATGGCGGCTGGGCAGGAGGTACACCAGCGTGTCCTCGGGCAGCGATTCCACCGCGTGCTCGCGTGCCGCCGGATGCTCTGGCTCCGCCGCACCGGTATCACGCATGACGCCGCGAGCCATCACGAGGAGCTGGCCGCGAGGCGCCACCAGCCGCGTGCAGCGGTTGCCGAACGCATCGCGATGGATCTTCAACGCCAGCACAGGATCGGTGAACATGTCATCCGGGGTGATCAGATCCGCGCCACGGGACGGGTGGGAGTGCAGCATCAGCAGCATCGGGGTGCGCTGCGTGCAGGTGAAGTGGATCTCGTAGCCGAACTTGATGTCCATCATCGAAGGGCGTTCATGCAACGAGGCGCTTGAGCTCCTGCACTTCGATCAGGGCGTCGCTGTAGGTCGTGCGCACGAATTCCACGAACCGCTCCCAGCCGAAGTGCTGCCGTGCGTAGGCCTGCGCGGACTGCGCCACCGTGGCCGCGCGCTCGGGTGATTCACAGGCGCTCACCAACGCCGCCGAGAACTTCCCGGCCTCGGGGGCTGCCATGAATCCGCGCGAGGGATTGAGGAAGGGCTCGTGCGCAGGCCCCCGGGTGGCGATGATGGGCTTCCCGGCCGCCATGTAGTCGAACAGCTTGAGCGGCACGTTCTCCACGCCCACCCGCGGCAGGACGAGGAAATCGGCCAGCTTGAGGAACTCCGCCATCTTCTCCCGCGGCTGGCGCGGCAGCAGGCGCAGCGCGGGGCGCTCGAGCCAGGCGCGCGCCTCGCGCGAGCGCAGCTCCTTCTCGGTCGCACCGACGCACACCAGCACCAGCTCGGGCCGGCGCTGGCGCGCGAGGTCGAAGGCCTCGAGCAGCAGGCCCAGGCCCTGGTAGCTCGCGAGATTCCCCGTGTACAGCACCACCCGCTGATCGGGCGACAGGCCCAGGTCCATGCGCAGGGCCACCGCCCGATGTCCATCCACGCGATCGTTGAAGGCCGGGAACAGCCATTCGCGCACGTTCGCCTCCGGCGCCTGCCGGGCCACGTAGCCCGCCAACCCGCTGCTGCAGATCACGCGGCTCGCCGAGTGCAGCACCCGGCGTTCCACCCGCGACAGGAGGCCGCGCATCCACGATGCCTTGAACGGCGCCGAGCGCGACATCTCCACGGGAATGGCCGAGGCCATGTCGTAGATGAACGGCACGCCCAGGTGCGGACAGATCGCCGCCGCCATCCACGCTGCCTCCTCGACCGCGTGCACGAGCTGGTAATCGCCTGCACGGAGCAGACGGGTGAACGCCTGCCACAGACCTGCATCGAGCACGAGCTTGCGCCAGGAGAATCCCACCGGCACCGAGCCGAGCGCCAGGGGATTCGCACTGCGGGTGATGTGGACGTTCGCGATCCGCACGTCCTTGCCCACCGGAAAGGCCAGCAGGTCGACGTTCGCGCCCAGCTCGCTCAGCGCCGTGGCCAGGTACCGTACGGCGATCGGCGTGCCGCGATCCTCGTAGAAGGGCTGCGGCGTGACGATGAGAATCCGGCCGGAATTGCCGATGGCGTTCAGCATGGCGTGCATGGTGGCAGCGCGAGGCAAGCGCGCCTGTCCGGTCACGCTGGCGAGCCTTTGTGGGATTGCACCGACTGATTCGCGCAGCGCCCCACGCCATGATGCCAACATGCGACAGTCATTCGCCGCTTTGCGCAAATCATGGCCCATCCTGCGCGTCGCCTTCAGCCTCGCGGCCCTGGCGTGGGTGTTTTCCCGCATCCCGCTGGCGGAAGTCATCGCGGTGCTGCGCAGCGCACGGCTGGACCTGCTGGTGGCGGGCGTTGCGCTGAACGTGGCGACCCGCATCGCCGCGGCGGAACGCACCCAGGTGATGAACCACGCGCTGGGCTTGTCCATCTCCCGCCGTCAGACGCTGTCCACACTGTTCGTCAGCAACTTCTACTCGCTGATCTCACCCGGACCGTGGCTCTCCGGCGTCGTCACGGTGTATCGCTACCATCACCTGGGCGCCGGCATCACGGGCAGCGTGAGTTCGCTACTCGCCAGCCGCGCGGTCGAGGCCGGCGCCTTCCTCGTCGGCGGCCTCGCGCTCGCCTTCCTGGATCCCGAGCTGCGCGCTCCCGCGGCACGCCTGCCGATGCTGGAGGCGGGTGCGGCGGTGGTGGTCGTGGGACTTGCCCTGTTGCTGTGGCGATGGCTGCAGCGCCGCTCGCTTCCATCGCCCCCACCCGAGGCCGCGCCCCCACCAGGAGCCGCGGCGGCGAACGCGCCCATGCCTGGATCACCGGCCGCCCCACCCCTGCGGCGCTGGGAATCCGCATGGCGGGTCGCGAGGCGCCTGCTGCAGCTCGGACCGGGCGTCGCGCTGCGCGCCTCGCTCCCGGCGGCCTTGCAGGTCCTGGGTTCCGCCGTGGCCCTGTCGCTCCTCGCCCACTCGCTCGGCGTACCGCTGTCGTGGATCAGCGCCGGCTGGATGAGCGCGGCGGTCTACCTCGTGGTGCTGCTGCCGATCTCGGTGGCGGGACTCGGCGTGCGCGAGTTCACGCTGATCCGCTGCTTCGCCGCGCTGGGACTCGGCCCCCGCGGCGCGGTCGCGGTATCGGTGCTGCTGCTGCTGGACCTGCTGGTGTCAGGATGCATCGGCGCGGCCCTGCAGGCCGCGACCTCGCTCGGGCGGGCGCGGCAGTCCGCCTCCACGCAGTGACGCCATGCCCGCCGTCTCGCTGTGCATCGTGAACCATGACGGGCTTGCGCACCTGGAGGCCACGCTGCCGGCCGTCGCGGCGATGCGGGACCGCTTCGATGAGATCCTGCTGTGCGACAACGCCTCCCGCGATGAAGGACCCGAATTCTTCGAGCAGGTCCTGCCGGAGGGACGCGTGCTGCGACTGGCGGAGAACCGCAGTCCCGGCGCCGCACGCAGCGCGGGATTCACGGCGGCGCGCAATGACCTGGTGCTGTTCGCCGACAACGACATCCACCTGGATGCGAACGCGCTGGACCAGCTCATCACCGCCGTCGAGGCCGATCCGCGCTGCGTGATCGCCCTGCCGCGCGTGGTGCTCCTGCGCCGGCCGGACCGGATCCAGTACGAGGGCGCGTGGTGTCACTGGCTCGGCCACATGATCCTGCGCGAGGAGGATGCCCTGCGCGCGCCTGCATCCTCGGCGCCGGTGGCCGTGGACTCCATGATCAGCGCCTGCTTCCTCATCGTCCGTTCGCGCTGGCCCGAACCTCAGTTCTTCGATGCCGGGTACCGCTTCTACTACGAGGATCACGACGTGGGCGTGCGCGCGCGGCTGGCCGGTCTCAAGGTCCTGGCGGTGCCGGCCGCCACGGTCCTGCATGGAGAGGGCACACCGCAGCTCTCGCTGCGTCCCGGCGGCGCCTACGCGCCGCGGCGCATCCGCACCATGATCGAGGGACGCTGGCGGCACCTGGCGAAGAATGTCTCGACCCGGAGCCTGCTCATCCTGGGCCCGGCACTGCTCGCCTATGAATGCCTGCAGTTCGGGGCGCTGCTCGCCAAGGGCTGGCTGCCGCATTGGTGGAGCGCCGTGCGTGCCACGGCGCGTGACCTGCCGGGCCTGCGCGCCGAGCGGCGCCGCATCCAGCGCGCCCGCCGCACGCGCGATCGCGAGCTCCTGCGCGGCGGACCCTTACCCTTCAAGCCCGAGCTCCTGCCGCAGCGGCCCGCGCGGGCGGCAATGGCCGCGTGCAACGGACTCTTCTCGCTGTACTGGTGGCTCGCCCGTCGGCTGCTGTGACGAACAGCCGGCCTCGATCAGCCACCTTCCCGGGCAACGGCGGAGATGTGCCCCGTCTCCTCCAGCGTTGCGAGCCGGACCTTCTCCGGGGACTCGAAGCCCAGCTTGCGAAGTCCAGCCAGGAGTTCAGCATGGCCGATGGCCTCCTCCTGCAATGCCTCGTCGAGCACCCGTCCATCGCGCACCAGCACCCGGGGCTTGCCGCGCAACAGGTGCCGGAGGCGCGCATGGCGCGCCGCGATCACGGCGAGCCCCCGATGCCAGGCGAACACCGTGGCGATGAAAACCGCCGCATTGGGCAAGCCCGGCTGCAATGCCGTGGACTGCGCGACCACCCCGAGGGTGATCAGCACGATCAGGTCGAAGGTGGTGGTCTGCCCCGCCAGGCGCTTGCCGGCAAGCCGCATCAGGACGATCAGGAAGAAATAATGCCTCTATTGAAATCTGAGTGGGTAACCGGAGCTTTCTTCGGGGTAGATCTTGATCTTTGCTCTTCGATCTACTTTCATCGGCAAAGGCGAAGCGCGGTCTGGCGCCGCAGGCGGCAGAAGTCCGTGGCTGGTTGGGGCGCAGGCTCCTGAAGATCGAAGTGGAAGGGTCGAGATGGTCACCGAGAAGATATTCGAGTCTGCCCTGGGCATCAGCTCCCCCTGGTTCATCGCCGGGATGAGCTTCGAGCCGAGCCAGAAGAAGCTGAACATTTGCGTGGATTTCGAGGTTGGCAGCCGCTTTGGGGTCGCTGGCGCGGACGGGCAGCACCCGGTGCACGACACCGTGACCAAGACCTACCGGCACCTGAACTTCTTCCAGCACGAATGCGAGCTTTCGGTGCGGGTACCGCGAGTGAAGCTGCCCGACGGGAAGGTTGTTCAGGTGAGCCCGCCGTGGGCGGGCAAGCTGTCGGGCTTCTCGCTGCTCTTTGAGGCCTTCGTGCTGCTGTTGAGCCGGGAGATGTCCTTCACGGGTGTCGCGCGCATCACCGGGGAGTCGGTTCATCGGATCATGGCCGTGTGCCATCGCTACGTCGATGCGGCGGTTGGTGCGGCCGATCTCCGTGAGGTGCGGCGCCTGGCGATCGATGAGACCTCGCGCGCCAAGGGACACGACTACGTGACGCTCTTTGCCGATGCCGACCCGGACCCCGAGCGGCGCCGAGTGCTGTTCGTGGCCGAGGGCCGCGAAGCCGAGACCGTGCAGGCCTTCGCCACGAACCTGCGCGCCCATGCTGGCAAGCCCACCCAGATTGCCGCCATCAGCATCGACATGTCCCCGGCGTTCATCAAAGGCGTCGAGCAAACTTTCCCAACGCACAGATCACCTTCGACAAGTTCCACGTGATCGCTCACGCCTCGGCCGCGATCGACGCCATGCGCCGCGCCGAGCAGAAGCTCGACCCGAGCCTCAAGGGGTTGCGTTGGACGCTGCTGAAGGACCGCAGTCGGTTGGGGCGGCCAGCGCGCCGAGGCTCGATGCCCTGCTGTCGAACATGACCAGCAGCCGCACCGCCCGTGCCTGGCAGTACCGCGAGCAGCTGCGCGAGATCATGAGCCGCAAGCAGCCCAACATCGTGCGCGCGCTGCTCAAGCAGTGGTGTACGAACGTGATGCGCTCGAAGGTCGAGCCGATGAAGGCAGTGGCCGTCATGATCCGCAAGCACTTCGAGGGGGTCCTCGCCTGGGTCGAAACACGGCAAACGAACGGCTTCTTGGAAGCCATCAACGGCCTGTTCCAGGCCGCCAAACGCAAGGCGCGGGTATGGGACCTTCCGCACCATCCGCATGGTGATCTTCCTTGTCGCTGGCAAGCTCGACTTCTCCAAGCTCAATCCTACGTCGCGTAACCCACTCGAAATTCAACAGAGCCGAAATAATAGGCAGTGGCCTTCGCGAACTGCAGCAGCGCCTGTTCAACCATCCGCGTGCGCAGCGGCCGGTATCGATCCACGCCCCGCCCGGGATCCCTTGCGGCCCGGACGGGGCGTGGTGCCCATCAACGCGGCGTCGTGGTGGTGTCGGAGCTGGGATTACCTGAGCTCGTGTCGCTCGGGTTGCCCGTCGTGCCGGGATTCGTGCTGGTGCCCGAAGAAGCGCCCGAAGAACCGTTCTTCATCTCTTCCTTGCAGGCCTTCTTCATCTGCGAATGCGTGGAGCCATCGTTCTTCGCGGCCTGGCGGTCCATGCACTCCTTCATCATCTGGCGCTTGCTCATGGACTGGCCATTGGCGCTGCGGTTGCCCATGCCCGAGTCGGACTGTGGCTGCGTCGACGGCGACTGCTGCGTGCCGCCCTGCGAATAATCCGGCGTCGTGGAGCTGTCCTGCGCCGAGGCAACCGCCCCCAACATCAAGAGGCCCGCGGTCGCAAGAGCCGTGATTGCTTGATTCATGATCTCTCCTTCTGGATGTTACAAGGTGTCATTAAGCCCCGCGTCGGCCTGCCGCCGCATCTCATCCCTGTCCACACCCGCTGTCAGCGCAGCGCCGATGCGGGTATCCGTCCTCACCGACGGTTGAGATCGCCGCCCCTCGCGCGCAAACTCGCCACAGATCGCCGGCTTCCGATCGGTCATGCCCATCATCGAAAAAGACCCCTGGCGTCTGCAGTACTTCGAGGGCATCGCCTGTTCGGAGCAGGTGCGCGTCCCCACCGACGATGCGCTGGCGTTCGAGCTCAATCCACGCCACCGCTGGGTGTACGACAAGCGGCGCATCGCGCAGACGCAAGCCTTGCCCTGCGGGACGCGCGAGGAACCCCCCGCGGGCTACCCGGTGTTCTGCAAGCCACTGATGAACCTGTCGGGCATGGGCGTGGGAATCCACGTGCTGGAGAACGAGGACGACCTGCGGCGATATTGCGGCCCCGGGCATTTCTGGATGCCGCTGTTCCACGGCGACCACATCAGCACCGACATCGCCATGCAGGACGGCGAACCGCGATGGACACGTCACGTGCACGGCATCGCCGGCCACGCAGGCACCTTCGATTACTGGATCATCGAGGCCGCCGGCCGCGGCGAGCTGACCCGTCGGTGCCACGCCTGGCTGCGCCAGCACCTCCCCGATTACACGGGCATGGTCAACATGGAGACCATCGGCGGCAGCATCATCGAGGTTCACCTGCGCTTCGCCGATCAATGGCCGGACTTGTACGGTGAAGGATGGATCGAGGCGGTGGTCGGGTTGTATACGCACCGAACCTGGCGCCACGACGAGGCGGCATCACGAAATGGCTACAGCGTCGTACTGTTCGGCCCGCACGGCCGGCGCTACCAGCACCTTTCCCCCGAACGCCTGCGGGAGATCCGCTCACACCCGGGCGTGAGCAGCGTGCAGATCACCTTCGATGAGGCCCGGCGCAACGAGGAGCACGCCATGCCGCCAGGCGGGTTCCGGCTGGCGATCGTCAACTGCTGGGATCCGCTGACCGGCTTCGCACTGCGCGAGCAGCTGCGGGCGGGCTTTGCGGTCTGACGAGGCGATGGAATCAGGACAGCGCGGGATCAGGACGGCGCACGGCCAACCAGTGACCGCAGGAAAGGTTCCGGGGACTCCCCGCGCTCGAGCAACTCGACCAGCGCCGACCCCACGATCACGCCGTCCACGTGCGCACCGAGCCGCTCGACCTGTTCGCGCGAGCGGATGCCGAAGCCCGCGCAGACCGGGATGCGCGCCACGGCCTTGACGCGGCGCATGTAGTCGATGGCATCGGCGGGGACCTGCGCCGACTTTCCCGTCGTGCCGGTCATGGTGACCGCGTAGATGAATCCCCGCGCGGCCTCGCACAGGCGCGCCAGCCGATCCGGCGGCGTCACCGGCGTGACCATCTGGACCAGCGCCAGCCCCTGACCGGCCAGTGCTGCGTTCAGGTCGGCGGATTCCTCGTACGGCAGGTCGGGGACGATGAAGCCCGACACGCCCGCGGCGCGCGCCGCGGCGGGCAGCCGGTCGAGCCCGAAGGCGAGCAACGGATTCAGGTAGCTCATCAGCAGGAGCGGCGCGCGCGGCCGCGGCGAGAGTTCCGTGAGTTCCTCGAGGATCCAGGGAAGGCTCACGCCCTGTGCCAGCGCCGCTGCGCTGGCCCGCTGGATCGTGGTGCCGTCGGCCATGGGATCGGAGAACGGCACGCCGATCTCCACGACATCGCAGCCTTGCGCGACGGCGGTGAGGTCCTGCCGGAAACGTTCACGCTGCGGGAAGCCTGCCGTGAGAAAGCCCACCAGCGCGGTGCGCCCGCTGGAGCGTGCCGCGGCGATGGCCGCCGCAATCGAGTCACGGGGCTCCATCAACCGGGCTCCTTGAGCACGGTGCGCTGGAGGATGGGCATGTCCTTGTCACCGCGGCCGGAGAACCCGACGAGGATGCGCGCGCCGGGATTCGCCTGCGCGTGGCGGCGCGCCCCGGCCAGCGCATGCGCCGTCTCGATGGCCGGCAGGATGCCCTCGTAGCGCGCGCATTCCATCAGTGCATCGAGCGCCTCCTCATCCGAGGCCGACTCGTACTGCGCACGTCCGCAGGCCTGCAGGAAGGCGTGCTCGGGTCCCACGCCCGAGTAGTCCAGGCCCGCCGACACCGAGTGCGTTTCCTGCACCTGCCCGAAGGCATCCTGCAGGAGCATCGAGTAGGTGCCGTGCAGCACGCCCGGCCGGCCGAAGCTGAGCGAGGCGGCGTTCTCGCCGAGCCCTGAACCGCGACCGCCGGCCTCGATGCCCAGCAGCCGCACGCCGGCGTCCTCGACGAAGGGATGGAACAGCCCGATGGCGTTCGAGCCACCGCCCACACAGGCCACCGCGACGTCGGGCAGCGCGCCGGTGGCCTCCAGGATCTGCGCACGCGCTTCGCGGCCGATGACCGACTGCAGTTCGCGCACCAGGTAGGGATAGGGATGGGGCCCCACGGCAGAGCCCAGGATGTAGAAGGTGCCATCGGGATCCGCGACCCAGTCGCGCATCGCCTCGTCGATGGCGGCGCGCAGCGTGCGATCACCGCTCATCACCGGCACGACCTCCGCGCCCATCAGCCGCATGCGTCCCACGTTGGGCGCCTGGCGCTCCACGTCCACCGCTCCCATGTAGACCACGCAGGGAAGGCCCAGCCGCGCGGCGGCCGCTGCGCTCGCCACTCCGTGCTGGCCGGCGCCGGTCTCGGCGATGACGCGGCGCGCGCCCAGGCGCCGGGCGAGCAGCGCCTGGCCGAGCGCGTTGTTGATCTTGTGCGCACCGGTGTGCGCGAGGTCCTCGCGCTTGAGCCACACCTGCGCGCCCCAGCGCTTGCCCAGGCCCCTCGCCGGCGTGAGCGCCGTGGGACGTCCCACCCAGGCCCGCAATTCCTGTGTGAACTCCTCCTGGAACTGCCGCTCCTGCAGATAGCGGCGCACGCCCGCCTCCAGGCGGTCCAGCGCCGGCACCAGCGTCTCGGGAACGAAGCGGCCGCCAAATGCGCCGAATCGTCCACGCGCATCCGGCACTGCGTGGAAATCCACCGGCGGGCTCTTCAACTGCGTACTCATGTATCGCGCTCCAGGCGGCTTGCGGCTGCCCTGACGAGTGAAACGAATTCGGCGATCTTGTTCGGCGACTTGACCCCGGGCTGCTCCTCGACACCCGTGCTCACGTCCACGCCGAAGGGGCGCACGGCCTCGATGGCCTTCTCGACATTGGCCGCCGACAGCCCGCCGGCGAGGATGACCTCGGTCTGGCGCGCGAGCTCCGCCGCGCGTCCCCAGTCGGCCAGCTCGCCGATGCCGCTGGTGGGGCCTTCGAACAGCATCCGCGCCGGCAAGGGGCTCGGTGTCTTGCGGCCGAACCGCACGACGGGCAGCACCTTCACGTGCGCCGGGATCTTCAGTTCCCGCAGGTCCTCGAAATCGGTCTGGAAATAATCCGGCTTGAGCGCCTTGCAGATCTCGTCCACCTTCATCTGCAGCGGGTGCTGCGCCACCGCGATGCGCAGGATGCCGGGGGGCGCGAGCGCCGCGAGCTGCGCGGCCTGGCCGGGCGTGACCTGCCGCGGGCTGGGCGCGAACACGAAACCTATCGCATCGACTCGGGCTTCCGCTGCCGCTATGACGCCGTCCGCTCCGGTCAGGCCACAGATCTTGATGAACATGGGTTGCAGTGTAGCGATTTAAGGGGACCCTGTGCGCGCGGCGGCCAGCATCTCGCCCAGCAACCGCGCCGGATCGGACGCGGACATCAGCGCCGAGCCGACCAGCGCCAGCCGGAAACCCAGGGCCGCCGCCCGGCGCGCATCCGCGGCGTCGTTGATGCCGCTCTCCGCGACGCCGGCGAATCCCGCCGGCAGGAGCGGCGCCAGTGACTCGAAGCGGCTGGTCACCACCTGCAAGCTCTGCAGGTCGCGGCAATTGATTCCCACCAGCACCTGGTCGCGCGATTGCGCGCGGGACCCGAGCAGGCCGGCGGCGAGTTCGAGATCGGCGGCATCGAAGGCCTCCAGCAGCACGAACAGGCCGCACTGCGCCGCGCAGTCCAGCAGCAGGCGCAGGCGCGCCGGGGTCAGCATGCGGATGATCAGCAGCACGCCCCCCGCACCGGCATCGCGAGCCTCCCACACCTGGTAGGGATCGACGAGGAAGTCCTTGCGCATGCAGGGCACGCCGAGCGGTGCGAGCGCGGCCGAGGCCATGCGCAGGTGATCCAGCGAACCATCGAAGCGACTCGGCTCGGTGAGCACCGACACGGCCGCCGCACCGCCACGCACATAGTCGCGAACCCGGCCCAGCCAGTCATCCGCCTCACGGCCGAGCGCGCCGTAGGCGGGCGAGCGGAGCTTGAGTTCGGCGATCACATCGAAGCCGCCGGAGAGCCTCAGCGACGGCGGAGCGGGCCGCGATGCGGCCCGCGCGGCCAGCGATTCCAGCGGCTCGCGCTCCAGCGCCTCGCGAACGCGCCGCTCGCTGGATCTCGCCATGCCATCGAGAAAGCCGCTCATGCCGGCACCCACTGCCGGGACTCCAGGTGCTGCAGCCAGCGCGCGGCATCGCCCGAGGCCACGCATTCGCGCGCGCATTCGATCCCTTCCGGGATGCTGGCGGCACGTCCTGCGATCGACAGGGCGATACCGGCCTGCAGCACCAGCGCCTCCAGGTGCGCCCCGGTGTCGCGGCGCTCGAAGACCGCACGCAAGGCGGCGAGGTTCGCCGCGGCATCGCCGCCCGCGAGTGCGGCCGGGTCGACGCGCGCGAGGCCGAACGAGGCCGGGTCCACCACCATTTCAAGGACCTCTCCGGGCCGCACGTCGAACACCTTGAAGGGCCCCGACGGGGTCGCCTCGTCCCAGCCGCGATCGCCATGCACCACCCAGGCATGCTGCATCGGCATGCCGCTCAGGGCCTGCGCGATCAGCTTCGCGGCCGGCTCGCTGAAGGCGCCGATGAGGTAGTAGCCCGGCGAGCCCGGGTTCGCGAGCGGGCCCAGCAGGTTGAACACCGTGCGGATGCCCAGCGCAGCGCGCACCGGCGCCAGCGCGCGCATCGCGGGGTGATAGTAGGGGGCGAACAGGAAGGTGAAGTTCGTGGCCGACAGGCAGCGCGCCGCCGCCGACTCGTTCATCGGCACCGGCAGGCCGAGCTTCTCGATCAGGTCGGCGCTGCCGCTGCGGCTGGAGATGGAGCGGTTGCCGTGCTTGATCACCGGCAGGCCGCAGGCCGCCGTCAGCAGTGATGCGCCCGTGGACAGGTTCAGGCTCCCCGAGGCATCACCGCCCGTGCCGACGATGTCGATGGCCGGAAGTCCCGCCTCGAATTCCGGTCGCCGGCCCAGCGCCCGCATGGCCGTGGCGAAGCCGCGCACTTCCGCGGCCACGACGCCCTTGCTGCGCAAGCCGGCGAGGAACGCCCCACCCAGCGCCGGCGGCAGGTCGGGGTGCGTGAGTGCCTGCAGGAGCGCCGCGGCCTGCTGCTCGTCCAGGTGCTGACCGTCGAGGATCTGCTCGAGCATCGCACGCAGCTCGGGGTTCATGCGCGATGCGCCTCGAGGAAATTGCCGAGCAGCCGCGGGCCTTCCGGCGTCAGCACGCTCTCCGGATGGAACTGCACGCCCTCGACGGCGAGCTCGCGGTGCCTGACGCCCATGATCTCCCCTTCGGCCGTGAGCGCGCTCACCTCGAGCACGTCGGGAAGCGTGCCCGGCTCGGCGATCAGCGAATGATAGCGTCCCGCCTGCATCGGCGTGGCGAGGCCGGCGAACACGCCGCGGCCATCGTGCAGGACCGGCGAAACCTTGCCGTGCATCAGCCGGCCGGCGCGCACCACCCGGCCACCGAACACTTCCACCAGCGACTGATGCCCCAGGCACACGCCGAGCACCGGCACGACACCGGCGAAGGCACGGATCATGTCCATCGACACACCGGCATCGCGGGGAGTGCCGGGCCCGGGGGAGATCACCAGGTGCGAGGGCGCGAGGGCGCGCGCCTGCGACACCGTGATGGCATCGTTGCGATGGACATCGACCTCGGCGCCCAGCATCAGGAAGGCCTGCACCAGGTTGTAGGTGAAGGAATCGTAGTTGTCGATCAACAGCAGCCGTGCGTTCACAGGCCCTCCGAGGCGAGCGTGAGGGCACGGCGCAGCACCGCGCTCTTGGCCATGACTTCCTCGAACTCCGCCCTCGGCACCGAGTCGGCGACGATACCCCCGCCGGCCTGGTAGCTGTAGGTGTCGCCGCGGAACACGAGGGTGCGGATGGTGATCGCCTGGTCCATGTCGCCCTGCCGCCCGAAATAGCCCACCGTGCCGCCGTACAACCGCCGGCCCACGGGCTCGAGCTCATCGATGATCTGCATGGCGCGCACCTTCGGTGCGCCCACCAGCGTGCCGGCCGGAAAGGTCGCGGCGAACAGGTCGAAGGCATCCTGGCGCGGCGCGAGCCGGCCGGTCACGCCGCTCACCAGGTGCATGATGTGGCTGTAGCGTTCGATGACGCGGTACGGGTTCACCCGCACCGACCCTGCGGTCGCAACGCGTCCGAGATCGTTGCGCGCGAGATCGACCAGCATCACGTGCTCGGCGTTCTCCTTCGGGTCGGCGAGCAGCTCGGCCTCGAGGGCAAGGTCCTGCGCCGGGTCCGCGGCCCGCGGCCGGGAACCGGCGATGGGCCGAAGCTGCGCCTCGCCCGCGTTCAGCTTCACCAGCGCCTCGGGCGAGGTGCCCACCACGGTCAGCTCGCCGAGCTCGCAGAAGAACATGTAGGGCGAGGGGTTGAGCAGCCGGAGCGCACGGTAGGCCTCGAACGGCGACAGCGAATGCGTCCCCTCGAAGCGGGAGGACAGCACGAGCTGGTAGACATCGCCGGCGGCGATGTACTCCTGGGCCGCCCGCACCTTCGCCGCATGGGCGGATTCATCCAGGGACAGAGTGGCCGGGGAGAAGCCGCCGGCCGGCGGCTGCGGCGGCACCGCCCCGCGCAGCGCGCGGACCACCTCGGTCCGCAGCGCGCGACGCTCGGCTTCGCTCCCGTCATGCAGCAGCGCCACGCCGTGCGTGAGATGGTCGAACACCAGCAAGGAGCGCGGCGCGACATAATGCGCGTGCGGCGCATCCGTGGCATCGAGCGAGCGGCCCGGCAGGTGCTCGAAGTAGCGCACCGCGTCATACGAGGTGTAGCCGACGAGACCGCCCGACAGCGGCACGCCCGGGATTTCCGGTTGGGGCCGCGGCGCCTGCGCCAGCGCCGCGCGCAGGGCATCGAGCAGTTCTGCGCGCGAACGCGGTCGCGGTGAGCGCCGGCCCCCGACCTCGAGCCCGGCGGCATCCAGCCGCACGTCGAGGCACTCACCGAAGCCGATGAAGGAGTACCGGCCCAGCCGTTCGCCGCCCTCCACGCTCTCGAGCAGGAAGCGGGGCTTGAAGGGCGCGAGCTTCAGGTACGCGGAAACCGGCGTATCGAGGTCAGCGGCGATGTCGAACCATTTCATCATGGTGGAATCCGGGGCTCTTCGATTCTCTCGGGCATAAAAAAACCCATCACCGTGCGGGACGGAGATGGGTTCGTTGTCGGGACCTTCGCGTGCTTTGCTTCTGGCGTCAGCCGATCCGCACCCACTCCGTGCCGGAGAGGCGCCACCACCAGTGCCGGGTGCCGTTGCGAAGGGTCGTCATCACGCAAGTATTGCCGTTGCGCGCAAGGATCGTCAAGGCCGGCCGGTCAGCGCTGCCGCAGGGCCTTGAGGTGCTTGCGGGTCAGTTCACGGCATCCTGCTTCCAGGCATCCAGCAGTGCTTTAAACTTGGGCATTCGGCACCATTGACGGCAAAGGATGGATTACACGGTGAAGGCCTGCCGCAAATGAACGAACCCTCCCCCCCGGTCCCGCAAGTCCCTGACGCCGAACAGCGCCAGTGGGCCATGGCGGCCCACCTGTGCGGCCTGCTGTGGCTGTTCGGCGGCGGTTCGATCCTGTTCTGGCCCTTCGGCACGCTCGCGCTGTTCACCGTGCTCGGGCCCCTGATCATCTGGAAGGCCAAGGGCGAGGGGCGCCCCTTCGTCACGGAGCAAGCCAAGGAGGCGCTGAATTTCCAGCTCACCATGCTGCTGGCGGGCCTCGCCGGCTGGATCCTGGTGATCGTGCTCGTCGGGATCCTCGTGATCTGGGTACTGGGCCTCCTGAACCTGATCCTCGTCATCATTGCCGCCATCCAGGTCAATGACGGCAAGCCCTACCGATACCCGTTCGCCCTGCGGCTGGTGCAGTAGGCGCGGCATTTGCGTTCGATCGCAGTCTTCGCCTACAGCAAGCGCGCGCTGCAGCTCGTCTGGACGACGAACCGCGGCCTGAGCCTCGCGCTCGCGCTGCTGACGCTCCTGGTGGGCCTGCTGCCGGCCGGCATCGCCTATGTCGGCGCGCTGATCGTCGATGCGGTGGTCCGCGCGGCGGAGCTGCACCGCGCGGGCGGCATCACGGATTTCTCGCACGTGCTCGGCTACGTCGGCCTCGAGGCGCTGCTGATGGCCTTCACCGCCTTCGCGCAGCGCGGCATCTCGCTCGCCCAGAACCTGCTGCGCGCGCAGCTCGGCCAGCGCGTCAACGTCATGATCCTCGAGAAGGCGCTCACGCTCGACCTCACCCAGTTCGAGGACTCGGAGTTCTATGACAAGCTGGCGCGTGCGCGGCGCGAGGCCTCGAGCCGGCCGTTGAGCCTGGTGATGCGCACCTTCAGCGTGCTGCAGAATGCCGTGTCGCTGATCTCCATCGGCGGACTGCTGGTGCGCTTTTCTCCCTGGGCCGTCGTGCTGCTGGTGCTGGCCGGACTCCCCGCCTTCATCGCCGAGGCCAGGTTCTCCGGCGCCGCGTTCAAGCTGATGCGCTGGCGCGCGCCGGAATCGCGCATGCAGATGTACCTGGAATCCGTGCTCGCGCGCGAGGACCATGCCAAGGAGGTCAAGCTGTTCGAGCTGGGCGACCGGCTGCTCGGCCGCTACAAGGACATCTTCGAACAGCTCTACGCCGATGACCGCAAGCTGACCATCCGCCGCGATGCCTGGGGCTTGAGCCTCGGCCTCGTGGGCACGGCCGCGCTGTACGGCGGCTACGCCTGGATCGCGGTGCGTACCGTGCTCGGCGCGATGAGCCTCGGGCAGATGACCATGTACCTCATGCTGCTGCGCCAGGGACAGGGCGCCGTCACCGCGGCGCTCACCGCCATCGGCGGCATGTACGAGGACAACCTGTACCTGTCCAACCTGTACGAGTACCTGGAGCAGCCGGTCCCGGCGCACCAAGGCCGCGCGATGCAGGGCTCCGAGCCAGGCGATGGCATCCGGTTCGAGAACGTGAGCTTCACCTATCCGGGCGCCTCGACCCCCGCCCTCTCGGACATCAGCCTGCACATCCGCCCCGGGCAGAGCCTCGCGCTCGTGGGGGAGAACGGCTCGGGCAAGACCACGCTCATCAAGCTGCTGACCCGGCTGTACGAGCCGACCAGCGGCCGCATCCTGCTCGATGGCCTGGACCTCAGGGAATGGGACGATGGCACCCTGCGGCGCCGGATCGGTGTGATCTTCCAGGACTTCGCGCGCTACCAGATGATCGTCGGCCAGAACATCGGGGCCGGCGATGTGCGCGCCTTCGACGACGAGCAGCGCTGGCGGCGAGCCGCCGAACAGGGCCTTGCCGCCGACTTCGTGGCGCAGCTCCCGCAGGGCTACCAGACGCAGCTCGGCCGGTGGTTCCAGGATGGCCGCGAGCTGTCGGGCGGGCAATGGCAGAAGATCGCACTCGCGCGCGCCTTCATGCGCAGCGATGCCGACATCCTGGTGCTGGACGAGCCCACCGCTGCCATCGATGCCGGCGCGGAAGCCGAAGTGTTCGAGCATTTCCGCGAGCTGACCCGCAACCGCATCGCCATCGTCATCTCGCACCGCTTCTCCACCGTGCGCATGACCGACCAGATCCTGGTGCTCGACGAGGGCCGCATCGTCGAGCGCGGCAACCACGAGTCACTCATGGCCCTCGATGGCCGCTATGCCAAGCTGTTCACGCTGCAGGCGCGGGGGTATCGTTGAGCCATGCAGGACCTGGTCGAGCAGCTCGAAAAGCAGCTGGGCGTGAGCACCGCGCAGGCGCGCGGCGGCGCAGCGCTGGTGCTGGGCGCCGCACGGGACAAGCTCGGCGCCGCCACTTTCGATGAATCCATCGGCAGGCTGCCGGGCATGGCCGAACTGCTGGGCGCCGCGCCCCGCCCCAAGGGTCTCGGCCGCCTGCTCGGCGGCGTGGCCTCCAGGGTGGGCGGCAACCGCGCGGCGATGATCGCGGCGGTGCTCGGTGGCTTCGGCCAGCTCGGCATGAAGCCCTCGCACGCGGAAGGCTTCGTGCCCATCATGGTGGAACACCTGCGATCCCGCCTCGACCCGGCCACGGCGGCGCGGGTCGAGGAACTGCTGCGCGCCTGATTTTCTCAACGGAGCTTCCCATGCCCTCCTTCGACGTGGTCTCGGAAATCGACCGGCACGAACTCACCAACGCGGTCGATCAGGCCAGCCGCGAGCTGGCCCAGCGCTTCGACTTCAAGAACGTCGAGGCGAAGTTCGAGCTGGAGGACACCACCATCACGCTGAGTGCGCCGGCCGCCTTCCAGCTCAAGCAGATGCTCGAGATCCTGCGGCTGCGCATCGCCAAGCGCGGCATCGACGTGAAATGCATGGAGGAGAAGGACCCGGAGGTGAACCTCGCGCAGGCGCGCCAGCAGGTGCTGCTCAAGCACGGCATCGACGCCGAGGCCGGCCGCAAGGTGTCGCGGTTCATCAAGGACTCGAAGCTCAAGGTGCAGGCCCAGGTGCAGGGTGACAAGGTGCGCATCACCGGCAAGAAGCGAGACGACCTGCAGGATGCGATCGCGCTGCTGCGCAAGTCGGAGGTGGGCGTGCCACTGCAGTTCAACAACTTCCGCGACTGACCGGCAGGCGCATGTCGATGCGATGCATGCCCGGTCCCCACCCATCCGGTGTCTCGCGCAGGACCACGGCGCCAAAGCGCGCGAAGAACGGCGCCGAGTGCTGGCTCGCGGCGATGTCGATGGCCGGCTCGCCAGCGGCCTGTGCGCTTTCCAGCACGTCTTTCATGACCGTGGAGCCGAGACCAGCCCGCTGGCGGCGCGGGTCGATGAGGATCCAATTGAGCGCGGCGTTGCGCCCTGACCTTCGGATCAGGCCGAAGGCGGCGATGATCTGCGCGCCGTCGACCAGCACACGGTATCCCGGCGGCGGTGCCACGAGGAACGCTTCGTAGTCCGCCCGCTCGTTCGGGGCAAAGAACCCCGGGCTGTTGGCATCGAACAGTGCGAGGCAAGCCTGGGTGTCCCTGGTGTGAAAATCACGGATCGCGCGCATGGCACCGGCCGCCGGAGTTCGTCAGTGAGCGGGAAGCTGCTCGAGTCCCTTGGAGTAGATCACCGAGCCATCGAGCCGGACGATGATGGCGTCGATGTCATCGATCCGGTTGTAGATCTCCATCGCCTTCTCCGGGCCCAGCACGAAGGCGGTCTTGGACAGGCCATCCGTGCGCACGGCCTTGGGGCCGATGATGCTGACGCTGCGGACCTTGCTGGCCGAGTGCCCGGAATGAGGGTCGATGATGTGATGGAAGCGCACGCCATCCTCCTCGAAGAAGCGCTCGTAGTCGCCGGAAGTCGACATGGCCGCATCGGTGAGCGGGATTCGGGTGATCACGCTGCCCGGGGGGCCGCGCGGATCGCGGATGCCCACCATCCAGGGCTTGCCGAAACGGTCACCGATGATGCGGCTGTCACCGCCCGCCGAGACGAAGGCCCGCGTGACCCCGCGGGCCTGCAGCACCGAGATGCCGCCATCGACGGCGTAGCCCTTGGCGATGCCGCCCAGGTCGATACGCACGCCCTTGCGCGTGAAGCGCACGGTGTGCTCCTTCGGGTCGAGGATGACGTGCTCGTAGTTGACCGCCGGCAGCGCCTTGCTGATCTGCGCCTCGGTGGGCCGCTGATGCCTGCGGAAGTCGTACAGGTAGCCGACGCTCGCGTACGTGATGTCGAACGCGCCGTCGGTGATCTTCGAGTATTCCTTCGCCGTCACCAGCAGGTCGAACAGCTCCGGTGTGATCTTCATCGGGCCGTCGGCCGCGTGCTCGTTGACCTGCGAGACCTCGCTGGTCGGCTTGTAGGTGCTCATCGAGTCGTCGATGTGGCGCATCTCCACCAGCACCGCGTCGATGGCCGCATCCGCCTGGGCGCGGTCCTCGGACCACAATTCCACGACGATGCGTGTGCCCATGATGCCGTCGGTGACCCGCTTCACCCATTCGGCCCGCGCATCCGCGGCCGTCGCGCAGCACAGCACGCCCGCCCAGAGGCCTGACAGGAGCAGTCGTTTCATTTTCGCAAGCGTAGCGGTTTTCGAACGGGCCGGCACGCCCACTCCTACGAGCCGGTGTAGCGCCGGCCCCAGTAGGCGAGCAGAATGCCGGCGCCGATCATGCCGCCGAGGTGCGCGAAGTGCGCGACGTTGGTCTGCGCGCCGGTCAGGCCCAGGAACAGCTCGATGGCCGCGTACAGGGTCGCGAACAGCCAGGCCGACACCGGCACGGGGATGGGGATGATGATGAGCTTGCGGTGCGGGAACATGAAGGCGTACACCAGCAGCAGGCCGAACACGCCACCCGAGGCACCGACCACCGGTTCAGGCGCGACGTGCATGAACATGGGCGTGAACAGCTGCACGATGGCGGCGGAGAGCACCGAGGCGGCATACAGGGTGATGAACCGCCGGCTGCCGAGGTACCGCTCGATCTCGCTGCCGAACAGCCACAGCCCCCACATGTTGAACAGGATGTGCGTGAGGTTGCCGTGCAGGAAGGCGTACGTGCCCAACTGCCAGAACCGGAACAGCACGGCCCCGCCCTCCTCCGGCTGCAGCGGATGCAGGGCCAGGGCGAAGTACGCCAGGGAATCCGGCGGCAGCAGCAGGAAGGCCGCCACGTTGAGGATGATGAGGACGATGGTCGCCCGGGGCTTCATGGCGGTAGTCTAACCCGCCATGGACAGCGCATTCCTGGATTATGGGTCGGTGGATCGGGGCGATCTCGAGCCTTGCGCATTGCAAGCGGTGTTGCCCGGTATCCGCCTGTACGAGGCGTCCGATTCACGGCAGATCCTGGCCCGGACGGCGAGCGCCGAGGTGATCTGCACCAACAAGGCGCTGATCAGCCGCGAGGTGATGCAGGGGGCTTCGCGCCTGCGCCTGATCGCCCTGGCGGCCACCGGCAGCAACAACGTGGATCTCGAGGCCGCCCGCGAGCGCGGCATCGCCGTGTGCAACACGCGCCATTACTGCACCGCTTCACTGGCCCAGCATGTCTGGGCGCTGGTCCTCGCGCTCACGCACCACCTGCGAGAGTATGCGCTGCTCACCTCCGGCGGCGCCTGGGCGCGCGCCGCGCACTTCACCATGCTGGATCATCCCGTGCGCGAGCTGGGCGGGCGCAACCTCGGCATCGTGGGCGCCGGAGAACTCGGCAGCGCGGTGGCTCGCATCGGCGAGGCCTTCGGCATGCGCGTGCTGCTCGCCAACCGGCCCGGCGGCGAGCGGCGTCCCGGCCGGCTGGACCTGCCCGAACTGCTGAAGGTCGCGGACATCATCAGCCTGCACTGCCCGCTGACGGATGCCACCCGCGGCATGATCGGCGCGGCTGAACTTGCGCTCATGAAGCCCGATGCGCTGCTCATCAACACCGCGCGCGGCGCATTGGTCGACACCGCCGCACTGGCCGCCGCACTGCGCGAGCGGCGCATCGGGGGAGCCGGCATCGACGTGCTGCCGCAGGAGCCGCCGGTCGATGGCAATCCGCTGCTGGATGTGAGCCTTTCGAACCTGATCGTGACCCCACACATCGCCTGGTCGGCGCGCGAGGCCCGGCAGCGATGTCTCGACCAGGTGACCGAGAACGTGCAGGCCTTCCTCGCCGGCCGCGAGCTCAGGCGGCTGGTCTGATCGGGCAGCGAGATTCAGGCCTTCGGATACAGCAGCATCTGCGTGCAGCGAAACAGCGCCAGCGTGCGACCCGTCTCACGGTGGGTGACGATCGCGTCCCAGACCTGGGTGGTGCGGCCCATGTGCGCGGCCGTGGCGGTGCACTCGATGGTGCCCTCCCGCGCCGCATGGGTGAATGCGCGGCGTGCCGGGAAGTTCACCATCGCGCAGCGTTCCAGGTCAATCCTGGACAGCGCGGGCCTTGCGGTCCTATGCTTCCGGCGTCGCCGCCATCCGCGGCCACCCTTCGAGGCTCGCCGGGATGCGATCACTCCTGCTGCTCATCATCGGGCTCCTGGCCCTCTCCACCGCGCGCGCCGAGGATACCGTCCGCTGCGGCGGCTCGCTGGTCTCGGCCGATACCACCGTGGAGAACCTGGTGGAGAAATGCGGCGAGCCCGCCCGCAAGAAGGTGGAGGAGGAGGAAGTGCGCGCGGGTAACGCCGGTGGCGGCACGCACGTCGTGGGCACCACCATCACCGAGACCTGGTTCTACGATCGCGGCTCGCGCGCCTTCGGCTTCGAGGTGGTCATCGTCGACGGCAAGGTCAAGAGCCTCATCGTCACGCCCTGAGGATCAGCAGGCGAGGCAGCTTCAGCCCGCCGTCGACTGCGGCCATTCACACTGCATCACGGTGCCCGAGGGCTCCGCGCACCCGATGGAGAACCGGGCACCGATGAGCGTCGCGCGATAGCGCATGGTGCGAAGCCCGAGTCCGGTGGAACCCTCGGCGTCGCGACTCAGCCCGATGCCATCGTCACGGATCTGCAGGCGGGCGCGCGAATCGTCCACCACCAGCTCCACCTCCACGTGCGTCGCGCCGGAGTGCTTGACCGCATTGTTGAGCGCCTCCTGGGCGATCCGATACACGTGGTCGCTCGCCTCGGGCGAGAGCCGCAAGGGTGCATCATCGACGTGGTGGAAGCGGACATCGATGCCATGCGCGCCGGCGATGCGGCCGGTGAGTTCCTTCAGCGCCCTCAGCAGGCCTCCCTGCTGTTCACCTGCGGGCGAAAGGCCGCGCGCCATGCCACGGCAGGTTTCGATGGCGCGGCTCGCGATCCGTGAAAGGCTCTCCAGGTCCGCCGCGTTGGGCAGGTCGCGCTTGCGGGCTTCCCCCGCGAGCCCCCGCGCCAGCAGCGCAAGCCCGGTGAGTTCCTGCCCCAGGCCATCGTGCAGCTCCTGGCCCAGGTGGCGCTGTTCACGCACGCCCACCTCGAGCAGCGCGCGTTCGAGGTGGCGCCGTTCCGTGATGTCCTCGATGACGCAGATGAAGGAAGCGGGCTTCTGGCCGTTCAATGGCGTGAAGACCACGAGCGCCGGGAATTCGCTGCCGTCCTTGCGCCGAAGCAGGCACTCCAGTGCCGGTGGCACCGGCCGCTCGCGTGGATCGGCATCGATGCCCAGCGTGGCGAGCGTCAGCCCGCGGAACTCGCCGGGCTCGTAGCCCACGGTCCTGGACAGCGCCGCGTTGATGCAACGCAGGCCCCCAGGCTCCACCAGCATCACACCCTCGCTCATCGAATGCAGGATCATCGCCTGCGCTTCGAGCACCTGCGAATGACGCTGGCGCGTCTTGAGCGAATGGATGAGCAGCCAGATCACCGCGGCGCCGACGATGGCCACCACCGTCCACAGGCGGTTGACCTCCGCACGCCGGGCCAGCAGCTCGCGCTGCTCCTCGTTCTCATGCTGCAGCACGCGGTTGCGTTCGATGGCGCGCTCGGTCTCGAAGCGGGTGCGCAGCACCGCCACCGCGCGCCGCCGGTCATCGGCGTTGGCGGTGCGCATGAGCTGGTTGAAGCGGTCGACATCGGCATAGGCCTGCTGGTACTGCCCGAGCGCGGCATACGCCCGTGCGCGCGACAGGTAATGGTTGGGCAGCGTGCGCGGCTCGATGTCCTGGCCTTCGTTGGCGAGCACGATGTTGAGCCGCTGCACCGCGCCCGCCGGGTCATGCAGCGCGATCAGCAGGTCGGCGCGCGCCGCCATGGCCGACTTCATGAGGTCGATCCGGTCGGTGTGCCGCAGTTCGGTTTCCGCCTGTTCACAGACCGGCGCGGCCTCGTCGAGCCGCCTGGCCCGCGTGAGCGCCATGCAGGTGATGGTCTTGCTCATGGACACCGAACGCTGATCGCCCACGCTTGCGCTGTAGGCGGCCGAGGTGCGCATCTCCTCGACCGCGCGGTCGAAGTGTTCCGCTCGCAGCTCGAGCCTGCCGAGGAAGTAGTGCGACACCGACAGCCAGTTGGTGGCGTGCAGGCTCTCGGCATAGGTGATCGCCTCGCCGAGGAAGCGCCGCGACTCGTCGAGGTCACCGGTATCGGCGTAGAAGGAACCGAAGGCCTCCGCGGCCAGCGCGTGCGCCTCGGACCAGTGCCTGATCTCGGTGATGCGGTACATCGTGAGGGCATCGGCCACCGCCAGGTCGAGCCGGTTCTGCGCCTGGTACATGCGTGCCCGCACCATCAGCGCGCAGGCGTGCGGGAGCGAGTCCGGCGGGAGGGCAGCCAGGATGGCGGTGGCCTCCCGGATGCCGGCCTCCACTTCCGGGGCGCCGTCGAAGGTGTCGATGCGGGTGAGCAACAGGCGCGACTTGAGCGGATCGGTGTCGGGGCGCGCGGCCAGGTAGCCGATGCCGATCGAGGCCGCCTGTTCGGCTTCCCGGTCACGCTCAACCTGGTAGAAGGCCTCGCTGAGGATGGCCTGGAGCGATGCGCGGCGCACGATGTTGCCCGAGGGCGTGCGTTCCAATTCCGCCCGGGCCACGTCGATCACATCGACGGGGTCGACGATGATGCGCTGGTCGAGCGGCCGCAGCGAGGTGTCCGGCAGCGGGACGCAGGAGGCGGATGCGACGGCGCCGGGCCATGCCAGAAGGCCCAGCGCGAACACCAGGATGGGTCGACACACGAGGGGAGCCTAAACCATGGCCGTCCCGGATCAAAATGAGGTTAACATTGCACCTCATGGGCAGGATATTCGAAGTCAGAAAGCACGCGATGTTCGCGCGCTGGAACCGCATGGCCAAGCAGTTCACGCGCGTGGCCAAGGACATCAACATCGCCGTCAAGGCGGGTGGCGCGGACCCTGCCTCGAATCCGGCGCTGCGGCGGGCCCTGCAGAACGCCCGTGCCTTCAACATGCCCAAGGACAAGACCGACGCGGCGATCAAGCGCGCGCTGGGCAAGGACGCGGCGAACTATACCGAGGTCATCTACGAAGGGTACGCCCCGCACGGAGTGGCGCTGCTGGTGGAAACGGCGACCGACAACCCCACGCGCACGGTGGGCAGCGTTCGCAACATCATCTCCAAGAACGGCGGCAACCTCGCCACCACGGGAAGCGTGGCCTTCCTGTTCCGCAAGATGGGCGTGTTCCGGCTGGATCCCTCCACCGTCAAGGACCAGGATGAGCTGGAGCTGGACCTGATCGACCACGGCCTCGAGGAGATGGGCGAGAGCACCGGCGAGAAGGGCGAGCCACAGCTCGTCATCCGCTGCAATTTCCCCGACTTCGGCCGCCTGCAGGAGGCGCTGGAGAAGCGCGGGCTCGCACCGCTGTCCGCCGAGCACGAGTACATCTGCAACGTCCCCACCGAACTGCCCGAGGAACAGGCCACCGAGGTGCTCGGCCTGATCGACAAGCTCGAGCAGGACGACGACGTGCAGAAGGTGTTCCACACGCTCGCCTGATGTCATCGCATTATCGGGGAGTCCTCCATGAGCCGACCACCATTGCCTCCCTTCGATGCCGGGACCGCCGCACAGAAAGCGCGCATGGCGGAGGATGCCTGGAACGGCCGCGACCCGGAGAAGGTCGCCCTGGCCTACACCGAGGACAGCCGCTGGCGCAACCGCGCGGAGATCTTCCAGGGACGGCCCGCCATCGTCGAATTCCTGAAACGCAAGTGGGCGCGCGAGCTCGACTACCGGCTCATCAAGGAAGTGTGGGCCTTCACCGGCAACCGCATCGCCGTGCGCTTTGCCTACGAGTGGCACGATGACGCCGGAAGCTGGTTCCGCAGCTACGGCAACGAGAACTGGGAGTTCGACGAGCATGGCCTGATGCGCATCCGCCATGCCAGCATCAACGACCTCCCCATCCGCGAATCGGACCGCAAGTACCACTGGCCGCTGGGCCGGCGACCGGACGGCCACCCTTCCCTCAGTGACCTCGGCCTGTAGGTGAACCCGCCATGCTCAGCCTGCTGTACGCCTCCGCGCTCACCGCACAACTGGTTCTCGTTCACGGCAAGGTGATCACGGTCGATGCCCGGGACTCGATCACGCAGGCGGTCGCGATCCGCGACGGAAAAATCCTGAAGGCCGGCACCGATGAAGAAGTCCTGGCCCTCGCCGATTCGAATACCCAGGTCATCGACCTGAAAGGACGCGCGGCCACTCCGGGGCTCATCGACACGCACGCGCACCTCTCGGGCGGCGGTTTCTCCGACCTCTACGAGATCCCGCTGTCGGATGCCGCGAGCATCACCGACGTCCTGGCCCGCGTGAAGGCGGCCGTGGCGAAGGCGCAGCCCGGTGAGTGGATCCAGGGACGCGGCTGGGACGAGGGCAAGCTCGCCGAGCATCGCTATGTCACGGCGGCCGACCTCGACACCGTCGCGCCGCGCAACCCGGTGTGGCTCACGCACACCACGGGTCACTACGGCGTCGCCAACAGCGCCGCGCTGAAGCTCGCGGGCGTCGCGACGGGCACACCCAACCCCACGGCCGGCACCATCGATCGCGATCCCGCCGGCAAGCCCACGGGCGTGCTGAAGGACTCCGCGCAGCAGCTCGTCGTTTCCCATGTGCCGGAGCCCACGCCGGAACAGCGGCGCAAGGGACTGGAACACATCGTGCAGGTGATGAACCGCGAGGGCATGACCGGCGCCAAGGACCCCGAGATCGGATCTTCCGAAACCGGCAGGCCTACGAGGCCGTGCTCGCGGAAGGGAAGCTGAACGCGCATGTCTGCGTGCTGTGGTCGGCCGGCAGGACGCTGGCCACCGCCCGCGCCGCCCTCGCGCAGGTGCAGGCCGCCCCGCGCCCGCCGGCCTCGCTGGGCGAGGACCGGCTCCTGTCCTGTGGCGTGAAGATCTACATGGACGGCAGCGGTGGCGCCCGCACGGCCTGGCTCTACCAGGACTGGAACCGCGACTCGACCGGCATGGACAAGGGCAACACCGGGTATCCCAGCACCGACCCCCAGGTCTACCGGCAGATGGTGAAGCTGTTCCACGAGGCTGGCGTGCCCATGGGCACGCACGCCATCGGCGATCGCGCCATCGACTGGGTGGTCGACAGCTACGCGCAGGCGGAACAGGCGAAGCCGACGCGGGGACTGCGGCATTCCATCATCCACGCCAACATCCCCAGCGACCATGCGCTCGACACCATGGCCATGCTGCAGAAGCGGTACGACGCCGGGTACCCCGAAGTCCAGGCGCCCTTCACCTGGTGGATCGGTGACAACTACGCCGGCAATTTCGGCCCCGCGCGCTCATCGCGGCTCGTGCCGCTGGCCACGTTCCAGAAGCGCGGCATCCTGTGGGGAGGCGGCTCGGACTTCGACGTGACACCGCTCCCCGCCCGCTACGGCCTGTGGTCCTCGGTACAGCGCGAGGCACTCAAGGGCACCTATGGCCCGCATCCCTTCGGCACCGCCGAGGGCGTGGACATCCACATCGCGCTGCGTTCCTACACCGCCTGGGCCGCGCGCCAGATCTTCCTCGAGCAGCGCACCGGCAGTCTCGAAGCCGGCAAGGATGCCGACATCGCCGTATGGGACCGAGACCCCTACTCGATTCCTGCCTCGCAGCTCAAGGACCTGCACTGCCAGATGACGCTGTTCCAGGGACGCATCGTGTTCCGTGAATGACCCGTTCGGCCCGTTCCTGGCGGCCAATGCCTTCGTCGTGCTCGACGGCGGGCTGGCCACCGAGCTGGAACGGCGCGGCGCGGACATCAACGATGCGCTGTGGTCGGCAAAGCTGCTCATCGACGAGCCGGAGCTGATCCGCGCGGTGCACCTGGATTACTACCGCGCGGGCGCGGACGTCGCGACCACGGCGAGTTACCAGGCCACTTTCGAAGGACTCGCCAAGCGCGGCTTCGACGCCCAAGCGGCAGCGGCTCTGATGCGCACCTCGGTGACCCTGGCGCTGGAAGCGCGCGAGCAGTTCTGGTCGGACCCGGCGAACCGCGCGCACCGTCTTCGGCCGCTGGTCGCCGCCTCCATCGGCCCGTATGGCGCGATGCTCGCCGACGGCTCCGAGTACCGGGGCCGGTACGGCTTGGGCGAGACTGCGCTGATGGATTTCCATCGGCCACGCATGCAGGTGCTGGCGAGTGCCGGGGCGGACCTCCTGGCCTGCGAGACCGTCCCCAGCCAGCTCGAGGCGCGGGCACTCGCCAGGTTGCTGTGGGAATTCCCGCACATGCCCGCCTGGATCAGCTTCTCCTGCCGCGACGGCATCCACACCTGCGAAGGTCAGCGCATCGCCGATTGCGTGCGCGAGCTCGAAGCGTACGATCAGGTCGTGGCTCTCGGCGTGAACTGCACGGCTCCCCAGCACATCGACTCGCTGCTCGCGCAGATGCGCGGCGCGACGGACAAGCTTCTGCTCGTCTACCCGAACTCCGGTGAGCAGTACGATGCGACCGCCAAGGTCTGGCGCGGCACGGCGACCCCGCTCGAGTTCGCCCGGCGCGCGGTTGCCTGGCAGGCCGCCGGCGCCAGGCTCATCGGCGGCTGCTGCCGGACCACACCCCTGAACATCCAGGCCCTGCGCGAGTGCAATCACCCGTCATGAAGCCCCACGCCTACCGCCTGGTCAACGTGTTCACCCACGGCAACGACCGCTTCAGCGGCAATCCCCTGTGCGTGTTCGAGGACGGCGCGGGACTCTCCGATGAGGCCATGCAGGCGCTGGCACGACAGTTCAACCTGTCGGAGACCACCTTCATCCTGCCGCCTGCCGCCGAGAGCCCGGCACCCGAGGACCCGGCAGCCGCGGCGCTGGTGCGTATCTTCACCCCCTCCTACGAGATGCCCTTCGCCGGTCATCCGACGCTCGGCACCGCGCAGGTGTGCCGCGCGCTCGGGCTGGGGGAGGATGAACTGCGCCTGCGCATGCTGGCCGGCACCATCCCGGTGAGCGCGAAGGGCAATCGCTGGACGCTCACCGCGCCGACCAGCACGGCGCGCGAGGTGGACGAGTCGCGCGCGGATCTCGCCGCGGGACTGGGCCTGGATGAAGCCGACATCGGCGAACGGCCGCTGTGGGTGGACTCGGGCAGTGAGCAGCTCATCGTGCCGCTGGCCAGCGAATCTGCCGTACGCCAGGCAGTGCCCAACCGCGAGGCATTACGCAAGTTCCAGAACCGCGCCGGCAACAGCATGGCGTACGTGTTCCACGTGGGGAAGGGCGGCAAGGCGCTGGCGCGGTTCTTCTTCGATCAGGGAACCGCGATGCTCGAGGACCCGGCCACGGGCTCGGCCACGGCGAATTTCGGCGGCTGGTGGGTGGCGATGGCGAAGCCCCTGCCCTGCTCGCTCGCCATCTCGCAGGGCCAGTATGCGCAGCGGCCCTCCACCTTGTACCTGGATGTCAGCGCCGAGCGGCGCGTGACGGTGAGCGGCGAGGTGATGGATGTGGGACGCGGGGTATTCGAAGTCTGAGAGCGGTATGGCAGAGACCGTGCTGTAAGGTGAAAGGCCCGCCCAGGGAGCGTTGCGATGGAAAACGACACGAAAGGTTCGCTTTATAGCTATCAAGCTCCGGTCAGCATCAAGCTGGCGCTCATATGGACCTCAGTGATGTTCCTGTACATCTACAACGACTACTTCAGCCTGTATCTGCCAGGCACGGTTGATGGAATGATCGCCGGCAAGATGGGTCCGTTGGGACCGGCGAGTCCAACGACACTGCTGGCGGTAGCCCTCATGCTGGCAGTCCCTGCCCTGATGATCGCTCTGTCGGTGCTCCTGCCGCCGAACCTGAGCCGTACGCTGAACATCGTGTTCGGACTCCTGTACACGGTGATCGAAGCGCTCACGTTCATCGGTACCGCACCGTTCTACAAGGTGCTCGTGATTCTCGAGGTCGTGCTGACGGCGCTTGTCGTGTGGTATTCGCTGCGCTGGCGGCGTTCGCAACCGCCTTCGCAGTAGAACTTCATTGTCAGTGAGGTGACCCGCATCCACGAAGTCGATCATGCTGTACCAAGCCTCCCAATCACCGCTGCGCCAGTTGTGCCACCTGCGCTGGCTGGCCATCGCCGGGCAGGCGTTGACGGTGGCGGTGGTCACCGGCCCTCTGCACATCGCCCTGCCGGCGGCCCCGCTCTGGGCCGGCATCGCTGCCCTGACCCTGTTCAATCTGTACGCCCTCCGCGCTTCGAGCAAGGAAGGCGTCTCCAGCAACCGCGTGGTCTTCCTGCACATGGTGGTGGATGTCACGGTGCTGGGATGGATGATCGGCTGGAGCGGCGGGCTCGAGAACCCCTTCTCCTCGCTGTTCCTGCTGCCCATTGCGCTGTCGATCCTTGCGCTGCCGGTGCGGTGGGTGTGGGCGACGGCCGCGGTCAGCATCGCAGGCTTCGTGCTGTCGACCACCTTGGCGCATGCGATGCCCCACGTTCACAACCTGTTCGGCGATGCCTTCGGCCTGCACAAGGCCGGCATGATGGTCAACTTCGCAGTCTCGGCCGCGGTGGTGCTGGTGTTCTTCACGCGCATGGCGGAGGCGTGGCGAGCCAGCACCCGCGAGATCGCCCTGCTGCGCGAGCGGTTCACGCGCAACGAGGGCATCCTCGCGCTGGCCACCCATGCCGCCTCGGTGGCGCACGAGCTGAACACACCGCTCGGCACGCTGACCCTCATGGTGGAAGAGATGGCCGACGAAGCCGACACCGAGGCCAGGCGCGCGGACTGCGAGACGATGCGGTCGCTGCTGGGCATCTGCCGCGATCGCGTGCGTGAACTCGCCGCGCCGGCGGCATCGGCGGGCATCGAGCGCGTGACGGGCGTCGAGCTCGAGCGCGTCATCGCACGCTGGCAACTCATCCGGCCGGCCGTGGAGCTGCGGCGTACCGGTTCAGCACAAGACCTGCGTCCGATCGATCCTGCCGCCGGGCATCTGCTGCAGGCATTGCTGAACAACGCGGCGGATGCCAGCGAACGCGCCGGCTCGACGCGCGTGGATCTGCACCTGGAGTGCGTCGACGGCAGCCTGCAGGCCTCGATCCGCGACTACGGCGCAGGTTTCGAACGCACTTCCCCATCACTGCCGGCACCTTGTTCCGCAGCAACAAACCTGGCGGACTGGGTGTGGGATTGGCGTTGTCCCACGCCACCGTGGAACGCCTGGGTGGGGAACTATCCATGCAACCCGCCGCGGAAGGACCGGGCGTGGTGGTGAGTTTCCGCCTGCCGACGGAGGGGCCGGCATGATGGAGGGGCCCGGCATGGCGGAGGGGCCCGGCATGAACGGTCCCCGGTCCGGCCGGCGAGCAGGACTGCTCGTCGATGACAACGAACTGTACCTGAAGACATTGCAGCGCTCGTTGCAGAAGCATGGACTGGACACGGTGCTCGCGCACGACATCGGGCAGGCGCTGCGCGCCGCGCGCGAACACCTCCCCGATTTCGCGTTGATCGACCTGCGGCTGGGCGAGGAATCGGGACTCAACCTCATCGCACCGCTGCGCGCATTGCGGGCCGACATGCGCATCATCCTGCTGACAGGCTATGCCAGCGTCGCCACGGCGGTAGAGGCGATCAAGCGCGGCGCGGATGACTACCTGATCAAGCCGGTGACCGCCCGGGCGATCATGAAGGCACTTCGAGGCCAGTCGGCCGATGCAGCACCCGAGACCACGATGGTTCCACTGGCACGCGTGGAATGGGAGCACATCCAGCAGGCGCTGAGCGAAACCCAGGGCAACATCTCGGCCGCGGCGCGCCTGCTGGGCGCGCATCGACGATCCCTGCAGCGAAAGCTGGCTCAACGTCCCGGGCCTGAACGCCCGGAGGAGGAGGAACCGGAAGGTTAGGTGCTTCCAGTTTCATGGCTGCTCGCGACAAGATCGGCTGCTGTCTGGGTGCGACCGAAAGTGAGCGGACTGAGCGGCCGCCCGGCGCAGCGCGGGTTTCTGGCGTACCGCCGCGCGCTCTGCAAGGGCCATTGCCGTGACGTCTGACGAGCCACGCGTGCGCCCGCAAGAGGAATTCGGCGACAGTCATCTCAGACCATATCCTTGTCGACGAACCGGTCCTGAAACCCCGTCCGGAAGGACGGCGGCATGGGCGGGATGTCCTGGGGTCGGATGATCGTCCCAAGCGACGGCGTGCTCAGACCATAGGCCACCGAGACACGGTCGAACTCATGGGCGGCCAGGTTCGGGGCCTCGAATCGGTCTGGCAAAGGCAGCTCTTCCGTTTCCAGAGACGGGCCGCCGGCCCAGTTCCTGTTGATCTCGTCGGGTGTGCGCCGATAATACTTCATCCGGGAACCGCCTCCGCACACGAAGCACCGCATTCCCGCGAGTGTCGGAGCACGGAATCTTTGATCGACCTTGCCTTGGCGGATGCAGGCCCCCAGCTGCTCGAGGACACGCTGCGTGAAGAACTCGTCGTCGATCAACGGATGCGCTGCTGATGCGACGTACTCTAGGCCAGGCACGTAGTCGTTCACGCTTTCGGGTATGCGCCGGAATCGATAGGTGTCCGCTGCCAGCCGATTCAGGTATGTCTCGACTTCCAAGCGGCCGACGCCGTCTTCCTTCATGACTTCCCTGATCCAGGCGAGGCGCGTGCGGTGAAGGTTGACCACGCCCAGGGGCCGCACGTCGCTCGAATAGAAGATAAATCGAGCCTTGCCGTCGTCGCCTTTCATCACGCAGAAGAAGGCGGTGTCGATTGTGCCGGCACCGATGTCCATCAAGGCCATGTACGGCCTCGTCATGAAATCCCAGCGACTGGATGCGATGAAGCCATGGACCTCGGCTGCTATTTCCGGCACGACGTCCACGTCGTCTGGCTGGAACTCGAAGCTGCCGATCTCCGCTTGTCGGATGCCTGTTCTGTAGACATCCAGAGCGAGCTGGCGATACAGATGCACGTCGTCCGAACGCACTACCGGCTTCTCGGTGTCACTCGCGAGATTGGCCGCCGCCCAGGCGAGTCGACGGAAGCTGGCCACCATCCGCTCGTCCTCGTAGGAGCGAGCGGGAAGCCCGACATTCAGAGTCCAGCTCAGCTGGTGCTGGCGGTAGAGGCTCGCGTATCGATCGAGGAACCAGCCGCGACAGTGGCGAATCGCCAGGGCGAGGAAGGCGCACGCGTCGTCAAACTCTTCCACCGGGATTGTCGCCTTGCATGCGAGAAGCTTCAGCTTGAGATCGCTGATCTCGTCGTCGCCCTGGTCCAGCGAATAGACGGCGCCGCTCCGATATATCATCGCCGGTAGAAAATACGGCTCGTCACCCTCGCCGCTGAACTGCACGAGATAGGTTCGGCCGGCGGTCGCGTCGCGGATGACCGCCTTGACCCTCGATGTGCCGAAATCCAGCCCCAGAACGAGGTCGGCCGCATTGCTGGGCTCGGATGCCAGTTGCCGTGCCATGCCGTTGTTCGCGGGCCGAAGCCGGTGACTGGCCTGTTCCTGAGACACAGTAAACACGGGGTTCGGCTTGAACTCCCCGATCCAGCGAGCCCCAGCATGGGAACGGACACCGAAGGAGGACGGGCGCGGCGCCAGCTTGACAGAGGGCGGTGCTGGGACCGCCGCCTTCGTCGGCTTACTCGGGGGCCGGGTGGCGTCCCCGCTCCGCGCCCCGGAATTCCGGGCTGCCATGGCAGCCTTCAACAGATCGCCGAGCAATGTCATGACACGTCTCCCTCGCGGACCGTCAATCCACCCGGACCACTCCTGCGGAGACCAGCCGGATCGAATGAGAAATCTTCTGCTTTCGTTCCAATATACCCCGCTGCATCGCGACCCGCTCGCCGAGTCGTTTGAGCTGGAACTCGAACATCTGCGCAGCCCGGTCCTTCCTCTCCCTGCGCATCGTGTCGATGCGAACGAGAAGCTCGCTCGTCCGGCTTTTCAGGTGCTGGTCGAGAACCTCGAGCTGGAGCGTGACTCGGTCCGCATTCTGGCTCTGCATGAACTCGAAGAAGCTCGCAGCCCGTGAATCCAGTTCCTCGACACAGACGTGAAGAAGCCCGGCTGCTCCTTCGCCATCGACCTCGCCCGGCGCACTCACCCAGTCGCGCCCCCGGAGCGCGGCGGTCGTGATCAGCCGCTCCGATGGCTCGGGTGAAAGGGCTTCCGCCGGTGCAGTCATCGATACGGCTGCATAGGCAAGTCGCTCGATGCCACGTCCGCCGGAAAAGCTCCAGCGCTGGACCGCGAAGACGTAGTCGCCTGGCGGGATCTGGGGCAGGTGCGTCCGATCCACGATGCCTGCACTCACCGGGGCATAGCGTCGTTCCTCGTCATCCCGGAGACGACCGGTGACGAACCGGATCACGGGATGGTACTGCGTCACGAGCTCCCGGCCTGCCGAGGGCTTCTGCAAGCGGTTCTCGAACTGGGTCGGCACCGGCCCGGTGACGGAGCCCGCAAGCCGGGATCGGCCCCTGGACTGATCCAGTTCGAGGAAGTGAGACAGATCGGTGCGGGCGGCGGCTGACAAGTCGACCTCGACTTGAAGCTGGACCGGATCCTGAACGACAAAGCGGCAGCCCAGATACCGGCCCTGGAAGAAGTCCCTAACGTAGGCGAGGAGATCTTCCCCGGTTTACATACCGATGCAGCTCCCGCGCCGCATCGATCCGCGCGCCGCAGCCATCCCCCATGTGCCATGAGCCTACCCGCCTCCGTCTCGAGCTGCTCCTCGTCCCGCGCGCGTTCTGGTGCGGCACCATGCAGGCGCGCTCGATGACCTCGGATTCCTCCTGCGGGGTCAGGTTGTGTCGCAACAGGTCGTAACTCATTGCCGAATCGGCTCGCCCAGCACCGCCTCCGTGGAGCCGAGCGCGTGCGTAGAGGTCTCGAGTCGTTCCAGCAGCCTCGTGTAGACGCGGTCGTCCAAGGTGCCCTCGTAAAGCAGGTTCCAGATCAGGATCGCATCCGACTTCTGGCCGATGCGATCGATGCGGCCGATGCGCTGCTCGATTCGCATGGGATTCCAGGGCAGGTCGTAGTTGACGACAACGCTGGAGAACTGAAGGTCGACACCCTCGCTCGCGATCTCCAGACGATAGAAGGATGCGCGGCCCGCCGGGTCGGGCGAACTCTTGCAGGACGGCATCCTTGTCCATGCCCCCCATGAGCACGGCGCACTGGACGCCGACCTCCTCAAAGCGTTCGGCCAGGGTAGCGAATCGTCTCGCGAAAGTACGAGAACAGGACAGCAGCGCCAGGGAAGGCGCCTCCAGTATTCCTGGAGGCGATCACGAAGCGCGGCGAACTTCGTGTCCCCCTCACGCAGCGCCTCGAAGTCCCCGATCGATCGCGATATCCGCGCAAGCTCAAGCACCAGCGGCGCCACCGTGGGCCGGCGCGAAGCGACGTCCTCGCCCCCCAGCGCCTCGAGATCGGCGATCGCCTCGGCGAGAATCTCGTCGAGCTCGTCGTCGCCGCTGCCGCGCACGTTTCCGAGGTCACCGGCCTTCCGGCTCCAGGCTCGGTACGCCGCAGGCATCGAACTGCACATCTGTCGCTGAGGAATGGTCAGAAGGAATCCCTCGGCGATGGCGAACTGCCCGCCCGCAAGCCAGGACCGCACGCGCTCCGTCACTTCCTCGTAGAAAGGCGTGCTCGACGTACGGCCGACATCGGTGCCGGATGGCGTGCGCACGGCGAAGCACGCGCCGCTCCTGGACGTCGCGCTTTCGCGTCCGGGTCACGACCTTCGACAGCGGGTTCGCTGCATCGAGCCGCTCCGCGATCTCGACTCGACGAACCGGACTCGCGAGATCCGCCTCTAACGGAGGCTCCTGGATCAGCTCTGCGAGCACCGTACTCGCAGAGAGACGCCGGCCGGAGAGCGCTTCGGTGAGTGCCTGACGGAATGTCGATTCGTCGATGTCCCCCTTCAGCACGCGATCCCGGAGCGAGACGATCGGCGCATTCTCAGCGGGATCCACGAATCGAAGGAGGCCTCGTACCGGAACGTGTCTCGGTCAGGAGATGCAGCAGATGAAGAGGTCCGCACTTCGCATCTGCACCGGGGTCGCGGACAGCAGTACGAGGGTTCTCCGTTACCGGGCGCAGGAGGTTGCCCAGCCTCGCGGTCTGCGTCTCCGGATTTCGCAGGTAGTGAGCCTCGTCCACGATCGTCAGATCGATGAGCGGGTCCTCGTTCTCGCGGCTGAACAGGAACCTCACGCGAGTACCGCAGCAGGCCCCGAGTCCTGCTCGGCGTCCTCGCGCCATCCGACGAATTGGGCGAAGCCCCTGCAGGCTGGCGATCACCGCAAACCCCGGGCGTCGTCGGCCGCCGTCTCCTGGAGCCGCGCCAGGGTCTCGGCAACGTGCATAGCTCCGCCTCGACCCCGAACGCTTCTCGGACAGCTCACGCTGCCACTTGAGGCGCAGCATCGCGGGACACAGCACCAGGAGGCGATTCGCATCGTCGCGACTGCGCAGTTCCGTCCAGATCAGCCCGGCCTCGATCGTCTTGCCGAGACCGACCTCATCAGCGATCAGGATCCCGCGACACGGGGAGTCGAGGAAGCTCAGCACCGGCTTGAACTGATAGGCATAGAAGTCGGTGTTGGTCGTGTTGAGACTGTATACGAGGTCGGCAAGACGCCCGCTCAGCCGGAAGTAGGTGAGCGAGCCACGAAGGTCGACGAGCCGAGCGAAGCGGCCGTTCCGCACGAGCTCGTAGGTGTTGGATGAAGCGGCGGTGACGGCCTCGAGGGCCAGCTCCGGCACGAACTCCGCGCCCGAGCCGTCGAGAAACTCGACCTGCCAGCGCGTGCTGCCCTTCCGCGACTCGGTGGCACCCGTCAGGATTCCGATCCGCGCGGGATCTGACTTGAGGCGCACGCGACGCCCAGCCTGGAACTCGCCGCCTGCATTCGCATCGCCCGTGCCGGCGTCGGCGCCGGCGCTCACGGTCCGTTCCCCCTGAATTGCCGAGACTGTCCCTTTCGTGCCATCGGTCCTCGAGTCCGTCAGCCGACCACGCGGCGGCTGAACTGCTGCGCGAGTTCCTCGTAGGTACGTCTCGACTGCTCGGGGATGAACACCGAGAGCATCGTGCGCGCACGCGACAGGCCGACGTAGTAGAGCTGGGCGTATTTCGGGTTTCCGAGGTCGACGAGATCGATCGCAAGGACCACTTTGCGCTCGAGACCCTTGAACGCGTGCATCGTCGAGTAGTGGATCGCGGTCTTCGAGTCGCCCGCCGCGTCGATCGGAGTGATCTCCAGGTTCGCCACGCGATCCAGGCCCGCCAGCACGGAGTTTTCCTGGCGCCTTGCGGACAGGATGACCATGTCCCGGGGTCCGACTCCGCCGGCAAGCAGTGTTCGGACCGATTCCGTGAGTCGGCGATGGAAGTCCGTGACGTCGCTGTAGAAGACCTCCTTGACCGGCGGGCCAACGGCGGCCACACCGACGGAGACATCGAGCCCCGAGACCAGTCCCGTCTCAGTCGCGATCTGGCGCGTGTTTCGACAGTTCTCCGACAGCTCGTAGCGCGCGAAGCCGATGTCCTCCAGCCAACCCAGCGCCGTGTCGCTGTCCTTTCCGTAGATGTTCTGCAGCGGATCCTGGAACAGATGCCAGCTGCCGGTCGCCAGACCGCCCTTGACCAGGACATCCGCGGCCTCGAGGTTCTCCCTGGTCAGCAGGTCCTGCGCCTCGTCGACGACGAGCGCGTCGAATTCCTCGACGCCCGTGCTGCAGGCCGCCTCGAAGAAGGTCAGGGGATAGGTCCGACCAAAGAGCTCGCGCTCGTTCTCCGCCATCTCGAGGCGCGGCAGGAGCCCGGCACGTGCGATGACCTCGCGGTAAAAAGCGTGGATCGGTCGCACCGTGACGCGATCGCCGCCCTTCTCCACTGCGAGACCGGATTCGAGGTGTCGCGCCAGCAGCTTGTTGAAGCACAGCAGCAGGACGCGCTTACCGCCTCGCGCGAGGTCCAGGGCACGATCGACGGCGAGCACGGTCTTGCCGGTGCCCGCCTGCCCGCTTACCAGGGTGCGCGGATTGTTCCGCATGCCGCGAACGAGGCGGCGCTGCTGCTCGGTCAGCTCGATGAGTTCCCGCTCGATGCCCGTAAGGTGGCTTGCGAGGCAGAAGTTCGACTCGACATCGGGTCGCAGGAGCTGGCGCAGCACGGAGAGTTCGGGCCGGGAGATCTGGCGAACCGCTCGCCCCCGACGCTCATTCAGGGACTGTTCCCAGAAGGTCGCAAGGCGGCCGATGTAGAAGCCGAGGTTTCGATCGAAGCCGCGGCTGTCGAGCAGGACAGCCGGCTCGATCTCCGGGCCCGTGGCTTCAAAGCGCTCGAACGGCATGACGACGCCGTAGCCGAACAGGATGTCCCGGAACTGGCCGGCCTCCTCGATAGGCTTCTGTACCGCGATCATGGCCGATCTCGCCTGCTCGAATGGCCCCTCGTTGCGCATGTAGGTCTGCGCTCCGTCGAGAGAGGTGACGGTCCACTTGCCGTCCTTGCAGGCGACCCGGCCTCCCTTCACCTCGATCACGAACACGCCCCGTGGGCAGAGCACGACGAAGTCAGCCTCGCCCCACACCTTGTGGGAATGTCCGGACAGACCGAGGGAATGCAGGACAATCCAGTCAGCCGGTAGTTCGCGTTCGAACCGCTGGAATACCATTCGCTCGCTGCGTGTGCAGGCCTTCGGCGTATCGGGGATCAGCACGGCCACGTCAGGCTCCCGGCTCCTCGAGACCGTCGAAGAAGCCCTTCCAGCCGCCTTGCGGAGGTCCGACGAGCACCATCCGGTCCAGCTCCCGATTGAACTTCTCGCATGCGGTCTCCGGCACGAGCAGGCACGAATGGCAGGCCGCTCCACTGACGAGCTCTCCCGTTGCGGCGGGATCAGTCTCGCTGCAGACCGGATCGTTGGGACACCACTGAAGGGCCCGGACCGTCCGCCGGACAATCGCCTCGAGCTGCACGGGCTCCGCCAGTCTGACGAGTCCGCCCAGACTGCCCTCGGAATCCGGCGAACCCGTGTACACGAGCACTCCCTGCATCGTGTCGCGATCCTCGTTGGGCTCCGCGACGTAGAGCCGCTCGCGCAGCGCGGACGACGAGTATCCGCAGTCGACGGCGAGCTGCCGGATGAGGGCGTGGGCGAACGAATGCACGAGCAGCAGACGGGGTGTAATCGGATACTCGACCTCGTAACCGCGCCGCGCCGCGAACTCGCGATGCTGTTCATCGAGAACCCGGGCGCGGTCAGTGACCGCCGGGTTCTGCCCGATCCAATTCCGGACGGCGTCCGCCCGGAATCTGAGGAAGATGCCTTCGCCGCGAATGTCAGCCCCGGGTAGCCAGGTCGGCGGCTGGGTGGAGAGCGGCGAGATCCTGCCGTTCGCGAGTTCCTCGATGATCCGGTCTGCCGACACCGGCAAGGGCTGGATCCGCGTGAACCCGGCGAGCGCGCGGATTTCCCGCAGCCGGGACACCGCTCCAATGAGGTCGAACCACCGCTCGAGGCCCGCCGGGGCGGCGCCACCGTGTTGCGAAACTGATCGACGAACACCCCACTCGCCGACGGATCGAGCGTGGTCGTGCCGAGAGCATGGTATTCCTCGGCGCGGACGGCGCCCTCGGATGCCCGGTCCTCGCCGGACTCGATGGCCACTCGTCGCTCGCAGGCCGCGACGACCACTTCGAAGGGCACGTCGTTCTTGGCCGCGATCGCCTTCAGCGTCTCCTGCCGCGCGACATCCGGCAGCGCTGCGACGATGCTCCAGTGCTCATCGAGCATCTGGAACACGGCCTCGGACACGGGTGGAATCGAGAGGGCGGACGCAATGACCGGAAAGTGGACGTTCGACGCGCCGCGCTGCAGCGTCCTCGGTGCCTCCGCACAACCGGCCACAGTTCGAATCAACCACGGCTGCCGCCCCGAGCATCGATAGCCGCGAAGCCCGTCCCGGTCAAACGCGCTCAGCAGCGAGTTCGGCGGCGATCCGCAGTTCCTGCAGAGGACCCGGAGGTCGGCGAGCGAGGCACTCTCGCCGCGGGACTCGAGGTAGATCTGCGGCGCACTGCAGGTTCCTTCTGGGCGTCCCTTGTGTGCCCATGATACCCAGGGGAAATCGTCGATGTGTCCGCCGACGCAGGCGACGACAAAGCGGACGGGATTCACGCGCGGCGGCTTCGGGCCCGGATGCGCATTGCACACCAGCGAGACCGTGTCTGCGGCCAGCCCGAACGGCGCATTCGGCTTCCCCAGCCGGTGGCACTTCGGGCACTCGTGCCACTCGGGGAACCGTACCGCGGGGATGGCGTAGCGCGCATCGACCAGCGACCGATCCCAGTCGTGCTCGCCGACGATCGGCGCCTGCCAGAAGCCACGCACGCCGAGCTGCGCCTGAAGGCGGGGCTCGAAGATCTCCATGCTCGTCCGGCGCGCGTTCCGGGTCTGAGTCTCCCAGTCGGTCAGGCCCATAGGCATGAAGGAGCCGTGCTCGAGATCGATGATCGCGCCAATCGCATAGGTGGAGAGCACCTGCGAGCGGCGAACCTGCCCGAGTCCCGCAATCCAGGGTGTTGCCGTTGCCATGGTTCCAGCCGCTCTTCGCGAAGGCATTCGCGCCCCTATAGCCTCTTGAGGACAAACACGGTCGAGGGCTCGATCTCCCTCAGCGAATTCGGCGTCGCCCAGCTTGCCGTGTCGGATTGCCGCGTCCCGCTCCGCGTCCCTCATCAGGTGAGGCCGCGGAGTCGCTCCCGAACGCGGCGCCCAGTACACGAGTGCACCCCCGACGCTCGCTGGCTCGTGCCCCGCTCCGACCAGATCGCCATGATGCGCTCCAGATCCAGGCGCGTTCCCTGGATCTCGAGCCCTGTCCCACCCTCCTCGGCGCGGCGAGCGAGGTTCGCGACGATCGCCTCCACCTCGGGATCGATCTCGAAGCGGACAGCGTCGGCCTCGCTGCGCAGGCCGGCCACGAGATGGCGAACCGCCGCCACTAGCACTGCATGCAGTGCCTTGTCAGCGCGCGCGGCGCCCAGGGCGTCACGCTCGTCGCCTCGACTGCGCGGTACAGCGCTTGGTGATAGCTGCGGAAATGCTCAAAGTGAGACAGGTCCCGGGCGCGCGAAGTTCAGCAGGGTCACGACCAGACCGGGATGGGTACGGCCGACTCGGCTCGTCGCCTGGATGTACTCGGCCGTCGACTTCGGCTGACCGTTGACGACCATCAGACCGAGCCGGGGAACATCGACTCCGACGGAGATCATGTTGCTGGCGAGCACGGCGTCCTCGGCATCGGCCGCAAAAGGATCTGAGGGATCCGCGAGCGGCCGCTCGAGCTCCGCCAGACGCGTCGGGATCTCGCTCGACTTGACGCGGCCGCTGAGCTCCTTCGGGTCGACCTTGAACGTCCGTTCGGCGGTTCCGAGACGTCGCGCCAGGAATCGGATCGTCCTGGGCACGTCATCCTGCAGCATCACGAGGGCCCGCCCAGTTCGCGCAGGCTGTTGAAGTAGACGAGCGCCGTCCAGTACGGGTCGACGGCCAGATCGGCGTGCGGATTGCGCTCGCGGATGCTGTGAATGCCCTGCATCAGGGCGCTCACCGCTCCCTGGAGCGCGAACTTCGGGCTGCGTCCGGCCGATGACAGGCCGACGTATAGCCGATCGGGTCCCTTCTCGTCCCGCACCGAGAAGAACGAGTCCGAAGCGTCGAGGCCCGGCGGCGGGAACTGGAAGACCTCGCGGTCGAAGAGTGCCCGCACCTGCCTGCGCGCTCGTCCGATCGTCGCCGTCGAACCGATGATCTTCGGCCGATGCCCGTGTTCGTCGGTGCACAGCAGGTCAACGACCGACTCGTATAGCCCGACCATGGAACCGAGCGGACCGGAGATCAGGTGCAGCTCGTCCTGGATGATCAGGGACGGCCGCTCCGGAGTGTCCCTCCCGAACAGCGCCCGCAGATCCGGGCGGCGCGGCAGCTGCGCAAACTTGTCGACGGTGCCGATGAGCAGCGAGGTGGGCGCCGTGTAGATATCCTCATCGACCGTCGTGATCGGCAGCACGTTGTCATGCTCCGGGCAGGAAGGCGACCCGCAGCGGATCTCGAGACGCGCAGGCATCGCCGGCACCTCGTAGCGATCCGGCCCCAGCGGCGATCCGCAGACCGGGCAGGCGAGCAGCAGGCGTGGCGTCGAGCGAACCTGGGCGCCGGCCCGCTCCTCCTCGATGGACTTGCGCGCGGCCTCGCGCCGGTTCGGAGTGGTCTCGTCGCCGACGTAGAGACCCAGGGAGATCGGCGCGGCGCCGAGGCGCTTCCCCTGCGCACGACGGATTCGGTCACAGGCGACGATCAACGCAGCGGCACGCTGGAACTGCTGGACCGTCAGAAGCCTCAGCGTGTAGCGCATCAGGACGTCGACGCCGCCGGACTGCCTGCGAAACGGCGAGGCCAGCCGCCGATGGAAGATCGTGAATGCCGTGAGGCCGAGATAGGCCTCGGTCTTGCCGCCGCCGGTGGGAAACCACAGCAGATCCATGATGCCGCGATCGGTGTCGCCGGGGTTGACGATCGAGGGCAGCGTCATCAGCAGGAAGGCGAGCTGGAAGGGGTGCCAGACGAGCGCGCGAGCGCGCCTGCCCTTCGACGGATACCGGGACTGGGCGTCCATGGCCTCGTTGGCCAGCATGAACGCCGTCCATGCCGGGTCGTCGGTCCTCAGCAGGTCGGCGCCGCGAGCCATGCGCTTGCGGGCGCTCTCGCAGCGCTCCGCGTGCTGAAGTGCGGTCTGCCGCAGTGATTCCTCGAGCATCGAGGCCGGGGCGCGCACTTCGGATTCGATCCAGGTACCGTACACGGCCACGAACTCGTCCAGCGCCAAGCAGACGGCGCTCCGGTTGGCATTCTGAGCCAGCCACACCGCCGCGAACGGACTCGGGTCGCGTGTGCGCAGCGGCGCGAGGAGCTGGTGGCCCTCGGGCGTGGTGCCGGCCACCGACTGCCGCGGGATCCATGCGGTCCGTACCGTTTTCACGAGACCGCCGGAAGGACGCGACCAGTCGGCGGAAACACCGTGCCCAACCGCGAACTCGATGGAACGGCGGTAGATGAGCGCATTGCTGCGGGCATCGTCGTCGTCCGACGCCAGTGCGCTGCGGACGGGCGAGGATCTGCGGGTCGCCGTCGCGGCTGACGGCGGTCACGTTGATGGCCGCCTGGAACAGGAGCGCACGGTCGCGCAGGGCGCCCTCCTCTTCGTGCGCTTCGTTGATCAAGGTGACGGTGACGATCACGTCGCCGCCCAACGGACGCTGCTTGACATCAACGCGGAGCGTCCGATCCTCGATGTCCGATCCGCCCGGCCGCCGGAAGCGGAATTCCTGCTGGAGCAATGGGGTCGCAGACACCGGCACCGACAATGAGTAATCGAGCGGCCTGCGGACCCAACGGATCCTGGGTCGCGGTTTGCGACCTGGGGCTGCCGGACTCTGCCCCGAGGCACCGCCGGTGACCTCCGGGGTGCTCTCGCCGGTTTCCTCTGCGGGTGCCGGCGGCTCCTTGTGAGGTTCCTCCTGACGGGGCTCGTATCGCGCCGTGCCCGCGAGGCTGATCTCCAGCATCGCGTCACGGCAGACCGTAAACGTGAGGCCCGCGGAACACGGGCGCATCAGCCGGTAGCCGGCGACACCATCATCAAGCGACGCATCGTCGTCCGACACGCCGCCGCACGCGTTCGCATCGTCCTCGGCCGGACCGACCATGCTGCCCCGCGGCCAGAGGATGCCGGTCAGGTAGGTATCGGCCGGACTCGAGTCGAGCACTTCGTCGGGTGTCATCGGACCGAGGAGCAGCTGCTCCAGTGCACCGACCACCGCCTCGCGCACCTCGCGCGCGTCAGGCTCGTTTGTTGTCATCCGCGTCTCCGACTGCCGTCGTCAAGTCCTGCGGGGGTACGTCTTTCCCGATGCCAGACCGTGCAGCGTGATGCCGAGCCACAGCCCGCTCGTGGCCCAGGGCTCCGCTGCATCGTGGCGCTCGTCCGACCGCCTGCTGTAGGTAACCACATCCGCGATGCGCAGATTGTAGAGAGTCTTCGGTAAAGAGTATCCCTTCGGGGACAACACTTCCGACAGGTCATGAGGAACCTGCGCCATCGTCCGACCCAACAGCAAGCCCGGCTTGCCGTCCTGCTGCAGACGGATGTCGTAGACGAAACGCAAATGCGTTCCCGGCAGTGGCGTCTTGCAGAGAACGACCTTTCGTCCGGGCAAAGTTGCGGCACCCTTGACCAGCATCTCCTGCAGCTCCTTGACCCGGCTGTCACTCCCGTGCAGCCCGGCCGACACGAAGCTCGCCGGGTCGATGTCCCCCGGCAGGCCGACCTCGAGGACAAGCCATCGGTTGCGCCACTGGTTCCAGCGCGTTCTGGTCTCGTTCCCGAAGGTCCGAGGGAACAGGGGATACATGCGATCCGGGTCAATCCGGCCGAGCCGATTCGCGGCGCGGCTGATGGCAACGAACAGAACATTGGCCTCCTCGCGGGCCTCATCCGCCGACATCTCCTCGTCCCGGACCTCATCGGCTTCATTGCGAGGCGACGAGTGGATTCCCACCGTGTCGTACTCCATCCCCTTGGATTGATGCACCGTGGTCACGGTCACGGTACTGCGGTGCAGGGTCGCATCGTCCGGCAGCTGGTCCGGCCACGCGACACGCTCGCGTAGCGTTGGGAGATCCACGGCGTCCGCGCCGCCGCGTACCGCCGCAATCCGCCTCAGCATTTCCCAGGCAACGTCGACGGGAGGGATCTCGAGCGCGCTCACGAGCGCTCGGGCCTCCGGCGATCCGTAGAGATGAGCGTAGATGCGATCGAACCGCGCCCGATCCACGCTCGATCCCTTGCACGGTCCGAGCGTCGCTCCGATCCATGCCGGCACCGCCGCCGACGATGACCCCGCTTCCAGGTCGATCCGGACCGGCGGCGGAGAGTCGTCTTCACCATAGAGCGCCATGGCGAGGCGAAGTGCCTCGCCGTTCGTGCGACACAGCAGGCCCACGCTGGTTCGGCCACTGTCCGAGAGCGCAGCGATCGTGAGTCCCTCTTCATCGAGCCGCTTGGCATGGGCCACCAGCTTCTGAAGTGCATCCAGCTTCGTCGCAGGCGTCGTCCGGCGCGACAGGATCGAGCGCGCGGCGTCGACCACTCGCGCGAGCCGCGGCTCGGCCCGGTAGTTCTGCGTCAGGCTCAGTTCCTGAAGGTCCGCACGGCGGGCCGCTCGCAGCCGACTGAACAGTTCCCTGGAGGTGAAGGCGTCGAATCCTGGAATCGCCGATCGGTCCAGCGAGAACCCATAAATGGCCTGATGTTCGTCGCCGAGCACAGTGAATCCGCTCTCGCCCGTTCCCACGGGACAGACGAGATCGAGCAGCTCGAGGACAAGTGCCCCGCGGGCGCCGGACAGATCCTGGAACTCGTCGACGATAACGTGCCGCAGGTCGCGCAGGTTGCCTCGTACCTCCTCACGCCTCTCGCCTTTGATGTGATCGACCAGCAGCGCGATGTTGGCCTCATACCGATTGCGCCCGCAGAGCAGTTCGCGCGCGGGATGATTCAGGAGCCTCAATTGCCGGAAGGTCCAGGAATCGAACGTCCGTATCGACAGGTGCCGGAGCTCCTCCAGCGTGCTGGCGCCCCCTTCGACAGCCAATGCGTCGATGCGATTGGTGAGTGTCTTGACGGCGTTGCGGCAAAACGAGAGGACCGCGATCCGGCCCGGTTCGACTCCTTTGGAGAGCAGCCACGCAAGCCGGCGGGCCACCGCCTCAGTCTTGCCGGTCCCGGGGCCGGCGAGTACGAGAATCCGGGCGCTCACCGGCGCCTCGATGACGGCACGCTGCTCGTCCGAGCACGTGATCACCGGGCCGTCCCTTTCTTGCGCAGCGGGCGGATGCGACTCAGCAGACGACCGAGCGCTTCCTTCGACTCGACTTCGCATTCCCAGATGATGGAGACGTTCCAGCCGGCCTTCATCAGGGACTTCACCTGGCGCGTGTCCCGAGCCACGTTCGCGTTGAACTTGGCTTGCCAGAACGCCTTGCGCGTCGCGGGCGTGGTCGCGAAACGGCAACCCGGATGTCGATGCCAGAAGCACCCGTGGACGAACACGGCAGAGCGCCAGCGCGGCAATACGATGTCGGGTCGGCCCGGCAGATCGGGGGCATGCAGGCGATAGCGCAGCCCGTTGCGATGGAGGAAGCTGCGTACGAGCAGTTCCGGTCGGGTATTTGCTCCCCGGATGGTCGCCATCATTCGCGAGCGTGTCCGAGGGGCCACCACGTCGATCATGCGTTGCCCTGCCTCGAGGCCGTGCTGTCCCTCGCTCCGGTCACGTGATCGTCTCGTGGGCATGGATCGCCGTGTTCACGTTGCGCTGTGCCACCACGACGGGCCAGTAGAACAGAACACCCCGCCAGCCCTTCTCAGTGTCGCCGTTCTGCCGGATCAGCATGAGCATCGGAATGTCGATCGCGACCTGCTTCGCGGCGGCGCCCCCCCTGGATGAGTCCTCGACTCGGCGGACATGATCGATCAGTCTCCCCGGAGGCTTCGCAGCATGCAGGCGGCAATGTGGAACGCCAGCTTCGGCGGCACGGCATTGCCGATCTGGCGAAAGGCGGGGTTCATCGTACCGGCGAACCGAAAGCCGTCGGGAAACGACTGCAGGCGCGCGGCTTCGCGGACGGTAATCGTGCGCGCCTGCCGGCTGTCGTAATGAATGTGGGAGTACGTGTCCTTGCCGAGATGTGCCATCAATGTGCGTGCCGGCAGGTCCGGCTCCATCTTGCGCCACTTGTTGGGGAATTTCCCCGGATCGTAGGGCGGAACGATACTGCGCTGGAGCTCGAGATATCGGCAGCTGCCCTCCGCGATCCGCTGACCTGATCGTCTCAGTCGGGCGAGCCGGGCGTTGAGCAACGCCAGCGCATGGCGGTGCGCCTCGGGATACTGGTCTCCCGGCTTCATCCGTCTAAAGATCCGGTAGTCGCGTGGCAGTGATCGCGTGACGTGATCCATCACACCGCCGTTGCCCTCGAACCCCGGCCACGTCCGCATCTCATGCGCGAAGGGACTGAGGACCGGAACGCTCGGATATGGGACCAGCCGATTGAATCGGCGAGTTCCGCGCGGCATCTCTCCGCGGAGATGGGCCGTGATCGGTGGCAGGTCACCCACCGCCTCCAGGGCCGTGACGGCGCGTTCCAGGACGGCACCTTTGGCGCTCGGCGGTGGCACGTAGGCCAGCGTCGAACCCAGCAGATCGGAGCATACGGTCTTCAGGGCGACTCGTCGCGAGCTCTCGTACCCGCGGGGCAGCTGCGCGCGGTGAGTGGGGACCGGGAATTGCGGTCGCGACTGGAGGCTCTCGTGCAGCGCGACGAGGAACACTCGCTCTCGCATTTCCGGGACCCCGTAGAACACTGCATTGAGCAGCGTGTAGGCGCACTGATAGCCGAGCGCGGCCAGGGTCTCGCACATTTCCTCGGCGATGTTGTGCCCGGCGAAGTTGAGAACGTCCGGAACGTTCTCCATCAGCAGCGCTACGGGACGCAGCGCCTTCACGTACTCGATGTATTGCAGGTAGAGATTGCTGCGCGGATCGCGCCGGAACGCCTGCGGGTGGTCCGCGATCTCGCGCAGCTTCGCACGCCCGACGCGCGCAAAGGCCTGACAAGGCGGCCCGCCCACAATCACATCGATCGCAGCGTCCGCCGGTCCGGCGATGCCGAGTTCGCGGATGAACACGTGGGGATCGGTCCGGGTGATATCCCTCGCGCGGCCATGCAGCTCGATCAGGTCTTTCGATTCGCCCCGGAAGAAGTTTTGTGCATGCGAGTCGGCTGCCTGGGGATCGAGCTCGACGGCGCCGACTATGTCGAACCCGGCTCGCCTGAAGCCGAGCGAGATTCCGCCGCAGCCTGCGAAGAGGTCGAGCACTCGCGGGGGCGCACCATCGCCCATGCGCGCAATCTTTGCCCGCATCATGTTCATGCAGCTGGAGGTGCGACTCGGCGTAGGCGTCAAATGGCTCATCGCACGTCTATCGACGCTTGCCCTAGGCGAGCTCATCCATCATCTCGGCAAATCGCCCCCAGCCAACCCGCTTCCCCTTCTGCCGGTGCGCGCCCCACCAGCAGAGAGAGCCCTGTCCGACCTGCAGCTCCCCGAGCTTTTCCTTCCGGCCGTATATTTCCAGCGTGAGCGCCGAGTTCGCCTTCGCGAGCATGAAGTTCTCGAGTTCGGCCTTCACTCTGAAGCGGCATTCGATCATCTTCTTGCGGCGTCTTGATCTTGCTGCCATGCATTTCCCCGGGGACGTCCCGACAATATAATGTCATTCGCAACCCCGTTGTGGAGAAAACCGCAACATCAGCTCACGCGAAGGAACTGCAGATCCTCGCACTTCACACGGCAGGGGCATGCGGCCGTCGCCCGCGTCGAGGGGGCGCGCCTCGTTTACCGCACTCGGAGTGCGGGGCCGTCTCGTCCATCTCGACGGTCTTGAGCTGAACCGTCTCGCAACCCAGTAACCATCCCCCGGCAGAGCCGGGGGCTTTCGAAAATGTGAGCCGCTCAAAGCGTCTGTGCGGCGTCGCTTACGCGGCCTCGATCCCTTCGGGTCACCAGGGGTGACCCATTACATCAATGAGTTCAGCTGTTTCAAGCGTCGATCTTCCAGTTCTTGGTTACGGATGTAGATTCGCATCACCGCTTCGTTGCGACCTGCTGTTGATACGAAATATCCTCGTGCCCAGAAATGTTGCCCTACAAAGTTGCGCTTCCGCTCCGCGTACACGCGTGCCAGGTGTGTCGCGCTCTTGCCCTTGATGAACCCTACGACCTGCGACACCGCATACTTCGGCGGTATCGCAATCATCATGTGCACATGATCCGGCATCAAGTGCCCCCTTCGATCCGGCTCTCCTTCTGCTCGGCCAGTGCGCGAAATACTTCACCCAAATATCGCCTCAATTCCCCGTACAGCGCCTTTCCACGGCACTTCGGAATGAACACCACGTGGTACTTGCACTCCCACTTGGTGTGATACAGGTTCCCAGTTTGTCCACCGTGAAACTCCTTCGTGTGCTTCGCGTCTACGTTGGCGAGTCTCACGGGTGGACCCCAGATTCCTCAAACTCAAGCAGCCTCCCTGGCAAAGCCGGGGGGTCTCCTTTTCGTACTACGTACATCCCCGGGGTGCGACAGATTTGGGGTCGCGCCCGAGACCCGCGGGCGGCCAATGCAACCGGACAACCGGTTGCTGACTTGGGGATGCGTGCAGGAACACAGACGCTGCTGGCGGGGTCGCTGGCGGCAATGACGATGCAGGCCGGTGCCACCACACCCGACGAACCGCTGCAACCGCCGCTGCCGACGGTGGTGGTGACCAGCGTAGCGCCACAATCACCGCTGACCTTCGTCACCGACCCCAAGCTGCCGCGTCAGCCGGTGCCCGCCAGTGACGGCGCGGATTACCCCGCGACCATCCCGGGCTTCACCGCCATCCGCAACGGGGGTACCAACGGCGATCCGGTGTTGCGCGGCATGTTCGGTTCCCGCCTGAACCTGCTCACCAACGAAGGACTCATGCCCGGCGCCTGCCCCGCACGCATGGACAATGCCATGTCCTATGTATCGCCCGAGACCTACGACCGGCTGGTCGTCACCAAGGGACCGCAGACGGTGCAGTGGGGCCCGGGCGCCTCGGCCGGCACGGTCCGCTTCGAGCGCCGGCCGCAGGACAGCGTGCATGAACACCCGGGTCTGCGCATGAACGCCAACGCCATCACCGGATCGAACGACCGGAACGATCAACTGCTTGGAGTGCTGGCCGCCCGACGGCGGCCTGGACACCAGTCACTCCAAGGCCGGCGACTACGAGGACGGCTCAGGGCAGGTGGTTCCGGCGCGCTGGAACAAGTGGAACGCCGATGCCGCGCTGGCCTGGACCCCTGCACCGGGCGCCCTGGTGGAACTGTTCGGCGGCGGCGGTGATGGCGAAGCCCGGTACGCCGGACGCGGCATGGACGGTTCGCAGTTCCGGCGCACCAGCCTCGGCCTGCGCGCCGAATGGACAGGCCTCTCCGGCGCGCTCAAGGAGATCAAGGCCAGCGTGTTCCGCAACTACGCCGATCATGTCATGGACAACTACACGCTGCGGGATCCGAACCCGATGAGCGCCATGCCCATGCCGGTGGCGGCGAACGTCGACCGGCTGACCAGCGGCGGCCGCCTCGTGACGAGCTGGCGCTTCGCCTCGCTCGAAGTCCTCGCCGGCGCGGACGCGCAGGACAGCCGGCATCGTGAGCGCAGTGCCTTAGAAGCAATGCCTACCGGCAGCAGCCCTGGCAGCATGATGTGAAATTCGCTTATCTTGTAAAAGCTCGCCGAGGCGACCTGGCGGCTGCATCCGAACGACCGCGCCGTGTTCGGGCTGCGCAGCGACCGGGCCGAGGTGACCGACCAGCGCGAGACCCTGGGCTCCATGATGCCCATGCCCAACCCCACGGCGGGCGTACGGCGCCGCGAGAACCTGCTCAACGGCTCTGCTCGCTACGAACACGAGCTGCGCAACACGCCCTTCGACTGGTTCGCTGGCCTCGGCCGGGCCGAACGCATGCCGGACTACTGGGAGCTGTTCTCTCCTGATGCGGGACCCGCCGGGTCGATGAACGCCTTCTCGGCGCTGGTGCCCGAGAAGACCCTGCAGCTCGATGTGGGCGTGCAGTACAAGACCAGGCGCTACGACGTCTGGCTGTCGGCGTATGCCGGCAGGATCGATGACTTCATCCTGTTCACCTACGGAGGCGGATGATGGGCCTGCGCTCGAGCGTGTCGCAGGCGGATGCGAACGTGCATGGCGCCGAAGCCGGCATCGATCCGCCCGCTCACGCAGCAGCTCAAGGCCGCGACGCGCGGCCTACGCCTGGGCGAGAACTGCGCCAGCGGCGCCGCCTCACGGCAGATCCCGCCGCTGGACGCGCGCCTCTCGCTGGCCTATGAGGGTGCGCGATGGTCGGCAGGCGCCCTGCTGCGCCTGGTGGCGGCCCAGGATCGCGCTCGACAGCGCACCGTCGTGGCCGCGATCTGGCTCGATCCACCGGCTTCAGCGTGCTGTCGTTCAACGGCGCCTACCGGTTCTCGAAGCAGATCAGCGTCGCCGCGGGCGTGGACAACCTCCTCGACCGCACCTACACCGAGCACTTGAACCTGTCGGGCAGCGCGGATTTCGGTTATCCGGCTGAAGCCGTGCGCATCAACGAGCCGTGCCGCACGGTGGTCCGCGAAGCTGCTGTGGAAGCTGCCGCAGCGCTGGAGCATCAGCCTCAAGGGGTGATGCGCGTCCTGCCCGGTGATGGTCCTGTAAGCCCAGGCCACCACCGGCTTCACCCGCGGCGAGACGATGTCGTAGGCCGGTCGCACCTCGAACCAGCGCGCCTCGTGGTGCTCGGGCATGCCGATCTCCGGGTTCACGGGCAGCAGGATGTGATCTGCCTTGCTGCGCGCGAGATAGTAGCGGGCCACCTTGCCCTTGCTGTAAGGGCCGGTCTCGATGAAATCCACGCCCCAGTCGAAGGAGATGTCATCCAGGGTGGTCTCCTCGCGCACCTCGCGCAGCGCCGCCTCCAGCGGCTCCTCGCCCGGCTCGACCATGCCCTTGGGAAAGTCCCAGTTGCGCCAGGCACGCAGCAGCAGGAAGCGCAGCTTGCGATCGACCACGCGCACGATGACCACACCGGCCGACAGACGCGGAGGATAGGTTCTCTTCGGCTTCCCGCCGTCGGCTGAGGATGCGCGCAGTATACGCAAGTCAACGGACGCCCGCACCGCTGGATGCTTCAATGCACGATACTGCCCCTTGGTCTCGCCCCACTCCCCGGTCTTCGGATCGTACATGCGGATCTCGTGCCAGTCCCCGTCTAGATACGAGAGCTACAGTTCGATGCCCTCCGGCTTGCGATGCACCAGCGTCAGGGCTTCCGGGACGAGCAGCACTCGCGTGGAATCAGGAGACAGACCCGTGGAGGTCGGTCCTGGTGATTCGCGGGGGGAACCAGGATGCGGCGGGTGATGGCGCCGTCCGGGTTGAAGACGACACCGTTGTCGGGGGTGGTGAATTCTCCGATGGAGGAACCCCAGTGGCCGATGACTACGAGAAGGTCGCTGAGTGGATCGACTTCCACTTCTATCCTGGCATCGAAAGTCTTCTCGATCGTCGCATCACCGTACCGCCAGGAAACGCCGATGGGTCCATCCTGCATGAGCTGAATGGCGACGTTCGACTTTGGCTTTCCCAAGATACGGGTCATCGACCGGATGATGTACGAGCGCCCGATGATTATGGCGACTGATGTACTGAAGCTGATCAAACCTGCTCATTTTGCAATCTCGAACGTGGCCGAGGGAGACAGAAAGTCATCCCAGTTGGAAACGCGCAGATCGACCAGAAACTGCACCTGTGTTCCTCCACCGACGTACGATTCGGATGCTGGCCAACCCGACACCTGCGGGCCCGCATACCCCTCTCGCACGGGTATTGCTGTCTTGACCGTGTATTCCTGCAGCACCAGATCTGTATCGGATCGCTTGAACTCCTGCAAGACCGCCAGTTCATCGCGCGCTTCCTGCAGGCTGCGATACTGCTTGAATGTCGCCCATCCGCCGGGGCCTGCATTCCTGACCTGGATCACGTAGATCTTCTCCCCCGGATTCAACCACGTGTCCACCACCGACTTGAGCGGATCCCAGGGCGGATGCGCATCGCTCCTTCCACTGGCTCGCTGCAGGCGGATCCACTCCTGGTTCGCGGCCCGTCCCGAGTAGGCTCCCCGTGCGGGGTTGAATGCTCCGAAGCGGCTCTGATTGACGGCCGCCAGGATACTCGAACGTTTCACTGCGCCCACATCACGCCTGAAGACGGTTCTGAGCAATCGCGCGATGCGGGCTGCGGCCAGGGGACCCGCGGCCGCCACCAACGCCGCCGCGGCTCTCGACAGACCACCTGCCAGCAGAGTCGAGGTATCCCGAAGGTCCTGCTCACAGCGCGCACTCACGAGGCCGCGCGCGACGCCATAGGTGGTCTCGATGACGTCCCAGATGGACTTGCCCACGAACAGCGCGCCGATGCCGGTGAGCGCCAGGTCGCCGACCCAGCCGTAGGGCGTGAACTGCGAAGCCGCCCAGGTCGTGAAGATCACCGCCGTGGTCGCAAGCGCTGCGGGACTGACGAGTTCCCGCAACGCCGCCGCGAGCTCGTGATCCTGGATTTGCCGCGCGGCTTCCTCGAACACGAAGGCCAGCTTCTGTTCGAAGGTCCAGGATCCGACGTCCGGATCCTGGGCCGCCGATGGCTGCGCCTGGGTTCCATGCAGATCGATCAGCCGAGCGGGGACCAACCCTTGCGCCGACACAGGGTCAGGTCCGCCGGCAAGACCGAGGGGATCGGCACTCAGGTAGCGGCCCTGGTGCGGGTCCAGGTATCGCCGGCCGTTGTAGAGGAGCCCGGTCTCCTCATCCAGGTAGCGGTGCGATCCGCGCAGGTTGGTGAAGCCTTCGACGGGTACGCGACCTTGGGAATCGTAGATGGCGCGCGGCTCGAACTGGTCATCCGCGACGATGCCGTACAGCTTGCCATCGCGGATCATCGCCACCGGCTGCTCGTCGAGCCAGATGTACTGCACGCGAACGGCGCCGTGATCGTCGATCTCCGCGAGCAGGCGGTCATCCTCGTACAGGAAGCGAGTGGTTCGCGAGCCGTCGCGGGATACCACGGTCTTGCGGACCCGCTGGCCGGCAGCGTCGTACCCGAAGCTGACTCGTTGGCCGCCCGAGGCATGCGCCGACTGCAGCAACGATTCACGGCTCCATTCATATCGATCATCGCCCGCCGCGTTCAGATCGACGCCGGGTGCGCGCGATTCCGAAGTGCCGGACGGCGCGGCCCGTGTCGGTGCCGTGCCGGTGGGCTGCCGCTGCCCGCCCGCAAAATCCAGCGACCAGATGCCCGGCGCCCCGACGCGTCGCAGTCGTCCCTGCACATCGGTCAGTCGCTCGTAGGCAACATTGCCCATCAACTTGAAGCGCCGGCGCGTGGGAGAATCACCGGGCGCATTCAATTCATCGACCACCGATGCATCCAGGCCCGGCGCCCTGACACGAATGGACTTGAGCAAACCTGCGTTGGCGCCCGGCAGTTCCCGGTACTGGTAGAGCAGTTGCTCGCCTCCGGGCAAGCGGCGAGCGGTCAGTCGGCCATCGCTCCCATAGGAGAATGTCGTGTCGAACGACCGGCCGCCCAGACGCCACTCGTGCCGGGTCAGCCGGACGGCATCGTCCCATTCGAAGTGCTCTTCTCCTTCGGCGTAGGTGACTTGTGAAGGCTTGCCGTTGGCGCCCAGTTCCAGCCGCGTCTGCGTATCCGGGGAACGCCGGGTGATACGCCTGCCATCGCGTTCGTAGTCGAAGCGCACCCGGGTTCCATCGGGCAGGAGCTTCGCGGCCAGGCGATCCTCGTCATCGTATTCGAACCGCACATCGCCGCCCGATCCCTTCTGCCGCGACAGGCGACCAAAGTCGTCGTATTCATAGCCGCCCTCGATGCCGGCGATGCCGATCGGCCGTTCACCGGCATCGAACCGGACGGGTATCAGGGCTCCCGCCACGTCCGATGGACCCTCCTCACGTTTCTGCAGAAACGTCCCGTCCGCATCGATCAACTCGCGGCGGCGCAGTTCACCCTCGGCATCGCGCTCCAGGCGAATGCGCCTGCCCGCACCATCCACGATGGAGATGGGCCGATCCGCGGCGTCATATTCGTATCGAAGCGTCTCGCCGTTGGGCCGCATCACCCGTTCGAGCCGGCCCGCCGCGTCATAGGCATACCGTTCGCATCGCCCACCGATCTGGATCGACGCAACCCGCCCGAGCTCGTCATATTCATAAGAAGCGAGCCGGCCGTCCTCCAGCAGGATGCTGGCGGGCCGCGACAGTGCGTCGTACTGGTATCGGGTGATGCGGGAGTGCACGCGCCGTTCGATGAGGCGGCCGCGATCGTCGTAGCTGAAGCGGGAGGTGCCCTGCCTCACCAGGCGGCCCGCCGGATCGTAGGCGAGATCGACGCGCCGCCGGATCGCGCCGGTGGATGAGAACCCGGATTCGAGCATGCTCACCAGCCGCCCGGTAGTCTTCCCGTCATACACGAAGCGTCGTTCGTGCACGCTTCCAGTCACGACGCTGGGCGTCCGGATCACGGCCACGCGGCCGGTGGCGTCATGCTCGTATTCAGTCTTCGCCTTCAGTGCGCCGGACGGATCGACGGCCTGCACCGACACCAGATGCCCGCCGGCATCGTATTCGCGATGCAGGTTCGTCGCGCCGCATTGCGCACAACCGGGCCCCGCCGAGTCCAGCAGGCGATAGCTGCCGTTGATGATCGCGAAGCGGTACTTCGTGATCTCTCCCGTCGCATTCACGAGGACGGCCGTGCCGGGGTGGCGCAACGAGGCCGCGCCGGGCGACTGCGCCACCGCGACCAGGTCCAGCCCATCTCCACGCATCGACCATCGAGCCTTCCCGCCGGGGCCGTAGGCGAAGCGCGACCGCCGCTGCGCATGGACAGTCGCGCCACGGGCATCGCGGGTCTCAACCGACACACCCGTCAGGGCGTGCGCGTTGCCCGCCTGGAACCGGGGCTCATGGTGATACCGGCGAACGGTGCGTCGGTCGGCGAGCAGCACGGATTCCAGATCGAGCCGCTTGTCGCCCGCTCGCGAGGCAAGCTCGTAGGAAATGCGACCGAGCGGCGTCATCACCGCCGCGACAGGCATCGCTCCGGAGGTCGGCCCGGTGCTCCGATACTCGAACTCGAGCCGGCGGCCGAGAGGATCCTGCACCGCCAGCAACTCTCCACGTGCCCCGCGAGTGAGCGTCAACAAGCCACCTTGTGCGCCGTGGATCTCGATGAGCTTGCCATGCACGTCGAACACGAGCTGGCGGCCGTCCACCCACTGCCAGCGATATCCCGCCGGGGCGGCGCTGCGGGGCAGGATGGTCAGCGCGCCCTGAGCGGGATCATCGCCATTGCACACACCCTGGCGCGCGCCTTTCCTGGAAAAGCTGATGCGTCCGCCGTCGGACTCGAGGATCTGGAGGCTGTCGCGAAGCGATACGAGCTCGGTGTCGTATGACCATCGCCAGCCGACGCCGAGCGACCCTTCCCCGCGATCCAGCGAGTTGTAATGCCGGACCAGTTCCACGCCCAGCTCGCCGGGCATGGGAGCGAGATCCACCTCCCGCTGGTACTTGTTGCCCGTCAGGATGTTGATCGGATTGCCGGCGCCCACATCGGCGCCACCGGCGTTGCCGAGGCTCGCGGGGCCCGCGCCTGCGCAGGTGGCCCCCACCGGCGACGGGCCGCAAGTCTGCCCCGCCTGCGCGCGACTGATCGAGGGCAACAGGAGGGAAAGCAAAATCGCAACAACGATGCGGGCAACCAGGCCCGCCGTGCGTCCTGCACAGCAAGTCTTCATGACATCTCATCCTTGAGATCACTTGGTGAATGGAGGAACTCCGCAGCACAGGCGCACGCCGCAGTCCGGATCGCAGCGGGGGTCGCCGGGCCGGCAGTGCGGCGGGGGACGTGGCGGGCCGCCGGTGCCACCGGTGCCGTCTCCCGGAGTGCCGCCTCCCCCGCCGCCCGGCGCGCCGCCACCGCCTGCTCCGCCGCCCCCGGGAGGGCCGGCCGCACCCGCGGCGCCGCTGAGGTGGACGGGTCCGGATTCGATCGGTTCGCTCGACATCCGGACGAGGGCGCGCGCGATCACGGGGATACGACCCTGGTCCAGGAGTTCTTCCATGAACGCATCGTCCCCGCCCACCCCGAGCGCCTTCAGGGAAGCCGTGTACAACCGCCCGGCCAGCGGCACCTGCTTCATCGGCGGTATGCCATAGGTGAGGCGAAGCACCAGCAGGTTGGCATCCTGCAGGCTCTGCCCCGAGGCATTCGTGGCCGGGTTCCACGCGCAGGCAGGCCGATCGCGGGGACAGCGGCGATTCAGCAGGTCCACGTTGGGGATCACCCGGCGACCGGCACCGATGCGCCGGGCGAGGTCAGGGCTCTGGAAATCATCGTAACTGCGCGCCGTCGGCGAGAGGATCTCCAGCCGAGCAGACCCTTGAGCCAGGTCCGCGCGGACGCGGGCCAGGGTGCCTGCGAGATCCGCCGTGGAGTTGCCGCCGCCGAAATACGGCACCAGGGCCCTGCCCAACGCATCGAACATGGCCTGCGGTGCGGCGTGTTCCACCGAGCCGGCGCGCGCCGCCTGGAAGGCCGCATAGTTGAGATTGCTCTTGGCGTGGAACGCAAGCGCCGCCTGCACGGTTCCGAGCATCATGACCAGGAGTACCGGCAGTACCAGTGCGAATTCGATCAGCGCCGCGCCACGCGCGCGCCCGGCTCGTCGAGCCTCACGCCGCCGCACGCCCGTGATCTCCCTGGTTCGTCAATGCCAGCGAATCGCCCAGCCGCAGGCCGAGCCGCTCCACCTCGCCTGCGCGGAATTCCAGCACGCTTCGGGCCCCGAGGCAGCCCGAGAACCGCCAGGGCCTCAACTCCGGCACCACCCGCAGGACGGAGTTGCCCGCATCCAGGAAAACGAGATCGACCGGGAAACTCATGAAGACCGTGTGAATGCACCAGCACGGCGACAGGTGCAGGGCGACCGAGGCGGGGGGCGCCTTGCTCAGGATCAGACCGCGCGCGCGTTTCCACAAGGTGCGCGCGGCGCGCACGTGGATGACCTTTCTGTTCATAGACCCATCCTCAGGAACTTGATGGCGATCGGGAAGCCGAGCACGATGAAGGTGCACGGGAAGATGAAGGCGATGAGCGGGAAGAGCATCTTGACGGGCGCTTCCATCGCCAGTTTCTCGGCAGCGGCGAAGCGTTCCACGCGCCGTTGCTCCGCCTGGGCACGCAGGATCGGCCCAAGATCCATGCCCAGGGTCTCAGACTGCACCAGCGCACCGACCAGGCTGCTGACGGAAGGCTCGCGCATCCGCGACGCCATCTCGCGCAGCGCCTCCAGGCGCGACTTGCCGGCGCGGCGGTCGCGCAGCACCCGGGCCAGTTCATCGCGCATGGGTCCCGCAGCGCCCTTCGCAACCGCGTGTCCCAGGGCGCTCTGCAGCGTGAGCCCGGCCTCCACGCACAGCGTGATCAGGTCCAGCATGTAGGGGAGTGACTTGTGGATCGCCCGGGAGCGCAGGATGACCCGATCCCGAAGCCAGAACAGCGGCAGCAAGGCCCCGATGAAGGCGCCTGCGATCGCGCCAGGCCATGCGCGCTGATGCCAGGCGCTCAGCACGAACCAGCCCAACGCACCGGCGATCACCGCCAGGATGAGCACGAAGGCCGCGTACTGCGCCGGCTCGACCGCGTAGTCGAGACCGGCGAATCGAAGCTGCCGGGAGAGCCAATGCCCGACGCGGGGAGGCAGGGCCGGCGCAAGGCGCAGGGCCACCAGCCTCACGGGCTTCCAGAGACAGCGCAGCGCCACCGGCGGAGCGTCACGATATTGCCGGTCTTCTGAAGGCAGCTCGATGAAGGCCTGTGCCGTCAGCGCGCTGATCATCGACGCACAGGCCGCCGCTCCGGCCGCGCACAGCAGCGACAGCCACGACAACGAGAGGAAGGCGCCGCTCATACGTCGATGCTCACGATCCGGCGGATGACGTACACGCCGACGACTTCCAGCGCGCCGATGACCACGAGGGTCGCGACGCCCGCGCGCGTCGTGAACAGGAGCGACATCTCCGCAGGCTCCATCTTCGACAGCGCCAACAGCAGCACCAGCGGCAGGAGCCCGACGATGAGCGCCTGCAGCTTGCCCTGCGAAGTCAGCGAGCGGATCTTGGATTCCATCGCGAGCTGTGCACGCAGGGTGGAGGCTGCCCGCTCGAGCGCCTCTGCCAGGCCACCGCCGGAGTCGTGCGCGATGCGCATCGCGGCAACGGCGAGCGTCACGCTCGGCATCGATGCGCGCAGTGCGAAGTTCTCGAGCGCGGCATCCAGGGAGACACCGAGCCGCATCTCGCGCAGGACGATGGCCAGTTCCTGGGAGGCGGGCGATGGCAGCTCCGGTCCGACCTGCTGCATGGCCGTGCTCAGCGAACAGCCGGCGCGCAGCGCGCCCGCGAGCATCAGCAGTGTGTCGGGAAACTGCTGCTGCAAGCGTTGCCGGCGCGCCCGCCGCAGCCAGGCAAGCACTGCGGCCGGCAGGACGGCGGAGGCCGCACCGCCGAGCAAGGCCAGCGTGAGGCTGCCGGTGCCGAGCTGCAGGAACAGCACGACGGCGAGACAGAACGCGGCCGCACCCACGTACAGGAGTTGCGGATCCATGAACAGGAACAGTTCCAGCAGCGAGCTGCGCACCTTCTCGGTCGTGGACGCGCGGTGCCGCGCCAAGGCGCGGACCGCCGCCTCGAAGGTCGCCTGGATGAGCAGCATCACCGCCAGGGCCGCAAGCAATGCCGTCAGCAGCGACACGAGGTTCATGCGCACTGCCTCCGGAAGCTCTCGAGATCGAGGGCCTCACCGTGCTCGCGCAAGGGCTCGAAGAACGAGGGGATGCAGTCGCACCCCGTGAACACGCCGGCGACCTCACCGCTGTCGCGCTGACTGGATCTCGAGAAGCGGAAGATCTCCTGAAGCTGAATCCTCCCCGCCTCGGTGCCGCAGACCTCTGTGATGCTGGTGACCTTGCGGGATCCGCAGGAGAAGCGGGCCTGCTGCACGATGATATCCACCGCCGAGGCGATCTGGTCGCGGATGGCGGCCAGGGGCAACGAGTCACCGGCCATCAGGACCAGGGTCTCGAGCCGGGAGAGCGCATCGCGAGGCGAGTTCGCATGCAGGGTGGTCAGCGACCCTTCGTGTCCCGTGTTCATGGCCTGCAGCATGTCGAGCGCTTCGCCACCCCGGCACTCCCCCACCACGATCCGGTCCGGGCGCATGCGCAGCGAATTGCGCACCAGATCCCGGATGCTCACCAGTCCGCGTCCTTCGGCGTTCGCCGGCCGTGCCTCCAGCGAGACGAGGTTCGCGTGATGGAGCTGCAGTTCGGCGGCGTCCTCGATGGTCACGATGCGCTCGCCCGCGGGAATGCAGGAGGACAGGACGTTGAGGAAGGTGGTCTTTCCGGAACCCGTGCCGCCGGAGATGATGACGTTGCGGCGATGCAGGACGCAGAGCTCCAGGAACGCGGCCATGTCGGCCGACAGGGATCCGAGGTGGATCAGGTCCGCAAAGCCCAGTCGCCGCCGCGCGAACTTGCGGATCGTCAGGCAGGAACCGCGAAGCGCCAGCGGTGCAATGACGGCATTCACCCGCGAACCATCCTTCAGACGAGCATCCACCATGGGAGAGGATTCGTCGATGCGCCGGCCCAGGGGAGCCACGATGCGTTCGATGACGCCGCGAACCGCCCGGTCGCTGGAGAAGACCTGCCCGTATCGCTCGATGCGGCCTCGACGCTCGATGAAGATCTCATCGTGACGGTTGACCATGATCTCGTTCACGGACTCATCCCGCAGCAGGTGCTCGAGCGGGCCGAGGCCGATGGCCTCATCGAGCACGGCGCCGATCAGCTCTTCCCGGTCAGCCGCGGGCGGCAGTTCCGAAAGCCCCGCGACGATCTCGCGGACCAGCCGGCCGGTTTCGATGCGCAGCTCGACATCGGACATGCGGGTGAGATCGCGCCGTCGCAGATCGATGGTCTGGAGCAGTTGCTCGTGCACCAGGGTGCGCAGCGGCACCAGGTTCTCCTTGATCATCTAGGGTGACTCCGCCGGCGCGACGGGAATGGCAGAGTCCAGCGCTTCGCTTGCGGACTGGCGGACCGCTGCACCCCGCGCCGCGGCCTTTGCGTCCTGCGGATCCACGGTCCTCGCCGTGACGAAGATGACCAGCTCGGTTTCGCGGTGCTCGGCCTTCTTGCCGCGGAACAGATGCCCGAGAACGGGAATGCGGCCGGCTCCCGGCACACGGTCGCTGGTAACCGACTTGTTCCTCTGCAGGAGGCCGGCGATCACCATCGTCTCGCCGGATCGCACGTTGAACCAGGTGTCGGCCTCCCGCGATCGCAGGCCGGGCACTCCCGACAGGGGATTGAGGCTGGCGTCAGGCTCGCTGACCATCGCCCGCACCGAGGAGACGATGGCGCCGGAGTCCATGGCGATGGGCGTGACCTCGAGTTCGACGCCGAACTTCTTGAAGGTGACCTGCGCCGAACCGTCCTGGTTGATGGCCTGGTAGGGAATCTCCCCTCCCACCAGGAAGCTCGCCTTCTTTCCGCTGCGCGCCGCCAACTCAGGGTCGGCGAGCACCACCGCCTCGCCCTGCGACTCGAGCAGCGAGATGGTGGAGGCGATGGAACTGACCACGCCGATGCGTCCCTTGAAGGGCTCGACCTGCGGTCCTGGCAGGCTCGACTGCCAGCGGATGCCGAAGTCACGCGTCCTGTTGCGCGCCACCTCGATGACCTGAACGTCGATGAGGATCATCTTTTCCCAGGCGCGATCCTTCTGGTAGGCGGCGAGGTTCACCACCTGCGGGTAGCGCTTGGCGAGCTCCGCGAGCTTGAAGAGCTGGGCTTCGCTCACGTCCGTTCCATCGACGATGACCTTGTCATCGACGGCGCGCACGGTGACATTCGGCATGGTGCCCAGGAAGGACTGCACCTCGCGAAGCAGCCGCGCCATGTCCAGCGCCGCCACGTGCACCGTCCAGCGTTCCGCGTGCCCACCGCCATCCAGGACGCTGAGTGAACTGAGACCCACGCCCCGCGCGACCAGCACCACATCGCCATTCGCCAGTACCGAGGCGTTCAGCACATCGCTCCGACCGATGATGACCCGTTTCACCGCGGGACGCGGCATCACGGTCGTCTCTCCGATGACGAGGTCGATCTCTCCGGCGGATGAGTCCCCCTCTGCGCCGGCCGCCGATGCGAGCAACAGCAGGGCCCAAAGCGCATGACGACGCGCATGACGGCTCATGGCAGCCGGCTCAGCAGGGCTGCAGCGCCGGGGCGGCGACCGAGCTGGTCCGCGTAGATGACCTTGACCGAGGCGCGCTCGTGCGGCGCTGAGCCAAGCCCCAGGATGCTCTGGGCATCGCTCACCTGGCGCGGCTCGTCGTCCTCGTCATCGGCAGTGCGCAGCACCGCGGTGAGCCGGCCGGTCTCACGCGCGGCGAACAGCCGGCGCGCATCCTCCGGGCTCACCTCCAGCGTCATGCTGGTGAACCCGCGGGCGTCGGCATTGCCCTCGGAAAGCTCGCGGGCATCGGTGCGCGCGCCGGTCGCCAACACCAGCGTATGCTGCAGCACCGGCACGAGGCTGACGCGTGCGTTTTGCCGGATGGACACCAGCACGTCGATGCGGTCACCGGGCTTGATCAGTCCGGACATCGAGCTGATCTCATCCACGGGCACCGTCAATGCGCGGCGACCGGGTTCCAGCCGCTCCGCGAGGCCCAGTGTTCCAGGGGATGCCACCTGGGACCAGAGGATGGGCTGTCCCTCGCGCGCGGGACCCTGGAGCGCCGTGTTCTCGAACCGGGGAAGCTGCTCCGGTGTCAGCGCATCCTGATAGGCCCATTGCTTCGGCACCGAACGCACGGCGACGCTGTCCACGGTGAGCCTCGCTCCGCGCGACAGGTCCCGCTTCGGCACGATCTGCTTGACGTACTCGATGCGGCCATAGGAGGCCTCGATGGCCGTCACGCGGGACTGGATGTAGGAATGCGCGCCGAAGCCGGCCGACAGGCCGAAGAACGAGGCGGCGCCCAATACGATCCAACGAGGCGAGATCTTCATGGATTCCCTTCAAGTGGTGGGTGGATGGTCAGGCGAGCGACAAGGCAGAAGCGAACCGCTGGAAACCTGTCTCGACTGCCTGGAGCAGGCGCATGAGCGCCGATTGACCGGAAGCTGCGTCTGCCCAGAGCAGCGCGAGCACGACGAGGCAGCCGACGAGATATTCGACGCTGGACTGGCCAGCGAGACGGTCGCGACGGGAGAGGGTCATCACGGCCCACCCTCCCAATCCATCGCCATGATCCAGGTGCGGCCGTGATCCTGCGTCAGCACCACCTGCACGCGATGGGCGCCGCGGATGAAATTCAGCACCTCTCCGGAGGCCGCGGGGTCACGCAGGGGCTGCTGGTCGAGGAGCCTGAGGCCGGCGCGTTCGAAGCTGCGCCGCAGGGAACCGCCGGTCGCCTGGGCGCCGGACTCGGTCCGCGCCAGCAGGGTTTGGACCTTTCCCTGGTCGCGGATCTCGGACAGGCGCCCCAGGACTCTTGCGTCCACCGGCAACGGCAGCGCGAGCGGCGCGCGGGAGGCAGATCCCAGGGCCGCCTCGCTCACGCGGGCGCGCGTCCGGTGGCGATCGATGCGCGCGAGTTCCACGGTGACGAACCTTCCCTCGTGCGGCGCGGCCATCAACAGGCCAGCGGATGCCGCGAGTTCGACGCGCCGGTCACCGAGATAGGCGCGATAGAAGGTCGCACTGTCGTGAAGATCCAGATCGAGGATCCACTCCCGCACGCGGGTGGGAACCTCGTTGATCGTGAGCTGCGCATCCAGCAGGCCGGGTCGTGCATCCGTCGGCACGGGCGCAGACAGCGGGCCACCTGCAAGACTGGCCAGCAACAGCGTCGCCAGGCTCATGGTCGGGCTCATGGCGGACACCCTCCTGTCAGGCGATCACAGGGGACCACTTCCCAGTCCGGCAGCCCGGGATGCAGGGGATCATCGGTGAGCAGGCGCGGAAACTGGCCGGCGAAGGCCAGCAGCGTGTGCAGTTCCTGGGTCGGATAGATCGACACGCCCGAGTCTTCGACGCGACGCTGCACATCGCGGGTGTCGAGCGCGGTCCAGTCATCGACCAGCAGCCCCGCCTGTCGCTGTACCGTCGGCAGGTAGGTCGGTGAGACGGTCACCGCGCCGGTGATCAGGTTGCGATCCCGCAGATCGAGCCCATCGTTCCACCAGTGCCGGGCCGCCGGGAAGGGATCACGGGTCGCGGCCCGGGTCGTGACGCTGACGAGACGGCCCGCATCATCCAGAAAAGGCCGCAGTCGGTGATCGACCCACAGCGGATTGAGTTCCGCCGGCGAATCGACCGCCCGCTCTCCGCTGCGCAACGGCGCATCGAGCCGGTTGAAGAAGCGGCGGGCCACCTCGCCCGACACCTGGTCATCGTGCAGCCGGCCGTTCAGGGGATCATGGGCCACGGCCTCGAACGCAACGTACCGGCTCGCCTGATCGGAGGCGTGCACGAGATCGACATACTTGCCGAGCAGGGGAACCGCGAGCAGCAGCGGCAGCATCGCGAGCAGGTACACGCAGAACTCGGCCAGCGCCTGTCCCGACAGGAACCGGGTGCGAGCGCTCATGGCTGCCACACTCCACCCTGGCGGGTCGCTGCAAAGGCGCGGTCTCCCAGGACCGGAGGAACCAGGCGTACCCGCCAGTACGGGTCATAGGTGCTGCCCCTTTCCTCGCGGCCGTCTGCGCGCGCGTCGGGCCGTTCGAAGAAGACTTCCGCTCGGGACAGCGCAGCGACCTCGCGCCGCGCCCCTGGACCGCTGAACACGGCAAGCCGGCCTCCGGGACCCACGGATGGCGGAGCGGCCGATGCTGGTGCGGGCGCCCACACATACGTGGAGATTCCCGGACGTGGCTCTGCCGTGATCGAGCGATCGATGTCGTACACCGAAGGGAGCCCCGTGTACAGCGCCGGCAGGTAGTACTCGGCGGAACCCGAGCCGCTGAGCGGCGTGCCGCCGACGCGCGCATAGCCGGCGGCGAACGTGTCCGTCGTACTGCCGCTGAACAGGCCGCCGGAGGATCGGTAGGTCGCATCATCCAGCCCCTGCCAGTGATCAAGGTCGACGAGATCCGTGCCGCCTCGGCGCTCGATGCGCTTCGAGCCAAGGAATCCGAGCAGCGAGCGCAGCGTCCACTCGCGGCGGCGCGTGAAGTCATCGCGTGAGCGCCGGATGACATCGGCGAGGCGCTCGCGCGCGCCACCGTCGTAGTGCGAGACGACACGATCGAAGTCATGCGTGACCGGAACGATGGCGACGCGGGCCTGGGGACTTGCGATCCGCGCCGCTTCCTGCGCGAGCACGAGCTGCCGCGCGGGGCTGCCGGCGAACTCCGCACCGCGCAACGACTGGCGAACCGCGGACTCGGAGAGTTGCAGGCCCTGGCTCGCGAGGTCGGAAGCGGTGATGATGGCGCCCGCGGCGTAGTTCACGTACTGGGCGATCTCGCGCGGATCCACCCCGCCATACGCGGTGGCGTACGCCTCCCCGACGAGGGTTGCCTGAAGCTGGCTCCATCGCAGCAGGTCATCCGGCGGGATCAGGTCGCCAAGCCGCTCGGTGGCCTGATCCAGGTTGATCCACATATCGGCGAAGTAGTTGGTCCAGGAGGCCACCGACAGCGCCTGCGCGATGGCCACCTGGTTCGCGATGATGGCGCGGTTCGCGTAGGCCGTGAAGTTCAGACCCCTCGCCTCGACGGTGGCGGCGCTGTAGGCCGCCGCATCCGCCGCGTTGAGCACCCGGATCTTGTTGTCCACCCACTGCCCGCTCGTGACCGCGAAGTACAGGAACAGGGCGCAGACGAACAGGCTGAACACCGCCAGGGGCAGCACCTGCCCCCGCTGGACCGCGCGCATGGGATCAGCGCCCCGAGTTGCCGGTGTAGTTCGAGAGATTGCGCTTGGTGTTGGCGTCGGATTCCGCCGCCGTCGCTGCCGTCTGCGCATTGGCCTGCGCAGTCGCGCCATTGCCTCCGGCGAGCTCCTGCGCGATGGCGGCGGTCTGGTCGCGCACGGTGTTGCCGAAGAACTGGTAGACGGCGATGGCCGCGATGGCGATGAGCGCGACGATGATGACGTACTCGGTCATTCCCTGACCGGCCTGTCGAGAGGCGGGATGTGAACGGAACATGAGCCCTCCTTGGCTATGTGAGTGAACTGCGAGGCACAGCATCGCAGGGATGTCACATCAATCCAAGGCGGGAATCGACTTGCTTGATCGAGAAATGCAACTCTATCGACAGGGCATATGGGCCAATAGAAAGAAGTGGCTGCCAAGCCAAATCAACACATTCAGGGTCCATGGGAACGCGCAATTGATGACCACGAAACCTATGCTGTCCCAATGGTCAACACCACACATTGGCGAACCCGGCGATGGTTCCAGGAAAATCGCTATTGTCAGATCAAGGCGCAAGTTCGTTGTCCCCTTGCCTAATAGTAACGTTAATGATACTTTATGGTCGCGCTGCTTGAACTCAAGGAGTACGTCCGTGCTGACGGGTCCAATCCCTATCAGCAATGGTAACCACGATGGCACTCACGCGCGACTTCAAAGAGACCGTCATCGCCCGCATGGAGCGTGAGCCCGCCTTTGCCCGAGCTCTGCTCGACGAAGCGGCCACCCTCTTCCTGCGCGGAGAGTCAGCCGTAGCGCGCTCGATCCTGCGCGAATTGGTGAACGCCACGGTAGGATTCGAGCGCTTGTCGAAGAGCACCAAAACGCCCAGCAAGAGCCTGCATCGCATGCTCTCGCCACGCGGCAATCCCAGCATGGACAACCTGGCGGCGATCTTCCGGGCTCTCGTCGTCCACTTGAAGGTCGGCATCAAGGCGCAGTCGTTCGCCTCACGAAGGGTGGCGTAGTGGGACTGATCCCTAGCTCGCCCCCGTCTGCATCTGCACCACCGGCGACACGTCCTTGTCCGACACCAGCACGGTCATGAGGTTGGTGACGAGTTGCCCGCGCTGCGAGTCCGATAGCTGCACCACCTTGCCATCCTGCAGCTCGTCGATGGCGAGCTGCACCAGGCCCACCGTGCCTTCCACGATGATGCGCCGCGCGGCGAGCACGGCCTGCGCCTGCTGGCGGCGGAGCATGACACCCGCGATCTCCGGCGCGTAGGCAAGGTGCGTGAGCCGCGCATCGATGATCTCCACGCCGGCGATGTCCACGTGCTCGCCGATGGTCTCCTTGAGCTCGGTGCTCACGGCCTCGACGTTGCCGCGCAGGCTCTTGCTCTTGTCATCGGCATCATACGGATGCGCGCCCACGACCTGGCGCAGGGCGGACTCGGCCTGCTGCGCGATGAAGCCCTGGTAGTTCTCCACCGCGAACACCGCCCGCGCCGTATCGCTCACCGCCCACACCACCACGGCGGCGACCTCGATGGGGTTGCCGGCGAAGTCATTCACCTTGATGGTGGGCGTCGTCATGTTCACCACGCGCAGCGACACCTTGTGGCGGGTGTTCAACGGGTTGAACCACCAGAAGCCGTCTCGCCGGATGCTGCCGGCATACTTGCCGAAGAAGGTGAGCACCACGGCCTGCTTGGGCTCGAGCACGATGAAGCCGCGCATGAGCAGGATGAACGCCAGTGCGCTGCCCACGACGAGGATGAACGGCGGAGGTCCGAGTTCCACCACGATCGCCACCCAGATCTGCCGCGCGAGGCTGCCGAGCACCACGAAGGCGATGGCGAGGCCGATGATGCCGGGAATGTAGAACGCACCCTTCTCCTGGATGTCGTTCGCCGCGTTCCTGTCCATGTTGCGTTCCTCAGTTCTTCTAGAGCAGCGCGCGATGATCGCGCGAGATGATGGCAAACCGGTCCGACAGCTCCACCAGCGCCACCTCGTTCAGGAGCGAGGACTCGACCGTGCCACCGTGCCCATCGGGCAGGGGGCGCGTGCCGCAGGCATCGGCGGCGATGGTGACGCGGTAGCCGAGATCGAGCGCGGCTCGCGCCGTGGAGCTCACGCACAGGTGGGTCATGAAGCCGATGACGATGATCTCCTGGCAGCCAGCGGCCTGGATGCGTGCGTGCAGGTCGGTGCCGGCGAAGGCATTGGGCAGGCCCTTCTCGACCACCACCTCGCCCGGGCGTGGTGCCAGGACCTCGACGATCTGTCCGCGGGGTGCATCACGGTCGAACAGGCTCCCCGTGCGGCCCTTGTGCGCGATGTACCACAGCGGCGTGGCTTCCCGGCGTGCAGCGGCCAGCAGCACGGCGGCACTGGCGATGGCAGCCTTCGCGCCCGAGACGGCCACCGGGCCTTCCAGGTACTCGTTCTGGTAGTCGATGAGCACGAGCCCGGCCTGACCGAGCTTCGCCGGCACGAGGTTCGCACCCGACATCTGCAGCAGGGTCTTCGGTCCACTCATGGCGACTTCCTCATGCCAGCGCCGGGCGGCGCCTGGCCACCTGTGTCGCCTGCTCGAAGGCATATGCCGCCTGCAGGAGCCGGCGGTCGGCATGGCGTGGCGCGACGAGCTGGATCCCCACCGGCAGTCCGCCGGGCGTGAAGCCGGCCGGCATCGACACCGCCGGCTGCCAGGTGGTGGTGATCAGCCAGGCGGATTTCATCCATTCGAGATAATGCGTCATCGGCGTGCCATCGATGCGCTTCGGCCAGTCGAGCGTGACATCGAAGGGCGCCACCTGGTTCACCGCGCAGGCGATGAGGTCGAATCGCTCGTGGAACCGGCGCATCCGCTCCAGCAGCTTGCCGTGTTCCACGTGCGCGCGGGCGATGTCATCCGCCGTGACTTTCGCACCCGCCTCGATCTCGCCGATGGCCTCGGGTTTCAACTGGTCGCGGTGCTTGTCCAGGAGCTCCCGGAGGCCCACGTACGAACGCCATCGGCGCAGCGTGAGGAACACGTCCTCCGCGCCACTGAAGTCCGGGACGACCTCTTCCACATGCCACCCGAGCTTGTCGAACACCTTGCGCTGCGCCTCGAGAACCGCCCGAACCTCGGGCTCCAGCGGCAGGCCGCCGAGATCCGGCGCGAAGGCGACACGCAGGCCCTTGAGTTCCTGCGCCAGGGGCGCGCGGAAGGAGGCGGCATCGCAGGGATAGGTCAGCGGTGCGCGCGGATCTTCGCCGGCGATCACCGAGAGCATCAGCGCCACGTCCGTCACGCTGCGGCCCATCGGCCCCTTGACTCCGAATCCCGCCAGCGGCATGACGGCCGGCGCATCGGGCACGAGACCCACGCTCGGCCGGTAGCCCACGACATTGTTGAAGTTGCCCGGGTTGCGCAGCGAACCGCCGAGATCGCTCCCGTCCGCCAGCGGCAGCAGGCCCGCGGCCAGTGCCGCGCCCGCCCCCCCGCTGGACCCGCCGGCGCTGCGGCCGAGATCGTAAGGGTTGTGTGCGGCGCCATACACCTTGTTGTAGGTGTGCGAGCCCATGCCGAACTCCGGCACGTTGGTCTTGGCGATGGGGATGACCCCTGCGGCTCGCAGCCGCTCCACCAGCACCGTGTCGAAGTCCGGCCGATTGTCGCGGAAGATGGGCGAGCCATAGGTACAGGGAAAGCCCCTGGCCTCCTCCAGGTCCTTGAAGGCCCAGGGCAGGCCGCCCAGCAGCAAGGGCCGGTCGGCGCGGCCCGAGCGTTCGTCGAATGCCTTCGCGGCGGCGAGGCATTGCTCGTCCGGGAGCTTCGCGACCAGCGCGTTCACCCGGCCGTTGTGGGCGGCGATGCGCTTCAGGTGCGCCTGCATCAGCTCCACGGCGGAGAGCTTGCGCGTGGAGATGAGCCGCACGAGCTCATGCGCGTCCGCGTAGCACAGCTCGGCCGGCGCGGGCGGCGCGGCCCGGGCCTTGCGGCGCGGCGTCGCGGCGAGCGCCGCGGCGGCGGCGATGAAGGTGCGTCGTTTGACCGGCATGCAGCGCCATCCCCTGAGCTTTTCCGATGCCGCTAGTGTAGCCCGGAAACACCATAGATAATCTCTATCGACCATGCTGAACCTGAAGGACCTCAAGTACCTCGTCGCCATCGCGGACACCGGCCATTTCGGCAAGGCGGCGGAGCGCTGCCATGTCAGCCAGCCCACGCTCTCCGCGCAGCTCAAGAAGCTCGAGCAGTACCTGGGCGTGCAGCTCGTCGAGCGCCAGCCCCATCACGCACAGCTCACCGCAGTGGGCCGCGAGGTCGTCGATCGCAGCCGCCGGCTGCTGTCGCAGAGCGATGAGATCGTGGCGCTGGCACGCGCCAACGCGGACCCCCTGGCCGGTCGGCTGCGCATCGCGCTGATCCCGACCATCGGTCCCTACCTGCTGCCGCGCGTGACACAGAAGGTCCGCAAGGCACTGCCCAAGCTCCGGCTCATGCTCTACGAGCAGCAGACCGAAATCCTGCTCACGGCCTTGCGCAACGGTGACATCGACCTCGGCATCCTCGCCCTGCCCATCCCGGATGAGAACCTGCGCACGCGGGTCCTGTACGAGGAGAACTTCGTGCTGGCGGTGCCCGAGGATCATCCGCTGGCGAAGCGCTCGCGTGTGAAGGTGGAGGATCTCGACCAGCAGACCGTGCTGCTGCTGGAAGACGGCCACTGCCTGCGGGACCAGGCGCTGGAAGTGTGTCATCGCGTCCAGGTGCACGAGGCCGAGAACTTCCGCGCGACGAGCCTCGAGACCCTGCGGCAGATGGTGGTGGCGGGCCTGGGCGTGACGCTGCTGCCGCAGCTTGCCGTGGAACCGCCCTTCGGCGCACAGCGCGGCATGGCCACGATCCCCTTCGTCAACCCGCAACCACGGCGTGTCGTGGGCGCGGTCTGGCGCAAAACGACGACATACGCCACGGCCATCGAGGCCGTGTGTAATGTCATCGAGAAGATCATGCAATGAAGCGCGGCGCCTCCCATCCGCACTGGGCCTTCCAGGCCAGCGACGCCGCCATCCAGCGGGCGCTGGAGACGGGCGATCACGCCGACAGCCTGCGCGAGTACTTCGGGCTCGATGCCTACACCGATCTGTCGGCGCTGGCCGAACAGGCCGCCTGGGTGCGCAGCCAGCGCAGCCGGCGTCGCGGCGCGGCGCCCGCACCGCGCGTGCTGATCCTGCCCGGCATCATGGGCTCGAAGATCGGCAGGCTCCGCACCCAGTCCTCGCCCGCCAGCATCCTGTGGATCGACCCGCTGCGCATCGCCGCCGGCCAGCTCACCCGACTCGCGCTGCCAGCAGGCGCGCGCCTGGCACCGCTGGGCGTGATGCTGTTCACCTACCTCAAGCTCAAGCTGATGCTGGACATCGGCGGCTGCGAGGCGGTGTTCCACGCCTACGACTGGCGGCTGGACCTCAACGAGCTCGGCGCCCAGCTCGCCGCCCGCCTCGAGCGCGAGTCCGCTCCCGTGGTGTTGGTGGCACACAGCATGGGGGGGCTGGTCGCGCGCGCCGCGATGGCGCTGCTCCAGCGTCGGGCGGTGAAGCGGCTCATCCTGCTGGGCACGCCGAACGCGGGCACGTATGCGCCGGTGCAGGCGCTGTGCGGCACCTACCCATCCGTTCGCAAGATCGCGATGCTGGACCTGAAGCACTCGCCCGAGGATCTGGCGAAGTCCGTGTTCAGCACCTTCCCGGGCCTCTACCAGCTCCTGCCGGCGCGCGACCCGAAGGCACGCCTGGACATCTATGATCCGCGCGCCTGGCCACGCAGCGCTTCGCGGCCCGACCGGAAACTCCTGGCACAGGCACGCTCGGCGCGTGACCCGCTGGCCCCGCCCGACGACCGGTTCCGCCAGATCGTGGGCATCGGCCAGGAGACCATCGTCGACATCCACGCGGCGACCGGCGGCTTCGGCTATGACCTTGCGAATGCCGGCGATGGCACCGTGCCGCTGGCCTCCGCGCGCCTGCCCGGCGTGCCCACCTGGTACAGCACCGAAGTGCACGGGAGCCTGCCCAACAACACGCAGGTGATCCACTGCGTGCAGGAACTGATCCGCAGCGGGCGCAGCAACCGCCTGCCGCAGCGCTGGCGTGCCGGACGGCGCGCACATCGCATCGTGGATGACAAGGTGCTGCGCGCCCAGTTCGAGACCAAGATCGACTGGCGCAAGCTCGACTCCGCGGGGCGCGAGCGGATCATGCTGCAGTTCAGCGGCAACCTCACGCCGAAATTCCAGCCGGCGCCGCGCCGCAAGCTCGAGCTGCGCATCGCGCTGGGCAACATCGCCGATGCGGACGGCGGAGCAATCGTGCTCGGCATATACCGCAACGTCACGCCGGGCGGCGCGGCGCGCGCGGTGGACGAGCGCCTGCACGGCGCCGTGCGCGAATTCACCGCGCGCCGCATGTTCTCGGGTGACACCGGGCAGATCTTCAGCCTGCCCGCGGGTACGCGCGACCTGCGCGCCCGTACCGTGCTGTTCGCCGGCATGGGCGATTTCGACCAGTTCGACGCCGAGGCGCAGATCTTCGTCAGCGAGAACGTGGTGCGCACCCTCGCCCGCACGCAAGTCACGGATTTCACCACCGTGCTGTTCGGCACGGGGTCCGGCATCCCCATCGCCGAGGCCGCGGCCAACCAGCTCCGGGGCTACCTGCGAGCGCTGCCCGCCGCCGGTCCCGACTATGAGCTCAAGCGCATCACCTTCTGCGTGTACGACCAGCGCCGCCTGCGCCAGCTGCGCGCAGCTTTGCAGTCCCTGCACGACAGCGATGTGCTGGCAGGCGTGGACGTGACGCTCACCGACACGCACCTCGAACCTGCGCACCGGCCAGCGATGCCCGCCGTTTCGCCGGCCGAACCGGCCGTGGTACTGCCGCCGCCCACCACCTATCTCATCGTGTCGCGCGAACCGGGCGAGCGTGGCGAGATCTGCGTGCGCGCCTCGCTCCTCACCGATGGCGCCAAGGCCGCCGTGCTGTCCAGCCGCCGCAGCGTCGGCCGCGCCGCGCTGGACGAACTGCTCGACGGCCTGCATGGCGGGGATTTCGACGAACGCTACCTGCACCGCTACGGCGAGCGTCTGGGACGCTTGCTCCTGCCAGCCGACATGCGCGAGGCGCTGGGCAAGGCGCGAGGATCACACCTGGCCATCGTGCACGATGCCGACCTGTCGCAACTGCCCTGGGAGACGCTGCGCATCGGGGGCTGGGCGCCGGCGCTGGCCGCCGGCCTGTCGCGCCGTTACGCGGCGGAGAACCTGTCCGTGGCGCGCTGGAGCGAGAACCGCCGGCTCGGCGAGAAGCTCGAGGTGCTGCTGGTGGCCAACCCCACCGAGGACCTGCCCGGCGCGCAGGCCGAGGCACAGCGACTCATCCGACTGTTCGCCGGCCACGAGCACGTGCGCCTGCACGTGGTACAGGGCGCGCAGGCCACGCGCGCACGGCTTCTGAACGACTTCCGCTCGGGCGCCTACGATGTGCTGCACTACGCCGGGCACGCGCACTTCGATGCGCAACAGCCGGGGCGCAGCGGCATCTACTGCGCAAACGGCGAAACGCTCACGGGAGCGGACCTGTCGCGACTGGAAAGCCTGCCGGCGCTGGTGTTCTTCAACGCCTGCGAATCAGGCCGATTGCGCGGCGCACCGCGTGCCCGGCTGCGCCAGTCGCTGGTGATCACCGATGGCCTGGCGGAAGCCTTCCTGCGCGGCGGCGTCGCCAATTACATCGGCACCTACTGGCCGGTGGGCGATGCGGCCGCATTGGCCTTCTCGTCTTCGCTGTATGCGAGCATCGTCGATGGCAATGCACTGGGCAGTGCGGTGAACCGGGCGCGGGCGGCGGTGCGCGCGGCGCGCTCCTGCGACTGGGCCGATTACCTGCATTACGGCAATCATGAATTCGCGATCAAGGGCACTTGATTCGAAGGGCACTCGTTCCGCCGACGCCGTCAAGCGGGCCCTGCGGCAACTGGCCGACCCGGTGCGGGCCAAAGTCTCGGGCGGTTTCCTCAAGACCGGCCCCGGCCAGTAATGCCATCTGCAAGTTCTATCTCCAGCACACGCGTTACATCAACAACTGGGATCTGGTCGATACCTCGGCGCCCTGCATCATGGGTCCCTGGCTGGAAACCCAGCCTGACGCCCGGCAAAGGTTGCGAAAACTGGCATCCTCCAAACTCCTATGGGAACGGCGCATCGCGGTACTGGCCACGTTTCACTTCATCAAAGCCGGCCGGTGCTCGAGCAGTTCCTGATCACCCACTGCCAATCGATGCCCCGCACCATGCTGCGCTACGCGATCGAGCATTTTGATGCTGCCGAACGGCAATGGTTCTTGAATGGCAACATTCACCCTCAACGAGGTTGATGACAAAAGGCACACATCAATGTACGATGTCACTATGAAGCCGTTCCGCTGGAGTTCGGAAAAAAACGAGGTGCTCCGGACAGAACGTGGAGTCTCATTCGAGAGTATCGTGGTGGCTGTGGAATCCGGCGGTCTGCTGGACATCATGGCGCACCCGAACGAAATGAAGTATCCGGGCCAGCGCATTCTTGTGGTCGCTCATGATGGGTACGCTTATCTGGTTCCTTTCGTGGAGGAAGAGGCGCATTTCTTTCTCAAGACTGTAATCCCAAGTCGCAAGGCGACCAGGGATTACCTGGATCAAGGTGAAGCCAATGTCGAAGATTGACGACCACGAACGCGACGTTCTTACCGCCTATGACAAGGGGCGGCTGAAATCGGTGGCAACCAAGGCTGAGTTGGCAAGGTTCAGAGCCGCTGCCCGCGCCACGGCCGTCAAGGACCGGCGCGTCAATATCCGCCTTTCCTCCGGCGACCTGAGCGACATTCAGGCCAGGGCGCTCGAAGAAGGTATGCCTTATCAGACGCTGATCGCCAGCGTGTTGCACAAGTACGTGACGGGACGTTTGACCGAGCCGCAAGGTGTCGAGGAGCCGCGCGTGCCGGGCGCGAAGCGAAGATCCTCTTAGGGAGTGGTATTCCATGGCCACATTTCCGTTCGCCTGTCCGGGCTCGTCCGTGACGATGTCGCTTTCACTCTGGACGGGAGTCGCGCTCCTGCTAGCCGGCACCGCCAGTGCCGAGAGCCCTTCACGGGTCGAGACCAGGATCGTCGCTGCGGTGCAGGCCAACGCCACGCGCGACGTCGACCTGCTGGAGAAGCTGGTGAACATCAACTCCGGCAGCTTCAACCTGCCGGGCGTCGTCGAGGTGAGCAAGGTGCTCGAGGCCGAGTTCCGCTCGATGGGATTCACCGTGACCTCGGTCAACGAGGATGCGGTGAAGCGCGCGCCCTCGCTCTTGGCCACGCACAAAGGCCGGCACGGCAAGCGTCTGCTGCTCATCGGCCACATGGACACCGTGTTCGAGCCAGCACATCCCTTTCAGAAATTCACGCGCAACGGCGACCAGGCAGCCGGCCCCGGCGTGAACGACATGAAGGGCGGTCTCGTGGTCATCGTGGGCGCCCTGCGTGCCCTGCACGAAGCCGGCGCCCTGCGCGATCTGAACGTATCGGTGTTCCTCACCGGCGATGAGGAGGCCGCGGGTGATCCGGTGAGCGAGTCACGCAAGGACCTGGTCGCGGCTGCAAAGGTTGCCGATGCCGCACTGTCCTTCGAAGGATTGGTCGTGGTGGATGGACATGACTTCGCGAGCACCGCGCGGCGTGGATCGGCGCAATGGACGCTGCACGTGGAGGGCGTGGCCTCGCATTCGGGCGGCATCTTCTCGCCAGCCGCCGGCGATGGCGCGGCCTACGAGCTCGCGCGCATCCTCACTCAGTTCCACGACACGCTGCGCGAGCCGAACATGACCTACAGCGCAGGTCTCGTGATGGCCGGCTCGCAGATCGAGGTGAAGCCGAACGGCAGCGCCTCCCTCACCGGCAAGGACAACATCGTCCCGAAGGAAGGCTACGCCAGCGGCGACTTGCGCGTGCTCACGCCCGAGCAGCTCGAGCGCGTGCACGCGAAGATGCGCAGCATCGTCTCGGCCAGCCTGCCCGGCACGAAGTCGCGCATCGAGTTCGAGGACACCTACCCGCCGATGGCGCCCACGCCCGGCAACCAGGCATTGCTGGATGAGCTCAACGGGGTGAACCGCCGGCTGGGAGTGGCGGAGATGCAGGCGCTGGATCCCATGAAGCGCGGTGCGGGCGATGCCTCGTTCATCGCGCCCTACATCGACGTGCTCGATGGACTGGGCCTGCCGGGAGATGGCGCGCACACGGCGGATGAGACGACGGACCTGTCACGATTGCCCTTGCAGACGAAGCGCGCGGCGCTGCTCGTGCTTCGGGTGGGCAGCAAGAAGAGGTGATGGGTTCATATTTGACATAATGACGTTTCCGCGGGAACGTCGCGAAGCATCATGACCTGATCAGGTTCTGCGTCTTCGTCTCGAAGTCCGAGGCCGCATGACGTTCGTGCAGTTGGTCCGCCGGATCGCCGTTGACGTTGTTCACCTTGCGCCCGCGAACGACGGCGGGACGCGAAGCGATGGCGGCGGTCCAGCGCTGCAGGTGTGAGTATTCCTGAACCTGCAGGAAGGTGCCCGCATCGTTGTAGACCTTTCCCTGCGCCAGCGCCCCGTACCAGGGCCACACCGCCATGTCGGCGATGCTGTACTCGGGACCTGCGAGGTACTCACTGTCCGCGAGACGCCGATTCAGCACGTCGAGTTGGCGCTTCACTTCCATGGCGAAGCGGTCGATGGGGTACTCGAGCTTCACCGGCGCGTACGCGTAGAAGTGTCCGAAGCCACCGCCGAGAAAAGGCGTCGCGCCCACCTGCCAGAACAGCCAGGAGAGACACTCCGCGCGCGCGGCGCCCGTCGGCAGGAAGGCGCCGAACTTCTCCGCGAGGTACAAGAGAATCGCACCCGATTCGAACACGCGCACCGGCGCAGGTCCGCTGCGATCCAGCAGCGCGGGGATCTTCGAGTTCGGATTCACCGCGACGAAGCCGCTGCTGAACTGGTCGCCATCGAGGATGCGGATCAGCCAGGCATCGTACTCCGCGCCCGAATGCCCCGCGGCCAGGAGCTCTTCGAGCAGGATGGTGACCTTCTGGCCATTTGGTGTGCCCAGCGAGTAGAGCTGCAGCGGATGGCGGCCCACCGGCAGTTCCTTATCGTGCGTCGGCCCGGCGATGGGCCGGTTGATGTGCGCGAAGCGCCCGCCGCTGGCCTTGTTCCAGGTCCAGACGGGGGGTGGGGTGTAGGAACCTGGCTCGCTCATGGGTGCTCTCCGGTCTGCAGGATGCAGCCATGTTAGCCGGTGCGGATAGAATCCGCCCATGGCTTCGTCGACGCCGAATACCCCGGCTCCTGTCAGACCGCGCCGGCGCCTGAGATGGCTCCTGGGCCTGGTGCTGCTGGCGTGGGCGGGCATCGCCGAGTGGAACACGCACAAGCCCCTGCCCGCCGGCGTGCACGTGGCGGGACCCTGGCAGCCAGTGAACTCCGGTGAGGTACGGCTGCTGTTCGATATGACGAGCGGCGAGCGCAGGCATCGCCAGCTCGATCAGGAGATTTTCGCCGCGACCTTGGCACTGATCGCAAGCTCCCGCGACCTGCTGGTCCTCGACTACTTCCTGTTCAATGGCCAGCACGGCCCCAGTGGCGACCTGCGCTATGAGGATGGCATCCAGCCCCTGGCGCGCCAGCTCCGCGAAGCGCTGCTCGCGCGGCACCGCGCCGAGCCCGCCATGCCGATGCTCGTGCTGGTGGATCCGATCAACAGCTACTACGAACGGCCGCTTTCCCCCGACCTCGCCACCCTGCGCGCCGCGGGTATCGAGGTCGTCACGACGCGGCTGGACGCACTGCGCGATTCCAACTTCCTGTATTCAGCGCTGTGGCGCCTGGGACCTCGCTGGCTGGTCCGGCCCGGAGCACCCCACCTCATCCCCAATGTGCTGGATGCCGGCGGCCCGAAGATGTCCGCAGGTGCTGCCTTGCGCCTGCTCAACTTCAAGGCGAATCACCGGAAGCTCCTGATCACGGGCGATGGCCGGGGCTCACTGCGCGGCATCATCACCTCGGCGAATCCGCATGATGCCAGCAGCGCGCATTCCAACGTGGCCGTGGAGCTGGCGGGCGCAATGCTTGCGCCGCTGTTGCAGAGCGAGCTGGACATTGCGCGCCTGTCGGGGTGGCCGGAGAAGTCGGCCGCATCGGAGACTCGCGCGAGCAAACTGCGGGCGGCTGCGGCAGCGACGACGTCGAGGGTAGTGGCGCACAAGGCGGCACCACCAGTGGCCGTACCGCAGGTCGCGGCCATTTCAGTCCCCGAACGTACCGCCAGGGCCACCGTGCTCACCGAAGGCGCCATCCGCGATGCATTGCTCGAGCGGCTCGCTGACACGGGCCCGCAGGATGCCGTCGACATCGCCATGTTCTACCTCTCCGACCGCGACGTCATCGATGCGCTGGTGGCGGCATCGGCGCGAGGCACCCGCGTGCGCCTGATCCTCGACCCCAATCGAGACGCCTTCGGATTCGAGAAGTCCGGCCTGCCCAACCGGCCGGCGGCTGCCGAACTGCAAAGACGCAGCAACGGCAAGATCCTCATCCGCTGGTACCGCACGCATGGTGAGCAGTTCCACGCCAAGATCGCAGCCGTATACGGGCCCGGGCGGATGTGGATCCTGGCCGGCTCGTCCAACTTCACCCGGCGCAATCTCAGGGACTACAACCTCGAGGCCGATGTCGCGCTGGACCTGCCTTCGGACGCGGTATGCGCGATGCGATTCAGCGGATGGTTTCAGACCCTGTGGGACGGCCCGCAAGCGCTCGGGGCTGCAGCCGCGACGCCCGCGGCAATTGTCTCATCAGCCTATACCACGGACTTCGCCTCCTACGCCGAAGACTCAGCCCTGCGCTATTGGTTGTACCGCATCATGGAAGCTAGCGGACTGTCAACTTTCTAGGTCACGGCGCGTTTCACGACGTGCATACGCCTGCAGCACTTTTTCCGGCAGATCCTCGCCGTAGAAACGCCGGGCGATGGCCAGTCGGCGTTCGACGTGGCTCAACCCTGGCGGCAGCGAGGATTCCACGATCAGGCGAGCCGTGTCGTACATCTGCGATGCAAGTTGCACACGCTCGGCGGGGCTCATCGCCCTGTATCGGTCATCGACCATCCGCTGGAACTCGGGACTGGTATCACTCATTGATCAGCGTCAGTACTTCAATCTCGGTCACGGACTCTACCCGTCACAGCGTTGCATCTACCACGTATACCGCACCCGATACCGCACCGTCTCCTGTCCATCGGCCGCCACCTTCAGCGGGAAGAACACCGTGCGTGCATCGTCCTTCTCGTAGGCGTGGTTGCTGGACTTGATGGTCCAGTTGGTCCAGCGGTACAGGTTCTCCTTCACCAGCACCTCCACCGGCTCGCCCTTGTGGTTGCGGATCTTGACCTCGACCTCCTCCTCCATCCAGCGGCCCTTTGTGTCGACGGCGAAGTCCACCTGCTTGCGCTCGCCCACCACATCGAAGGCCGAGCCCAGCTTGACGAGCACGCGCTCGTTCTTCGGCGTGTGGTCGATGACATCCTCGCCGATGAACTCGAGGCTGGAGTCAGCGTTGTCCACCTGCGAGACGCGGATGCGGCCCTTCGGCAGCGGCACGCCCAGGCCCACCTTCTCCTCGTTGCGGAACTCGAGGTACACGTCGATCTTCTTCGACCCCGTGTAGCCGAAGTCACGATCCGTCGTCAGATCGCCGCCGAAGTACATGCCGGCCTGGCCGTAGTACACCAGGGTCTTGCGCGCCGGCACACGCTTCGCCGCCTCGAACAGCTCGATCTGCTTGGTGGAGTTGTTCGGCAACGTCGTGCGCCGGCCGAGGGTGTACAGGTGATATTCGAAGAAGGCCTTCTCGGCGAAACCCGCGTCGGCCTCTTCGACTTTCGCCCTGGCCGCCATGGTCACCATCCGCGGCGCCGCCGGCGGCTGCGCCCTCTGCACATCACCCGCGATCAGCTTGAGCCGCGCATTGTCGAAGGTGGCGCCCGACTGGTTGATGATGCTCACCCAGGCACCCACGTCGAGGAATCCGGCATTCGCGTTCGCGCCCGGCGTGAAGATGAGGTTGTAGTCGGCCCACCAGGTCATGCCACCGGTCTGGTAGGTGACGCGCGCGGTGTGCGCGCCGGCGCGTTTCGCAGCGATGTCCCACAACAGCGTGGGCTGGGTGATCAGCCCGCCCGGCAGCTCGGGGAATCGAAGATTGGAATACTGGCGAAGCGCGTGGATCTGCCCGTCCGCACCGCGCAGCACCAGCCCGTCGATGGAGGACAGCAGCGTGCCGCTGGTCTCGCTCACCTGGTTGCCGATGGCCGACTGCGCCACGACGTTGCGGTCGACGTACTTCGACAGGAGCTTGTCGGTGCTGACGAGATCGAACTGGTAGTTCTGCTCGAGCACGCGCGTGTCATCGGGGTCGGTGAGCGAGGCGAACTGCACCGTGGTCGGGTCGATCATCGCGGCCACGTCGGTGAAGCGAAGCTGCGTGCGGCCGCTCTTCAACTCAACCTTCCGGTCCTGGCGGACCATGGCGTAGCCCGGGATGCCCGCCGCCTGTGGAACGCCCTGCCCCGGCAGCGGCCGGTAGTATTCGGCCGGAATGCCGCCGGGCTGCGCCGTCGAATAGATGGTCAGCGCCGTCTCGCCGTCGGCCGCCATCGCCGAGGTGGAGCCGGCGCAGGCGGTGGCCAGCAGTGTGCCGGCGAGGGCCGTGGTCCGGGGGAAAGGCTGCTTGCGATCGGTCATGAACTTCTCCATCGGGGACCTGCCGGGGGCAGGCATCGGGCATCTGGAACGTGCAGTGGCGCACAACGGGGTTGATGAGGGCTGTGGCTTCTGCGGAACATTTCACATATTGTCAGCTCCCGGCACGGCACCATAGAGCCTAGAGGGATCTATGTCCATGAATGCCCAGCTCAAACCCGCCAACGGCGAACCCGCCGCGCCTCGCTTCGACCGCAAGTTCATCGAGGAGCACCAGCTCATCGATCGCTACCTGCTGGGCAAGCTGCCGCTGAAGGGCGCCAAGGACCTGGAAAGCTGGTGCCGGGCGAACCCGGAATACCTCGACGAGCTGAAGCTCGGGCCCCGCGCCCAGGGAAGCCTCAAGCTCCTCGAGGCCGCAGGCCAGCCGCAGGATCTCGGCGAGCCGGTGGTGCCGTGGTGGAAGACACCGTGGTTCCAGATCGGACTCGGCGCACTGGCCGCCATCAGCCTCGTGGCCTTCCTCGTGCTGTTCGGCAAGTACCTGCTGGTGCGCGGCGAGCTCGAGGATGCGAAGACCGTGGCGCGCCAGGGCGCGCTGGCGCCGCCCTCGAATTCCAGTACGCTGCGCATCGAACCCGACCGCGTTCCCGGCATCGACAAGGCGCGCATGAGCGTCGATCACGCCTCCCCGCTGCTCGTCGATCTCAAGGTGGATGTGGGCTTCGCCAAGGTCACGCTGTTCAAGGTCACCGTCGAGAAGAAGGGCCAGGGCCGCGCGCTGGTCATCGACAACCTGGGCCGCGATTCCAATGGCGACCTGCGCATCACCTTCAACACCTCCGGCCTCTCGGCCGGCCGCTACCAGGTGCGCATCGACGGCCTGCCCTTCCGCAGCGAGCCCATCGGCATGGGCTGGTTCGTCATTGACGTAACGTGATCACCGGCGGCGTGTTGACCACGCGCCGCGTCGCCAGCGTTCCCGCGACGCCCACCAGCACGGTGCCGCTGGCCAGCCCCAACACCCACAACCACGGGTCGAAGACATACTCCACCTGGAACAGGCGGCGTGCGAGCAGCCAGCCGATCAGGCTCGCGCCACTCGCGGCGAGCACGCCGGCGAGGAAGCCGAGCGCCGAGAACTCCGCCGCCACGCCCTGCAGCACCGTGCGGCGGCTGGCCCCCAGGGTGCGCAGCATGGCGCTCTCGTAGCGCCGCTCATCGCGCGTCGACTGCACGGCGGCGAGCAACACGACCACGCCGGCCGCGAGGGTGAACAGGAACACGTACTGCACGGCCAGCGACGCCCGGTCGATGACGCTGCGGATCTGCGTGAGGATGGCATCGACGTCGAACACCGACACGCTGGGGAACTGGCGCACGAGCCCCACCAGCGCGGGCCGCTGCCGCGGCTCCAGATACACGCTGGTCATGTAGGTGCCCGCGGCGCCATCGAGCACGCCGGGCGGCAGCACGAGGAAGAAATTGGGGCGGAAGGAATCCCAGCGCACTTTTCGCACGCTGGCCACGCGCGCCTC
>JAXMGQ010000040.1:0-47781 GCA_046347195.1 Steroidobacteraceae bacterium
CCGGTGAAGGCCGATGCCGAGACGGTGCGCACGGGTGAGTCCTGGTGGCTGACCACGGCGGCGGAGCGGGCGGCACGGTGGCACCCCGGCGGACACCAGAAGATGGCGTCGAGCCGGGCGCTGAACCGCCTGTACGTGCTGATGCTGCAGGGCGGCCCGGATACGCACAAGGATCCCGCGCAGGAAGTGTGGGTGTATGACCTGGCCTCGCATGCCAGGGTCCAGCGCATCCACCTGCAGGCGCCGGCCAGCTCGATCATGGTGTCACGCGACGACAAGCCCCTGCTGTACACCGCATTCCTCGCCGCCGCGGAAATCGGCGTCTACGATGCGCGCACCGGCAAGTTCCTGCGCAAGATCCAGGAAGTGGCCACCACCCCCACGCTGCTGGTCGGCCCCTGACGGCCATGGCAGTCGTGCAGGCCCTGAGTCTCGACCCGGCGGTCGCGGATGTGATCGCGGCGGCGCTGGCGCTGCTGCTGGGCCGCGCCGCCTTCGACAAGTTCAGCGACGGTGCGCGGTTTCGCGGCATCCTCGAGTCGTACGGCGTACTGCCGGCATCGCTCGCCGCGCCGGCAGCGGCGGGCGTGCCGCTGATCGAGGGCGTGGTGGCCGGCGCGCTCCTGCTCGGGTGCTTCGAAGATTCGGCGAGGAAGGCGGCAGGCCTCGCGGCGGCGGTGTTGCTGCTGGTGTACGGGACGGCGATCGCGGTCAACCTGTTGCGCGGGCGAACGACGCTCGACTGTGGCTGCACGCCGGCAGGCGAGCGCCGGCCCATCGGTGCGTGGATGGTCGCGCGCAATGCCCTGCTGGCGGCGCTGGCGCTGCTCACGACCCTGCCAGGTGACGCGCGCGAGCTGGGCCCCATCGATGCGCCCCTGCTCATCGGTGGACTCATCGCCTGTGTCGCGCTGTATTCGGCGCTGGATACACTGTTCGGCCGCGTTGCGCCGGTCACCGCGGCATTGCGGGGGTCGCGATGAGCACTGTGAACGCGCTGGTGATGTCCAATGCGGTGCTGTGGGTGCTGGTGGTGGTGCTGGCGGTCACCGTGCTCGCACTCGTACGCCAGATTGGCGTCCTGCACGAGCGCATCGCGCCGGTCGGCGCGCTGATGCTCAACAAGGGCCTGAAGGTGGGAGATCCCGCTCCGGTTCAGGCCGCGCAGGACATCCAGGGCCAGGAGCTGGTGATCGGCGGTGTGCGCGCCGACCAGCGCAGCACCTTGCTGGTGTTCGTCTCGCCCACCTGCCCCGTGTGCAAGTCGCTGCTGCCGGCGCTGCTGTCCAGCCGGCTGAGCGAGCGCGACTGGCTCGAGATCGTGCTCGCGAGCGACGGCGACCTCGAGGAGCAGCGCCGCTTCGTCGCGAAGCAGGGCCTGGGCTCGCTGCCGTTCGTGAATTCCGCGCCGCTGGGGATGGCCTACCAGGTGGGGCGCCTGCCGTTCGCCGCGCTCATCGATGCCGGCGGGGTGCTGCGCGCGCGGGGCCTCGTCAACTCGCGCGAGCACCTGGAGAGCCTGTTCGAGGCAAAGCGGCTGGGTGTGGAGTCGATCCAGGCATATTTCGAGAAGGCTGAACGGGAGCGCGCCGCATGAGATCATGGCGGACACGACCGACGAGGTGGATGCGATGAAGTGGATGGACAGGTTCACCGAGCAGTTCAGCCGGGGCGTCGCGCAACGCACTTCGCGGCGCAGCGTGCTGGGCAGCCTCGGCGCGGTGATGCTGGGTACGACGGCTTTTCCGCTGTTGCCGGTGGCGCGTGGCGCGGAGGCACCCGCCGCGAAACCGCCGAAGCACAAGGGCGCGGGACCTTCGGGCGCAGACCCCACCCGGCCGGTGGATCCAGGCGATCCGGCATCCTGCGAGTACTGGCGCCATTGCGCGATCGACGGCTTCCTGTGCGGTTGCTGTGGGGGCTCGGCCTCGAGCTGTCCGCCCGGCACCCACATGTCCGCCGTCACCTGGATCGGCACCTGCCACAACCCGGGCGATGGCCGCGACTACGTCATCTCCTACAACGACTGCTGCGGGCGCAGCGGCTGTGGTCGCTGCTTCTGCAACCGCAACCAGGGTGACACGCCGCTCTACCAGCCGGGCCGGGCGAACGACTACAACTGGTGCACGGGTGACAGCACTGCCAACATTCCCTACCACTGCTCCACCGCCCGGATCGTGGGAGTCGCGGAGTAGGGGATGCGGCAATCGGCCGTTCTGCTGTCCTGCCTCGGGCTGCTGGCCTCGGCCGCGCAGGCCCTCGCGCCCAGGACGCATTGGCAGCTGCAGTGCATGGGCTGCCACCACCCGGATGGTTCGGGAGAGGCCGGACGCGTTCCCTCGCTCCGCGAGACGCTGGTTCCCTTCTCAGCCATCGACGAGGGGCGCCGGTTCATGATCCGCGTGCCCGGCGTGGCGCAGTCGATGCTGAGCGACTCGGAGGTCGCCTCGCTCCTCAACTGGATGGTGCGCAATCTCAGCGGGCTGGCGGTGCCGGCGGATTACCGTGATTTCACCGCGGCGGAAGTGGCCGCCGCGCGCCGGCAGCCGCTGGCTGCCGTCAAGGCGGAACGCGAGCGACTGCTCGGCCAGGTTGCTGCCGATACGAGGCCCATGCCCGATCGATGACGTAGGTGTGTATCGCGTCGGCATCCGCGGGGGTCAGTGCGGGTTGCGCATGGATCGCAGAATGCGACTTTGCCGCATTCGTCTTACGAGGTCCTCTCTTCGCCGTATCCCGGCTCACCGTTCGGTAAGCCACGATTGTCCGGCGCGGCCGCTTCGCCCAAGCTTCACGTCCATGGCCAGCCAGTACTCGCGAATGGATGAACTGAACCGTCAGCTCTCGGCACTGACGGTGCTCATCGAGAAAGCCAAGGCCGAGCGCGACCGGGAGCCCGCGGGCTTGCGCAATCTCGATGCCGCGCAGCGGCTCGAAAGCCAGGTGAAAGGGCTGGAGCAGGGCCGGCAGCGGCTGCGGGACGAACTCACCCGCCTGATCGAAACCGACCTGCGGCGCTGAGGATCCCGCTCCGGCCGGCGCGCTTTCGCGCGCGCAGCCGCGGCAATGCTAGATTGCCCGCGTGCCGGCCATGATCCCGACCTATGCAGAGGTGAAGACGCAGGCAGCCAGCGTGGGCCTGGCCGCCTGCGGCGCCTTGCATCTGTGCGCCGCGGACGGCGTGCCCGCGACCCGCGCGGGTCCTGCGACCACGCTGGTCTTGCTGGGCTTCGAAGGCTCGCGGCAATGGCCGGCATTCGCATCCTCGCCCGAAGCGCACGATGGGGCGGCCCATGCGCTGGACCGATGGTCCCGGCGCATCATCGATGATCTCGCCCGGCGGTTCGATGCCCTGGCGTTGTATCCGTTCGAGGGACCGCCGTGGTGGCCGTTCCAGCAATGGGCCCGGCGCGCGCTGCGGCTCGAAGCCTCGCCCCTGGGCATGCTCATGCATCCTCGCCTGGGGACCTGGCATGCATGGCGGGGTGCGCTGGCCCTCGCACCGTTGCTCGACATACCCGCGGCATTTTCCACGCCTCATCCCTGCGCGCGCTGCGACGCGAAGCCCTGCCTGTTCGCCTGCCCGGTGCAGGCGGTGACACCAGCCGGCGTCGATCTCCCGCGCTGCCAGTCGCACCTGCGAAGTCCGGAGGGCGCGACGTGCCGTGAGCAGGGATGCCTCGCGCGCGCCGCTTGTCCCGTGGGCGTGGAATATCGATACGAGCCGCCGCAGCTTCGCTTCCACATGGATGCCTACGTCCGGGCGATCACCCGTTGAAGCGGCGCCGGCCGACTGGTACCCGGCGCAGGACCGTCGTAGTGTAGGGTTCGCCCCGCGCGCAAGGAGTCGATGACATGAGCTGGCGAATCCGTTTGGGATTGTCATGGAGCCTGGCGGTGGTGCTGTGGCCCGGCCTCACGCCTGGCATGGCCTCTGCAGCGACCGACGATGCGGCGCGGGTGCTGGTGGGCCGCCTCGACCTCTCGCAGTACAAGCAGACCCTGCGCGGACTGACGCGTTTCGGCGATCGTCGACAGGGCACCGATCGCAATCGCGCGGCGGTGGACTGGATCGAGCAATGGCTGCGAGGCCACGGCTGCACGGACACCGGCCGGATCCGCTACACATATGCCCAGCCTCGGGACACGCAGGGGAGGCACCGCCCGGTGCCCAGGGCGGGCGAGGAGGCGCCGGGCGGTGGGCGGTATCGGGGCGTGATCGCCGCCACCGGCGTCAACACCGATCCTGCGCGCCAGGCCAATGCCGAGCTGCGCGCGCTGAATGCGCAGCCCGCCGCCGATGGGGTGCGCGAGGAGGTGTACTGCACCAAGGTCGGCCGTTCACGTCCCGCCGAGATGTACATCGTCGGGGCACATTTCGACGGGCATGGCTGGGGCGAGGCCGCCAACGACGACGGTTCGGGCACGGCACTGGTCATGGAACTGGCGCGCGTGCTGTCCGCACCCGGCGTGCAGGTGGAGCGATCCATCCGCTTCGCACTGTGGAACAACGAGGAGACGGGCCTCGACGGCGCCGCCGCTTACGTTGCGCAACGGGCGAGGCTCCAGGGCCGGGAGGATCCACCGGGCTCGAACCGGTTTCCGGAGCCGCGGTGGCTGGGAATGATCCAGCACGACATGATGATGTTCGATCACGGCATGCCGCGGGCGGATGGCAGCGTTGCCCCACTGCAGCGGCCCGAGGCCGACGTGAACATCGAGTTTCAGTCGGCCTCGAAGCAGGCGGCTGGCTCGCAAGCGCTGGCCTGGGCCTTCCAATCGGCGAACGAAGCCTTTGCCACGGATTATCCCGCGACGGTGGGGTCCCACATGACGCACACCGACAGCGATGTGTTCAAGGATCTCGTGCCTGCCATCTCCCTGCGCGAGAACGAACGCGGCCGCGAGATCGGCGCCGGCTGGGATCCGCACTGGCACCAGCCCAGCGATGTGTTCGCGACCTTCAGCGACGCGGATTTCCGGCTGGGCCTGAATGCCGCGCAGACCACGCTGGGGGCCCTCGCAAGGCTGGCCGGTGCCAGCGTCGAGGGGACCGCGCGATGATCGGCGATCAGTGCACCGCCACCTGCTCCAGGGCTTCCCATTCCTGTGGCGTGGGAAAGGAGGCCACCCGCAGCCGTTCGGGATCTTCCTGAGTGCGCTGGAAGTGATGACCGGCGATGCGCTGGACCGCGGCCCACTCCGCGAACAGGGAGCCCGAACCGGCGTCGAGCCGGCGCACCAGTGCCATCAGGTCCGTGCGCGGCAGCAGCGCGGGCACGCCTTCGTTCCAGGTGCACCAGGAGCGCAGGTGATCGGGCGCGCCGCGCTGGCCCATGAGGCCGTAGTCGGCGACGTGGACATCGTCGTGGATGGCATCGCAGTGTGCCTGCAGGAAGCTCTGCTGCGCGGAGTAGATGCCCGCCATGTCGATGCGACGGATGGCCTCGAGCACCGGCGCGAATTCGCCGTCGAGGTTCACCGGCGCGACGTTGCCTTCCCGGACCTCGAACAGTTCGCCGCACAGCGGCCATGGAGCGTGCTCGAGCGACTGGCGCGCGAGGTTCAGCAGGGCGCCGATGCCGCCGGCTTCCTCGCTCCCGGTGGCCAGCAGCATGCCGCGATTGGGGACCATGGCCAGGGGCGTTCCTCTCGCCTCCAGCCGCTCGAACAGGGAAGGAACCTGCAGGAAGCACTCCTGGTAGCCATCCGTCGAATCGAGCCGCCACACCCCGGAGGTCTCGGGCAGCCATCGCGGTGATTTCAGCGCGCGCAGGTTCGACAAGGCGTGCTGCTGCAAGGTCTCGAATCCCACGTTCCAGGTGTCGAGGAAACCCGCCTGGACCTGCGAGACCGTGCTGCCGTGATCGTAGCCGATGACCAGCTCGAGGTGGCTGGCGAAGGGCCGCGCGATGCGCGGCGGTACCGGCGGACTCGACAGGCGATGCCGGATGTCGAGCAGCGTGCTCTCGAAGCGGGTGCGCAGCAGGGGGAACACCCGGGTCTGCGCCAGGCCCCACAGCCCCGACACTTCTCCACTGGATCCGCCCAGCAGCAGGTGCAGGTATTTGCGCCGAAGCTGCGCTCGCAGTGCGCGCGGTGCGCGGATGAACTCGCGGTGGATGTTCGCGACGTTCACGATACGTTCGCCGGAGCGCAGGAGCGAAGCGGCGGCATCGAAATGCCAGGAGTCATCGCCAGCCTGTCGCGCTTCCCGCACGAGCGACTGGCCGAATTGCGCTTCCGTGGGTGCCAGCCCGATCCATTGCCGCCAGGACATCGAACACTCCCTGTTGTCCGACGAAAGGGTAGTGCATGCCGTGACCGAAGGCGAGGGCCGCGTCCCCCGGCATCGGGAAAAGGAAAAACATTGCAAACCAAATTGCGAAGCGAGCATGACTCACCCTACAATTGCAGCGCATGCATCTACCCCAGGAAACGCACATCCGCGCGCAGATCCACCAACGCCTGTCCAGCCTGCACGTGCGGCTCGGCGATGCGCTCGCGAACTGGGATGGCCTCATCGCCGCGGACGAAGGCGCGCGCGGTGCGCGTTTCGTCGCCGGCATGCTGCACGAGGTCACGCTCGCGCTGGATGATGCCTTCCGCCGCCAGGTGCGTGGTGGTCTGCACCCCCTGGAAGCCGTTCACTGGATTCCGGCGCTGCAGGTGGTCAGGCAGGACCTGCGCCGCGCAGCGGCCTCGCTGAACACGCTGCGCGGACCGCGCCTGGAACGAGCGGTGGAGAATCTGCGGCGCTCCCTCGGCGAGGTGCAGAGGGCAGCCTGAGCGAAGGGCTCAGCCGGGCCAGTCCACGCCTCCCAGGCGACGGTACGCCATGCCGCCGTAGACCAGCAGCCGCGCATGTCCATCGACCGCTTGCGAGAACTCGCAGGTCTCCGGGCTCAGGGGCTCGTCCGCGAGACGGAAGATACCGGGCCCGGCCGGATCCAGCGCGGTGTCGCCTTCCGCTTCCATCCACAGCCGGCCCTGCCGCTGGATGACCCGCAACGTACCGCGCCAGGGATCATCGCAATGCCAGGTGCCGGTATAGGCGCTGAGGTTCGTATCCGGTGCCACCGCTTGTGATGCGCCGTCGCGCCAGAAGCTGCGCTCGCCGTGCGAGAGTTCGATGACCGGCGGCGTACCTGTGGCCTGCGAGGCCGGCTGACGGTTGAACTTCAGCAGGAAGGGCATCCAGGCCGGGTCGTCGATGGCAAAGGCATCGTCGGCGACGTTCTGGAGCATCCAGCTCCGCCCCTGCTGGCGCAGGCTGAGCCCGCCCTGTTTCGCAACGACCGACACGGCGTGTCCATCGGCTGCGCGGTAATCACCGGCATAGCCTTTTGCATCCTCGACACGCGTCTTCTCATCGTGCGACGGTGGGATGGGCGCGGGCCGATGCTCAGCCGCGGCCCGCAGCACGCGCAGGGCGTACTCGGCAACGGCGTTCGGGCGATAGCCGAGCTGCGCGTTCACCGACGCGAAGACGCAAAGGCCCGCGTCGAGGTCGACCTGCAGTGCGGACATGAAGGACACCATGCCGCCGGTGTGCCGCAGGCGCCGATGGCCGTCGAGTTGATCGACCGCGAGCCCGTAGCCATACGCGGCACCGGGTCCGAATTCCGCGGCCTGCACATGCGGGCTGGCGAGCAGGTCGAAGGATTCCGTGGACAGCACGCGTCCATGGTCGCCCGCGCCCCGGCGCACCAGCATGCTGCCGTAGGCGGCCATGTCGGCGGCGGTGGCGGCGATGCAGCCGGAGGCTTCGAGCATGTCGAGGAGCGGCGCGGGCACGAGTGCAGCACCCCGAACGAAGGGTCGGTCCTGCAGCATCGGTACGTAACTGCGGACCTCGCGGGCGCGCTCCTTCGTGCTGATCGCGGCGACGGTGTCGCGCATGCCCAGTGGCTCGAGGATGCGCCGTCGCACGGACTCGGCGAAGCTCACGCCGTCCAGCGCCTCGATGAGGTATCCCAGGACTTCATAGGCCCAGTTGGAATAGTGGAAGCCCGTGCCCGGTGGACGGGACTGGCGCGGGCGCAGGGCGCTCGAGATCGGGAACACGGGATGACCCTCGGGCATGCCCGAGGTATGGGTCAGCAGGTGGTGCAACGTGATGTCGCCGAAGCCCGCTTCCGCCGGCAGCCAGGGCAGATGGCGGAAGATGGAGTCCTGCACGCGCAGCCGGCCCTCCTGCTGGAGCTGCAGCACCACGATGGCGGCGAAGGACTTGGTGATGGAGCCGATCTGGAACCGCTGCGCCAGGGTGACGGGCGTGCGCGCGGCGAGGTCCGACCAGCCATAGGACGCCGTGGCGATGGGTCCCTGTGCATCGGCGAGCGCGAGGATCATCCCCGGCGCGTCCATCGCGGACAGGTAGTCGCGGATGAAGCGGTCGAGAACCTCCGGGATGGCCCGGCCGCTGCGGATCACGGGGATCGCCGGGCTCCCAGCGCGTGCCGCGGCGATCATCGTCACACCCGCCGCCGTTCCCAGCAGCTCACGTCGTGTCATCGAAGGGGTCATGTCGATTGCTCCGCTAGCCGGGATGGGGGATTGTCCCGGCGCGTTGCTGAAGTGGCAAGCGCGACCGGTGGTTCCCGCAACCGGATCCTTCAGGATCGCTTCTCCGGTGGCGGCAACCCGGTGGCTCATGCGTACAGGATGATCACAGGGCTGCCGGGAGAAGCTGATGAAGAGGGGACTGCTGATGCTGGGCCTGCTGGCCTCGAGCGCGTCGATGGCGGCGGTGGCGCCGCAGCGCTGGCTGATGATGGTGGCCACGGCCTGCAACGATCCCTCCCGGGAGGCGGAGTTCAACCGCTGGTACGATGACATCGACATCCCCGATGTGCTCGAGGTGCCGGGGTACCTGCGGGCCCGGCGCGGGGTCGTGGCCGATACGGTGGTGCCGGCGAAGGATCCGCTGCCGCAGATCGGACATTACGTCGCGCTCTACGATGTCGAGAGCCCCGCCATCGACAAGACCATCATCGACATCCTCATGGCCGCGCGGCGCATGGATGCGCGTGGTCGTTCCACTCCCCTCATCCAGGTGACCGAGCGCGCCTGGTACCGCCAGTCATCCCCGACGCTGCAGGGCTCGGCCCGGATCCCCGGCGCGCAGGATTACCTTTTCGTCGAGCGGGTGGACTGCTGTGCCGACGCCCGGCAGCAAAGGCGATTCGAAAGCTGGTATGCGCAGGAGCACCTGAAGCGGACCCTGAAGATGCCGGGGGTTCGCAGCGCGACGCGCTTCGAGCTCTACCGGATCCTCATGATCGATCTGCAGGCAGGTTCGAAGCACCTGACGTTGTACGAGGCCCAGGCCGCCGATGCCGCCGCTGCGCAGGCGCTGGCCGATTCGATCCGCCGGGAACTCTCGGCCGGAGCGCCGCAGGACGAGTGGACCACCCGTCGCAGCATCCTCTTCCGGGTGATGAAGGACGTGCCGCGGCCGGCGTCCCGGTAGCGCACCGACTCGCAGCGCACCTTACTCGATGCGATCCTTGGCCCGGGCGGCGGCCACGGTCTGCCATTGCATGTTCGACGGCCGGTCGGCGCCGCCATGTTTCAGCGCCCGCACGTGGTCGATGACGTAGCCGGGACACTTGCCGCTGCCGCGGCCTGTGGAAGGGCAGGGGTTGAGGCGCTGGAACTCATGCCGCGCGCTGCTCGAGCGGGCGATGCGTCCGCGGGCGTCGCGCTTCACCTCCGGTGCGCGATGTGACGAAGCCGCCCGTGAGGCGCGCGGCCCGTGCACGACCTCGCGACGATGCGGCACGAACGAGCTGCTCTTGCGGGGCGATCCGTAGGAGTGGAGGGTCGTGTTGCTGGCATCGTAGATGCGGGCGTGGCGGGGATGAGAGGCGGCATGCGGTGGCCGCGCCAGCGCGGATCCGATGCTGGCCGCCACCAGCAGTCCACAACAGAGCATCCGCCTGCACGCGCGATTCATGCCCGCATGCTATCCACGGAGGTTCCTGCCCTTCCAGGACGCTGGCGGAAAATGGGGAATGCATCACAACGCGCCGTCGAACGCGGTCTCGCGGACCCGCCATTGCGCCCACACCGTGACGGTGAGCGCCGCTGCGACGTACAGGCTCACGGGCCAGGCTGCCAGGGTACGCTGGTACAGCGCGGTGAAGATCAGCGGTGCGATGCCGCCGGCGATGATGCCCGTCAGCGTGTAGGCGAGCGATGAGCCGGCGTAGCGTACCCGCGCCGGGAACTGCTCGGCGATGAAGGCGGCCTGCGGGCCGTACATGGCGGCGTGCAGGGCCAGGCCCAGCGTGATGGCCAGCGCGATCAACACGGGCGAGCGGCTCTCGAGCAGCGGAAAATACGCGAACACCCACGCGATCGACAGCAGCGCGCCCAGGGCCGCGACCGGCCGCCGGCCAGCGCGGTCGGACCAGGCCGCGAACATCGGAATGGCGATCGCATGGCAGGCGGCGCCGAGCATGGTGCACAACAAGGCGGTGCGCCGCTCCACCTGCAGGATGGTGGTGAGATAGGTGAGCGTGAACACCACCAGCATGGCGTAGCAGACATCGGATCCGAATCGCGTGGCGATGCACAGCAGCAGCGGGCGGATATGGCCGGTGAACACCTCGCGTACTGGCGCACGCGCGCGAGCCTCGCGGCTGGCCAGTGCCAGGAACACCGGCGTCTCCTGCACGCGCAGTCGCACCCAGCCACCGAAGGCCACCAGTGCGACGCTCGCGAAGAAGGGCACGCGCCAGCCCCAGGCATCGAAGCTCGCTTGATCGAGCGTGACGCTCAACGCAGCCACGACTCCCGTGCCGAGCAGCGTGCCGCAGGCGGGGCCGATCTGTGCGAAGGATCCATTCCAGCCGCGGCGACCGGAGGGGCCGTGCTCGAGTGCGATCAGCACGGCACCGGCCCATTCGCCGCCGAGCGCCGCGCCCTGCGCGAACCGCAGCAGGACCAACAGCACGGGACTCAAGGCCCCTGCGCTGGCATAGGTGGGCAGTGCCCCGATGAGCAGGGTCGCAAGGCCGATCACGACGAGTGTGGTCACGAGCACGAAGCGGCGGCCGTACCGGTCGCCCAGGTGTCCGAACAGCAGGCCGCCGGCGGGACGCGACAGGTAGCCCACGGCATAGGTCGAGAAGGCCAGCAGCGTGCCGGTGAGCGGTGCGAAGGTGGGAAAGAACAGGCGGTTGAACACCAGCGCCGCCATGAGGTTGTAGACGACGAAGTCGTACCACTCGAGCGTCGTGCCGATGGCGCTGGCCGAGGCGAGACGCAGGAAGGCCGGCGGCGGCCTCGCATCGGCGCGCGTGGCGGGCGTTTCTGGCATGCGGCTCACGTCGCAGTACCGAAGCCGCCACCGCCCGGCGTCTCGACGATGAAGACATCGCCCGGCTGCATGGAACACTCGGCCAGTGGCCCCAGGATCTCGACGCGACCATCGCACCGCTCCACGCGGTTGATGCCCGGCGCCCCGTTCGCGCCGCCATCGAGGCCGAAGGCCGGCTCGCGGCGGCCGTTCGACAGGATCGAGGCGTGCATGGCCTCGAGGAAACGCAGGCGCCGCACGCCGCCATCCCCGCCGCGCCATCGCCCGGCGCCACCGCTCCCGTGGCGGATGGCGAAGCTCTCGAGCAGCACGGGGAATCGCGATTCCAGCACTTCCGGGTCGGTCAGCCGCGAATTCGTCATGTGGGTCTGCACCACGGCGGTGCCGTCATGGCCCGGGCCCGCGCCGCTGCCGCCGGCGATGGTTTCGTAGTACTGGTGCCGGTCATCACCGAAGGTCAGGTTGTTCATGGTGGGCTGCGCGGAGGCCATCACACCCAGCGCACCATACAGCGCATGCACGATGCAGGTGGAGGTCTCGACATTGCCGGCGACCACCGCGGCCGGCGGGCCGGGATTGAGCATGCTGCCGTCGGGCACGATGATGTGCAGCGGCTTGAGGCAGCCGGCATTCAGCGGAATGTCATCCTCGATGAGCGTCCGGAACACGTACAGCACCGCGGCCATCGTGACGGCGCGCGGGGCATTGAAGTTGTCCGCGAGCTGCGCGCTGCTGCCGCTGAAGTCGATGCAGGCCTCGCGCGCCTGGGCGTCCACGCTCACGCGGACGTGGATGCGGGCGCCACTGTCGAGCCGCACGGTGAACTCACCGCTCCTGAGCGCCGTGATCACCCGGCGGACCGACTCCTCGGCATTGTCCTGCACGTGCCGCATGTAGGCCGTGACGAGTTCCTGGCCATGGGTCTGCACCAGGCTGCGCAGCTCCTGGACGCCTTTCTCGTTGGCAGCGACCTGCGCGCGCAGGTCGGCCATCGTCTGCTGCGGATTGCGCCCCGGCCAGGGCCCGGCCGTCAGCCGCTCGAGCAACGCGCGTTCCTGGAATTCGCCGGCGATGATCAGCGGGAAGTTGTCGAACAGCACGCCTTCCTCGTCGATGCGATGCGAGAACGGTGGCATCGAGCCCGGGGTGATGCCGCCGATGTCCGCATGATGACCCCGGCTGCCGACGAAGAAGCGCGGCCGCCCATCACCCGGTGCAATGAACACCGGCGTGATCACGGTGACATCCGGCAGGTGCGTGCCGCCATGGTAGGGATCGTTCAGCATGAACACATCGCCGGGCCGCAGCCGGGGCTGGCGCGCGATGACGCTGGCCACGGATTCGCTCATCGAGCCCAGGTGCACCGGCATGTGCGGGGCGTTGGCGATGAGCTGCCCTTGCGCATCGAACAGCGCACAGGAGAAGTCGAGCCTCTCCTTGATGTTGACGGAGTGGGCGGTGGCCTGGAGTTGCAGGCCCATCTGTTCGGCGATGTTCATGAACAGGTTGTTGAAGACCTCGAGCAGCACCGGATCGACCCCGGCGGCGGCGTCGCGCGGTCTTTCACGGGTCGCATCACGCTTCAGCAACAGCAGACCTCCGGCATCGATCGTGGCGGACCAGCCCGGTTCCACCACCGTGGTGGCATGGTCATCGGCGATGATGGCCGGCCCTGCGATGGCCATTCCCGCGGGGAGCCGATCGCGGCGGTGCAGGGGCGCCTGTTCCCAGCGGGTGGTGTACAGCGGCACCGCGACTGGGTCGACCTTGGTTGCGCTGGCGGGGCGCGCGGTTGCGGCAGGAGTTTCGGCAGAGGAGAGGGCCTCGACGGTGGCCGAGCCGATCACCAGTGCGCGGCCGGGCATCAGGAAGGCGAAGCGCTGGCGATAGGCGGCCTCGAACCCCGAGCGGAGCGAGTTCAGCGATCCGTCCCGCACACCCAGTGCGGTATCGGTCCCCTCGTACCGGATGTTCAGCCACCGCTGTACGTGGATGCTGGCCGCGGGCGCGCCCTGGGCCTCGAGTGCCGCGCGGGCATCCTCCGCGAGTTCGTCCAGCTTCGCCGTGGCGGCGGCGAGTCCCGCGTCGGTGAGCCCGATCTCGAGCGAGGATTCGCGGATCACGCTCTGGTCCGCAAGCCCCATGCCGTAGGCGCTGAGCACGCCGGCCAGCGGATGCACGAGGATGCGCGTCATGCCCAGTTCGTCGGCGACCTGGCAGGCATGCTGTCCGCCGGCCCCGCCGAAGCATTGCAGGACATAGCGCGTGACATCGTGCCCGCGCGCGACGGAGATGCGCTTGATGGCATTCGCCATTGCACTCACGGCGATGCGGATCGCGCCGGCGGCGGCCTGCTCGGGAAGGATGTGCAGCCCGTCCCTGCCCATGCGCCGGGCGAGTTCGGTGAACGCCTCGCGGACCACCGTGATGTCCGGTGGCTGATTCGCGCCGGGGCCGAATACGGCGGGGAAGGCCTCCGGCTGCAGCCGCCCCAGCAGCAGGTTCGCATCGGTGATGCACAGCGGGCCGCCGCGCCGGTAACAGGCAGGACCCGGATCCGCCCCGGCGCTCTGTGGTCCCACCCGCAGGCGCGCGCCGTCGAAGCGGATGATCGAGCCACCGCCCGCGGCGATGGTCTGCAGGCTCATCATCTGCGCGCGGATGCGCACACCGGCCACCTGGGACTCGAAGGCACGCTCGAATTCCCCTGCATAATGGCTCACATCCGTGCTCGTCCCGCCCATGTCGAAGCCGATGACACGGGGATGTCCGGCTTGGACAGCGGTGCGTGCCATGCCGACGATGCCGCCGGCAGGACCCGACAGCACCGCGTCCTTGCCCGCGAAGGCCGAGGCTCGCGCGAGTCCCCCCGAACTCTGCATGAAGTACAGCGGCACCTCGGGCATCTCGCTGGCGATGCGCGCGACGTATCGCGCCAGCACGGGACTCAGGTAGGCATCCACCACGGTGGTGTCGCCGCGCGCGACCAGCTTGATGAGCGGACTGGTCTCGTGCGACACGCTGACGTGTTCGAAGGGCAGTCCGCGCGCCAGCGCCGCCGCCTCGCGCTCATGCGCCGGGTGGCGCCAGGCGTGCATGAGCACGATGGCCACGGCGCGCGCACCGGCCTTCAACGCATCCTCGAGATCGGTCCGCAGGACATGGGCATCGAGGGGGCGCAGCACGCGGCCCTGGGCATCGATGCGCTCGTCCACCTCGATGACGCGCTCGTAGAGCTGCTCGGGCAGCATGATGTGCCGGTCGAACAATCGCGGCCGGTGCTGATAGGCGATGCGCAAGGCGTCGCGGAAGCCGCGGGTGATGCACAGCACCGTGCGCTCGCCCTTGCGCTCCAGCAAGGCGTTGGTGGCGACGGTCGTGCCCATGCGCACGCATTCCACGCGCTGCGGCGTGATGGCCTCATCCTCGCGCAGCGACAGCAGCCGCCGGATGCCGGCCACCGCCGCGTCACGATAGCGGGCCGGGTCCTCCGACAGCAGCTTCACAGCGTGCAGGCGGCCATCCGGATCCCGGCCGATCACATCGGTGAAGGTGCCACCGCGGTCTATCCAGAACTGCCAGCGCATCGTCGCACTATAGGGACGAACGAGGGGTCCGTTCAAACGGGCGAGGAGGGACTGGCGGCGGCTGCACAGGCTGGCCGTCGGCGGCGCCGTGCACTATCGTGGGCACATGAGCATGCTTCGCATGGGGATCCTTGGAACCGCCCGGATCGCCGCCACCTTCACGCGGGCCGTCGCCACCAGCGACCAGGTCCGCATCGTTGCCATCGCCAGCCGGGATGCCGGGAAGGCCCGCCGCTTCGCGCAGGAGCACGGCATCGGGCAGGTCTTCGACTCGTACGAGGCGATGCTGCGGTCGACGGACATCGATGCCATCTACAACCCGTTGCCGAACACGCTGCACGCCCGCTGGAGCATCGCGGCGCTGCAGTCCGGCAAGCACGTTCTCTGCGAGAAGCCACTGGCGATGTCGGTGACCGAGGCACGGGACATGTTCGAGGCGGCGCGCGGCGCGGGGCGGGTGCTCGTCGAAGGATATCCGTACCGTTACCAGCCCATCTGCCGGCGCCTGCAGGAATTGCTGGCGCGCGGTGCGATAGGCCCGGTGCGGATGATCCAGGCCTGGTTCGGATTCACGATGCAGGATGCCGGCAACATCCGCCTGCAATCCTCGCTCGGCGGCGGCTCGCTCCTCGATGCCGGCAGCTATCCCTTGAGCCTCGTGCGCATGATCGCCGGACGGGCGCCGCGCCAGGTGGCCGCCAGCGCCACGTGGACGCAGGGCGGCGTGGATCAGGCGGTAATGGCCCAGTTCGAATTCGATGAGGACCTGATGGCGCAGGTGGCCTGCAGCTTCGGCACGGCGCCCTCGCGCCATGCGTTGATCGCAGGTGCCGGCGGCATCATCGAGACGACCTTCGTGAACCACCCTCCGATGGAGCGGCCAGCCTCGCTCCTGCTGCGCGAGGGTATCGGCTGGGAGGCTGCCCAGCGCTATGAGGTGGTGGAGGCACCGGCGGTCAATGGATTCCTTGCCGAAGCGGATGCGTTCGCCCGCCGGGTGCGCGAAGGCGCGCAAGGATGGAGTGGTACCAGTCCGGAAGAATCCATCGACATCGCACGCATGATCGCGGCCATCCAGCGAAGCGTGGCCAGCGGTCAGCGCGATGCGGTGTAGATCGATAGCGGCGCATGATTCTTTCTGGGCGAGGGGGACCGCCGACTCGCGTGACCCACTCTTAAGTGGTACCGGTATCGTCGTTTCACAGCGGCGCCGAGCGGAACGGTCGGACCTTTCCGCTCGGCGCCGCACGTTCCGCCAGCGAGGCAGCGCCATGGTCGCCGCAGTACCGAGTGCAAGAGGGAGCGAATCATGATCAGTGCCGTTTCGATGCAGTGGCCTCGTTTAGCGATGGCAGTTCTGCTGCTCGGCGTATCCGCTCAACAGCTGGTTCTTGCGGACGTCATCGAGAGCTACGAAAATCGACATGACCCCGGACCGCCGCGCAATCTAGCTCCACCCGCGGCGAAATCATTGCTCGTGGTTCTCGGCACCGGCAACCCGCTGCCGAATCCGTACCGTTTTGGGCCAGCCTCAGCTGTGGTAGTCAATGGGAAGCCGTACCTGTTCGATGCCGGTGAAGGTGTGTGGCGTGCCTTGGCGAAGGCGGCCACGTTTCATGGTGGTGCCATTGCGCAGGCGTTCCAGCTGGACAATCTGGCGCACCTGTTCATTACCCATATGCACCCGGATCATACGGTGGGAATCCCGACGCTCATCCTGGAGCCGTGGTATCTCAATCGCTCGGTGCCCATGGATATATACGGGCCGGTGGGGATCACGCGCCGCATTGATGCAATTCTCGATGCCTGGAAGGACACGATCGAATTGGATCTTTCCAAAGACCCGACCACAACCCCAAATGGCTGGAAGGCCCGCGGCCATGACTTCGCCGTTGCCGCCTCCGGGGTTGTCTTCCAGGACCGTAACGTCAAGGTAGAGGCGTTTAACCACAAGCACTGGGAGCTTCCCTACAACTATGCTTATCGAGTTACGACACCGGATCGAGTGTTGGTGATCGGCGGCGACGGTTCGGGCGATGAGCGTCTGATCGCGGCGGCCCAGGGGGCGGATGTGTTCGTTGCCGAGGTCTGCACGGAAGCAGCCTTGAGCAATGCCCCATGGGGTGGCAAGTCCCTAGCGGAGAAGGGAAATCTCATCTGGCAATATCACATGAAACCTCGAGACCTGGCTCGCATTGCCACCGCCGCGCGGGTGAAGATGCTCGTGCTCTATCACGTGCAGAATTATTCTGATCCCTATGATCCTGAAGCGGTACTAAAAGAGGTCCGTGAGTTCTATCAGGGCGATGTCGTGCAGGCGCGCGATGGCGACATTTTCTAAGGCGCCTCGGGTTTGATGCAGCGCAACCCGGTCCCGCGATCGCTTTCCAACAGGGTGAGCGAGTTGTAAGGAGTAAAGCGATTGGATCATCGCGAGAAGCTGGAAAGGTATCACCGGATTGCCGAGGAGTGCGATGCCGCGTTTTCCGATGAACGGATGAATCGGCTGAGGGCGAACACCCATAATACAGGCGCGAGCTTCGCCGGCCTTCGGACCTTTTTGGGAATGCCCTATCAGCCAAGTCTGGCCGGCATCGATATCGCTCTGATTGGAGTGCCGACCGACCTCGGTGTGACCAACCGAAGTGGTGCCCGGTTCGGACCAACCGCTATCCGGCAGGTCTCCTACAACGCCGGCGGTCCGCTACATCACGCGAGTCGAATTGTCCCGCTGGATCTGTGCCGGATTGCCGATTGCGGCGACGTTCCGATCGAACATATTTTTGGCCTTGAGGCCACGATTCAGGAGATCAGGACATTCTTTGACCGGGTAAAGGACGGAAACATCATCCCGATTTCCGCCGGCGGCGATCACTCTATCACTTTCCCCATCCTGCAAGCCTTGGGCAGAGACGAGCCTGTCGGCTTGGTGCACATCGATGCCCACTGCGATACTTGCGGAGCGCTCGGGGGGTCCAGATTTCACCATGGCGGTCCGTTCCGGAACGCTGCACTGGCCGGCGTCCTCGACCCCGAGCGCACGATCCAGATTGGCATCCGCGGCCGCGCCGAGCCTTATTGGGATTTTTCGTACAAATCCGGCATGACGGTTGTGCACGTCGAGCAATGCCGCGAGAGCGGCATCAAGCGAGTGATCGATATGGTGCTGAAGGTAATCGGGAATATACCCACGTATCTGTCTATCGATGTTGACGGCATCGATCCAGCATATACGCCGGGGACGGGTACGCCGGAAACGGGCGGATTGCGCCCAGACGAGGTTCAGGAGATTGTTCGCGCTCTGCGCGGATGCAAGCTCATCGGGGCCGATGTCGTGGAGGTCGCTCCGCCGTACGACAACGAAGGTCAGACCACTGCGTTGGTCGGGGCCACAATGATGTGGGAAGCTTTGTGCGTCATCGCAGATTCCATGCACGTATAGCACTGGCGAACCGATTGCGGCCGATAGATTCGACCGTGCAAGGCGACGGACAATGATCGATAAGCGCGCCTCCGTTGCCGCCATCCTATTGTCTGTGATCGGTGCGGCAACATTTCTGGTGATGCCTGTCGTGCTGGGTTCCGCCGTCATTGCATTTGGTCTTTCCGAGCGACAGGTGGGGCTTATTGCTGCTTTGCTAATGGCCGGGAACGCTCTTAGCGCGGTTTCCGCCCTGTTCTGGGTCCGTGTTCTGGATTGGCGCGTTGCATCCCGGGTCGCTCTACTGCTGCAGGGTGTTGCGTTGGGAGCGGTGACTCATGGCGGCGGATTTGCCGGTGTAGGGTTGTGGTTCTTGTGTGCCAGCCTGGGCGGCGGCGCGGTTTACTCGCTCGCCTTGACGGTGCTGTCCGATCACAATCATCCAGACCGCGTCTTCGGTTATGCCATCGCGGCGCAAGTGGCGTTTCAGGTGGCGGGCATGCTGCTGCTTTCTCATTTCTGCGTCCCCGGCGGCTTTAATCAATTGATGTGGGGTTTGGCCGGGCTAGTGGCGATTGGACTGGTGCTCGGGCGCTGGTTACCGCATCGTGGCGCCGTTGTGGCGACGGGTCCGATCGCCGGCGTACTGCGCCAGCGCAAGGCCGCTCTGGCCTTGTTGGGCTGCCTGGTCTTCTACCTTAATGTGGGATGCGTTTGGGCCTATGTGGAAAGAATGGGGTCTGCCGCCGGATTTACCGCTGTGGGGCTGGGCAACGCACTGGCGCTGAGCGTTTCCGCCGGCATGGCCGGGTCCCTGGTGGCCTCCTGGCTTGGCGTCCGCTTTGGCCGCGTTGTGCCGCTGGCCGTAGGCAGTGCAGGTACGGTGCTGGCGGTGGCCTTCTTGCTCCCCTCCGTTGGGCCGACCATCTTTCTTTTGGCGCTTGCCTTGTATAACTTCGTCTTCAATTATTCGCTGACGTATCAATACGCCGTCATCGCGGCGGCGGATGAAAGTGGTCGATGCGTCGCTGTGGCGGCGGCTTTTCAAATGGCTGGCGGGGCAATGGGGCCGGCCATCGCTGCGCTTCTAGTTGCGCCAGGGAGCTTTCTGGCCGTGAATATGCTTGCCGCAATCAGTGCCATTGTCAGCTTCGGACTATTCTTGTCGGCGGCGCGGGCCGGAAGCGACGCGGCACACGAATTGTTCATCGCAAGGGGGGACCGCGGGGTCGCATGACCCACTCTCTATATTGGCAAGCTGGTAATTTGCGCGAACATCAACATGGCAACCAGCCATTTCGATTTGAAGAAGCGCCGCTGGTGCGAGTACAAAGGGGCACTGCGGATCCGGGGCTGAAGGTGCAAAGTCAGGACAGGCTGGTGGACTGGTTTCGCGAGTGGCGCACGTCGCTGCGGCGCTTTCTGCTGGCCCGCCCCGGCGCTTCGGCCGCGGACATAGACGATATTGCCCAGGAAGTCTTCCTGCGCCTGCTTCGCTACGACCGCACCGACCTGGTCCAACACCCGCAGGCCTACGTGTTCAAGGTCGCGGCCAACGTGTCCTCGGAATGGGCGCGCCGCGCCAGCCGTGCGCAGCCGCACAGCGCTGACTGGCTGGAGGAGCTGGTCGACCCCGCCACGCCGCTCGGCGCCGCCGAGCGGGAATCGAACGAGGTGCTGATCCGTGGCGCGCTCGCATCGCTACCGGCGCGCACTCGCGAGATCCTGCGCCTGTTGCATGAGGATGGGCTCGAGTACGAACAGATCGCCGAGCGTCTCGGCCTCACGCGACGCATCGTCAAGCGCGTGGTCGTGGAATCCTACGCGAGACTCCGTCAGTCCCTCCCGCCTGGCACCGCGCGTTCTTCCAGCGGGGGAACGCCATGAATTCCGAAACACGGGCCAGCCGCCGGGAATTGGCGGCACGTGAAGCGGCGGAATGGCTGTTGGAGCTGCGGCAAGGGGCGCTCGGCGCGGCGCATCGGGAGGAACTGGTGGACTGGCTGCGAGAGTCTCCGCTGAACGTGGCCGAATTCCTGCGGGTCGCTCGCGTCTCTCATACCCTCGACGGCTTCCAGGGCTGGGACCGGCTGCCGGACTCAGCGCCGGGCGTGGCCGACAACATCATCGAGTTGACCCGCGATCCGGCGGCGGCGCGCGGCCCCCACTCCGAGCGTAACCTCGACTCGCCCCGCCCCGTCGTCCGCCCGCGCCGGCGCCGGTTCGCCTGGGTGGCTGCCGCCGCCGGCGGCGCGGCGGCAGCGGTCGCCGCAGTGTGGCTGTTCCACTTCACCACCGGCGCCACGCTGCGCACCGCCGCCGGTGAACGCCGCGAGGTAACACTGGCCGATGGCAGTATCGTGAGCCTGGCTCCCGCCAGCGAAGTCCGCGTGCGCTTCGCCAGCACCGAGCGCGACCTGTGGCTGCTGCGTGGCGAGGCGTTTTTTCGCGTGCACAAGAATCTGCAGCGCCCGTTCATCGTGGAAGTGAATGGCAACCGCGTGCGCGCCGTCGGTACCGCCTTCGGCGTGCGCCAGGAGCAGGCCGACGCGGTGGTCACGGTGGTGGAAGGCGTGGTCAGTGTCAGCGCCGGGCAGGCGCCATCCCTGCCCGCGGGTCAGGCGCCGGCGGCCGCGCCGCTGCTGCTCGGCGCCAACCAGCAACTGCGCATTCCGAACGATGGCACACGCCCTTCGGTGAAGGTGATCAACGGTTCGATCGAAGTCGCCTGGACCGCGGGCGAGCTGATCTTCGACGATGAGGCGCTGTCCGACGTGGTTCGGCGGTTCAATGCTCACAACCGCCTGCAGATCGTGATCATGGATTCCGCGCTGGCGGCGCGCCGCGTGAGCGGGGTGTTCCGGGCATCGGATCCCGAATCCTTTGTCACGTTCATCCAGGCGGCTGGGGGCGTACCGGCCCCGCCGACTGCACGGCGCGACGGCGATCGCATCTACGTGGGTGAGGCCGCGCCCGCGTCGAAATGATGGATGCACGGGGGACCTGCTCGCCGGCTCACCCGGTCTTTCCTCTCGAAGACCGGCGCCTCAGCCGGAATCACCTGGGGTGGATCATGGGGCTGGCCTTGGTGGGATTACAGCCGCTCGTCGCAGCATCGGTGCCGCGCGCATCGGACACGCATGTGTTGCACTTCGATATCCGCGCTACCTCTCTTTCGGGCGCGCTGCGCGAACTCGCCCGCCAATGCGGGCTGCAAATTGCGCGGTTTTCCGACGACGCGCGCGAGCTCGCCGTCGGTCCGTTGAACGGCGAGATGACCTGCACCCAGGCGCTGGACCGGCTGCTGACCGGCACCGGACTCGCATATCGCTTCCTCAACGACCAGACCGTCGCCATCATGCGGGCCGAAGAGCCCACCGCGGCCGAGCCGCCGGACAACGCGAGCGCCGCGCCGGATGCTTCAACCTCATCGCCCGGGACCCAACCGGGCACGAACGACAAAACGGGAGAAAAGACCATGACCCACAGAGGACTGTTGGCGCGCCTCGGCGCATTCTTCGGTTTTTGCACGGCGGCTGCCGGCCTTGCCTGCGCGCAAACTGCGCAAAATGCGCCGACCGAGAGCGCTGAGCCTACCGGCCTCGCCGAGATCATCGTTACCGCGCAGAAGCGCGCCGAGTCGGTGCAGGACGTGCCGATCGCGATCACGGCGATCTCCGCCGGCGATCTTGCCAGGCTCGGAATAGTCGAATCCCGCAGCATCGAGTCGGCGGTGCCCAATATGCGCTGGATAGCCAACCAGGGATCCAACGTCAGCAATGTGTTCATTCGAGGCGTAGGGGACATCTCCTTTCATCTCAACCAGGTGGGCGCGGTCGGCCTGTACATGGATGAGATCTCGCTGAATTCGCCCATCCTCTCCACCTTTGGGATGTTCGACTTGCAGCGTGTCGAGGTGCTGCGCGGGCCGCAAAACACCATCTTCGGCCGCAATACCACCGGCGGCGCGGTCCAGTTCGTCTCGCAAAAGCCGATCATGGACGAGTTCAGCGGCCGCGGCTCGCTGTCGGCCGGCAACTACGGGCGATTCGACGTTGATGGCGCCATCAACCTGCCCGCCGGCGAACACGCAGCCATACGCCTGGCGCTGGCGCGCTTCTCGCTCGGCAACTATCTAAACAACGATTTCCTCGGCAAGCAGCAAGGCGCGTACCACCGCGATGCGGGGCGTGCACAGTTGTTGTGGAAGCCGACGGATTCACTGGATGTGTTGTTCAACGTTCATGCAGGGCAATCCAGCGGGGGCTTCACGGGTTACAAGCAGGTTGGATTGGGCACGCCCTCGGATCCCGGGGCCGCGCAGTGCCCCGCAAACCTGATCAAGGCCGTCCCCGGTAATGGTTGTGTGGACCAGACGGGACATGCCGATTCGAGCAATTTTTCGCATGTCTCGGACAACGGCGTCGATGTGCTGGAAAGCAAGGTACGAGGTGCCAGCGCCCGGCTCGACTGGCGGCTGCCCGCCTTTACGGTTACCTCGCTGACGGCCTATGAGCATTCCGACGGTCGCCGCATGGAGGATTCCAACGGCAGCCCGAGCTACATCTTCGACTTCAGCCAAGGTTCCAACGCAAATCAATGGTCGGAGGAACTGCGGGCCGCATCGCGCGAAGATTCGGCCATCCGCTGGATCGGCGGTGTGTACTACTTCCGTGAAACGGGGCATTGGACCACGCTACCCTATCGCGCCAACCAGGCGCTGACCAACGTGACCGTGCCGGGTCTGCCGGTGCCGGCGACCGACTGGTTCGCCTTCATTCCCTTCACCGATACGCATCAGAAAGACGAAGTGTATTCGGGCTACGGCCAGCTCGAATTCAAGTTCAACGAACGCTTTCGCCTGACCGCCGGCCTGCGCTTCACCTCTGAAAAAAAAAGAGGCACGGTGAGGAACGGCATCGTCACGCGTACCGATGCTCCTGTCAGCCCATTTCAGTTCGTCGATGCGAACTTGCTCGACAGCTTGCTGGTGGGCGCCACCGAAGTGCCCGCCGGCAGTTCGCTGCGCGTCGCCTGTCCCAAGCCGCTGCCCTTCACGAAGTGCGTCGCCTACTCACCCTTCGACATCAAGAACAATGAGCTGGGCGGCAAGGTATCGCTGGATTACCGGGTGAGCGAGAACACCCTGACCTACCTCAGCGCCTCGCGCGGCTTCAAGGCGGGCGGTATCAGCCTCGGCGCGCTGGACTACGTGGCCCGCGGCGGCAGTCAAGTCTCTCCCGAATATCTGTTGACCTTCGAGCTGGGCGGGAAGACCGAGCTGTTCGATCGCACGCTGCGCATCAATGCGGCCGTGTTCCACAATCGGTGGACGGACCAGCAGCTCTTCTTGGTCCTGAATACGGCGGGCACCGGATTGAATCCGGTCTATACCAACGTGCCAAAGACCGAGTCTTATGGATTCGAGGCGGAAATCGATTGGGCGCCGACTCCCGATTGGTATCTCAGGAACTCTGTGGGTCTGCTGCACAGCGAGGTCAAGGAGATCGGCGCGGAACTTGCCGCATCCAACGGCGCGGTGGTCGGCAGCCAGCTCATCGCCGCACCCAAGGTCACCTGGAATGGCATCCTACGCCGGTATTGGTCGGTAGGGCCAGGGCGCATTTCCCTGGAGGGCAACTGGTCTTATACCGGCTCACAGCACTTCGACCTGGTGAACTCACCTGACCAGATCGAAGATAGCTATTGGTTGTTCAACGCCAGCGCCGGCTACCAATTCGGCGCCAAGCAACAATATGAGATTTCTTTGTGGGGCAAGAATCTCACCGGCACGCAGTACTGTGCGCAGCGCATTTCCCAGGCCGGCGTGGTGTTCGGCAATGTCGCGTCGTGCATTCCGAACGAAGCACGCCGGTTCATCGGCATTGCGCTGCGCGGGTCGTTCTGAGTCGGACGGCGCGGAAGCTTTGCAAGGGGTGATGCACATGAATTCATCCTGGATCCTGCGGTGGCGTCGTTGTGCGGCGTTTCTGGCATGCGGCTTGCTGGCGCTGCCGGCCGCGGCCGTGCCGACCACCACCGCGCCAGCCACAGCGGCGGCGCCAAGTGCACTGTCGGCCGCTGCCACCGCGGGCAGCTCCCGCACCAACTTTCTGCTCATCGTCGCCGACGACCTGGGATACTCGGACTTGGGCAGCTTCGGCGGTGAAATCGAAACGCCCAATCTCGACCGGCTGGCGCGCGCCGGATTGCGCTTCAGCTCGTTCTACACCACGCCTACCTGCTCACCGACCCGCGCCATGCTGCTCACCGGTGTGGACTCGCACAAGGCGGGCATGGGCAATATGGCCGAGGACATCGCGCCGAATCAGGCGGGGCAGGACGAGTACCTGGGTCATCTGAACACGCACGTCGCCACCATCGCCGAACGCCTGCGGGATGCGGGTTATGCCACGTTCATGTCCGGAAAGTGGCACTTGGGCGGTGAGCCGCAGCAGTCGCCGGCCGCGCGCGGCTTCGAGCGTTCCTTCGCGCTGATGCAGGGTGGCGCCAGCCACTACGACATGTCGGGTCCGGCGCTCGGCAGCCCCAAGGCCCGTTACCGGCGCGACGGCAAACTGGTCGAGAAGCTCCCGGCTGGATTTTATTCCAGCGATTACTACGCCTCGCAGATGCTCGACTACCTGCGGGCGGACCGAAAAGGCCGCCCGTTCTTCGCCTACCTTGCCTTCACCGCACCGCATTGGCCGCTGCAGGCGCCGGAGGATGTGATCCGCAAGTACGAGAGCCGATACCGCGACGGCCCCGCATCGCTCCACGACCGCCGCCTGCAAGGGCTGGTGCGCGAGGGCCTGCTCGGCGCCGGTGTGACCGCCCATCCACCGGTGCCCGCCGCACCGGACTGGAACACCCTGTCCGCGCAACAGCGCGCGCGCGAGACGCGCAAGATGGCGGTGTTCGCCGCCATGGTCGACCAGCTCGATGCCAACGTCGGCCGGGTGCTCGACTATCTGCGGCAAGCCGGCGAACTGGACCGCACGGTCATCGTCTTTCTGTCCGACAATGGCGCCGAAGGCCACAACCTGAGTGACTACCCGGAGTTTCGCGACTGGGCGGTGAAATTCGATCAGCGGCTGGAGCGCATGGGCCGCGCCGGCTCGTTCACCTGGTACGGCCCGCAATGGGCCCAGGCCGGCACCGCGCCATCGAGACTGTACAAGGGCTTTCCCACCGAGGGCGGCATCCACGTGCCGGCGTTCATCTGGAGCGCTGGACAACAGGCGCATGGCATCAACCGGTCGCTGGTGAGTGCCATGGACGTGGTGCCGACGCTGCTCGATCTTGCCGGCGTTGCGAGCGGTGGAGATGAATTTCATCACCACAAAGTGCATCCCATCGAAGGCCGGACTTTGCGGCCGGTGCTGACTTCCACCGCGCAGGCGGTACGCGGGGAGAACGACTCCCTGGGTTGGGAGTTATTCGGACGCAGTGCCGTACGCATCGGACAATGGAAGGCGGTGCAGCTCGCCCAGGTCCCCCACGCGCCTCGCTGGGAACTGTTTGACCTCGCGCAGGACCCAGCCGAGATGCACGACCTTTCCGCCGCGCGGCCGGAGCAGGCCCGCGAACTGCTTGAAGTTTGGGATCGTTACGTCAAAGATAATCATGTGATTCTGCCCGACAAGATCAGCGGCTACTGATGCGACTCACCCGCGCCCGCCTGCTCACGGGGCTGGCGTTGGCGTTGGCGCTGGCCGTCGCGGCCGTCGCGTGGGCGTTGCAGGTAATGCACGGGCGGCCAGCGGGCGGCGGCCTCATCACGGCCACTTCGGCCAACACCAAGTCCCACTTCGCGGCGGGCACGGCGAGCCGCGATCCTTCCAGCCCCGCAGTCACGGCGGCTACCTACGTCGGCGGCCAGGCCTGCGGCAGCTGTCACGCGGCCGAGCGCGCGGCGTGGCTCACCTCTCATCACGCCCGCTCCATGCAGCCCGCGAATGAACACACCGTGCTGGGTAACTTCTGCGATGCCGCGTTCAAGCAAGGCAACCGCAGCGTCCGATTTTTTCGCCGTGACGGCCGGCATTACGTGCGCACCGACGGTCCCGACGGCAAGCCCGCGGATTTCGAAATCGCCTGGACCTTCGGCGTGGATCCGCTGCAGCAGTACCTGGTCGATTTTCCGGACGGGCGAAAGCAGGCGCTGGGCATCGCCTGGGACAGCCGTCCGAAGGCCGCCGGCGGCCAACGCTGGTTCTCCTTGTATCCACGCGAGACGATCAAGGCCGGCGACCGCCTGCATTGGACCGGCATCGACCTGAACTGGAACCATCAATGCGCGGACTGCCACTCGACCAACCTGCGCAAGAACTTCGATGCGCGGGCCAATGCCTTTCACACCACCTGGAGCGACTTGCAGGTCGATTGCGAGTCCTGCCACGGACCCGGCTCCCGTCATCTCGAGTGGGCACGGCGGCGTGCGAGCTCCAACGAGCCGGGCAAGGGACTGGTCGTGGCGCTCGATGAACGCCGCGGCATTTCCTGGTCCATCTCGGCGGACACCGGCTCAGGTGTGCGCTCCTCGCCGCGAACCAGTTCGCGCGAGATCGACGCCTGCGCGCCTTGTCACTCGCGTCGTGAACGCATCGCCGAAGATGTCGCCGGTGCACCGTTCACCGACACCTTCCGCGCCGCCAGCCTGACGGCGCCGCTTTACTTCGCGGATGGCCAGATGCGCGAGGAGGTATACGAGTACGCCTCGTTCCTGCAAAGCCGGATGAACGCACATGGTGTCACCTGCTCGGACTGCCATGAGCCGCATAGCCAGCGGCTGCGCGCGTCCGGCAATGCGCTATGCGCGCAATGCCATGCGCCGGCCCGGTTCGATGCGGCCGAGCATCACCATCATCGGGCCTCCAGCGCCGGCGCCCGATGCGTGTCCTGCCACATGCCGGCGCACACCTACATGCGCATCGACGTGCGGCATGATCATTCGCTGCGCATCCCGCGTCCCGACCTGTCGGTGACGCTGGGCACACCGAATGCTTGCACGGATTGTCATCACGAACGCGCGGCCTCGTGGGCGGCCCGCGCCATCAAGGCCTGGTTTCCCACGCCGAATCCCGGCTTTCAGGAGTTCGCGGCTGTGTTTGCGGCAGCGGATAGGGGCGAGCCCGCGGCGCAGGCGCCGCTGGCGCGGCTCGTCTCCGACCGCGCCGAACCCGCCATCGTCCGCGCCGGCGCGCTGCGGCGGCTGGCGGGACTGATGAGTGCAGCGGAGACGATGGATGCGAGCGCCGCGAACCTGCGCACGATTCAAACCGCACTCTCAGATCCCGACCCGCTGGTGCGCACGGCTGCCGTCGCCGGCCTGATCGAGGTCGCGCCGACAACGCGCGCGGGACTTCTTCGTGCAGCGATCGATGATCCCTCGCGCATGGTGCGCATCGAGCTGGCGCGCACGCTGGCGGGCACGCCCGCCGACGGTCCAGCGCCGGCGCGGGCGCTGAATGACTTCTTCGCCGAGCAACACCTCAACGCCGATCGGCCTGAAGCGCACATCGAAGCGGGCAATCTGGCGGCGGCGCGCGGGCAGTTCGACACCGCCGCCGATGAGTTTCGCCAGGCGCTGGCACTGGATCCTGGCCTCACGGGCGCGGCGATCAACCTGGCGGACATCCACCGTTCGCGGGGCGAGGAGCCGTTGGCCGAACAGGTGCCGCGCCAGGCGCTGCGGCATGATCCTGCCTCGGCGCCTGCGCATCATGCCCTGGGCCTGTCGCTGGTCCGGCAGCATCGCCTGCCCGAAGGGCTGGCGGAACTGGCGCGCGCGGCGGAGCTGGAACCGCAGCAGGCCCATTGGTCCTATGTGCGGGCCGTCGCGTTGTTCGATACCGGTCGACGCGCCGAGGCCCGGCGCGTCCTGCACGCGGCACTGCGCCGGCATCCGGAGGATCGCGAGCTACATCAGGCGGCGGCGTCATTTCGCGCGGCCGGTGATTGACCGGCCGAGGCGCGGAGCTTGGCCTGCTCCTGCATGCCGGTCATGTGCTGATTTCTTTCAACACCGCCGCCGGCGCGTTCCGTTTCACCGAGCTGATGCCGTTGTCCCGGCCAGACTCCGCCTGGTACATTTCGCTCTTGCCCACGGTCTGTCCGTTGCCGGCGGTCAGCACGAAGAAATGCTGGCCATTCTTCGCAAGCTTGCGCTCGAAGCGTGCGTCATCGGAGGCGTTCTTGCGCACCGACTCGATGCCGTTCAGCGCCGCGTCCTTCGATTTGTACAGCTCGCTCGTGAGGATCACCTCATGATTGCCGGCCTTGAGATTCCACATGTACTGCCCGCCAGCCGCCGCTTTCAGCTCGAATTCTCCTGCCATGTTCGCTCTCCGTAGTCATGGGTCTTGCCCAGGTGACATCCTATCCCATTGGACTGGCTCGACTGTGAACGATGCACAGGGCGCAGATCCGCGTACCCTCGTCCAAATGGTCGCCTTTTGTTTGAAACCGACGGCCACCCGCATGGTCGAATGGATACAGTCTGGAGGTACGTCATGGCCACGATGATTCGCAATTCCCTGTACATGGGCCTGATGCTGTCGTTCGCCGGCGCCGCTTCGGCCGCACCGGAGGGTTCGCCGACGGCCGGTCGCTGGCAGGAACACAAGCTCGCCTTCGCCTTCATGGGCTTCACCTCGACCTATTCCTGCGACGGGCTGGCCGACAAGCTCAGGTCCCTGTTGATCGCCGCGGGCGCGCGCCCGGATGCGAAGGTGCGCGCGGGCGTCTGTTCCATGGGGCCCGGTCAGCCTGACCGGTTCGCTCGCGCTGACCTCACTTTCTGGACGCTGACGCCGGAAGACGCTGCTGACAGCAGCGCCCCTTCCGGCGGGTCGGGGAGCAAGGGCGTGCCGGTGAACGGCACCTGGAAGCCGGTCAGCATCTCGCTCCAGTCGCCCCGCGGCCTGGAGCGCGGTGACTGCGAGCTGGTCGAACAGTTCGCGCAGAAAGTGCTGCCGTTGTTCACGACCCGGAACGTGGTGAACCACACCCAGTGCATTCCCCACCAGGACTCGGGTTCGCTGGTCGATCTGCGTTTCGAGTCGCTGACCGCCCCGAAGCGGCCGGCGACGGGAGGATGAGCGCGCCCGTCCTGATTCGACGCGCGGCTGTTCCGCCAGATCGGGAGCCGCGCTGCCGATCCATCGTTCCTCCGGCCGCGGGAGGCCGGACCGAACCCGCGATCTTCGAGTGGGAACTGCGCGGTGAATGCTGGACCGACGAACATCCGCACACGGAGTACAACTACGTCATCGAAGGCCGGCTCGTGGTCGAATGTGGTGGTCTCACGGTGGAGGCCCACGCCGGTGACCTGGTACTCGTGCCGGCCGGCGCCCAGGGCCGCTATTCAGCGCCAGAGTACGCTCGGCTGCTCGCCATCTACGGGCCCAGCGATGGCCGGCCGAGCAGGATCACCGGCCTGCAGCGCCTGGAGGCCCAGCCCTCCTAGGAAAGGCATCCTCGGGCAGGCCGGCAGGAGATCGGGCGCCAGGCCGGACGCCGGCGCGTGATTTTACTTAAGATGTATTCCGCGAACATTGGCTATAGGGGCTAAGTTCAAATGTCCGCTTTTGGCAAAGTTCAGATGTCCGCTTGGATGGTGATATTGGCTGGTCTGTCGAGCCTTTTTCGGGCTCTGGAGATCAGCCATGCGGCAACTGACTCGGGTGACGATGAGCATGCGCGAACTGGATCGGCTCAAGTGCATACAGGCGATCGTTGACGGAGATTTATATCCGGGCATCGCTGCACAACGGCTTGGGATCTCAACGCGGCAACTGCGCCGGATGGCGCAACGCTATCGGGCCGAAGGCCCGACCGGACTGATCTCGAGGCGCTGCAGCCGTCCCAGCAACAACCGTCTGGATGCCGATCTTGAGGCCCAGGTGGTGAAGATTCTGAGGGAGTCATACCCGGATTTTGGTCCAACATTGGCTTCCGAGAAGCTTCTGCAGCGCCACGGCATCACGATGTCCAAGGAGACTGTGCGACGCGTGCAGATGGACGCTGGACTGTGGCTACCGCGTAAACTTCGCCCGCCGAAGGTCCAGCAGCCCCGTGCACGGCGTGCGTGCGTTGGTGAGCTGATTCAGATTGACGGTTGTGAGCATCGCTGGTTCGAGGATCGCGCGCCGATGTGTACCGCGCTGGTTTACGTCGACGATGCCACCAGTCGACTGATGGTCGTACGATTCGTTGGCAGCGAGTCGACGTTCGCCTATTTCGACGCAACGCTCGAGTATCTGCGCCGCTTCGGTAAGCCGCTGGCGTTCTACAGCGACAAGGCCAGCGTCTTCCGGATCAACCAGCCCGGAGCGCTCACGGGACCCGGCTATACGCAGTTCGGGCGGGCCCTTTACGAGCTTAATATTGACGGGATTTGCGCCAATACCGCGGCGGCCAAGGGGCGGGTCGAGCGGGCGCATCTGACGCTGCAGGACCGATTGGTCAAGGAGCTGCGCCTGGAAGGCATCTGCAGCATCGAGGCCGCCAATGCGTTCATGCCGCGTTTTATCAACGAGTACAACCAGCGCTTTGCGAAGGAACCTCGCAACACGCACAACGCGCACCGAGCGCTCCGAGATGATGAGCATCTGGATCTGATTTTCAGCTGGCGCGAGTTGCGCAAAGTGACCAAGGCGCTGACGCTGCACTATGAGCGCAAGCTCTACATGCTGGCAGATACTGCGGCAAACCGCCGCTTGATCGGCAAATACATCGAGATCTTTCAGTTCCCCGACGGCCGCGTGGAGATACGGGTCGCCGGCGTCTCACTGCCCTATTCCATTTACGAAAAACTCGGCGCCGTCGATCAGGGTGCCATCGTCGAGAACAAACGCCTGGGTCAGACGCTGCAAATCGCACAGTTAGTTCAGTCGCGGCGCGACAACCGTGTGGTCGACATCCCCTCCACCGCGCATCGAGCCGACGGCCACATCGTTCCGCGACACAAACTCGCCGGCAGCAAACGCCAACGTGAGCTGTCGCCCGAGGATCTGGAGTCAGCGATTCAATCTAAAGGTTCCATCGCGCAGACACAGCGACGGCTCCGAGAAGCTGGCTTGCTGCCGGCCAAGAACCCAGCGATCGGCGCTTCTGCCGCTCTGCGAGCGGCAGACCGCGTCAGGTTGGAAGGATTCAAATCGATTCAAGTCGGAAAACAACAAAGCGTCAGGGCGGACATTTCAACTTAGCCAGAAAGTGGACATCTGAACTTGGTTAAGGCATTGGCCATACATGGATCGTATTCGTCGCGCGATAAGCCGAATTCTTTGGCGATCTTCAGCGTGCCGGGAACGGTCGGGGCGAGGGACATGAGCGCGGCTTAGCGTGCGTCGCGGGCGGCGGCAATTCCAGTCATTGGACCAATGCCACGAGTTCGGCAAAATGCGCGAGAAAGGCCGTGAAAGGGGGCGTGCGCATGCGAGCGGCGGTTTGCACGGGCTACGGCCCACCCAACGTGCTGCACATTCGCGATGTGCCGAAACCCGAGCCTGGGGCTGGCGACATGCTGGTCAAAGTGCACGCGGCAACGGTGAACCGCACCGATTGCGGCGTCATGCGCGCCCACCCGTTTCCGATGCGCCTCGTTACGGGGCTGATGAAACCGAAACGGCCGATTCTCGGCATGGATTACGCTGGTGTGGTCGAAGCGATCGGCCCCGGCGTCACCGCCTTCACGTCGGGCGCTCGTGTTTTCGGCATGCGCGGCATGATCGAACTCGGCGCCCAGGCTGAATATGTCTGCGTGCGCGTCGATAGCCATGTCGCGCTGATGCCGGAGGGGCTTCCGTTCGAGCAAGCCGTCGTGTGCGAGGGCGCCTACTATGCTTATTGTTCGCTGAAGGCGCTGCGGCTGGAGCGCGGACGGAATATCCTAATCTACGGAGCGTCGGGCGCGATCGGCACGGCCGCGGTGCAGCTCGCGAAGGCCATGGGTGCGACGGTGACGGCGGTGGCGCCGACGCGTCATGTCAATCTCGTCGGATCTCTCGGCGCCGACCGTGTGATCGATTACTTGACGGAGGATTTCAGCAACATCGACGACCGGTTCGATTGCATTCTAGACGCGGTCGGCAAGACGACATTCTTCCGCTGCCGCCACTTGCTCAAGCCGGGCGCGCAATTCGCAGCGACCGATATGGGGCCCGGTGGTCAGACCTTGCTGCTCATGGCGTGGACCGCGCTCACGGGGACCAAGCGTGTCTTCTGCGTCATGCCGCGGCGCTACCCGGATTTCATGCCCTATTTGCGCGCGCTCATGGATGCGAAGAAATTCCGCGCGGCCATCGATCGGCGTTATGCCTTGGACGCGATTGTCGACGCGTACCGGTATGTCGAGAGCGGGGAGAAAGCCGGCATCGTCGTGATCGACGTGGCGCCTCGGGCTCCGTTGCGGGAGGACGTGCAGATCGCTTGAAGATGGAGGACCTGCCGGGTGGAGGGTCTGGTCGATATACGTCGCGCTCGACGCGGCGTAGGAAGAAGTCATGTGCTCCGCGTCCCGGTAAAGAGGCTTTCCGTCTTCGTCGAAAATGGAGCAGATGTCTCCGGGACACAGGTATTCGGCGGGATCGATGACCGCTGCTCCTGCGATCCGGGCGATGCCGCCCAGTTCCTCGTGCACCTTCGAATACTTCCGTCTGTACCGCTCGAAATCGAACTTCCGCTCCTCGGTGCCGATCGCCTCCAGGGTTCCCAATCGGCTTCCCTTGAACATCGTTTGCGGGTCCAGTTCGGCTCCACTGGGCATGTTCAGGATCAGGTACACGTGTTTTCCGGACAGCTCGTTCCTGATGAAGCGCGGGAAGTCATTGCCGGCCTCGAGGAACTTCTCGTAGCTGGACCAGTTTGCCGCGAACACGATCGCCGAAACGTCGGGTGAGCGGACCACCCCCTTCAGTTCCCGCAGTTCCTCCCGGCAGGTGCCTGCATTCCTGATGATCTCGGCCATCAGCCAACATCCGCTCTGGTTGCCGATGAACACGGCCGAGTTCAGGCCTTCACGGCTCTTTCGGGCCAGGAAATTGACCCGGGCCGCGTACTGCTCCATGTCCGAATCCCCGATGAAGATCGTCTTCGCCGGTCCGGCACTCGTCGCAAACATCCGGAGCGCCTTGCTGGGAACTCGCGTGAAATTGCCGCCGGGATACTCCCAGTCCAGCTTCGCCGAGAGGATCTTCGACAGGCCGGCGTCGGTGTGCCTGGGCTTGATGATCGACACGGCCATGAGGCCGGCGATGGCCATCACCGCCATCGAGGCCGCAAGGCCATAGGTTGCCCGCATCCTTTGCCTTCGAATCACCGATTCGATGAAGTGGGTCTTCGTGATTTCGTATGGGTGAAACCGGCCATCTGATCACGCTGCTGATCCGATTTTCATAGGGTTTGAAGCACATTGAGAACGGGCGGAAAGTTGGCATGATGTGCGGATGCCAAGACCCATCAGACGCCGCCGGTTGGCGGATGCATATACCTTCCCAGGCTTTCGCCCGCTGCAACGTGTCCAAGGGATGTTCGGTGATCCGAGTGCTCGGCTCATCACCCTGGTTCGGCGGGGAAAAAAACGATCTGTGGCACCTGCGGTACGGCCCATCGTGGATGGTACGACCGCAGGCGTCGGCGCGTACGGGATCTGCCCTGCGCCGGCCACCGCATCTACCTCGATCTGGAGGTGCGTCGAGTCAAGTGCCGAGGCTGTGGAACGGTGAAGCGCGAGCGGCTGGATTTTCTGGTCGAGAACGCGCTGCACACCAAGCGCTTCGCCCTGTACGTGGGCCGGCGCTGCCGCAGTGGCACGATCAGGGACGTCGCCGCCGAGCTGCACCTGGACTGGCAGACGGTCAAGCGCCTGGAGATGGACTACATGCGCGAACAGATCCGCCGTGTCGGAACCCCGGGGCCAAAAGTCATCGGGATCGATGAGATCTCCATCCGCAAGGGCCATACCTACCGGATCGTGGTCAGCGATCTGGAGCGGCGCCGGCCGATCTGGTTCGGCGGGGATGACCGGAGCGAGGCGAGCATGGACCAGTTCTATCGCTTCTTGGGTAAAAAGAAGGCCAAAGGCATCCGCCTGGCCGTCATGGACATGTGGAAGGCCTTTCGCACCTCCACGCACCGCAATGCCCCGCAAGCGGCCATCCTGTTCGACAAATTCCACGTGATGAAGCACTTGGGCGAGGCGCTCGACAAGATCCGCAAGGCCGAATACGCCCGGCTCAGCGGCAAGCAACGTCAGTTCATCAAGGGGCAGAAATACACCTTGCTGGCGCACCCGCAGAACCTCACCGGCAGCGCCCGCAAGAACCTCAAGCTCCTGCTCGCCGCCAACCAGCGCTTGAACACCGCTTACCTGCTCAAGGAGTCCTTCGGCCAACTCTGGGACTACAACCGCGAGGCCTGGGCGCGAAAGTTCTTCGAGAACTGGCGAGCGAGCCTGAAGTGGCAGCGCCTGAAGCCGTACGAAAAGTTTGCCCAGATGATCGAACGGCACTGGGATGGCATCGCCGCCTACTGCCAACCCCAGAACAAGGTGGCGCTGGGCTTCGTCGAGGGTCTGAACAACAAGATCCGAGTCATGCAGCGCCGTGCCTACGGTTTGCGCGACGAGGAGTACCTGCGACTCAAGGTGTTGACCTCCATGCTGCCTCAGATTTGATCGAAAAATGATCAACTTCTACCCACTCGTTTCCACGATGACCCGATGAAGTAATACGTGGCCCAGGCCAGCAATATCGCAATGGATATGAGCATCGCGCGTTGGGTCGGTGTCGTCAGCTCGCCCGTGGTTATCTTCGGATAGACGAGCAACGGCCAATGCCACAGATAGAGCGGATAGCTGATCAAGCCGAACCAGACGGCAATGGGATTGCCGAGAACGGATCGGTTCAGCCAGGCCTGTGGTCCCGCGAGTATCACGAGGACGACACCGAGCACGGGCAGCAAGGCCCACCAGCCGGGAAAGGCCGACTCCTTCGTGATCAGGACAAGACCCAGTCCCAGCACTCCGACGCCTGAGAGCGACAGCAGATTGCGTTGGCGGCTGTTCAGCTTGCCGAGATCCTCCCGCCTGTGCAATGCGAACCACGCCAACAGACTCCCCGTGAGCAATTCCCAGAAGCGGGTCATCGGGGAGTAGAACGCCGCCACCGTATCCTCGTGTACCTCGCGGATGTTCAGGATGAACGAAGCCATCAACACCACCACCGTCATGGAAAGAAAGCCGACCTTTCTCTTCCATGCCGCCCAGGCCAACAGGGGCCAGACGATGTAGTACTGCTCCTCGATGCCCAGGCTCCAGAGGTGAAGCAGGGGCTTCGTATCCGCGGCATTGTCGAAGTATCCGCTTTCGTTCCACAGGACGAGGTTCGAGACGAATCCGGCACCCGCCGCGACGTGCTTGCCGAGCTGCTGGTATTCATCCGGCAGCAGGACGAACCAGCCAAAGGCGAAACAGGCTGCCAGGACGACCCACAGCGCGGGAAAGATGCGCCGTACGCGCCTTGCATAGAACTCTGCAAAACTGAATGTGCCCCTCTCCAGATTCTCGAAAATGATGGTCGAAATCAGGTAGCCGGAGATCACGAAGAAGATATCGACGCCGATGAACCCACCCCTGATCCAGTTGGGGAAGGAGTGGAAACCCACGACCGACAGCACGGCGATGGCGCGTAGCCCGTCGATGTCGGGTCGGTACTTTGGGTGGGAAAGGCCTGTATTGCGCGAGGTTTCCCCAGTATGCATGGGGTCAGTATATCCGGGCGCATGGAAATGGAACGCATGGCCGTTTATGATCCGGTCCGGGATGGCAAAAACAACAATAGCGAGTCATTGCGCATTGAACGGTGCGCCGGCGCTGCGTGGCATGATCCGCGGGGCCGTCGTGGCACTGGTATCAGGACTCCTTGCCGCCTGCGGCGGTGGCGGCGGAGGGGGCGCCGGCACCTCCCCCGCCATGTCTCCGGCTCTCGCGGAAAGCTCGGCATCTCTGATCGACCCGATTCCGGACCTTGCCAATACGCCCGACGCGAGGGATGTCATCTACACCCTGAGCACTCACAGCAGTTCCGGGGAGGCGATCAGCGTCACCGCCAGCGTCGCCGACCCGCGGGTGGCTTCGGCGAGGATTTCCGCGGACTCCTCCTCACTGATCATCACGCCAGTGGCGAGCGGGAGCACGCAGATTTCGGTCACGGCGAGCACCGCCCGGAACTACACCAAACAGACGCTGAACTTCTCGGTATCGCCGCTTTCGAAGACGTTGACCATCGATGCGGACCAGCCGCCGGCCACCGCGCTGGTGCTGAGCAACGGCTCGGATGTCGATGTCGACATGGAGCACAACGGCTTCCCGTTGTTCAACGACCGGCGCGAGATGGTGGAGTTCGTGCGGTCGATGCCGGAGTCATTTGCCGGAGAGCCTTTCGAGCGAAAGCTGTGGCGGTTCCTGGTCAACAACACCGTGCATTGGGCGCCGCTCAGCTCCGCCGCCTGGCTAGGCGACCCCGGGGTGATGCTCAACAGCCTGGCCTGGGGCTTCTGCGGGGAGGTTTCGGCATCCTATGTGCTCATCGGCCGCGAAGCCGGCTACCAGGCCCGCATCTGGGGGCTTTCCGGGCACGTGGTGTCGGAGATCTCCATCGGCAATCGGTGGGAGGTCTACGACACCGACCTCGTCAACTACTACTACGACCACGACCATCAATTGGCGGGCGTGGAGCAACTCGCCGCGGATCCCGCACTGATCACCGATCCGGTGGATCCGCTGCACCCCACCTGGCATGGGTATGGACCCTACTCGCAGCTGGTCGCGGACATCTATTCGTCCACGGAAGACAACTGGATTGCCGATGACACGTATGTGCCATCCTCGACGTCGCCGCCCGCGCAGCTTCGGCTGCCGGCGCGCTCGAGCCTGACCTATCCCGGTATCTGGGCGGCAGCGCCAATCGGGTATGCCGGTACGGAGCCGCTGGCGCTTCCCTTCTACAAGCAGGCCAACCTGCAACTGCCTCCCGGATGGACCGGCCTTCTGCCGCTGGCGTGGATACCCTGGGACATCCAGGGCGTCGGGCATGTGCTCATCGATGGCAAGACATACGCGGCCGGATCCGAGCCACTTCGATCAGCGCTCCAGCATCCGGCGCGCATGATCAGCAGCATCCAGGTACTGGATTCATCGGCGCTGAACGTCATCATGATGATCAATCCGCTGCGCTATGCGATCGACGTCCGCAACACGATCAAGGTGAACGGCGTGCACATCTGGGCCTTGTCGGCGAGCAGTACGCAACTGCCGGTCATCAACCAGGTGATGCCGTCATCGGTGCTGCTGCCGGGCCAACTCAAGGGCCCGATCTCCTGACCTTGGTTCAGGTGCTGATGTCCTTCAGCACCGTCGCCGGCCCGTTCGGTTTCACCGGGCTGACGGCATCGTCCCGGCCCATGACGCCCGTCACGCGGCCGTCCCGGCCCTCCGTTTCGAGAACTGTGCAGCCGATTTAGTCAAATCCGGGCCGGACGCAGCCCACAGTCCGCGTTTTCCGACGTGATTATGAGTACAAGTCGATGGTCGGCGGAATCGGCCGGGTCTGACAATCGGCCCAAGATGACATATAGGGCCAGCCAATCGGATGCGGTACTCGACGGTGCGGTCGCGGAAGCGGCGCGCATGGCCGAGAGCGCGGGCCTCATTTACGTGTCCGACGCGGCTCCCGGGTACCGGCGCGAGCGCGACGGCAAGCTGTTCCGCTATTTCCTCCACGATGGCCGCCAGCTGAAAGGTCGCGGCGAGATCGCGCGCATCGCGAAGCTCGCGATACCGCCGGCCTACGAGAATGTCTGGATCTGCGTCGATGAGCATGGTCACCTGCAGGCCACCGGACGCGATGCCCGTGGGCGGAAGCAGTACCGCTACCACGCCCGCTGGCGATGCGTGCGGGACGATGCCAAGTTCGGCCGGATGGTGAGCTTTGCGGAGAGCCTGCCACGGCTGCGCCGCGCGCTGGCGCGCGACCTCGCGCGGCCCGGCCTGCCCCGCGAGAAGGTGCTGGCCGTGGTGGTGAGCATCCTCGATGCGACGCGCGTGCGCGTCGGCAACATCGAGTACGCCCGCGACAACAAGAGCTTCGGCCTGACGACGCTGCTCAACCGCCACGTCAGCTTCATCCGCGACGGCCGCGCGAAGCTGAACTTCCGCGGCAAGGGCGGCGTGCAGCACGAGATCACCATCGATGACCGGCGCATTGCGCGCGTCGTCAGGCATTGCCAGGAACTGCCGGGCCAGCAACTGTTCCAGTACATCACCGACGCCGGGCAGCGCGCGCCCATCGACTCCGGTCAGGTGAACGACTACCTGCGCGAGATCATGGGAGATGACTTCACGGCCAAGGATTTTCGCACCTGGGGCGCGACGCTCCAGGCGGTGATCCTGCTCGCCCGCACACCGCTTCCGGAGAATCCGAGCGAGCGCGCCTTCAAGAGCGAGATCGTCAGCGTGGTGAAGCAGGTGGCGGCGGAGTTGCGCAACACCCCCGCCGTGTGCCGCAAGAGCTACATCAACCCCATCGTGTTCGAGGCCTGGCGCTCCGGCCTGATCCGCCGCACCTTCAGCGGCGGGCTGAAGCTGGCCGCACCGCGCAAGACCGAGACGCGAGTGATCGAGTTCCTGAAGAAGTACGACGCCGCCAGCAGCGGCCGCGGCTGATCCGCGACCTGCCCTACCCTGCCTTGCGCAGCTTCCAGTCGGGCCGGACCCAATGGCAGGTGTAGCCGTCGGGGAAGCGCTCGAGATAATCCTGGTGCTCGGGTTCGGCTTCCCAGAAATCACCCGCCGGCGCCACCTCCGTCACCACCTTGCCCGGCCAGCGTCCCGAGGCATCCACCTCGGCGATGGTCTGTTCGGCCACGCGCTTCTGCGCATCGCTGGTGTAGAAGATGGCCGAGCGGTAGCTCGTGCCGATGTCATTCCCCTGGCGATTGCGCGTGGTGGGGTCGTGGATCTGGAAGAAGAACTCGAGGATCTCCCGGAAGCTGATCTCGTCGCGGTCGAAGCGGATCTCGATGGCCTCCGCATGGCCCTCGTGATTCCGGTACGTGGCATTGCGCACCTGCCCGCCCGTGTAGCCCACCCGGGTGCCGAGCACGCCGTGATACCGTCGCAGCAGGTCCTGCATGCCCCAGAAGCAGCCGCCGGCGAGCACCGCCTTTTCCTCGTTCATCACGTTCTCCAGCAGTGGCTGTCAGACTCAGTTGACCGTCGACACGCCCACTATATTGCGAAATGGCGGTGGTGCTGCGCCATTCCCGGCCGCAGTACCCGCAGGTCGGACTGCACCTGCCGCCCGCGGGTGGCGGGCCCGTGCGGTCCCTTGTTCCTCACGCTAAGATGGGGTTCGGGGGGACATTCATGCAGGACCTGGTACAGGCGCTGGAACGGGATGGCTATGCCATCGTCCGGGGCTTCCTCGATCCGCCCGAGGTCGCGGCGATCGGCGCCGAGGTGGACCGGATCGAACGCGAGGCCCTGGCCCGCCATCACGCCACGTACCGCGACCACAACCTGCTGTTCGAGATCCTGAACGACCCGCAGGCGCGGCGCCGGGTATTGCTGCAGGCCCACTGGACGGCTTGGATCTCCCCGCTCCTCGAACAGCTGCGCCGCTCCGACAAGTACTACCGCATTCTTGCGCCCTTCCTCGGCGAGGACATCCGGCAGATCACCCATCAGGTGCACTGGAAGCCGCCGGGAGCGAAGTACACCTTCTACCGTTTCCACCAGGACGCGCGTTTCCGCGAAGGCAACAGCAAGGATTACCACTATGCGCGCAGCACGGTGACCACGGGACTGGCGATCGACCCGCAGACCTCCGCGAACGGCGCCCTGCAGGTCGTGCCGGGCAGCCACCGCCTCGGGTATCTCGGCCTGTCGGACGACGGGCCCATCATGGTGGGCCAGACGCAGGACGCGGACCTGCGGCGGGCGGGTCTCGACCCGGCCACCAAGATCACCTGCGAGATGCAGCCCGGAGACCTGCTGCTCTGGACCCTGTTCACGGTGCATGGTTCGGGTCCCAACCTGAGCCACCAGGACCGCCGCTTCATGATCAACAGCTACGTGCGCGCGGCCGACAGCAGCGATCGTGGAGAGTGGGCCTTCCGCGGCGGCAGATCCACGCCGCTCGGCCCGGAGCCGCAGATCTGCAAGTACGAGCAGCTTCGCGAGAAGCCCGGTCCGTTCTACATCGAGGACGACTGGACCGAGGAAGCACGGCCGCAGGCGCGCTGAGATCCATCACGCAGGAATTCGAACGACGCAGGAGTGGATGGAAGATGTTGCAGATGAAATCACGGCTCGCCGTTCTGCTGGGGGTGTTTTCCTGCGTGGCCGGCGCCGCGCCGCAGCGCGATCAGCTCCTGGCCTGGAAGGGGCAGGACCAGGTCCAGGGCTATGCCCACATGGATCAGGTGTTCTCCACCAAGGAGATCAAGCGTGGCGCGTCCGTTCGGCCGCTGCCCTTCGGCAAGCCGCTCGAGTCCGTGACCTACCACTTCGATGCCGAGAGCGGCGGCATCGATGAGTTCATGCAGCGCAACCGGGTCGCGGCGCTGCTCGTGGTGAGCCACGGCAAGATCGTGCTCGAGCACTACGGACTGGGCCAATCCGCCAGGACGCGGTGGACGTCCTTCTCGGTGGCGAAGTCGGTGACCTCCACGCTGGTCGGCGCTGCCATCCGCGACGGGTTCATCAAGAGCGTGAACGAGCCGATCGCGAAGTACATCCCGGAACTGGCGCACAGCGCCTATGCCGAGGTCACGATCGCGCAGCTCCTCGAGATGCGCAGCGGAGTGGCGTGGAACGAGAACTACCAGGACCGCAACTCCGATGCCTGGTGGCTGTCGCAGGAATTTGCGAACGACAAGGGCCGCCTGGTCGAGTACATGGCGGCGCGCAAGCGCGTCGCGCCGGCGGGCAGCATGTTCAACTACAACACCGGGGAGACGAATCTCGCCGGCGTGCTGGTCGGGCGCGCGGTGGGCAAGCCGATCAGCCGCTACCTGTCGGAGAAGATCTGGTCGCGTGCCGGGATGCAGAGCGATGCCTACTGGATCACGACCGGCGGGCTGGAGGTGGGTGGCTGCTGCATCAGCATGCCCGCACGCGACTATGCCCGCTTCGGACTGTTCTTCATGCACGGGGCGAAGATCGGCAACGAGGCCGTGGTCCCGGATGGCTGGGTGGACGAGGCCACCAACGCCTACACGAAGAACATCTTCGCGGACTTCGGTTACGGCTATTTCTGGTGGCCGCGTGCCGATCATTCATACGAGGCCATCGGCATCCACGGGCAGGCCCTGATCCTGGACCCCAAGGCGGATCTCGTGGTGGTGACGCTGAGTGCGTGGCCGACGGCGGATTGGGAGGAAGGCTACAAGCGCAACGGTGCGTTCATCGAGGCGGTTCGCTCGGCGGTGCGCTGAGGGCCAGTGCGCGGGCGATGCCGCGGGCGGCGAGCGCATAGTGCAACGCGGCCCAGCCGAAGAACAGGAGCGAGGCCAGCAGTCCGGCCCGCGTCGCCTGCGCCAGGGTGTCGCGGCAGCGCAGGTCGGCGGCGGGCGGGCCATGGGCAGCGCGCCCGCCGGGGCAACTCGACCGGTACGACAGTCCCGGTGAGGCCGGCGGCGAACCCGAGGGCTGCGCGAACTGCGCTTCGGCGGCGCGGTCGATCACGGCCCCGACGAACAAGGGACCGCCTCCCAGCGCCACGACATTGAGCAGGATGTACAGGAGCGCTGTGGCCGTCGCCCGTCGATGCGGGCCGACGACGTTCTGCACCACGCCGAAGGTGGGACCCAGCAGGCCGTACTGGAAGAAGCCGGCCAGCGCGAGCAGCAGCGTCGCCGCCATCCAGCCCGGCGCCAGCACCCCTGCTGCGTATAACGGCAGCGAGATCGCGCCGCCGATGGCCGGGACGAGCGCATACCAGCGTCGGTGATGTCGCGCCAGCGAATCGGCAACGAAGCCGCCGGCGAGGATTCCGAAGGCCACGGCGACTCCGCCGGCGAAGGCGGAGACGAGGCCCACGGTGGTGTAGTCGAGGCCGAACCTGCGGATGAAGTACACGGGGGTGAAGGCATAGAAGCCATAGGCGGCGAACGCGCCGATGGTGATGCCGAGGAGCATGTGCATCACGGCGGCCTGGCCGAACAGGACCCGGGTCACCGCCGCGAGTTCGGACAGCTCACCGCGCAGTGAGAACGCCGGTGCGGGTCCCAGGGCGCCGGCGCGCCGCGGCTCGCGCACCAGACCCTTGATGAGTCCCGCCATCACGATGCCAGGCAGCCCGACCAGCAGGCAAGCGGCGCGCCAGCCCAGGTGCTGCGTGACGTAACCTCCCACCGCCGCTGCGAGGATGTAGCCCAGCGACAGCCCGACGGAATACACCGACAGGGCCGAGGCGCGGCGCCGCGGCTCCACGTAGTCGGAGATCAGTGAATGCGCAGGCGGGGAGCAGGCCGATTCCGCCACGCCCACGCCCATGCGGATGAGCAGCAGCTGCAGGAAGGAGCCGGCCACGCCGCACAGTGCGGTGAGGCTCGACCACAGGAACATCGCGATGGAGAGGATGTTCACGCGGCTCGCGCGCTCGGCGAGGCGCGCAATGGGCAGGCCGCCCAGGGCATACAGCATCGCGAAGGCCGTGCCGCCGAGCAGGCCGAGCTCGGTGTCCGAGAGCTGCAGGTCCGCCTTCAGCGACTGGCCGACGATGGAGATGATGCTGCGGTCCATCGAATTGAAGGCGTACGCCAGCATCAGCAGCAGGAGCACGAGCCGTTGGTAGGACATCGCGGCGTGTCAGATCATCGGCAGGCTGCGTGGCTTCTTCCCCCGGGGGAAGGCCTGCTCGATGTCCGCCAGGTCGACCTCGGTGATTTCGAATCTCAACGCGCCTGCGTTGTCCTCGACGTGCGGCAGCTGCGAAGCCTTGGGGATGACGAACAGCCCGGGATGTCGCAGCAGGAAGCGAAGCGCCACCTGCCGGGTGGTGGCGCCATGACGTCGGGCGACCTCGTTCAGCACGCGGCCCTGCGCGGTGAGTGGTGAGTAGATTTCCGGTGATTGCCCGAAGGGTGTGTAGGCGACCACGGCGATGCCCTGCTCGCGGCAGAAGGGCAGCACGGCATGCTCGATAGCGCGCTCGCCGAGGTGATACAGGACCTGGTTGCAGGCGGGCCTGCCCAGCTTCATCACCTCCTCGAGATCATCGACATCGAAATTGCTCACCCCCCAGCTCCTGATCTTGCCGGCCTGCAACAGTGAGTCGAAGGCCGCCACCGTCTCGGCCAGCGGATACGAACCCCGCCAGTGCAGCAGGTAGCAGTCGAGATGACCGGTGGCGAGCGCCGCGAGGCTCCGCTCGCAGGCCTTCACCACACCTTGCCGGGAGGCATTCGAGGGCAGCACCTTGGAGACGAGGAACACCTCGTCGCGCCGGTCGCGGATCGCCTTGCCGGTGAGGCGCTCGGCGGCGCCGTTGCCGTAGAGCTCCGCCGTGTCGATGTGCGTGAGGCCAAGGTCCAGGCCGCGGCGAAGGGTCGACAGGGCATCGGCCTCGCGTGCCTTGTCCAGTTCCCAGGTGCCCTGCCCGATGGCCGCGACCGCGCGGCCTGCGTCACCGAATGCCCGGGTCTGCATTCAGATCATGCCCCGGCTCACCAGGCACTCCTGGATGGCCCGCTCCGCCTGGTCGATGGCCACATTGGTGAAGGCCGACGCGCCGGCATCGGCATTCGCGATGCTGATGCGGCCGAAGGCACGGCGGCCGATGACATGGGGCCGCTCCGCCTCCGGCAGGTCGGGGTCATCCAACGTGTCGTAGGTGTAGGCGTAGCCATGCGGCCACCGGTTCACGGTGATCGCGAGGATGTCGCGCTTCGCCTCGAATCCGCCCGACCCCAGCATGCGCTGGAGCTGCTCGCGCGAGGCATGCTCGATGGACTCGAAGGACGCGGCGAGCATGTCGCCGCGCGCCAGCCGGTTCTGCTGCTTGCGGGGCAGGCCCGGCCGATTCCAGTTCTTGATCAGGTGAACGATGACCGGGTCCTGCGGCGCGCCCACGCTTTCGTAGCCGCCGATGCGCAGCGGCGTGTCGAGCATGCAATGGCTGTGGTAGCCGTTGGGCGCCTCGATGGCGTGCACGCCGAGCCGGCGCCAGGCCTCCCAGTTACGCACCAGGACGCTCGTGTACATCATCGGCACCTTCGAGGCGTAGCGCAGCGCCACGCGCTGTGGTTCCGGCAGCGTGGGCACCAGGAAGGGAATGATGGTGTTGAAGCAGGCGAGCACGACATTCGCTGCGGTCACCTGCCGCAGCTCGCCGCCCTTCACGTACACCACCCGCACGGCGCGCTCGGTGGCGCGGTCGATGGCGCCGATGTGCTCGACGCGGACGGCGGTGCTGTCGAGCCGCAGGCGCACGGCAGCGCCCTCCTCATCCAGGCGTGAGTAGTCCAGGCGCGCCAGCACGATGCTCTCCTGGTCATGCTGGCGGTCGAAGGCGGCCGGCACCAGCCGGTTCACGAGCAGCCGCGCGATGCTGGCGTTGCCATCCGGGAAATGGAAATAGTCGGCGTTCACCAGGGGCTCTGCCTGGATGTCCATGCCGTTGAAGCCGGCGGCGCCCAGCCGCCACGCCACGAAGGCGGGGCAGGTGTCCACGCGCATGTTGTTGCGGAAATGCTGGCCGCGGAAGTAGGCGAGCCCTTCAGGGCGGAGCCGTGCGTGATCGGTGAGGTAGGTGGCGTAGCTCATGCGCTTGAGCGCCGCCGCCTTCTGTGCGGCATCGAGCGAGGGCAGGTAGTCGATGTGGCCGGCGTACAGGCGCGCCAGGTCCTCGCGCACCGCCGGTGTCAGCGGCGCCTCGGCGAAGAACTGCGCCCAGGGTTTCGAGCCTGCACCGGCGACCAGACGGTCGGTGTGGAAATTCTCCCGGTCGAAGAACACCCCTTCTCCCAGTCCCTCGAGGCGCACCGGTTGCTGGTAGCGGGAGAAGCTGGCGGGATCCACGCCGAGCTCCGCCAGCAGCGAGCGGGCCGTGAAACTGTACGGGAAAGGCGTCTCGATGCTCATCGTGCCGCCGTACGAGAGGTAGATGCGCCCCTCATGGTGGAACTCGTTGCGCTTGGCGTGGCCGCCGAAGTCATCGTGATTGTCCAGCAGCAGCACGCGGCTCTTCGCTCCCAGCGCACGCCGGTAGAAATGCGCCGCCGACAGTCCCGAGATGCCCGCGCCCACCACCACGAGATCAAAGTGCTCGCCGGTGTCCGCGGGCATCGCCGTGAGGAAGGCGCCGTCGCGCACCCGGTGTGCGTCCTCGAAGGATCCGGGATGCTGGCCGCGAAGTCCGGTGCGCAGCGGCGGATATGGCGCATCCGCGGTTGCAGCCAGGTGCGGCTGCGCATCCGTCGCGGGCGCGTTGCCCGGTGCGAGGGTGGACCACAGTCCCACCGACGCGGCCACGCCGCCGACGAAATCCCGGCGGGTGATGGGCTCGCCGAGCCCGAGGTCCTGTTCGATGTCCATGGCGCCATTCTAGCGCCAGGGACCTGCTCAGGCGCGGATGCGCTTCATCTGCGCATCGTACAGCGGCTTCGCCGACACGATGCAGGGATACCGGCACCCCGCGATCTCCACTTCCCAGCGGCCGGCCGCGAGGTAGACTTCATCTACCGTCACCGGAGGTTGCGGTTCCACCATGACGAGGCCCACCGCTCCGCCCAGCGTGTGACCGTAGGAGGCGGCCCGGACGTAGCCCACGGGTACGCCGTCGCGCAGCACGACCTCGGCGTGGTACATCATGGGCTCTTGATCCTTCACCAGCACCTGCACGAGCCGGCGCTGCAGCGGACCGCGCGCCTTGCGCTCGAGCACGGCAGGCTTGCCAAGGAACCCGCAGGATTTCTTCAGGTCCAGCGCGAATCCGAAGCCGGTCTCGAGCGGATCGTCGGTGTTGTCGATGTCGTGGCCGTAGTCGCGATAGCCCTTCTCCAGGCGAAGGCTCGACAGCGCCTTGAGTCCCGCGTGGCGAAGGCCGAAGGGAGCGCCCGCCGCGACCACCTCGTCGTAGACGTGCACGGCCTGCTCGGCGGGGATGTACAGCTCGTAGCCCAGTTCACCGAGGTAGGTGATGCGCACGCACAGCACGCGGGCAAAGCCGATGTCGATCTCCCGCGCCGCCCGGAACGGGAAGGCCTCGTTCGACAGGTCGGCGCGGGTCAGCGACTGCAGCAGTTCACGTGAGCGCGGACCCTGCACGTTGAGCTGCGCCAGTCCCGAGGACACGTCGGTGACGGTGGCGAACTGGTCGGCGCGAATGTGCCGCTTCATCCAGGTCTCGGCGTGACGCACCATGGTGTCGGTCACCACCACGAGGAACCGGTCCGCGCCAAGCTTGGTGACGGTGAGATCGGCTTCGAGCCGTCCCTGCTCGTTCAGCCATTGCGTGTAGGTGATCTGCCCCGCCTCGCCATCGACGTCGTTGGCGGAGAGGTGGTTGAGCACCGCTCCCGCATCGCGTCCCTGCACCAGGAACTTGCCCATGAAGGACATGTCCATGACGATGACGGCGTTGCGTGCCGCCTCGTGCTCGGCCTGCCAGTTCGCGAACCAGCGCTGGCGTCCCCAGGACAGCGGCCCCGGGTCGGGTTTCGAGCCCGGCTCGCCATACCAGTCGGGGCTCTCCCAGCCGCTGACTTCCTTGAAATACGCACCGGCTGCGGCGAGCCGTTCATGGAGCGGCGAGCGGCGTGCATTGCGGGCAGTCTCCAGCCCCATCGTCGGGTAGTGGCACTTGTAGACCAGGCCCAGCGACTCGACCGTGCGCTCTCTCCGGTACTTCGGATTCACCTGGTAGGGCAGCACGCGGTCGATGTTGAAGCCGGTGACATCCACGTCGGGAATCCCGTGGATGATCCAGTGCGCCACCACGCGTCCGAGCCCGCCGCCCGACAGCACACCGACGGAATTCAATCCCGCCGCCACGAAGTAGCCCGGCAGTTCCGGTGCCTCTCCCACGATGGGCCGCAAATCCGGCGTGAAGCTTTCGGGGCCGCAGAAGAACTTCTTCATGCCGACCTCGGAGGTGACCGGCACGCGCGACATCGCCCGCTCGAGGTACGGGGTCATGCGTTCCCAGTCCGGCGGCAGTTCGCCGAAGGAGAAGTCCTGAGGGACCCCCTCCACCTTCCAGGGCGCGCACACCGGCTCGAACAGGCCGACCATCAGTCCGCCGCCCTCTTCCCGGTAATAGCCATGGCAGCTCGGATCCTCGAGCACCGGCATCTTCGGCAGGCCCTTGATGGGCTCGGTGATGAGGTAGTAATGCTCGGCGGCCTGGTTGGGGATGCTGACACCGGCCAGCTCC
>JAXMGQ010000041.1:0-47170 GCA_046347195.1 Steroidobacteraceae bacterium
CACCAGCCGCCCCACCAGCTTCACGCCACCGCTCTCGAAGGTCGTGTCGCTGACATCGAAGTCGATGCGCTTGCCAGCCTGGCTACCGAAGTGGATCTCATCATGCGCGCAATCGGAAAACGAGACGGTCTTGCCATCGGCTCGCTGCGTCCAACCATAGGTGCTGCTCCAACTGCCCGCTGCTTTCGGATGAAGCTGGCCGGTCTCGCCCGTGAACAGGCGCCATCGCAACGTGTCGCCTTCGGAAGGCGCGATATCCACTACGCCGCCATCGCCCAGACGGTAGGAGCCGATATGGCATGCTGTCACGTCCGCCGGCGCTGGAACGGCCGCCAGCAGCAAGAGTGCGTTCAACAAGGTTACGGCAAGCAAAGGCATGCGAAAGACTTCTACCTATCAGACAGGGACACGGAAGAGATCAATGATTTCTCTTGGCACCTCAGCGCCCTTCAGTCGGGCGGGATCATGTGGGTCCTTCGCAGCCCACACGCGAACCTCAAATCCTTCAACAGCCACCACATCTCCACGAAGCAGGCGATGATGCACCCTGAAGCTGGAGCGACCGAAGCCGTACAGGCAAGTATCAACATTGACGCGGTCACCAAAGGACGAGGGTTCGACGAAGCGCCCCCGTATATCCACAGCCGGAATGCCGACGATCCCAAAGTGCTGCATCAGCCGCAGCTTGCCCCAACCCACCGCCTCGAAAGCCGCTTCAGTGCTGTTGTCGAAGATCTCGAAATATCGGGGAAAGTAGACGATGTTCGCCGGATCGCAATCGCCCCATTGAATCGTCACCGGTCGGCGATTGACGCGGAACCCGGACTCATCTGCTGCTTGTGGCATTCCGCACCCCTGATCACCTCATGAAACTGCAACGAAAGCGCGTACAGCGCGAGCGCTCGACGAATCACGCCGCAAGTTTCAGCTTGGGCTTGAGTCCTGCCCGCGCCGCCAACCGCACCAGAAGATCCATGCTGAATCTGGCGATCTTGCCTCGTTTCAAATCCGACACGCGCGCCTGAGTAACGCCCAGCACCTTGGCTGCTTCGGCCTGTGTCATGCCGCTCTTTTCCAGCCAGTGCTCCAGTCCGATCAACAACTGCGCGCGCATTTCCATCTCCGCCGCCTTCTCTGGGGAGAAAATATCGTGAAAGACGCTACGCCCCGCAGGGGTCACATGCCGGGGACCATGTTCGTTGTTTGCGACTTTCTTGACTCTCATGATTTCACCTGGATATCAACTTGAAGCGCTTCGTGGCCAGTTCCAAATCAGCACGACTCGTTTGCTGCGACTTCTTCTGGAAGCAATGCAATACATACACTCCGTCGGGTAGTGACGCGAGATAAATCATCCGGAAAATTCCCGCATCGTCCCGCACCCGAATTTCCTTGACGCCGACACCTATGCTCGTCATCGGCTTCCAGTTTCGTGGCTCAAGCCCATATTGAACTCGATACAACTCGAAGCCGATGGAATCCTGCACCGGTTCCGGAAACCGTTTCAAATCGTCCCTGCTACCACCCATCCAAATTACAGGCTTCATTTGCCGACTATGCCTTATCTAGCATATATATTCCATATATGGCATAAGCCGACGGCAAATTGGGCCCCTCCAGAAGGGTATGAAGATGACCCTGTCGGCCTGCCGCTACGGCGCGGAGCAGCTCTTCACTTCCAGCCGCATGATGCGGTTGCCCGAACTGCCAGGCAGGTCGGCCGCGCTGGGCATGCTCTCCGTGGATTCCAGGTCCATATCCACCCAGAAGACATTCGCACTTCGCTTCCGGTCGGCCACCACGGGCGCAAGACCAAATCCCTTGGCCATTCCCACCCGCGCCTGCGCGCGCCGCGGCTCGCTGAACAGGCCGAGGGAGATCACCGGGGTCTCCGCCGGGCCGGACATCTCCAGCGCATCCTCAATGCCCGCTTTCTTCAGGCGCTCGAGCAGTTGCCCGGTGGCGGCCGGGTCCGCGGGCCGTGGCAGGTACACCCACACACCCGCCGGCACCTCGCCTTCGGCGACCCGCTGCCGCGGCGCGTAGCCGGCGGCGCGCAGCGAGGTGGCGGCGCGCACCGCTTCGCCCACGTCACGAAACGGACCCACGGTGACGCAACGCTTGAGGTTGCTGAGCAGCGCTGCGCTCTGGTCATCCTGGCCGCCGCCCGTCGCGTGGGTCGACGGCGGTTCGCCCCGCGCCACCCCGGCCGCACCCTCAACGCCCTGCGGTTCGCCGGCAGGCTCGTGCGGCACGACTCCCGCCTCGGAGGCCAGGCGGATGCGTGGGGCCGCGGCCGGCTCGACCGTCGACCCCTGCCCGGCGATGTTCCATGACCAGAGGAAGTAGCCGATGTTCGCGAGCACGAGCGCGAGGACAGCTCCCTTGAGGAAGGTCATGCTGCGCCCTCTTGCGGCCGCAACGAGGCCTCGCCGGACACGAACTTGCGGCGCTCACCGCCGACCCGCAGCAGCAATCCGCCGTCGGCATCGATGCCTTCGGCCATGCCGCTCCACTGCTGCCCGCCGAGCATCACCGTGGCCGGACGGCCGCGCAGCGCGTCGAGCTCGCCCCACTCCGCGGCGAAGCTCGCGAACCCGTCCTGCTCGAATGCCGGCAGCGCACGCAGCAGTTCATCGAGCAGTGCGCCGGCGAGGGCATTGCGCGAACAGGTGCCCGCGCAGGCCTCCTCGACGCCGGCGGGCGGCACCCCCAGTGGTCCCAGGCCCTCGAGCGCCCGTTCGGGCAAGGAAACGTTGAGCCCGATGCCGATGACCACGAAGGCGGGGCCTGCGCCTTCTGCACGCATCTCGATCAGGATGCCACCGGCCTTGCGCCCTGCGAACCAGATGTCGTTGGGCCACTTGAGCGCCACTCCCCGCGCGCCCACGCGCGCGAGGGCGCGTGCCACCGCGACGCCCACCGCGAGGCTCAGGGCCGGCAGGTCGCGCGGCGACTCGGCGAAGCTCCAGCTCAACGACAGTGCGATGGCGCGGCCGAAGGGCATGAGCCAGCGCCGTCCGCGTCGGCCACGCCCGCCCGTCTGAAGCTCGGTCAGTGCGGCGTGGGCCTCGCCACCGGCGGGGCGTTCAGCCTCCAGCAACCAGGTGTTGGTGGAGTCCACCTCGAACAGCAGGTCGAGCCGCGCGAGCCGGGCACGCTGCGGCGCCTGCAGGCCGCGGCGGATCAGGCGCGCATCGAGCAGTTCCACGGGCGCCGCGAGCCGGTAGCCGGCGCGACGCCGGGCGCGGATGTCGATGCCGGAGGAGCGCAGCGCGTCGACGTGCTTCCAGACGGCGGCCCGGCTGATGCCGAGTTCGCCCGCCAGCCGCTCGCCCGAATGAAGTTCGCCATCGGCGAGCAGGGCGAGCAGCGCCTGCGCACTCATGGCACGCGCGGCCGCAGCAGCCAGAGACGCCGAGCGCGGTTCTCGTTCCCCTGCAGCATGCGCTCGATGTTGCTGCGGTGGGTGTAGATGATGAAGGCGGCGGCCAGTGCACAGAAGAGCAGGAACGGCGCATCCTGCGGGGTGCGCCACCACACCGCCGCCACCAGCGCCACGCCCGCGAGCATGGTGGCGAGCCCGACGAACCCGGTGAGCAGCAGGACGAGGATCCAGGCGGCGAGCAGCGGCACCAGCGTCCAGAAATGAAGGCTCGCCAGGACGCCCACCAGGGTGGCAGCGCCCTTGCCACCCCGGAAGCCATACCACAGCGGCCAGACATGGCCCGCAACGACTGCCGCCGCACAGCACAGCTGCAGCCACTCGCGCGACACCTCGCGATCGATGCCGATGCCGGGCAGCTCGAGCAGGGGCAGCAGTTTCACCGCGATGACACCCTTGAGGATGTCGATCACCAGCACCAGGGTCCCGAAGGCCTTGCCCTGCGTGCGCAGTGCATTGGTGCCGCCGGCGTTGCCGCTCCCCTGGGTGCGGATGTCGACGCCCCGGAAACGGCCGAGCACGAGACTGCCGAGCACCGAGCCCAGGCAGTACGCCAGCAAGGTTTTCACGCCCAGTTCCAGCATGGGGCGAATTATGCCACTTCGCGGCGATCACGCCCTCGGCAGATGGACCTCGGCCAGCATGCATCGCACGCTGCCCCCGCCCAGTCGCTCGAGGACGGGAATGTCGGCCAGCAGCACGGCGCCCTGTCGCTCCAGCGCGGAACGCTGCGCAGGCTCGAGGGCATTCCAGGCGGCGCGCGAGATCGCGATCAGCGCACCGGATGCGCCGTCGAGCTCCAGCAGGTTGCCGGCAAAACACTGCATCTGCGCGGCGTCGATGCGGATGATCTCGCGGCCGCCCGCCGACAGCGCGGCCAGCAGCGCCGCGCGCTGCGCATCATCGGGCACGGCCTCGGCGCAGATCACCGCGAACCGCCGGCCCAGGGCCATGAGCACATTGGTGTGATACACGGGCGTGCCCGCCGGCCCCGCGGTGTCGAAGGTCACGAGCGTGTAGTCGAGGGCCTGCGCGAACTCGCCCAGCACGGCCAGGTGCGTGCGCGGCGAGAGCGCCGCGTAGGCCACCCGCGCCGCACGGTCGAGCACGAGGCTTCCGGTGCCCTCGAGGAAATGCCCCTGCCGCTCATGGGCGGTGAGATCGACGCACCGGCTGATCCGGAAGCGGCCGCCGAGGCGCACCTGCTCGATCACCTCATCACGCCGCTCCAGCCGCCGGTTGGGCGCGAGCATGGGATACAGCACCACCGTGCCGTCGGCGTGGAAGCTCACCCAGTTGTTCGGAAAGACCGCATCGGGCCTGGGCGGCTCGGGATCATCCGGCGCGATGATCACCTCGACGCCGGCATCGCCCAAGGCCGTGGCCAGCCGGTCGAATTCGCGCAGCGCCTGCGTTGCGGCCGATGCAACGACGGACGGGCGTTGCTGGAACTCGTTCGAGGCTGCCGTCTGCTCGTTGAAGCCGAAGCAGGCCGGCCGCACCATCAGCACCGTCCCCGCGGTCTGCGGCTCGTTCATCCGGCCCCCGCCGTCCACCCGCCTGCCCGAGCGCCGGAACGCCGCCGTGCGCGGCCGGTAACTTTTACCCCGGCACCCGCGGCCGCTCGTCCGAACCGCTCGATCAAGGTCTCACTCATCGAATACCGGGAAGATTCAACGGGGCAGTTTCGACAAGGTATCATTGTTCGCAGGCCCGCGAGCGAGTGAATCCCAAGCCAGATGCGTCGTCCCCTCCCCCTCGTCCATGCGCTGGTCCTGCTGCCCCTGGTCGCCTCGGCCCAGGCGCAGAAGCCCGCACAGTACCCCGTGGACCAGAACGCGGTGATCGCCGCGGCACGCCGGCTGGCCTCGACCGCCTATGTCGCCCGCGGCGGCAACCTGCCGGCGGGCCTGGAGAACCTGCGCGCCGACCAGTACAAGGACATCCGCTTCCTCGACACCGCCGCCATCTGGGCCGACCAGCCGGTTCCGTTCCGGCTGGGGCTCCTGCCGGCGGGTTTCTACTTCCAGTCCCCGGTCACCATCGCGCTGGTGGACCAGGGCGTCTCACAGGAACTGCAGTCCAGTCCCGGGATGTTCGAGATCGGCCCCAGCGCGCCGCAGAACCTCGCACGCGTGCCACTGCCGCTGTCCGGCTTCTCGATCCGCACGCGCATCGATTCTCCCAAGACCTGGGATGAATTCCTGCGCTTCCAGGGCGCCAGCTACTTCCGCGCCCGCGCGCGCGGCCAGATCTTCGGCCTCGCCGCCCGCGGGCTCACGGTGAACATCGCCGAGCCCATGGGCGAGGAATTCCCGGCCTTTACCCAGTTCTGGATCCACAAACCGGCCGCGAAGGCCCAGTCGATGGTGATCGACGCCCTGCTCGACTCGCCCTCGGTGACGGGCGCCTACCATTTCACCGTGCAGCCCGGCGTGGAAACGGTGATGGACGTGGATGCCATGCTGTTCGCTCGTGCGCCGATCCGCGTGCTGGGGGTCGCGCCGCTCACCTCGATGTTCCTCTACGACGAATCCAACCGCATGCGGCGCGATGACTACCGCGCCGAGGTGCACAACTCCGACGGCCTGCAGATCATGGCCGCCTCGGGCGAGTCCATCTGGCGCCCCCTCGCCAACCCGGCCAAGCTGCAGATCTCCTCCTTCACCACCGAGCCGCCGAAGGGCTTCGGCCTGATGCAGCGCTCGCGCTCGCCGGAGGATTTCCAGGACCTCGACTCCCAGTACGATCGCCGGCCGAGCGCCTGGATCGAGCCGACGTCGGATTGGGGTGCGGGCGCCGTCGAGCTGGTGGAGATCCCGGCGGCGCGCGAGACCAACGACAACATCACCGCCTTCTGGCGACCCGCTGGAACGCTCACTCCGGGCCGCCCGTGGCGCTTCGCCTACCGCATCACCTGGATGGGGCAGTCGAAACCGCAGAAGGGTCTGGCGCGGGTGGTCTCGACGCGCTCGGGCGTGAGCCCCGACGGCGGCCGGCGCGTGTTCATGATCGACTACACCGGCATCGGCGACAAGACCACCAACCTCAGGCTCGACATCGGCGCCTCGGCCGGCAAGATCGGCAACCTGTCGATCACGCCCTACGCGGCCATCAAGGGTTTCCGTGTCGGCTTCGACCTGACGCCGCGCGATGCGGAGGTCATCGAGCTGCGCCTGCGCGTCCTGCAGAACGACAAGCCCGTGACCGAGACCTGGCTGTACCGATGGACGGCGACGTGAACTCGGCGCTGGCCTTCGACCTCGGCGAACCCATGGGCGGCATGCCCCCCGCGGCGCCGCTGTCGATGCCGGCGCAGAACCTGCGCTATCCCGTGCCGCCGGTGCATCGATGGCATTCCTCCTTCTCCGTGATCCTCGCCCGGCTGCTGTTGTTCCTGATCACCGTCGGCATCACCGCCTACGGCGCGTGGGAGATCCTCGACGCGGTGCGCTTCGCGAAGATGACCTTCCTGCAGGGCCTCATGATCGTGTTCTTCGTGGTGACGCTGGGCTGGATCGGCTTCGCGGCGGGCACGGCGCTCGTGGGCCTGATCAAGTGGCGCGAGTACAACCCGCCGGCGGATTTCTCCACGGGCGATGCGCGCACGGCGCTGGTCATGCCCATCTACAACGAGGACCCGACCCATGTCACCGCCGCGCTGCAGGCCATGGCCGAGGAGCTGCGCGACTCGGGCGCGAAGGAACGCTTCGAGATGGTGCTGCTGTCGGACTCCACCAGCGCCGATGCCTGGGTGCGCGAGTCCGTGGCGCTGGACCGGCTGCGCGCCGCCGTGCCGTTCATGCCCGTGTGGTACCGGCGGCGCTGGCAGAACGTCGCGCGCAAGGCCGGCAACGTCGAGGACTTCGTCGCCAACTGGGGCGCGCGCTACGAGTACATGATCGTGCTCGACGCCGACAGCCTGATCGACGCGGCGACCCTCACTGGCCTGGTGCGCAAGATGCATGCGGATCCTGCCATGGGCATCCTGCAGAGCGCGCCCACGCTGATCAACGCCACCACGCTGTTCGGCCGGATGCAGCAGTTCGCCGCGCGGACGTATGGCCCCGTGGTGGCCCGGGGGCTCGCCGCCTGGGCGGGCGACAGCAGCAACTACTGGGGCCACAACGCCATCATCCGCGTGCAGGCCTTCGCGCAATGCTGCGGCCTGCCCTCGCTCCCGGGCCGCAAGCCCTTCGGCGGCCACATCCTGTCGCATGATTTCGTCGAGGCGGCGCTGATCCGGCGCGCCGGCTGGAAGGTGCACCTGGCCACCGACCTGCACGGTTCCTACGAGGAGAGCCCGCCCACGCTCACCGACCTCGCCGTGCGCGACCGCCGCTGGGCACAGGGAAACCTGCAGCACAGCAAGGTGATCGGCACGGCCGGCCTGTCCTGGGTGAGCCGGCTGCACCTGGCCGTGGGCATCATGAGCTACGTGTCATCGCCGCTGTGGCTGGTGCTGCTGTGCGTGGGTTTCGCGCTCTCGCTGCAGTCGCACCTGATCCGGCCCGAGTACTTCACCCACGACTTCCAGCTCTTCCCCACCTGGCCGCGGTTCGATGCCGAGCTCATGCTGGACCTGTTCCTGTTCAGCATGGCGGTGCTGCTGGTCCCGAAGACCATCGGACTGCTGCGCGGCATCCTCAGCGCCCCCATCCGCCGCGCCACCTACGGCATCATCGGCCTGGTGGTGAGCTGCGCGGTGGAGCTGGTGATGTCGGCCCTGTATGCCCCCATCCTCATGCTCACGCAGAGCGGCCACGTCATCGAGATCCTGCTCGGGCGCGACTCGGGCTGGGGCGCGCAGCGGCGCAAGTCCGGCGACAGCAGCTGGGCGGACGCCTGGCGTTCGTATCGCAAGCACACCATCACCGGCATCCTCACCGGCGTCATCGCCTGGTTCCTCTCGCCCTCGCTGTTCTACTGGATGTCACCGGCGCTGGCGGGCCTGCTGATGTCCGTGCCGCTGTCACGAGCCAGCGGCAGCCACACCCTCGCGCGGATGCTGTGCGCGGTGGGCATCCTGCGCACGCCCGAGGAGGCGCACCCACCCCTGCTTGTGGCCCGCAAGCAGGAACTGGTGCTCGCCGCGCAGGCGCTCCCCGAGGACGGCCTGCAGTACCTGGCCCGCCATCGCGAGGCGCGGCTCGCGCACATCCAGAGCAACGTGGCGCGGCCCAGCGACCCGCGCGGCAGGCCCGATGCGAACCTGCTCACCGCCGAGCAGAAGATCGCGGATGCGGCCAACCTGGATGAGCTGCTGCAATGGCTGACCCCGCCGGAGCGGGTGCACGTCGCAGGCTCGGCCTCGATGCTGCACCAGCTTGCGAGCCTGCCCGAGCTGCCCCGGCTGCCGCCGATCTGAGGCGCGGCCCCCATGATCCTTCGAGGTTGAACCGATGAGCCGATTCGCCAGCCTGCTGATCACCGCCCTGATCACGCCCGCCCTCGCCGCGCAGGCCGCGCCCGCTTCGTCGAACGCACCGAAGCCGGCCGCCGCCGCGCGCACCGGCCAGCCGGGCATGCGCACCTCCGCCACCGCGCAGGCCTTCGACTATGCCCAGCTCAAGGGCGAAGCGCGGACCCTGGCCGGCAGGCCCTACCAGGCGCCGAAGAACACGCTCGCGCCGGTGCTCGCGAACCTCACCTACGACCAGTACAACAACATCCGCGCCCGCGCCGAGCATTCGCTGTGGGCGGACGAGGCGCTGGATTTCCACGTGCAGTTCTTCCACACCGGCCGTGGCTTCAACGAGAACATCCACATGTACGAGGTCAGGGATGGCCAGGCGCGCGAGATCCTCTACGACCCGGCGATGTTCGACTACGACCGTTCCGGCCTCGATCCCTCCACCCTGCGCGACAAGGGCGGCTTCGCCGGCTTTCGCCTGCAGAGCTCGGTGAACTGGAAGGCGGACGTGACCGCCTTCCTCGGCGCCTCGTATTTCCGCGCCGTCGGCGACACGCGCCAGTACGGGCTGTCGGCGCGCGGCGTCGCCGTGGACACCGCGCTGGACCGCCCGGAGGAATTCCCGCGATTCGTGTCCTTCTGGTTCGAGCGGCCGGCCAAGGGCGCGAGCAGCGTGACCGTGTACGCGCTGATGGACAGCGCCAGCCTCACCGGCGCCTACCGCTTCGTGATCAGCCCCGGCGGCACGCAGGTGATGGACGTGGACGCGGCGCTGTATCCGAGGAAACCCATCGAGCGGCTCGGGCTGGCACCGCTCACCAGCATGTTCCTGAACGGCGAGAACGATCGCCGCATCGCCAACGACTGGCGGCCGGAGATCCACGACTCCGACGGACTGTCGATCTGGACGGGCTCGGGCGAGTGGATCTGGCGGCCGCTGGCGAACCCTGCTGGCCTGCGGGTGAATTCCTTTCAGGACGAGAATCCGCGAGGGTTCGGCGTGCTGCTGCGTGATCGCAACTGGGACCACTACCAGGACGACAACGTGTACTACGACCGCCGGCCGAGCCTGTGGGTCGAGCCGCGCAGCGGCCCGGCCGGCACCGGGCAGGGAGGCTGGGGCAAGGGATGGGTGCAGCTCGTGGAGATCCCCACCATCGATGAGACCTTCGACAACATCGTCGCCTACTGGAACCCGAAGGAGCCGGTGAAGGCCGGCAGCGAACTGCTCTACGGCTATCGCCTGTACTGGGGCACGCAGATGCCGGCCACGCCGCCGCTGGCACAGACCGTAGCGACCCGCACCGGCATCGGCGGCACGGTGGGGCAGAAGCGCACGGGTTTCTCCTGGCATTTCACCGTGGATTTCGCCGGCGGGGACCTGCCGGCGCTGCTCAAGGATTCGGAGGTCGAGGCGGTCATCTCCACCTCGCGCGGCACGCTCGAGCACGTCACCGCGCACCAGGTCCCGGAATTCGGGGGCTGGCGCGCCCTGTTCGAGGTGCGGCTCACCGACGAGAGCCTCGATCCGGTCGACCTGCGCTGCTTCCTGCGCATTCGGGGCCGGCCGCTGACGGAGACGTGGATCTACCAGTGGAACCCGCCGCCATTGAAGGAACGCAAGGCGGCGATGTAGGGACGTTCCCGAACTGAACGATGACGCGGGTGCCGGCGCCGCCCGGTCCCTCCGCGATGCGCAACTCGGCCGCGTGTGCCAGCGTGATCTCGCGCACGATCGCAAGCCCCAGACCGCTGCCATCGCCGGGCGTGCCATCGACGCGGTGGAAGCGTTCCACCACCCGCCCGCGCTCGGACTCCGGAATGCCCGGCCCGTTGTCCTCCACCTCGATCCCCGGCCGCTCCCCGCCGCGCAGGTGCAAGGTCACGGTGCCTCCCGCGGGCGTGTACTTCAAGGCGTTGTCGAGCAGGTTGCGCAGCAGCTCGCGAAGCAGCGTCGCATCGCCCGCGACCTGCGCCTTCTCCAGCTCGAAACCAAGGTCGATGTTGCGCTCGTGCGCCCGCGGCACCCATTCCTGCACCATCTCCTCGCACAGCGCCTCGAGGTCGACCGGCCGCAGTTCGACCCCGCCAGCCTCGCCCGGCTCGGCGCGCGCCAGCGTGAGGAGCTGCGCCGCGAGCCGCGCCGCGCGGCTGATGGCCCGGTGCAGCTGCGACACATCCTGCTGCTGCGCCGGCGGCAACGCCGAACGATCGAGCAGCTCCACCTGCGTGAGCATGGCCGCCAGTGGCGTGCGCAACTGGTGCGCGGCATTGCCGATGAAACGCTGCTGCATGCCGATGGCATCGCGCAACCGCGCGAGCAGGTCGTTGATGGCATCGATGAGCGGCCGTGTCTCGTCGGGCGACAGCGCCACGGGAACTGCGCGCAGGTCGCGGTGCGAGCGCGCCGCCAGCTCCTGGCGCAGCCGCTCCAGCGGGGCGAGGCCGCGCCCGACACCGAACCAGACGAGCACCACGGTGACCACGGCCAGCAGCAGCATCGGCAGGAGTTCCGCCAGCAGCACCTCCTGGATCAGGCGCTCGCGCTTGAGGGTGGTCTCGGCGACTTCCACCCAGGCCGATGCGCCGTGGGCTCCGGGCACGCCCGCCACGGCGCCCACCGTGGTGGACAGCGCCACCACGCGCACGCGCTGGCCGTGCAGCGTCGCACTGAAATAGCGCCCCGCGGTGCCGCCCTGCTCCGTGCCTTCCGCCGGCGGGGCCGGCAGGCCCGGCTCACCGGCGACGGTGTGGCCCTGCGCATCGAGGATGCGGAAGTACAGCCGGTCGCGCGAATCCACCAGCAGCACCTGCTGCGCGACCCGGGGCAGGTCGAACTGCAGTTCCCCCTCGCGCAGCCGCAGGTAGGACGACATCGCGAGCGCGGGATCGAGCAGGGCGCGATCGTAGGCACGCGTGGCGGCGTGCAGGGCGATGAAATAGGTGACGCCGAGGCCGAGCAGCACCACCGCGAGCAGCGCGGGCACCAGCAGGGCGAACAGGCGCGCGCGGATGTTGCGCGCGGCGATCAATGCCGGGTGTCCGGATCTTCCAGCAGGTAGCCGAAACCCCGCACGGCGCGGATCTGCGGGCCGGTGCTGCCGAGCTTGCGGCGCAGCCGCGAGATGTGCACTTCGACGGTGTTCGGCGTCACCTCCTGCTCCCAGTCCTTCACCGCCTGCGTGATCCGCTTCTTCGAGATCACCTGGCCGAGCTGGCGCAGCAGCACCTCGAGGATGGTCCATTCACGCGAGGTCAGCGCCAGCTCCTGATCGCCCATCCAGGCACGCAGCGCCGCCGTGTCCATGCGCAGCGTTCCGCACACGAGCTGCGGCGCACGCTCGTTGTCGGCGCGGCGGATCAGCGCGCGCACCCGCGCCTCGAATTCACCGAGGACGAAGGGCTTGGTCAGGTAGTCATCGGCCCCGAGGTCGAGGCCGCGGATCCGGTCCTCGACCGCATCGCGAGCGGTGAGCACCAGCACCGGCGTGCGCGTGCCTCGTGCGCGCAGGCGCCGCAGCACCTCGAAGCCGTCGATGCCGGGCAGGCCGACATCCAGGACCACGAGGTCATAGGTTTCGCTCTTCAGGTAGCTGTCCGCGCGCTCGCCGTGGGCCAGCCGATCCACCGCGTAGCCGGGCATCGTCAGCGAGCGCAGCAGTCCATCGGCGAGCAGTTCATTGTCCTCGACCAGCAGGATTCTCGTGGCTTTCATGAGCCCATTTGACATCCGCGCCGCGGCAGCCGCGTGGCCCACCACGATTAAGTTTGTGCAATGAATGTCGTGCTTCTTGCAGGAAGCTGACATCTTGCTGAAAAATCAGGCGTTTCCGGCGACGAAAGGGAACCTCGCCGCGATTGCCCCGGTCATGTCGTGGGGTCCAACAACATCACGACAACACCCGATTCCCGCCATGCTCCAACTCGTCCGTTCCGGCAGCGCTCCGTCCCAACCCCCTCGCCCGTTCCGGCTGAGCTGCATCGTGCCGGTCTACGACGAGTCCGCCGGCATCGGCGCCTTCCTGCCGGCGCTGCTCGAGGCCATCTCTGCGATCACCCCCGCCCACGAGATCATCGTCATCGACGATGGCAGCACGGATGACTCCGTCGCGCAGATCCGAAGCTGCGCCGCGGCCGGCGAGGTGCGCCTGATCGAGCTGTCGCGCAATTTCGGCAAGGAAGTGGCCCTGCAGGCCGGGCTGGATGCCGCCAGCGGGGACTGCGTGGTCATCCTGGACGCCGACTTCCAGCACCCCCTGGAGCTGATCGCCCCGATGGTGCGCCGCTGGCAGGCGGGCGCGCAGATGGTGTATGCCGTGCGTCGCGACCGGCAGGGTGAGGGCTGGCTCAAGCGCCGCGCGGTCGCGGCCTTCTATCGGCTGCTGTCGGGCTCGCACCGCACGCCACCGCTTCCGCCGAATGCCGGCGACTTCCGCCTGCTCGACCGCAAAGTGGTCCAGGCGCTGCGGTCCCTGCCCGAACGGGACCGCTTCATGAAGGGCCTGTACGCCTGGGTGGGATTTCGGAGCGAGCCGCTCGAATACGATGCGCCGCCCCGCAGGACCGGCAGCAGCAAGTTCGATTCGCTGCGCCTGCTGTCGCTGGCGGCGACGGGCATCACCTCGTTCTCGAACCTGCCGCTGCGCTGGGTGGCCGGTGCGGGCGCGCTGGTCTCGGTGGCCGCGCTGCTGATGGCCGCCTGGCTGATCGTCGAGAAGCTGCTGTTCGGCCAGCCCATCGCGGGATTCGTCACCATCGCCGCCTCGATCTTCTTCTTCTCGGGCGTGCAGCTGCTCGCGATCGGCATCGTGGGGGAGTACGTCGGCCGGATCTTCAACGAGGTGAAGCAGCGGCCCCGCTACCTCGTGGCCGCGGATTCGGCCCAGGAGGAAAGCAGCGCCGCGGCGCCGGCGCAGGGGATACGAGGCGCGTGACCCCGGCAAGACCGGCCGGCGCGGTCCGCCGCATCATCCTCTGCGGCGATGATCTCGGCGCGAACGAGGCGGCCACCGCGGCGATCCTGCAGCTCGCCGCTTCCGGGGCGATCAGCGCCGCGAGCTGTCTGGTGCACGGACCCTGTGCGGCGGCCGCGGCCGCCTCGCTGCGCGCGATGCGGCCCCCGATCTCCATCGGCCTGCACCTGGACCTCACTGAATTCGCGCCGGCGCCGGTTCGTGCCTCGCTGCGACGCTGGCTGGCGCGCGGATTCCTGATGCGCAACATCGATACCGCCCAGGTCCACGAGGAGATCCGGCGGCAGATGGACCGGTTCGAGGCGCTGTTCGGCGCCGCACCGCAGTTCATCGACGGCCATTGCCACGTGCACCAGATCCCCGGCATCCGCGAGCCGCTGCTCGATGAGATGCTGCGGCGATACGCTCACCGCGTCGCCGTCCGTTCCACCCGGGCGCTGCGTCCGCGCGGCTTCAAGGGCCGCTTCATCGAGGAGCTGGGAGGCCGCTCGCTGCGGGCCTTGCTCGAGCAGCGCGGCGTGCCTTCCAATCGTGATTTCGCCGGCGCCTACGACCTGCGCACGGCGAGTGGTTTCGATGCGCGCATGCAGGGGTGGCTGGATCACCTCGCCGATGGCGGGCTGATCATGTGCCACCCCGAGTTGCCCGCGGCGGACGCCGCTCCCGCCAACGCCCGCGAAGGCGAATTCCGCTTCCTCGCATCCAACGCCTGGGCCGAGGCGCGCCGGCGTTCCAACGTCCAGCTCGTGCCGTTCGCGGCAGGATGATGTCGCGCCGGCTCGCCGATCCTGCGCGGCTCGCCCCGCAACGCGGGGCGGTGCGTCCCGCCGTCCGTGTCCCGGGGTCCCGTGCGGCGGCCATCGGCTACCTCGCGGCCTTCGCGGTGTTCTGGACCTTTGCGCCCATGCTCCTGGGGCAGGCACCGCCGCCGGACAACCTCGAACAGCTCGCCTGGGCCCAGCACCCCGCGCTGGGATTCGCCAAGCACCCGCCGCTGCCCACGCTGGTGCTGTGGCTCGCGCAGCGCCTGCTGCCCGCCGGCGAATCGCTCACCTACGCCCTTGGCGGGCTCGAGGTGCTGCTCACCATCGCCTGTGCCTGGTTCGCCGGGCGCGCCTCGCTGGGCGAGGGCCGCGGCCGCTTCGGCGCGCTGCTGCTCACGTTGATCAGCTATCACACGCTGCGGCTGCACTACTACAACCACACCACGGCGCTGCTGTGCGCGACGGCGGCAGCGGCCCTGTGCACCTGGCACGCGGTGGAGTCCGGACGCTGGCGCTGGTGGCTCGGGCTGGGCGCCTGCTGGGGCGCGGGCATGCTGTGCAAGTACCAGATGGTCTTGAGTGTCGCCTGCAACCTGGCCTTCATCTTCCTCGCGTTGCGCGGCCGGGAAAGCCGCCTGCTCCCGCGGCTCGCGGCCAGCACCGCCGTGGCCTGCGCGCTGTTCACGCCGCACCTGCTCTGGCTGGCGGCACACCACTTCCCGAGCTTCGACTACGCCGCGAGCCAGCTCGATGCTCACCTGTCGGGCATCGGCCGCCTCGACAGCCTGGCGCGCTTCTTCTCGAGCCAGGCCCTGCGTGCGCTGCCTGCGATGGTGCTGCTGGCGGCGATGGCCTGGCTGGGCCGGCGCCAGCCGGCGGAGCCCGCGCCGGCCGATGCGCTGTTCCGTTCGCCCACGGTGGGCATCGCCGCGCGCCGCTTCTGGGCGATCCACGCGATTGGCCCCTTCGCCCTGATGGCCGGCATTTGCCTCGCGGGCGGTGTGGACCTGGAGATGCACTGGGGCACGGCCTTCCTGTGGGCCTTGCCGATGTGGCTGCTGTCCACGCGAGCGGCGGCGCCGCTGGCGCGGCTTCCCACCCGTGATGCATTCGCGGCGCTCGCGATGATGCAGGCGCTGCTGATGTGCGGGAAGGTGCTGTTCCCGGAACTCTAGACCGGGGCGCCTGGCCTAGCCGGCGTGCCTCTCCACCGCGCCGCCGGCCTCCACCCAGGACTTGAAGGCGCCGAGGTTGAACACCCGGTCGTAGCCCATGTCCTTGAGCGTCTTTCCGGCCAGCGCGGAACGTCCGCCCGAGGCGCAGTACAGGATCAGGGTCTTGTCCCGGCTGAACTGCTTGTCGTGATAGGGCGAGGCGGGGTCGGCACGGAACTCGAGCATGCCGCGCGAGACGTTCAGCGCCCCGGCCGCCATGCCATCGCGCGCCACCTCCGGCGCGTCCCGCACATCGACCAGCAGCACATTGCCCTTCGCGAGCAGCGCCTGCGCTTCGCGCGCGTCGATCCGCGGCACGCTCGCATCCGCCGCTTCCATCATCTGCTTGAGGGTCTGGGTCATGTTCGCCTCCTCGAGGTTTGGCGCGGCAGCCAGCCGCGCAACAGTTCGATCGCCCGCTCCACTTGCTGGGCGGACAACGCAAAGGACAACCGGATGCAGCCTTGGCCATGCCCGGTATCGAAGTCGATGCCGGGCGCGGCGCCGATGCCGCACTCCTCGAGCATACTCCGGCAGAACCCGAGGCTGTCATCCGTGAGATGGGAGACATCGACGTAGAGGTAAAACGCCCCGTCCGGCGGGACCAATTGCCCGAGTCCCAGGCGGGGCAATTCCTCGAGCAGGCGACGGCGATTGTGTTCCGTAGGTCCGCACCGCTCCGCGCAGCTCGTGCACGTCGAACGCGGCGAGCGCGGCGTACTGCGAGATCGAGGGCGGCGTCAGGAAGAAGTTCATCAGGTGCGCTTCCAGCGCTGCGACGCAACTCTCCGGCGCCACGAGCCAGCCGAGCCGCCAGCCCGTCATCCGGCAGGCAGCTTCGAGAAGCTGTTCACCACCACCGCATCGGGATCCACCTTGCAGCGCACAGACCGCGGGCGCCGAGTAGGTGATGGAATGGTAGATCTCGTCCGAGATCAGGCGCGCGCCGCGCGAGCGGCAGGCATCGGCCACCGCGCGGAGCTGCGTCCGGTCCAGCATGGCGCCGGTCGGATTGTTGGGACTGGCCAGCACCAGCCGTGCAGCGGTCCGCACCGCGGCGAGCCGCGCGCCATCGAGCCGGTACCCCGAGTCGGCGCCGCAGTCGATCTCCACCGGCTCGCGCCCCAGCGCGCGCAGCGAATTGCGATAGGCGGGATAGCCCGGGCGCAAGAGTCCGATGCGGTCCCCCGCCGCGAACAGCGCGGTGAACACGGCGATGAGCCCCGAGCCTGCGCCGGCGGTGAGCAGGATGCGCCCGGGGGAGATCCTCGAGGCCATAGTCCTCGTGGTAGAGCCGCGGGCGCTCGCGCAGCTTCGGCGAGTTCCAGTACAGGAGTGGCTCGTGATCCAGCGCGCGATGGGCGGCGGCGACCGAGAGCCGCGAGGGCCTGAGGGAAGGTTCGCCGAAATGCATGGGGATGACCTCGCTCCTTGCGCGCAGTTCCGCCGCGCGCTGCGCGATCACGCTGGTGTGGAAACGGCGGGATTCGACGCTGCGCATGGGACTCCCGGTCGAGCTGGGCAGCGGCTCAGTCCGCCCGCTTCAACGCCACCCTCGAGGATGTCCAGTCCTTCCTGGAGCACGGCATCGGACACCGTCAGGGGCACGAGGATGCGGATCGAGTTGGCATGCACGCCGCAGGTGAGCAGGATCAGGCCGCGCGCGAGCCCGCGCGCAGTGACGCGCTTGGCCGCATCGGCATCGGGATCGTGCGCAGTCGGTCTGCTTCACGACGTCGAAGGCCAGTACGCCGCCGCGGCCGCGAATGGCGGCGATGGGCACGAGGTCGGTTCGCTGTGCGAACCCCTGGAGCCGGGAGCGCGACGATGGCGCCGAGCGCGATCGAGCGGTCGAGGAGCTTCTCCTTCTCGAACACATCGAGCACCGCGAGCGCCGCCGCGCAGGCCAGCGGATTGCCCGCGTAGGTGCCGCCCAGCCCGCCCGCACCCACCTTGTCCATGACCTCGGCGCGCGGTTACGACGGCGGCCAGCGGCATGCCGCCGGCGAGGGACTTCGCGACGGTGACGAGGTCGGCGCGCACGCCCGAGTACTCCACCGCGAACATCTTGCCGGTGCGGCCGAAACCGCTCTGCACCTCATCGACGATGAGCAGGATGCCGTGCTGGTCGCACAGGCGGCGCAGCGCCGCCAGCAGCTCGTCCGGCGCGACGTGGAAACCACCTCGCCCTGCACCGGTTCGATGATGATCGCAGCGACGCTGGTGGGCGCGACATCCGCCTTGAACAGCGTCTCCAGCGCCTTCAGGCTGTCCTTCACCGTCACGCCGTAGTGCTCGATGGGGAACGGCACGTGGAAGACCTCGGCCGGCATGGGGCCGAAGACCTTGTACGCAGCCACCTTGCCGGTGAGCGCCATGGTCATCATGGTGCGCTGGCGAAGGTGCCGGCGAAGGCGATGGCGGAACGGCTCGCTGCGGCGCGCGATCTTCACGGCGTTCTCCACCGCCTCGGCACCGGTGGACACCAGCATGGTCTTGGCGGGCTGGCCACCGGCGCCAGCTTGTTGAGCCGTTCGGCCGCTGCCGACATAGGGCTCGTACATCACCACCTGGAAGCAGGTGTGGCCACCTTGTCGAGTTGCTCACGCACCGCCTCGACGACATGCGGATGGCGGTGGCCCGAGTTCAGCACGCCGATGCCGCCGGCGAAGTCGATGTAACGGCGGCCCTCCACGTCCCAGATCTCGGAATTTTCGGCGCGGGCGGCGAAGACATTCGTGGCGAAGGAAACGCCCTGCGGGACGGGCGCGGCGGCGCTCGAGCAGTTCGGAGTTGGTCGGCATGGAAGGGCTCACACGTGTGGTCGGAACCTCAGGAATCTACCACAGTCGCGGCCTGCCGCCCCCCCGGGCGTTCAGGGCTTGATGCGATAGCCGGTGCGGAACACCCAGGTGATCACGGCCAGGCACCCCAGCATGAACATCAGCGTCATGGTGAGGGACAGGCCCACGCTCACGTCGGCGAGCCCGTAGAAGCTCCAGCGGAACCCGCTGACCAGGTACACCACCGGGTTGAACAGCGTCACCTTCTGCCAGAACGGCGGCAGCATGTCGATGCTGTAGAAGCTGCCGCCGAGGAAGGTCAGCGGCGTGACCACCATGATGGGAACGATCTGCAGCTTCTCCCAGCCCGTGGCCCAGATGCCGATCATGAAGCCGAACAGGCTGAAGGTCACCGAGGTGAGCAGCAGGAAGGCGGCCATCCAGAACGGATGCAGCACCTCGAAGGGCACGAACACGCGGGCCGTGGCGAGGATGAGCAGGCCCAGCAGCATGGACTTGGTGGCGGCGGCGCCCACGTAGCCGGCGACGATCTCCACCGCGAGAGCGGCGCCGACAGCACTTCGTACAGCGTGCCCGAGTACTTGGGCATGAAGATGCCGAAGGACGAGCAGTGATGCCCGGTGGCGAGCATGATGAGGCCGGCACGATGAACGCACCGTAGGGCACGCTGCCGATGCTGGACATGCGCGAGCCGATGGCGGCGCCGAACACCACGAAGTACAGCGAGGTGGAGATCACCGGCGAGAGGATGCCTGCACCAGCGTGCGCAGCCAGCGCGTCCTCGCAGGCGTACAGCGCGGCTGCCGTAGGGTTACCGGCCGAGGACCCTGCACCAGGCTCACGAAAATGTCCTCCAGCGAACTCTCCGAGGTATGCAGATCGCGGAAGTCGATGCCCTGTTCGCCCGTTGCGCAGCATGCGCGCTGGTCTCGAGGTCTCGCGCTGCGCATCGAAGGTGTATACGGAAAGCCCGTGCCGCCGGGCGCGAGTTCCAGGCCCAGCGCGGCCATCGCCGGCGGCAGGCTCTCCAGGCGGTTCTGGAGCTGGCGAGCTGTCGTTGCCCAGCTGAGCATCAGCGTGGTCTTGTCCTCCACCACGATGATCTCCCCTTGTTGGCGACGCCGACGCGATCGGCCATCTCCTCGGCTTCCTCGATGTAGTGGGTGGTGAGGACATGGTCACGCCGGCTTCGCGCAGGCCGCGCACCATCTCCCACAGGTCGCGCCGCAGCTCTACGTCCACACCCGCAGGGCTCCACCGAGGAACAGGATGCGCGCGGCTCGTGCGCCAGCGCCTTGGCGATCATCACGCGGCGCTTCATGCCCTCGGAGAGCGTGTGGATGGACTGTCCTTCTTCGACCACAGCGACAGGTCGCGCAGCACCTTCTCGAGGTAGCCAGGCGCCGGCGCCTTGCCGAACAGGCCGCGGGAGAAGTTCACCGCCGCCCACACCGTCTCGAAGGCCTCGGTGGTGATTTCCTGCGGCACGGAGACCGATGCCGGCGCGCGCCAGCCGGTAGTCACGGCGGATGTCGTGGCCATCGGCGACGACCTGGCCGGTAGCTCGGGTTCACCAGACCGTGCAGATGATGCTGATCAGCGTGGTCTTGCCTGCACCATTCGGCCTCGAGCAGCGCGAAGATCTCGCCACGCTGATCTCGAGGTCGACGCGCTTGAGGGCCTGCAGGCCCGACGGATAGGTCTTGGTGAGGCTGGAGATGGAGACGATCGACGTCAACGCGCAGGGCCCTCGTCGCGGTTCGGTGTGCAGATACCAGCGCACCGTGACCCGGATGCGATCCAGCGTGCGGCCGGCGGCGTCCAGCAACGCGAACTGCGGGCACCGAAACGGGCGCCGTCCAGAAGTGCTGGACCGCCGCCGGGCCCAGCATCGTCCCGTCGAGCCTGACTTCTCCTCATCGCCGCGCCGGCGCCCTGCGCCTCGAACTGCACGGCTTGCGCCCGGGGAGGATGTCCGGGTCCAGCGCGATGATCATGCCATTGGCCGGCGAGGTCAGCCACGCGATCCTCGACGTGGCCGCCACCGCCCTCACCTCGGCGAGTTGCGAGCCCTCGAGGAACCACTCGCGCCGCGCGGCTCCGCGCTGGTCGAAGCGCACGGTGCCGGCGATGACCCCCCGCCGGTGGCGATGGCCGCCGCGAGGCCTGCTCGCGCTGCAGGGCGACGAGGATGCCGTGCCAGGCGGGCGCCGCGCCGGTGACGCCGCTGACCGACCTCGTGCATGGGTCGCCCTCGAAGTTGCCCACCCACACCGCGACGGTGTAGTCGTGCGAGAAGCCCACGCACCAGTTGTCGCGCATGTCCTCGCTGGTGCCCGCCCTCGCGGCGCTCCAGAACGGGGTGTTGAGGTGGTTGTCGAGTCCGAAGCTCAACGCGCGCGCCGCCGGATCGGACAGGATGTCACCGACGATGAACGCCGCGGGCGCCGCGAGGAGCCCTGGTCCGGTGGGGGCCGGCTCATCGGCGAGCAGGCGCAGGGGCGAGCCGCGCCCGCCGCGCGCCAGCGTCCGGTAGCCTTGCGCCTGCTGCCACAGCGTGACTTCCGCCGACCCGAGCGCCAGCGAATACCTGCAGGCTTCGCCATCCTCGGTCGTGCCCCTCGTATCCCAGCGACTGCAGCCTGGCCCGGAACGGCTCGACACCGGTGAGCACTTGCGGGGTGCGCACGGCCGGCACGTTGAGCGACCCCGCCAGCGCGGTGCGCACGCTGACCAGGCCCTTGAACTCGGTGATCGCAATCCTGCGGCAGGTAGATGCCGGCGCCGGTGTCGAGCGTGAGCGGCGCATCCTCGAGGAGCGAGGCCGCCGAGCCAGCGGCGCTCGATCGCCAGTTCGTACAGGAAGGGCTTGAGCGTGGAGCCCGCCTGCCTCGGGGCGCGCACCCCGTCCACCGCCGGCGATCGCGAGGCCGGCCTCGCGGATCCCACGCAGGCGAGCACCTCCTCGCTGCATTGTCGACCACCAGCGCCGCGCCGTCGCGCACGCCAGGATCGGCAAGTTCTTGCCAGCCGGCTGCGCAGGATGTCGCGCGCCATCCGCTGGATGCGCGCATCCAGCGTGGAGGCGCACGCGTTCTCCCGGCGCGGGTGAGCAGGCGCGCGGCGAGCTGCGGCGCCAGCACATCGCGGCGGGTTTCCAGGGCCGCACCACCCGGCGCGAGCCCGCGCCGCGTCGCGGATCTGCCCGCAGCTCGTCCGGCCGTGCTGGAACGCGCGGGCGCAGGCGCGCGCCAGCACCCGCCCCAGCGGTGCGCCGGGCTCCGGGAGAAACGCTGCGAGCAGCTCGCCCTGCGCCGCATCCAGGCCGGCAGGTTCGCGGCCGGCGAGCACCTGGCGCGGCAGCGCCGATCCCCTGCACCTCGCCGCGGAACTGCACGAGGCCGAGGTAGGCTTCCATCTCGCGGCTTGCTCCAGTGCGCCCGGAGCGCCAGCGCCAGCCCCGCCTGCCGCCATTTGCGCGGCAAGTCCTCCCAGCGGGTGCTGCCTCGCCGGCGGCTCCAGCAGGGTGGCGAGCTGCATGCTGAGCGCGTGCTCGCCGCGGGCGCGGTAGCTCTTCAGGAGCCGTGAATACAGGGCGCCGGGCAGCGCGCGCAGATCCACGCCGTGGTGTTCGTAGAAGCGGCGGTCCTCCGCGTCGATCACCGCCGACAGCAAGGCGGGGAGATCGACTCGAGCGGCACCCACTGCAGGCGCCGCGCCGAAGTCGATGCGCCGCGCCGCCGGCGATCGGCCGTGGCGATCGACCAGGCACGCCGCCGACGGACGCCACGCGGCACGCACCGTCTCGAAGGCAGGCACCGGCAGTTGACGGGCGGTGATGATCCAGGCGGTTGCGGCCATCACCGTCAACAGCGCGCCCAAACCCGCAACCTGATCGCCGTCGCGACGGGTCTGCGAGGCGCTCGCGCCTCGCCTGCCGGCGAGGTCGGCATCATGGCGCAGGCGGCGCCGCATCCACCGTGACCATCGCATTGGGCACCTCCGCGAACATCTCGGGCGCATACATCGCCTCCACCCGCGTGGCCGGCAACTGGAAGGTGCCAGGGTTGTTCAAGCGCACGGTGTACTCCACCGACCAACGTCCCTTGGGCACGAATCGATAGTAGCCACGATAGCCATCGAAGCGGCGTTCCTCGAAAGCCGGCCATGCCCAGGCTGGCGCTCGCCGCGCTGGCTGGTTCCTCGGACTGACCGCCCAGGCCACTGCCCAGCACGGTCGCGCCGGCCGGGATGGGATCATCCACCACCACCCAGCTCATGTCCGACTGCGCCTCGAGGTCGAGGTGCACGCGCGACCTCACACATCCCCGCGCGTGAACGAACCCCGGCGCTGCCGGGGTTTCAGCCGGTGAGACCGTGCGGATGACCTTGAAGCCGGTGAACAGCGGCGCCTCCAGCGGCAGGCCGTGGCCCGCACCATGACTCCAGGGAGCACCGCCGCCGATGTGCGCGATGCCGAGGCTGGACTGCCCTTGCGCCCAGGGCAGCGTGAGTTGCGCCTCACCCTTGGGTTGCGGCCATTTGACCACCGGACGCTGGTCCGCATAACGCACGCCGGTCGCGCCGCTCACCGGCACGGACTCGAAGCTTCTCGAGAATTTCTCCATCGCCAGCACGCCCCAGACATTGGCCACCGTGGTGTTCCAGTGACCGTACTGCTGACGGCCGAGCGCGCCGCGCACCAGGCGCGGGATGTCCTCGCGCCAGCCACTCTCGCCCAGCACGGCGAGCAGCATGCGATTGGCGTTCGAATCCCCTCGAGATCATCAGCCACCACAGCGAATCACGCCGCTCGCTCGAGAACGTCATGATGGTGCCCTGAAAGTTCAGGCGCGAACGCAGGATGGTGAGCGCCGCCTCGCGCCGGCGCGGCCTGCTTCACGCCCTTGACCCGGTCGAGGATGCCCAGCCAGTCGATCACCGCCGAGGTGGGCCAGAGATTGGGATCGATGCTGATGGAATCGAGCATGCCAGGCTGCGCCGCGCCGTGGCGCGACAGCGCCTCGATGGCCGCAAGCTTGCGGATGGACAGGTCCGCCGTGGGCAGCGCCGAGCGGCGCAGCAGCTTGCCTGCGACGAAGCGCTGCAAGGCCAGATGATGCGCTGGCGTTCGGCTTCCGGAACCTCGTAGCCGCCTTCCGAGGCAATGGCGAGGATGTACGCGGACAGCGCATCATCACCCTCGATCCAGTCGGTGGGGAAGTACTTGATCAGCCCATCGCGGTCCAGGTACGCGGGCAGTCGTTCCATGAGCGCATCCCATCGCGCGCGGTCGCGCAGCGCCATGGCGCGCGAGGCCTGCTGCTCGAAGCAGCTGTAGGTAGCCACTCATGTACTCGCGCACGCCGTCCAGCCCATCGCCAAGCTTCGCGCGCAGCGTCACTTCGATGCCACCGCGACCGGGCACGGCACCCTTGGGCCGCTGCGCCGGCATCGACAGGGGCGAGGTGAGCTGCGCGATGGTCGCCTGGTAGGTGCGCACCGGAAAGGCCGGTATCACCTGCTGCGTCACCTTGATCTGGTCCCGTGCCGTTCCTGGCAAGATCGCGCACGCTCACGCGCCACGGCAACGCGGACACGCCCACCGGCACCGCCACCGGCCAGCTCACATCGTGGGCCTGGCCCGCCGCGAGCCGGCGCTGCGCGGCGGGAACCCCAACGGGTACCCAACGGGTCCTGCAACGGGCGCCCCATCGGGCGCCCCGGCGAGTGCCCTGGCGGGCGTGCCGACGCCCGGCGCGCCGGCCCGGCCGTGGCCTCGACCCGCACCGCGTGATCGGTGGTGTTGCGCACGGTGAAGGTGGCGGCGAAGCGATCACCCTCGCGCACCAGCGGCGGCAGGCCCGACAGCAGGATCAGGTCCTGGGTGGTGTTCACCACGGCCTTGCCCGTGCCGAAGAACTGCGCGCCCGCGTGGGCCACGGCGACGATGCGGAACGAGGACAGCGAGTCGTTCATCGGCACATCGAGCTCGGCGTTGCCGCCCGCATCCAGGCGCACGCGTGCCGTCCAGCGCAGCAGCGAGTCGAACTGGTCGCGCGCGCGGTCCCGTTCGCGGCCGCCGCCGCCGCCATGCGTCACCGCCTTGCGCCCGTAGTGGCGCTTGCCCACCACCTGCATCTGCGCCGTCGAGGTGTACACCTCGAGTCCCCTTTCGCCCATCATCGCCGCGAGCAGATCCCAGCTCGATTGGGCGCAAGGTCGAGGAGCGCCTCGTCGACGGCGGCCAGCGCCACCTCGGCGCCCGCCGGCAGCGCACCGCCATCGGCGCGCGAGACGTGGATACGCACGTGCGCGGGTGCGCGCACGGCGTAAGTCGGACGGTCGGTGTTCACCGCGACGTCCAGCCGATGCGGCTTCCAGCCCACCTTGAGGCGCGCGATGCCCAGCTTGTAGGCCGGCTTGTCGAGATCCACGAGCGCGGTGATGTCCTCGCCCCGCGGCACCTTAGGATTGTCGGGGTGCGCCACGCGGCCACGCACCGCCAGCACCGACACGTACACGTTGGGCGCATCGGCCGGCCGCGGATCGGCGCACTGATGGTGGGCGCCGTGCCCTTGAGCGGCACGACGAAGCTGCGCAGCACGCCTTCGCGCTGAACGCTGACGAGAGCGGTGGCCGCGCGAAAGGGCATGCGCACTGCAGTCGCGCCGTCTCGCCGGCCTCGTACTCCTTCTTCTCGGGCAGCACGTCCATGCGATCACCCGAGGTGCCGCCGAACCACCAGTCATCCTTGCCTGCCACCCACACGGAGGCCGTCGCCCCGGCCAGCGCGCCCTGCGCGTCCATGCCTTCCGCGCGCAGCAGCACCTCGCCGGAGACGCCGGGCGCCACCTCGCACATCAGCAAGCCTTGCGCATTGGTGCGGCCGGCGCAGCGCGGCTCCAGCCGGCGCGTCTCCGTGGTGGTCTCGTAGGCGTAGAAACCACCGATCAGCCGCTTCTTCGTAGGAATAGAGCACCTCGACTGGTACAGCGCGATCGTTCAGCGCCTGGTCGGCGCGTGGCTTGCCGGCGCGGCGAGGTCCAGCGCCAGCACGCGAAAACGCAACTGCTCGCTGCTCCCCGCCCAGCCTTCGGACCGTATGCCCAGGGTCAGCGCCGCCGGCACGAGCTGCACGCGGCCGGTGCTGGTCAGGATCTCGCCATTGGCATCGGCATACTCCACTTCCGCGGTGAGCCGCGAGGGCACCTCCACGGCCGGAAGATGCGCGAGCGTCACGCGAGCCGAGCCCGCGGCGTCCAGCGTCACGGCGGTCTCCTGGGCGCGGCTGGTCTCAGGTGCAGGGCCTGCCTCGAAATCATAGTCCCCGGACATCGGGCCGCCCTCGACCACGCCCTCCTTCACGGGCTTGCCACCGAAATCGGTAGTCCTCGTAGCCGGGGAAGTTCTGCGGCACAGGCTCGACCAGCGAGCGCACCTTCACCGGCAAGCCACCGGCGCCGCCGCCGGAGAGGTAGCCCACGTGCACGTTCAGGCTCACCTGCTGCGGCCGCACCACTGCGTGCTGGCCCTGCCGATCGCCAAGCACGCATGCTGGGCAGGCGGAATTGTTCCACCTTGAACCGGCCGCTCTCGCGTTCGTTGCCGGATTCATCGGTGAGGGTGATGCGGTAGTCCCCGAGCTTGGCTTCGGCCGGAATCCGCCACTGCGATTCGGCCACGCCATCCGTGCCGAACGACAGCGGCAACTCGTAACGCTGGCCGCTGCCCTGGTGAGCGATCACCAGCTTGCGTGTCACCGGCATGTCGGGCTGCAGGGCGATGCCGCTCGACTGGTGGCGCCGCAGGAAATGCTTCATCGACACGGTCTCGCCGGCGCGGAACAGCGGCCGGTCGAGCACGGTGTGGAAGATGTCCGCCGACCAGGCATTGCCCACCGGCACGCTGAACTGGTAGGGGTCGATGCCCTGCCCCCAGCCCGACTGCGTGAAGGAGAAATCCCCATCCTTTTTCACGGCGACGAGCCTGGGCGGCGGTGCAAAGGGTGCGCACACCGACCCGCCGGCTGGGTCGCCCAGGCCCTGCTCGACCGCAGCCACGCCGTCCTTGCCGGTGCGGCCCTGCCACAGCGGCGCGCCGCTGCAGTAGTCGATGATGCTCACCTGCGCATCGGCCACGGGCTTGCCCGAGTCGAGCGCGGTCACCCACACGCGCGAACTCTCGCGGCCCCAGTGGAAATGCACCGCGAGATTGGTGACCAGCGCCGCCGTGCTGACGTAGCGCACCTCGTCCCGGCCGAGGAGCGCGGCACCGAGGCGCCGGCTCTGCAGTTCCACCACGTAGAAGCCCGGCTCCCTGAGCGGGATGCCGATGACCTCGGCGGGCTTTCCGCCTGCCGGCTTGTCCACGGTGAAGCGGCGCGTCGCCTCACCGGCGCCGAACACCGAGGAGGTGCCGGTCTGCTCGCGCCAGACCCGCGCCGCCTCCTCGCCCACGGCGTCCTCGTATTGCTGTTCCGCGATCTTCTTCTTCGCCTCGCCCGGCGCGGGCTTGGGCGCGTCCACGAACTCGCCGCGCGGCCGGTTCGCCTCCTCCACCCGGCGCAGCCAGCCCGCGATCGTTGCCGGGTCATCCGCGCTCTTCAGGAGCTTTGCCGGCAAGGCCGTGGACTGCGCGCTCACCTGCGGTTCGAGATTGCGCAGCGTGACGGGCAGGATGCCGCCCTCGCGGGACTCCAGCACACCGAAGGTGCCGGAGAATTTCGCCAGCGCCGGATACGCATCCACACGCAGCTCCAGCGGGAAGCGCGCGGCGTTCTCCAGCGGCCGGCCGGCATCGTCGATGAACGCGGGCGGCAGCAACACGGAGAGCGTGGTGTCATCGGGAAACGGGCCCTTGAATCTCACGCCCTCGAGCGTGGGCGCCTTCGCCGAGGCCGGCGCCTCGGGCACGTACTGCTCGCCGCGAGGCCCCTTGAGATGCACGCCCAAGGCCAGCGCCCGCGGCACGGGCGAGGTGAAGTTCACCTCGATGGGCAGCATCGGTACGCAGCCCGAGCGGGCATTGGTGCGGGTGCACTCGGCCTGCGCGGTGAACGAGGGCCGCACGCGGAACGCCAGCGCCTGGTCCTCATCCGTGGCGATGCCACCGGGCGTGCTGATGCCCTTGCCCCAGAGGATTTGCATGGAAGTCGCCGGCGGCAGCGGACGCTGGCAACGCAATGCCAGCAGCGCATCCTCGGCATGTTCGAAGGCGCGGTTGCGTACCCGCGCCATGGATTGCCGGCCGCTCTTCCACAGCAACTGGAAGTAGTCGTAACCCAGCGCCGCCCGCTGCTTCAGGATGGCGGCACGCGCCTCGCCCTCCAGCACTTCCACCGGGATGTGCTCGCCCACGCTCTCCACCACGCAGCTCGCATGCGCGCGCACGGACTCGAGCGTGGCGGGCGCATCCAGACGCAGCAGGAACACCTGCGATTCGTCCAGGCTCACCCATCCTTCGTACGGAAGTGAACCGATGATGGCGGGACCGCCGGTGGTGAAGCTGTAGGTGCGAAGCGAGGTGAGCCGCGCGCCGGAGACGGCCTCCAGACCGGCCCTGGGCGTGAAGCGACAGCGCAGGCCCGCGGGCAGGTCGGCGTCGAAGTCGTACACCCAGTTGCGCGGATCCGCCCAGCGCCCCTTGCCGGTCGCATCGCACTCCACCGTCATCGGATCAGGCAGCCGCGGATCCCCGAGCGCCACCACCGGTTTCGAGAAGCGCACCAGCACCTGGCGGACGCCCTTGACCCGGCCGGTGGGCGAGAACAGGTCGATGCGCAATGGCGCCGGCTTCGATGCCGCGGCGGCGACCATGGAGGCCGCCATCAGCGCCACGACCCATCCCGTCAATCCCGAATGTTTCACGTTCCCTGATCCTCATTTGCGCGACTCGCCGCCAGTTTCACTGCGGATTCTGGCAATGAAATGGCGGCGAGGCGGGCGAATTGTGGCGGGCCGCGGGATCGCGATCAACGCGGATGTCGCAGTCGTCTGCGCGGGTGGGCTCGGACCCAGCCCGCGTCGTTGTCAGGTCACGGCGGCCGACCAGTGCACATCGACGGCTTCGTCGGGCGCCACCTGTTTCAGGTGCCGGCTCACGACTTCCTGGTAGCGCGCCAGTGTTTCCGGACTGCGGGCCTCGAGCCGCAGCAGCAGCTCGCCGCCGCGGGCCTCGAGCGTGCCGAGGCCATCGGGGAAGTGCAGCGTTGCGGTCTCGGGTTGCAGATCGACCGTGATGCGATGCCTGAAGTGATTGGCCAGCCGGCGCATGTAGCGCGCCGGCGTGGGAATGACGACGATGGCCTGGGCGCCGGTCGGCGCCGCACCGCTGGCAGTTGGCTCAGTCATGGTCCGCGCCCTCGATGTCACCCGCGGCGCGCTCGATGATGGAGCGTACCCGCGCGACTTCGCGCTCGGTCCAGGGCTGGCGCCGCATGGCCAGCGCAGTCCTGAGCGTGTGCATGGCCTGGATGACCGCCTCCGGCGGGCGCTGCCCGGCCAGGGAACGGGCCGTCATGGCCATGCGCTTGAGCACGGCATCCACGGTGTCGCGATTGGAACCCAGGAAGGCCTTGCCTTCCGCGGTGATGCCGAACCGGCGACGCTGGCCTTCCCCCGTCTCGGGGGCGATCAGGCCGGTTTCCTCCAGCAGCGCCAGGGTGGGATACACCGACCCCGGGCTCGGCACGTATTCGCCGCCGAACTGTTCCTCCAGCGCCTTGATCAACTCATAGCCGTAGCGCGGCTTCTCGCCCAGCAGCGACAGCAGCACCAGCCGCAGGTCGCCCGGCCCGAAAATCCGGCCAGGTCCACCGCCAGGCCCACGGCCGAAGCCGTGCCGTCCGCCGCGGAAAGGGTGCTCGCGCGGGGATTCGTCCTGTTCGTGATGGTGGGAGCGCCCGTGGTGGGCGCGATGGGAATGTCCTCTTGATCTCATGTCATCTAACCTCCGAGTAAACGATATATCGGAAGATAGTATTTGTCAACATGAATTCAAGACATGTCGTTCAGATGCCGATTCGGCGCGCGCTCAGCGCGGACGTTGCAGTTGCCAGCGCAGGTGCGTGCGCACCGCCGGCCACTCCGGCGCGGTGATGCTGTACACGCAAGTGTCGCGCAGGGTCCCGTTGGGCATCATCATGTGGTGGCGCAGGATCCCATCGAGCCTTGCGCCGAGGCGCTCGATCCCGCGGCGGCTGGCATGGTTGAGGATGTGCGTGCGGAACTCCACGGCGATGCAACCAAGAGTATCGAAGGCGTGCTCGAGCAGCAGCAGCTTGCATTGGGTGTTGAGTGCAGTGCGCTGCACGCGTTGCCGGTACCAGGTCGACCCGATCTCCACGCGCCGGTTGACGGCATCCACGTTCATGTAGGTGGTCATGCCGGCAGCCGCACCGGTGGCGTTCTCGATGACGGCGAAAGGCAGCATGCTGCCGCGGGCCTGCAAATCGAGGCGACGCTGGATTTCGCGCGGCATGTCATCCGGACTCGGCACCTGCGTGTACCACAGCTTCCACAGCTCGCCGTCGCGCACCGCTTCGCCGAGCGCCGCGGCATGCCCCGGCGACAACGGCACGAGATCGACGATGGCGCTGCGCAGGGTGACGGGTTCGAGCCAACTGCCAGCGCCGACGCTGTCGTTCATGGCACGCCTGCTCCTGCCGGCCGCTCACGCCCCAGGACCAGCAGGGTCACGCCAACGAGCCCGAACACGTCGGCGAGATTGAAGACGCCGGTCCGCACCGCGCCGAACCCCAGATTCAAGAAGTCGGTTACCACGCCATCGAAGGCCAGCCGGTCGATGAGGTTGCCAAGGCCGCTGGCCGCCAGCAACGAGAGTCCAACGACCGAACTCAAGGTCACGCGTCGGGCGAATGCCGCCCACGCGAGCAGGCCCAGCACCACAGCGGCCACGCCGCCCTGGAACGCAGCGACGCGCAGTCCGTGCGGCAGGTCTGCACCAAGGCTCAGGAAGGCGCCCGGATTGCGGGCGTGCGTCAGGCGAAACGTATCACCGGCATAGGACTCGACTTGCCCCACCGCGACGTGCTGCCTCACCACATGCTTCGAGACCTGGTCGCAACCGACGCAAGCGAACAGGAGTACGGCGATGAGACCGATGCGAGTCATTCCAGACATGCCACCATCCGCGACAGGGAACCGGCGTGGCATATCGTATATCGAAACCCGGAGCAGGCGCGCTGGCCCGACGAAATCTACCGGCCCTTCAGAGCACCTGCACGCTGCGCACCAGCAGCACCTCGCAGGCGCCGGCGCCGGTGTCGTTGCGCACCAGCGAGGAGCGGATCCAGCGGCCATCCTCGCGCGTGCCATCGACCAGGTCGCCCTCCAGGTGCACGACCTGCCCCACGCGAAGCGAGGAGAGCTCGCGCGCGACCACGCCATCGTTCGGGATCACGTGGGTATTGGCGCTGTGCGTGGCGATGGACTGCAGGTCCATGCCGGCGACGTCGGGCACGCGCCAGTAGTAGAAGCGGCCGGACTGCGAGATCTCCACGCGCCTCAAGAGCTGGTTGTCGGACATCGGCCCCCAGCCCAGCGCCAGGTCCTCCGGGATCAGGTCGGAGAGCGCGTCGAAGTGATAGTTCTCGCGCCCCAGCACGCGTGCGGTGACATCGTAGTGAGCGCGGGGCGTCAGGGTCCACTGGCCGAGATGGATGGGGTCCGTTCCCTCGATCCAGGTCTGGATGGGTTCCTGCGGTGCGATCTCACCATCGGGCGGCAGCACCGGCCGCTCGGCATACCGGCTCCAGCTTCCCCAGACGAGCGAGCCGACCACGACCAGCTTGACGACATGGCTGACCACGGCGGCATTCTCGCCGCACGGTGCGCCTCATTTCCGTGACGCAGACGGCAGCAATTGCACCTTCGTCGACAGGAGCCGGCGGCGATCGGCACAGGGACCCGCCAGGATCTCCACCTCGCCCGGTTCCCAGACCGGCTCGAGTGAGGCTCCGTGGAAACGCAGCTCGGCGGCCGCCAGGGTGATGCCGATGCGCCGGCGTTCTCCCGGCCGCAGCCGCACCTTGGTGAAGCCTTTCAGCTCGAGCAGCGGCCGCGCCACGCTCGCGAGCGGATCGCGGGCGAAGAGGAACACCGTGTCGGTGGCCGTGCGGCGGCCGGTGTTGCGCACGGTGAGCCGGATGCGCAAGCGTGATGCGGGTCGCACTCTGGCGGGGCTGACCACGAGATCGGCGTGCTCGAACCGGCCGTAGGTCAGTCCATGGCCGAAGGGAAACTGCGGCTCGTTCGGGGAATCCAGGTACTTGCTGGTGAAGCCGTCATCAGGGTGCGCCGGCCGGCCACTGGGCCGTTGCCCGAAGAACACCGGAATCTGTCCCGCCTGGCGCGGCCAGCTCAACGGCGTGCGGCCTTCGGGCGAGCGCCTTCCGGTGAGCAGGTCGGCGATGGCGGAGCCCGCTTCGCTCCCCGGGAACCAGGCGGCGATGAGCGCGGCGGAATGCTCCACGAGCTCGGGCACGATGAGCGGCCTGCCGGAGAACAGCACCGTGATCACGGGAATGCCGCGAGCGCGGGCACGTTCGAACACCGCGCGCGCCAGCCGCGGTTGCGATCCCGGCAGGCCGAGCTGGGTGCGGGAGGCAGCCTCCCCGCTCATGCCGGCCGCCTCGCCCACGCACAGGATGATCACCTCGGCCCCATCACACAGCGCTGCCGCGGCCTCGATGCCGGCCTCCTCGACCTCGCGCAGCGGCACACCCGCCGCATGCTCGATGCGTGCGCCGGGGAAGGCTTCGCGAAGTCCCTGCAGGACACTGACATGCCCCTCATTGCCCGCCGCCGCCGACCAGGGCCCGCGCATTTCCGCCGGCGCATCTGCCAGCGGGCCCATCACCGCGATGCGCGAGATGCCGGGCGCGAGCGGCAGTACGTCCGCCTCGTTCTGCAGCAGCACCATGGCCCTGGCCGCCACCTCGCGGGCCAAGCGCCGGCGGCGGCGCACCACCGCGGCGGACTCGGGCCGCGCGCCGCGCCGATAGGGATCGGCGAACAGACCGAGGCTTTCCTTCAGCCGAAGGACGCGCCGCACGGCGGCGTCGATGTCCGCCATGCGCGCACGGCGACGGCGCAGCGCCTCCGGCAAGCCGCGCCGGAACGCATCGGACATCATGTCGATGTCGACGCCGGCCTCGAGCGCGAGTGCCGCGGCCTCGGCGAGATCCGCGGCGATGCCGTGGCGCATGAGCTCGGCGATGGCGTTGTAGTCGCTGATCAGCACGCCCTCGAAGCCGAGACGTTCGCGCAGGTGGCCGCGCAGCAGCGGCCGGTGCGCCGTCATGGGCATGCCCGCCAGATCGGTGAAGGCCGGCATGATGGTGGCCACGCCCGCTCTCACGGCCGCCTCGAAGGGCGGCAGGTGCACCTCATGCAGCGTGCGCTCCGAGATGTCCACCGAGGCGTAGTCGCGCCCCGCGGTCACCGGACCATATGCGCAGTAATGCTTGGCGCAGGCGGCGATGGCATCCGCGGCCGCGAGCCGCGCGCCCTGGAACCCTCGCACCTTGGCCTGGGCGAGCCGCGCCGCCACGAAAGGATCCTCCCCCGGGCCTTCCGCGCTGCGGCCCCAGCGCGGATCACGTGACACGTCCAGCATGGGCGCGAAGGTCAGCGCCAGGCCATCGGCGGTGGCCTCACGCGCCGCTTCCCGCGCCGTGCGCTCCCAGACGCCCGGGTCGAACACCGCCGTCTCGCCCAGCGGAATGGGAAACTGGATGCGATGACCGTGCAGCACGTCGAAGCCGAGCAGCAGCGGAATGCCCAACCGCGACTCCTCCACCGCCACCCGCTGCAGTTCGTGGATGGCGTCCGCGCCGACCAGGTTGAGCAGGCTGCCGATGGCGCCGCTCCGGATGGCTTCGGTGGAATCGCCGGCGATCACGGGGCCCGTGGTGGCATGGTGCGCGGCGGTCATGGTGAGCTGGCCGAGCTTCTCCGCCAGTGTCATGCGCGAAAGCAGGCGCTCGATGCGGCTCATCCCGGCAAGCATACCCGAAAGCCGCCGGGACGCCTTCCGCGCGGCGCCGCGGCCCATTCGTGGCAAGCTATCACCCGTCCACGTTTCCCCCGCGAGCTCCTGCCATGAACGATCGCAACCAGGACCCTGCCACCGAACCGGCCGATTCGGAGGATGTCGCCCATTCGCGGCTGATCCCGCAGCTGCGCATGATGTTCACGGCCCTGCTCGCCTCCCCGGTGCGCAACACGCTGTTCCTGCTGGGCGGCTGCATCGTCGTCGCGGTGGCCGTCGTGGCCTGGGGGCAGACGCTGCTCATTCGCTGGAACAAGCCCTTCTACGATGCGCTGGCCCGGCAGGACCTGCAGGAGTTCACGCACCAGCTCGGCATCTTCGGCATCATCGCCGGGTCGCTCCTGGTGCTGAACGTGGCGCAGCGCTGGCTCGCCGAGATGCTGAAGCTGAAGCTGCGCGAAGGTCTCTCCCGCGACCTCATCGACCTGTGGCTGCAGCCGCGGCGTGCCTTCCGCCTGGCCAGCGCCGGCGCCATCGGCATCAACCCCGACCAGCGCATGCACGAGGACGCCCGTCATCTCACCGAGCTGTCGGCCGACCTGGGCGTGGGCCTGCTGCAATCCTCCGTCCTGCTGGCCACCTTCGTGAGCGTGCTGTGGGGCATCTCCTCGGGGTTCAGCATCAACCTCGGCGGCCATGACTTCCTCATCCCCGGATACATGGTGTGGGCCGCGGTGATCTATGCGGGCTCGGCATCGCTCCTGTCCTACTTCGTGGGCAAGAGCCTGATCCGGCGCAATGCCGATCGCTACGCCCGCGAGGCCGACCTGCGCTTCTCGCTGGTGCGGGTCAACGAGCACATCGATGCGGTGGCGCTCGCCGGCGGCGAGGCGGACGAGGCCCGCAGGATCCACCTCGATCTCGACGCGGTGTTCGCCGCCGTGCGACGGCTGGTCACCGGGCTCACCAACCTCACCTGGGTCACCGCGGGCTACGGCTGGTTCACCATCGTCGCGCCCATCCTCGTGGCCGCGCCCATGTACTTCGCGCACCGCCTGTCCCTGGGCGGACTGATGATGGCCGCCGGTGGCTTTACCCAGGTGCAGTCCTCGCTGCGCTGGTTCGTCGACAACTTCAGCGCCATCGCCGACTGGCGCGCCACCTTGCTGCGGGTCGCGAACTTCCGCCGCGCCGTGCTCAACTCCGATGCGCTGTACGATATCGAGAGCCACATCGCCTTCGAGGACGGCGAGCCGGGCAGCATCCACATCGACCATCTCGAGATCGCCTCGCCCGCCGGCTGCACCATGCTCGAGGAAACGAGCGTGGAGATCCAGGCCGCGGAGCGCGTGCTCGTGGTGGGCGAGACCGGCACGGGCAAGACCCTGCTGTTCCGCGCGATGGCCGGGCTGTGGCCCTGGGGCGCCGGCCGCATCCGCCGTCCGCCGGGAGAACCGATCTTCTTCGTGCCGCGCAATGCCTACCTGCCGCCGGGCTCGCTGCGCGAGGTGCTGGCCTATCCGCTCAAGGTGTCCCGCTTCGATGACCATGCGCTGCACGATGCGCTGCGCCGCGTGGGACTGCGACGGCTGGCGCCGCTCCTGGATGCGACCCGGCGCTGGAACCAGGAACTCAGCAACGACGAGCAGCAGGCGCTGGTATTCGCGCGGGTGATGCTGCAGCAGCCGAACTGGGTGCTGATCGACGAGGTGATGGACACGCTGGATGCCGACACCCGGGCGCGCGTGGTCGACATGTTCAACCACGAACTGAAGATGACCGGCGTGATCTGCATCGGTCGCGCCTCGGTGCCCAACATGACCTGCGCACGCACCCTGCACCTGGTGAAGGACCCGACCATCCGGCGGCTGGTGCGCAAGCGCGAGCGGCAGAACGGCCGGCATCAGCCGCACCCGGTACCCGCGGGGTGAGGCCGTACCGCCGGGTGAGGTCGAACCGCTGGGTGAGACCGTGCGCGCGCCGCGAGAGGCGAGCGATCAGCCGGCGTTCGCGGTGCAGATCACCTCGCAGCACCTGGCCGGCATCTCCACCTGCGCATCGGCGAAGATCGCGGGTTCCCCGTCGATGAGCACCCGCTCGAGCCGTCCGCTCACCGGCGGCACGAGCACCAGCCGCGCGGCCGGCGCCTGCACGAGTTCCATCACCAGCGTGCGCGGGTCGCGGCATCGCAGGCGATAGCTCAGGGGTCCGTACAGCGTCGGCATGGACTCGACGCGCACGCCCTCGCCGTCGAGCCAGTCACCCGAAAGGCCTGCGCCGATGAAAAGGGTGCGGTCCTGCTCGCGCTCGTAGGCGATCAGGCTGCGCAGTGCCAGCACGTATTCCGCGGCGATCCAGGTATGCGGCACATCGCCGACGTGGGCGGGCGCACGCACATCGCGCCAGGCGATCTCCGGCCACTGGTTCCAGGCCCGCGGGCGCCGATCGTCGAGAAAGAAGCGCAGCAGTTCGAGCGCATCGGCGCGGCGGCCGAGCCGAACCAGCGCACCGATGATGCGGATCTCGTAGGGCGTGTAGTTCGCCGACGGGATGGCGCCGCTCCGTTTGGCGCGCCAGTCGGCGAGATACTGATCGAACGTGCGTTCGAGCCGCGCCCGGTCGAGACCGGCGGGCACGTCCAGCAGCGTCAGTGCATTGGCGGTGGCGGTCGGGTCGAAGTCCGCCCACTCGATGCTGCCCGGCTGGTAGGACAGTCCGCGCCTGGCGCAGGTGTCCTCGATGGCGCGCCACAACGCCGCTGCCAGCCGCGTGCGCAACCTCTCCCAGCGTTGCGCTTGACGGTCGAGTCCCTGCCGGCGCGCAAGATACGCCGCATCGCCGAGGCCGCGCAGCGCCCAGAAATCATCCCAGAACGCGTGCACCGGCTGTGCGAGGTAGCCTTCGTGGCTGGCCGAGAGCGGCAAGAGGCCGGTGTCATCGAGCAGCCTCTCGATGCAGGCCACCGCCTTCTCGATGTGCTCCCAGTGCGCCGTGAGCAGGGCATCAGCGCCGCTGAAGGCATGGTGATCGGCGATCAGTGCGATGAGCTGCGCATGGCTGTCGTGCTCGACCAGCCAGTCCGGCCCTTGCCGGTCCACGCAGCAGGGCACGAAGCCATCGGTCCGCTGGAACGGTGCATACCAGCGGATGAACTCGGCGACGGGCTCCCGGCATCCGAGCCGCAGGAGCGCGGCGCTCATCATGGCGCCATCGCGGATCCAGGAGCGCGTGTAACGCCGCGCCCCGGGCTGCAACGCGGGACCATCGCGCGTGACCAGTACGTGCGCGGCCGCGGTGAGCGATGCCTGCACCGCCTGCGCGCCCCAGCCGGCGGCGGACCACTGGGTCACCGGCAGCCAACTCGCCCAGTCCACCGCCACCGCATCGGGTGCGGCCGCGGGCGTGGCCGATGCGGGCTCCGCTCCCGCCGCGAGACAGGAGATTTCCACCGCCTGCGTCTCGTCCGTGCCCACCTCGAGATCAAACGCAAGCGCACCACTTGCGAACCCGAAGGCATCCTCGACCTTGGTGCGCGGAGGCAGTGCGTCGCGCGCCAGTGATGCGACGATCAGGCCTTCATCGAATCCCAGCGCGCCGAAGGCCGGCGGCCGGGAAGATTCGAGCGAGGCGCCGCCATTCACGAGCACGCGCGATCCTCGCAGCTCGAGGGACTGGATGCGCGACACGCCGCCCATCTGCCGGAACGACTGCCAGGGCGGTGTCACCTGGAAGGGCCGCAGCACCACGAACAGCCGAGCCGCGAGCGGCTGCCGGCCGGTGTTGGCCAGCGCATAGCGCAGCCGCGGCGTGCCATCGCGCAAGGAGTCGCATTCGATGCGCAGCCGCCAGCCCTCGCCGCTCCAGCTCACGGAAGGCACCGGCTGCCAGCCATCGCGCAGCGCCGGCTCCGCCTGCACTTCCGCCCAGCCGTGGAGTTTTCCCGCCACCTTGAGGAAAGGCTCGAGCGTGAAGCTGCCGGGAGCCGGTTCGACCAGCCCATCCTCGTTCATGAGCGCACAGTGGGTGCCATCCGGAATGCCGCTGGGCGTCCACAGGCTCTGCTCGCGCACCAGCCAGCGTGGCAGCATCCCGCGCGGCTCGCGCTGCGCGATGCCATGCCAGAAGGCATCCAGGCTCCGCGAGAAATCGAAGGGCTCGAGCGACAAACGCAGGCCCGCGGTCGGTTCCTGCAATTCGAGCCGGAGGTGGCGCGCCACGAAGCCGGGCAGGTACACATAGCTGCGCGGACCCGCCGCCCGCGGCGCGCGCCATGCCTCGCTCCACTGCCTGCCATCGTTCGATTGCCGCAGCACGAAACCACCGTCGGGGGCGCCAGCGGCCCAGTCGATGATGAGTCCGCCGAGACGCCGCTGCCGCAGCAGGTCGAGCGCCAGCCACGGCGCCGTATCGCTGTCCTTCGGCTTCCACCCCGCCGGCCTCAGCGCCTGACTCGCGAGATGCCCTGGCGTTGCGCTCGAGGCGCTCACGCGCGGGCTCGGCGGTGTGGCATCCTCGATGCGCACATCGCCGATCAGCAGCCGGCCCGCGCCGCCCTCGCCGGCCGCGACCAGCGCGAACTCCACGGCGCCCAGTTCGCTCAAGCGCTCCCCGCCGGCCGGCCCCCAGCCGAAGCTCATCTCGTGGTCATCGATGCAGAAGCTTCGCCAGCGCGCCGGCGGGACGAGGGCCTTGATCACGTGTCGCCAGACATTGAGGCCCGAAGCATCCACCAGCTTGATCTCGAGATCGTTCACGCTGCCGGAACCGCGCAGCCTGAAGCGGATCCGGTACTCGGGTGGCAAGGCATGGCGGCAGGGCTGCCGCGCCACCACGAAGCCACCCGCGCCCTTGAAGTCATAGTCCATCTGCAATGCGCCGGTGCGTCCCGCCGGTGTGGCGGAAAGCTGCAGCAGGGCTTCGCCCGAGGCCGTGGGCTGCCAACCGGATTCACCCAGGGTGGCGATGAGCCTGGGCTTCATCGGCCGTAGAGCGCCGCATGCGCGGTGCGCAGCGCCGCCTTCTGCACCTTGCCCATGGTATTGCGCGGCAGCTCGGCGGCGAACAGGATGCGCTTGGGCAGCTTGTAGGCCGCCAGGCGCTGCCGCAGCTGCGCGATGAGATCGGCTTCCGAGAGCGCGGCACCTGGTCTTGCCACCACCACCGCCGTGACGCCTTCACCGAAGTCCGGATGCGGCAGGCCGATGACCGCGCTTTCGGCGACCCCCGCGAGGCGATCGAGCGCCTCCTCCACCTCCACCGGATACACGTTGTAGCCGCCGCTGATGATGAGGTCGCGCGCGCGGCCGACGATGTAGAGGTAGCCGTCCTCATCGAATCGTCCCACATCACCGGTGATGAAATAGCCATCCTCGCGAAAGCTCTCGCGAGTCTTCTGCTCGGCCTTCCAGTAACCCCGGAACACCGAAGGACCGCGCACTTCGATCATGCCCACCTGCGCATCGCCGGCGTCGGCCAACGGTGCGAGCCGGAGAGACATGCCGGGCAACGGCGGTCCCACCGAACCCGGCTTGCGCACGCCATGCAGCGGGTTCGACGCGTTCACCACCGTCTCGGTCATGCCGTAGCGCTCCAGGATCACCTGGCCGCAGCGCGCCTCGAACTGCCGGTGCGTCTCGGGCAGGAGCGGCGCCGAGCCGGAGACGAACAGCCGCACCTTTGCCACCGCGTTCCGGTCGAGCGCGGGCTGCGCGAGCAGCCGCGTGTAGTGGGTAGGCACGCCCATGAACAGCGTGGCGCGCGGCAGGCAGCCCAGCGTCTCGCGCGCGTCGAAACGTGGCAGGAACAGAAGACTGGCACGGGCCGCCATCACGGTGTTGAGCGCGATGAACAGGCCGTGCACGTGGAACAGCGGCAGCGCGTGCAGCAGCACGTCCTCGGGCCGCACCCCCCAGGCCCGCACCAGCGCCTGCGCGCCGGCCGCGAGGTTACCGCGCGTCAGCATCGCGCCCTTGGAGCGTCCGGTGGTGCCGGAGGTGTAGACCAGCGCGGCGAGATCCTCCCCGCCCAGCGCATCGGGCAACCCGTCGGGTCCCGCGGACTGCAGCGCATCCGCAAAGCTTCCCTCCCCTTGCGAATCCAGGGTCATCAGGCGTGTCCCGGTGCGCGAGGCCGCGGCCGCCAGCGCCGCGCTCGCGAGCGCTGGATCGGCGAGCAGCACGCGCGGGCGCGCATCCTCCAGGAAGTACTCGAGCTCGGAGGCGGTGTAGGCCGTGTTCAAGGGCATGTACACCGCGCCCATGCGCAAGGCGGCGATGTAGAGGAACACGGTCTCGACGGATTTCTCCAGGGCGACGCAGACGCGCTCGCCACGGGCCACGCCCAGCGCGCGCAGCGCGGCGGCCACTCGCCGCGTGATGCCATCGAGTTCCCCGTAGCGGATCACTCCGCCCACGGCCGTTTCGAGGAACGGAGCCTCCGGGCAGTCGCGGATGTGGCTTTCCAGCCAGCTCAGCGGGTCGTCCTTTGGAGTGTTGGGAGTGGTCATGATGCGGTACTGACCACGCACATTGTCAGGATTGGGCACACATACGCAAGCATTGCGCACGGCGGGTTACCTGGCGGTCCCTTTTCCGATCTCGAAGCCATTTTCTTCCTGGTGAACGGCCTCAAAGAACGCGTCATCTTTCTGCTGAACATCCTGCATCGCGCGCAATCGCTCTCCTTCCCAGCAGGTAGCGCTCGCCAAGCGCGGGATCCCGTGATGACGTCGTGACAGGGGTATCCATCCGTGAGGGGATTGAGATGGTGCAGCCGCCTGCGCGATGGTCGCTCGATTTCTCGCAGCCTGGAATGCGCTCCGAGTATCTGCGTCGCCCCGAGCGCCTGATCGAAGCCTGTCGGGCCATGCCCCGGCGGCGCCAGGCGGCGGTGGTTCTGATCGATGAGGCGCAGAACGTCCCGTCCATTCTTGATGCCGTCCAGCACCTCTACGACGGCGACAAGAAGCGCTGGCGATTCATTCTGTGCGGCAGCTCAGCTCGCAAGCTGCGCCTGACCGGGGCCAATCTGCTGCCGGGGCGTGCGCTGCTGCATCGTCTGTATCCGTTGGTCGTCAGCGAGCGGCCATTTACGCAGGAAGAGTCTTTCGCAGGCCGTATCGCAAGTCCACTGCCGTTGCCTGCCACGCACATGATCGCCGATGAGCCTTTGTTCCCCGCAACCGCGCTGATCGACCGCCTGATCTACGGTGAATTGCCGGCCGTGGCGGTCGTTCCCGCTCGAGACCGCGCCGCCATTCTACAAAGCTACACGACCATCTATCTGGAGGAGGAGCTGAGGCGTGAGGCCTTGATCAAGGACTGGGGGGTCTTTGCGAGGTTTCTGCAGCTGGCAGCGAGCGCGTCCGCAATGCCGCCGCGGAGCTGGCCCTGCAGGCGGCGACGGTACGGGCAAATCCCCGGCCCTTGTTCGAGCAATGGGTGGGCATCGAGCTGTGGAAACGATTGCAGTATCAGGGAACCGGAAAGCTGCAGTATTTGCGCAGCAAGGGAGGGGCTGAGGTTGATTTCATCATCGCGCTCAACCGGCGCATGACGCCGATCGAGGTGAAGTGGACGGAGAATCCGACGCTGGCGGACGCGCGACACGTGCTGCAGTTCATGGCGGAGCATCCGCAGGCGGCGCCGAGAGGATATGTAGTGTGCCGGTGCCGCCAGCCGCTGGCGCTGAGCGAGAAGGTGATGGCGTTGCCTTATTCTTGTTTGTAGGGGTGTGGCGCTGGCCGTCAGCGCTTGCACCAACTCGAGAGGCAAACGCCGCCGTGCCACCCAGCCATTAACCGCTTTCTGGCACGAGCCATCTTCGTTCAACGCTTGCTGCCGGTGTTGTCACTTGTGGAACCACATCCCTTTGCGTTCGAGCTGCGCCTGGCCGTTGCGCAGCTGCTCCGCGACCAGCTCGGGGCGGTTTGACCCTATGAGATCGCCGGGGGCGAACTGTTGCACATTCAGGCATGATTTCGCCCCTAGGACTTGAGCCAATTCTGCACTTCGAGTCCAGGCACCCGACGAAATTCGCGCTCGTTGTTGGTCACGATGGTCGCGCCCATGCTCCTGGCGTGCGCTGCGATCAGCATGTCGTAAGGACCGATCGCCCTTCCCGTTGCGAGCAAGCTCGTCCCTTCGGCATGCTTGATCAGCACCTCCGTTCCCGAGAAGCGAAATTCCTTCGGCAGCCTGACGGCCTGGCTATTGCCATGCTTGAAAATCTTGGCCGTTTTCATCAAAACCTCCGGGGCCTCGTATCTATCTGGAGTGTATACACTTGACCCAGCGGAGTCGGCTGCGCCCGCAACAACGCGAGCAGATGCGCTCGCCGCGGCTCACGCCCAGCGCCCGCAATGCGGCGGCCACGCGCCGCGTGAGGCCATCGAGTTCCCCGTAGCGGATCATCCTGGGGGACAATGGGCGCGGTCATGTCGAGGTAGGGTCGATGAGATCGAACCAGATTGTCCGGATTGGGCCAGCATACGCAAGCCTTGGCCGCGGCTGGCGGTTGCTGGTCACCGCGGTGTCGGCAGGCCTGCTCGCCACGGCGCCGCTCCGCGCGAGTGAGGAAACTGCGCCGGCACCGGATGTGGAATGGGCGTGGCGCGGCGGCGATGCGGGCGCCTCGCAGTACTCGCGACTTGGCGACATTCATGCGGGCAACGTGGCGAAGCTCGGGCTCGCGTGGAGCTGGGCCACGGGCGAGCAACCACTGAGCGCGCACGGCACCTCGCCCGGCATGTTCGAGACCACGCCGCTGATGATCGAGGGCGTCTTGTATCTCACCACGCCCTACAACCGCGTGATCGCGCTGGATGCGGCCACGGGGCGTGAACGATGGTCCTACGATCCGCAGGCCTGGCTCGACGGCCAGCCGCCCAACGGCACGGGGTTCGTGCACCGGGGCCTTGCCGCGTGGCGCGACCGGCGCACCGGTCAACTCAAGCTCCTGCTCGCCAGCCGCTACCGGCTGATCCAGCTCGATGCACGCAGCGGCAGGCCCGATCGGCGATTCGGCCGCGAGGGAATCGTGAACCTGCTCGAGGGCCTGCCCTGGCCCGTGAACCCGAAGAACTACACCAACACTTCGCCGCCCGTGGTGTACCGGGATCTGGTCATCGTCGGCAACGGCGTCGCCGACAAGCTCATCTACCGGCGCGATCCGCCGGGCGATGTGCGCGCGTACGACCTGCGCAGCGGCCGACGCGTGTGGAGTTTCCACACCGTTCCACGTCCGGGCGAGCCGGGCAGCGAAAGCTGGGGCCGAGGCTCGAACCGGTACACCGGACACGTGAATGTCTGGCCGCCCATGAGCGTGGATCTCGCGCGCGGGCTCATCTACCTGCCGGTGAGCACACCGAGCAACGATTTCTACGGTGGCAACCGGCCCGGTGAGAACCTCTACGCGGACTCGCTGGTCTGCCTGGACGCCGCGACGGGCCGGCGCCGCTGGCACCGGCAGCTCGTGCACCATGGCCTGTGGGACTACGATCCGCCGGCGGCGCCCGTCCTCGCCCGCATCACGCGGCAGGGGCGCGAGCGCGAGGCCGTGATCCAGCTCACCAAGCAAGGCTTCGTGTTCGCCTTCGACCGGGTCAGCGGCGAGCCGCTGTGGCCCATCGAGGAACGCCCGGTGCCGGCGAGCGATGTGCCGGGTGAGGCGGCGAATCCGACGCAGCCTGCGCCCGTGGGACTGCCCGCGCTCGTCCCGCAGGGCGCCTCGCTCGAGGATGCCAATGACCTCACCCCGGCGCTGCACGCGCAGGCCATCGAGACCCTGCGCAGGATGCGCCTGGGCCCGCTGTTCACGCCGCCCAGCGTGCAGGGCACTCTCATGCGCCCCGGCGTCCTGGGTGGCGTGGACTGGGGCGGCGGCGCCTTCGATCCGGACACCGGCGTGCTGTACGCCAAGGTCAATGACGACCCGGCGCTGGTGTTCCCGGACCTCACCGATGCCAATGGCAGCGCTCCGGAGATCGGCCCCAACGATGCCGGTGAGGCCTCGCTGTTCCTCGAACATCGCATCCCGCTGCTGAAGCCACCGTATGCCTTCGTCGATGCGATCGATCTGTCGAGCTCGACCCTGCGCTGGCAGGTGCCGTTCGGCGACAACCCGGCGCTGCGGGCCCATCCGGCGCTGCGCGGCGCCCACCTGCCCCCGGCGCTCGGCGCCGTCGGCAGCGCCGGGGCCATCGTCACGGCAGGGGGCCTCGTGTTCGTCGGCGGCGGTGATGCGGCCTTCCATGCGCTCGACAAGCACAGCGGCGCGGAGTTGTGGCGGTTCGACACGGATGAGCTGCGCGTGAATGCGACGCCGATGACCTACCGCAGTGGCGGACGGCAATACGTGGTGGTGGCGGCCGGTGGCCCGGGACCGGGAGCGCGGCTGCTGGCCTTCGCGCTGGACGGAACCGGGAAGCTGCCACCGACAGGGCCGCAGAGCGCTTCAGCCACCGCGACCACCGAACCCGCGACCAGCCAACATCCCATCGATGCCCGCGCCAGCTTCGAGCGGGCCTGCTCGCAATGCCACGCGCTAGAGACCGTGTTGCGCACGCCGCGCACCGCCGGCCAGTGGCGCGCGCAGGTCGACGCAATGCTGGCAAAGGGCGCGAAACTCAGTGACGCGGAGGCGGAGGCGGTGATCGACTACCTGGCAGCGAATCACGCTGCGCATTAGCATCTCCTTGCGTTCGCCAGGACTCTTTCATGGACTTTCCTGCGGGTTTCCCTGGTCATCGGAAGACTCTTCGACAACCGCGACCAGGACGGAAGTGAGTCGAGCACCTGGCTGATCGCCCGCTTCGCGGCCGCCGTCTTGAGGCCACCCATCTGGGCGACGCTCAACAGGTCATCACGGGTGATCTGCGCACCCTTGGTCATCACGCTGTTCCAATGCTGGCCGCCGAAGCCCTCTGAAAAGGTCAGGTCGAACGCGGGCGAAAGCCTCCACTCACCGTCGCGCTGCATGCGAAAGGCGAAGTTCCTGAGATGATCGTCCCGGTTGTTGAAGACGACATTGAACACGCACCTCGAGAACATCTGCTCCACTTCACGACGATTCCGGTCAGGGCGCATCACCAGGCGAAGCATGTCGCCGTAGTCGATCATGGCCTTCCCGGAAGTTCACGTCCGGCGAGGGCCGCGCAACTCTGATCGGCGCCTGCAGGCCGCCGACCCGATCGAATTCGGCAGCGCCAAAGGCAGTGCTCTTCAGTGCGCGAAGGGGGAAGAATCTCGTTTCCGGCACCTGGACGCCTGCCTCGGTGGCGAGTCGCGCGTAGAGAGCCCGAGCGCGCAGACTTCCGATGTTCCTCACGCGGGAAACTTCACGGTTGTGGATCCGCACTCCGCGAATTCCCGGGTCGACATCTCACCTGTTCGCGGCGCATACCACAGGGCAGCCTGGGCCGGGCACCTTGCGGCGAGCCGACCTTCTGCAGCAGTGGCAGCAACACCCGTCGCATCTTCCCGGCCCGACCCGAACTGCCCGTGCCAACGCGAGAAGATCGGCGTCCTGCCGGGTGATTTTCAGATCCTCAGGAGGTGCGAAGCGAAGCGCTCCGATGGCGCTGTCCCCGATGATGGCGAGACGATCCAGTGTGGTGAGCGTTGCTGGATCACGACCACTGTCCCGGACTGCGCGATCCATGAGCAGCAGGCCCCAGCCATCCGGAAGGCAATCATGAATGAATCCTGGCACCGGCAGCGGGCTTCGTCGCGCAAACGTGTACGACCGGGCAGCAAGCGGATATTTGAATGGTGACAGCTCGAGCTTTCGGTCCAATGCGTCCGCGCTGTACTCGAAAACAGTGGCGGCACGCCCCTCGGCCAAGGTCCCGAGGTGCAAATCCTCGCCCCACCCGGAGTAGTAGACATCGAGCTTCTTCATGTCTTGCGCCGGCCCGCACGCTTGCGTTCCCTGCCCTTCTCCAATCGCTCCAGCCGCTCGATGGTGAGACCGGGTCCCTCTTCCAGGACCTTCCTCAGGTCATCCGCAGCCCCGAGCACCTCGAGAATGCGCACGAAATTCTCCAGGCTGATCGGCGCACCGCTTCGAATCGGCGGACGGCCTGAACGACAGGCCGGCTCTTTCAGCGAGCCCTGCCGCCTGAGATTCAAGGCCAGGCGGCGTGCCCTGGAGCGAGCCGCCAGTTGCTGGCAGTACCTCGCGGGATCTGATCATGAACGCCATTTAAATAGCATTAATAGCATATATCGCGCATTAAATGCTAATTTAATAGCTTTTATATGACAGTGAGTCTCTCCAGAGTACCAGGAGGAAGCGCGCTCTAGAGAATGGCTTCAAGGGCAGCATCTGCCACAGCCGCACGCAGGCGCCGCCGCCGGCGGCTTTCCTGTCCGGATCATCGCGCGCTGCATCCCAGCTGTTCCCGGGCTCGAGGTCCACGCGGATCGCCTCGGCCACTTGCGTCGCGATGCCGGCATCCTCGATCACCACCCCGGCCTCGGTGTTGAGGTTTTCCGAGCGCGGGTCGAGGTTGTAGGTGCCGATGAACACGGCGCGCTCGTCCACCACCAGGGTCTTGGCGTGCAGCGCGAACACCGGCGCCTCGCGCTCGAGGTCGCGGAAACGCTGCATCACCTGGCGGCGCACCTCGGGATCGGGACGGTATTCGTGGATCTCGAGGCCCAGCCGCAGCAGCCGCGCTCGCTGCTTGCGATAACCGCTGAAGGCCTGCAGGTTGTCGGTGGAGGCCAGCGAGTTGGTGCAGATGCGCACGCGCACGCCACGCGCGCGCAGCCGGCTGAAGGCCTCGAGCGCGGGATCCGACAGCACCAGGTACGGTGATTCGATCAGCACCTCCGTCCTCGCCGAGTCCAGCAGCCGCGCGAGGTCCGCGGTCGTACGCCCGCCGCCGTCGAGGGCAAAGCGCGACTGGTTCTTGCCGGGAATGTCGGACAGGAATCGCGCCCGCGTCCAGCGCAGGCCGCCGGTCAGTGCCGGAAAGGTCTGCGGCATGGACTCGATGGTGGCGCGCACGGCCGGAGAGAAATTCGACGGGTCCGCCGCGTAGCGGCGCAGCTCGGTGTACACCGCCTGCACCCCGGCCGAATCCACCGAGACGTTCTTCTGGAAGAACCCGAGGCCATCGAACAGCTCCTCCACCGGCACGGCCAGTGGGCTCCACCAGAACCGTTCGAAGCTCTCGTGCACCTGCCCCACCGCCGCGCCCACCAGCAGGGCATCGCGATCGCGGAAGTTGTAGGCATGATCGAAATCGTAGTATTCATCGGCCATGTTGCGGCCGCCGGTGATGGCTATGCGTCCATCCACCGTGAAGGTCTTGTCGTGCATGCGCTGGTTGACGCCGCGGAAGTCGGTGAGGATGTTGGCCAGCCGTTTCACCGTGCGCACGCCAGTCCGGTGTCGCGGGTTGTAGATGCGGATGTCGATGTTGGGGTGCCGGGCAAGTGCGAGCAACGCCTTGTCGGGCGCATCGATCAAGAGGTCGTCCACCAGCACGCGCACCTTCACCCCGCGGTCGGCCGCCGCGAGCAGTGCGGCGCTCGC